>NZ_JBFBAK010000014.1:0-122963 GCF_040689485.1 Streptomyces sp. NPDC051322 | reverse complement strand
TCTCCCCCCCCCGCGGCTCCCCCGCCCCACCCCCCCCACCCCCGCGGCCCACCCTGTTGCCCCCCCCCCCCCGCCCCCGCCCAGCGGGGGTCGGACAACAGCTTCTCGGGGAGGAAGCCCGGTGCGAATCCGGCGCGGTCCCGCCACTGTGAATCCGGTGCGAACCGGATGAGCCAGGAACTCCCGCCGTCTTCATCACTGCCCGGGGCGCGGACCCCGAGGAAGGCCGGGCGCCGCGTGCTCCTGCTGTTGTCGACCTCCGACACCGACCTGCTCAGCGCCCGTGCGGCGGGCGGCCCCGTGCCGTACCGGTTCGCCAACCCGGCCAGGCTCGACCTGAGTGAGCTGCCCGCTCTGCTGGACGGTGCCGACCTCGTCGTCGTCCGGCTGCTCGGTGGGCTGCGTGCCTGGCAGGAGGGCATCGACCTGCTGCTCTCCGGCGACCGGCCGGTGGTGGTCCTCACCGGCGAACAGGCCCCCGACGCCCAGCTGATGGAAGCCTCCACGGTGCCCATCGGCATCGCGGCCGAGGCGCACGCCTACCTCGCGCACGGTGGCCCCGGCAATCTCGAACAGCTGGCCCGCTTCCTCTCCGACACCGTGCTGCTGACCGGCCACGGCTTCGACCCGCCCGCCGCCGCTCCCACCTGGGGCCCTCTGGAGCGCACCGAACGCGAGGGGGCCGACGGCCCGTTGATCGCGGTGCTCTACTACCGGGCCCACCACATGAGCGGCAACACCGCGTTCATCGACGCGCTGTGCGGCGCCGTGGAGGACGCCGGGGGCCGGGCACTGCCGCTGTACGTCGCCTCGCTGCGCGCCCCCGAACCCGAACTGCTCGCCGCACTCGGCAGCGTGGACGCGATCGTCACCACCGTACTCGCGGCGGGCGGCACCAAACCGGCCGCGGCCTCGGCGGGCGGGGACGAGGAGGCGTGGGACGCGGGTGCGCTCGCCGCGCTCGACGTGCCGATCCTGCAGGCGCTCTGTCTGACCGGCTCCCGCAGCGCCTGGGAGGAGAACGACGAGGGCGTTTCGCCGCTGGACGCCGCCAGTCAGATCGCGGTGCCGGAGTTCGACGGCCGGCTGATCACCGTGCCGTTCTCCTTCAAGGAGATCGACGAGGACGGGCTGCCGGCCTATGTGGCCGACCCGGAGCGGGCCGCCCGGGTCGCCGGAACCGCGGTGCGCCACGCGCGGCTTCGCCATGTGCCGAACCCGGAGAAGCGACTCGCGCTGGTCCTCTCGGCCTACCCGACGAAGCACTCCCGCATCGGCAACGCGGTCGGTCTCGACACCCCTGCGAGCGCCGTGGCCCTGCTGCGCCGACTGCGCGCGGACGGCTACGACTTCGGCGAGGAGCCCGTCCCGGGGCTCGAGTCCGGCGACGGCGACGAGCTGATCTACGCGTTGATCGAGGCAGGTGGCCACGACCAGGAGTGGCTCACCGAGGAACAACTGGCCCGCAACCCGGTCCGTATCCCGGCCGCCGACTACCGGCGCTGGTACGCCCGGCTCCCCCGGGAACTGCGGGACGCGGTCGAGCGGCACTGGGGTCCGCCGCCCGGCGAGATGTTCGTGGACCGCAGCAGCAACCCCGAGGGCGACATCGTGCTCGCGGCGCTGCGCCGTGGCAATCTGCTCATCCTCATCCAGCCGCCGCGCGGCTTCGGCGAGAACCCCATCGCCATCTACCACGACCCCGATCTGCCGCCCTCCCACCACTACTTGGCCGCCTACCGCTGGATCCAGGCCGCCCGCGAGGACGGCGGCTTCGGCGCGGAAGCGATGGTGCATCTCGGCAAGCACGGCAACCTGGAGTGGCTGCCCGGCAAGAACGCCGGGCTCTCCGCGGCCTGCGGCCCCGACGCGGCACTGGGTGATCTGCCGCTCGTCTACCCCTTCCTGGTCAACGACCCGGGTGAAGGCACCCAGGCCAAGCGCCGGGTGCACGCCACCCTGGTCGACCACCTGGTGCCGCCGATGGCGCGCGCCGAGTCGTACGGGGACATCGCGCGTCTGGAGCAACTCCTCGACGAGCACGCGGCCATCGCCGCCATGGACCCGGCCAAGCTGCCGGCGGTCCGGGCGCAGATCTGGACGCTGATCCAGGCCGCGAAGCTGGACCACGACCTGGGCCTCGAGGACCGCCCGGACGACGAGGGCTTCGACGAGTTCATCATGCACATCGACGGCTGGCTCTGCGAGATCAAGGACGCGCAGATCCGCGACGGTCTCCATGTGCTGGGTGCGCCGCCGGCCGGTGCGGCGCGGGTCAATCTGGTGCTCGCCATCCTGCGGGCCCGTCAGATCTGGGGCGGCACGACCTCGCTGCCCGGGCTGCGCGAGGCGCTCGGCCTCGACGAGGCGGCCGCCACCCGGACATCCGCCGACGCGGTGGAGGAGGAGGCCCGCGCCCTGGTCCAGGCGATGGAGGACGCGGACTGGGATCCGGCCGCGGTCGGCTCCGTCGCCTCCGGCCGACCCCGTCAGGTGGCCGACATCCTGGACTTCGCGGCCCGCCAGGTCGTTCCCCGGCTCTCCGCCACCACCGATGAGATCGACCACGCCGTGCACGCGCTGAACGGCGGTTTCGTCCCGGCCGGGCCGTCCGGGTCGCCGCTGCGAGGACTGGTCAACGTCCTGCCGACCGGGCGGAACTTCTACTCCGTCGACCCGAAGGCCGTGCCGTCACGCCTCGCCTGGGAGACCGGACAGCTCCTGGCCGACTCCCTGCTCGAGCGCTACCGCACCGACAACGGTGACTGGCCGACCTCGGTGGGCCTCTCGCTGTGGGGTACGAGCGCGATGCGCACCTCCGGCGACGATGTGTCGGAGGCGCTCGCCCTGCTGGGCATCCGGCCGGTGTGGGACGACGCTTCCCGCCGGGTCACCGGCCTGGAGCCCATCCCGCTCTCCGACCTCGGCCGGCCCCGGATCGATGTCACCCTGCGCATCAGCGGATTCTTCCGGGACGCCTTCCCGCACACCATCGGCCTGCTGGACGACGCGGTACGGCTGGCCGCCTCCCTCGACGAACCGGCCGAAGCGAACCACGTACGCGCGCACGCCCAGGCCGACCTGGCCGAGCACGGCGACGAACGCCGCGCCACCACCCGTATCTTCGGCTCCCGCCCGGGCACTTACGGCGCCGGTCTGCTTCAGCTCATCGACTCCCGGGACTGGCGCACCGACGCCGACCTCGCCGAGGTCTACACGGTGTGGGGCGGGTACGCCTACGGCCGTGAACTGGACGGCCGGCCGGCTCGTGCCGAGATGGAGACCGCCTACAAGCGCATCGCGGTCGCCGCCAAGAACACCGACACCCGCGAGCACGACATCGCCGATTCCGACGACTACTTCCAGTACCACGGCGGCATGGTGGCCACCGTCCGCGCCCTGAAGGGGACGGCTCCGGAGGCCTACATCGGTGACTCCACCCGGCCCGAAACGGTCCGCACCCGCACTCTGGTCGAGGAGACCTCCCGGGTGTTCCGCGCCCGGGTGGTGAATCCGCGATGGATCGCCGCGATGCGCAGGCACGGCTACAAGGGCGCCTTCGAACTCGCCGCCACGGTCGACTACCTCTTCGGGTACGACGCCACGACCGGGGTGGTGGCCGACTGGATGTACGACAAGCTCACCGAGACCTATGTGATGGACCCGGAGAACCGCGCGTTCCTCCAGGAGGCCAACCCCTGGGCGCTGCACGGCATCGCGGAGCGTCTGCTGGAGGCCGAGTCGCGCGGCATGTGGGCGGAGCCGGACCCCGCCGCGCTCGCCGAGCTCCGCAAGGTGTTCCTCGAGACGGAGGGCGAACTGGAGGGTAAGGACTGAGTCCGCTCCCCCGGCCGGCCTTCGTCAGCGCGGTGCGGTAGCACGTGCCACGGCTGGGGCAGCAACTCCAGCGGCGGCCCGGGCGGCTCGGCCCGGGCGCAAAGTCCACGGCACCGGCGCAGTGCTGGTCAGCCATTCATTGGCGATGAGCCGTCGGACGATGAAGCTCCGCAGCTCGCTCGGCTGGTCTCCCCAGCCCACACCCTCGCAGAGTTGCTTGCCGGAGGGGCCGTGGCCGTGTTCCGCGCGGAAAGCCGCGGCGAATCGGGCTGCCAGGGGGCCGCGGTCGGGGTGACTGTCCTTCCACTCACCGTAAGCGGTGCGCACCCAGGACAGGAACGGCGAAGGCACCGGCTTGGCCATGAACGCCTCCGCCACCCGCTCCGTGGGCACATCACACAGCGGACACTGCTCGACGGCCTCCACATGCCTGCGCAACGCCGCACTCGCCTCCTCCTTCCACGCCTTCCAGCGCAGGAGGTCGGCGGCCGCCCGGTACTCGGGGCTGAGGTACAGACCGGACAGGTGCCCAACGGTATCGGCGAGACAGTACCTGTTGTCATCGAGTTCGGTCAGAAAGCCCTTGGTGAGCAGTTCGGGCAGCGCGGCCCGGCTGTCCTCGGGCAGACCGTCGGGAAGAACCCCCTGGCGGTCGGGTGAGCTGTGGGCGGCGAGGAACAGCGCTGCGAGCCGGGCGGCCGGCGAGGTCTTCTTGACCGGCTTCGCGCTGAGGGCCCGGGTGGTCCACCCCGAGACCCGGGACCGCATCAGCTTTCCGAAGGGCAGCCTGCGATCCGTCTCGTCCGCCAGATCGGGCACCAGGATGGCCACCGGGGTAGCGGGATCGCCGCCCAGCAGGTCACCCTGCGCCTGCCATCCCAGACCGGCGACAGCGGTGAGGGCTCCTTCCGCGTCGGTCAGCCGCAGGGACCGCAGGTCCTGGCCGGTGAGATTGCCGACGCCACTGCGCGCGGCACGGATGGCGACGACCACCGCGAGAAGCTGCGCATCGGCGCCGGTCAGCGGCAACGCTGCCACGTAGCTCAGCAGGCGACGGGCGGCCTCGCCCTGCGCAGACGTCAACAGGAAGGGCGGCGGAGCGTTCGTCACCACGGGCGCGGCCGAGGGCTGGGACGAGAGCGGAGAAGGATGGGGCACGTCCTGTACAACGCGCCCACCGGGCCGAAGTCACCACGTCCCACCGCCAGGACGGAACATACGCACGGTCAGGCGGATGTGACCGGCAGGACATCCGGGGACAGCGCGCCGGCGCGCGACGAAACACCGGTCATCCGGCGGCGGTGGTGACGGCGGCACAGGACCTCGTAGCCGATCTCCTCCGCCGAGTGGCTCACGTCGCCGACGACCACCTGCGCACCCTCCACCACCATCTCCCCGCCCACCGTGCGGGCGTTGTGGGTGGCCCGGGCGCCGCACCAGCAGAGCGCCTCCACCTGGAGGCTCTCTATCCGGTCGGCCAGTTCGATCAGCCGCTGCGAGCCGGGGAAGAGCTTCGTCCGGAAATCGGTGGTGATACCGAAGGCGAAGACGTCCAGCCCGAGGTCGTCCACGATGCGCGCGAGCTGGTCGATCTGCTCGGGCGCAAGGAACTGCGCCTCGTCCACGATCACGTAGTCGACCTTGCCGCCCTTCGACAACTGGTCCACGACGTACCCGAACACGTCCATGCCCTCAGCTGCCTCGACCGCCTCCGTGACCAGACCGAGGCGCGAGGAGAGCTTCCCCTCACCCGCCCGGTCGTCCCGGGTGAAGATCACCCCCCGGAGGCCACGAGCAGCGCGGTTGTGCCCGATCTGCAGTGCCAGTGTGCTCTTCCCGCAGTCCATCGTTCCGGAGAAGAAGGCCAGCTCGGGCATAGGAGAGGGAGACCTTTCGGAGTCTGTTCGGGGTGCGGCGCGCCGGGTCGGCGGCGGGGCTACGAGCGTACTTCGAGGAGCGGGACGAGCTGCTCGACGGGGGTCATGGAACCGTGCATGCCGACCATGGCCGACTCGTTCGGCTCGCGCCGGGACGCCGTGATGACCACATCGGCGTGGGCGGCGGCGACCACATCGCCGATCCGGCCGTACACCCGCTCGCCGACGGTGGGCCCGAACCAGCCGGCCTCGATGGCCTGGTCGCGGCTCGCCACCCAGAACTGCTCGCCGAGTACCTCACGCCAGACGGTCAGCACATCGGCCGCCGCACCGGGGACGGCATAGACGTGCCGGGCACGGCCCTCGCCGCCCAGCAGAGCGACGCCGGCGCTCAGCTCCCAGTCCTCGTCGAAGTCGATCCGGGACTCCTCGTCGAACGGGATGTCGATCATGCCGTGGTCGGCGGTGACATACAGCGCGGAGCGCGGCGGAAGCTGCTCCGCGAGACGCTGGACCAGCCGGTCGACATACATCAGCTGCCCGCGCCAGGCGTCCGACTCCATGCCGAAGCGGTGGGCCTTGCCGTCGACCTCGCTGTAGTAGGTGTAGATCAACGAGCGGTCGGCCGCCCCGAGTTGGGCCGCGGCCAGGTCCACCCGGTCCTCCCCGCTCAGCTGTCCGCGAAAGGTGCCACCGCTCAGCGCGACCTTGGTGAGCGGGGTGTGCTGGAAGTCCGGCGACGACACCTGCGCGGTGTGCACCCCCGCCGCGTCGGCGAGCTGGAAGACCGTGGGATACGGCTGCCAGACGTACGGATCGGTCCAGGGCTTCCAGCGCAGCTGGTTCATCAGCTCGCCGGTGTCCGGGTTACGCGTGGTGTAGCCGGTGAGCCCGTGCGCCCCGGGCGGCAGGCCGGTGCCGACCGAGGCGAGCGAGGTCGCCGTGGTGGCGGGGAAACCGGCCGTCAGCGGACGGCCGGTGGAGCCGCGCGAGGTCGGCAGCAACGAGTGGAGGTAGGGGGCCTCGTCCGGGTGCGCCCGGATCTGCTCCCAACCGAGACCGTCGATCAGGAAGACGCAGTTCCGGTCGGCCGGCTGGAGTTCCGGGATCGCCGCGGTGAGGCCGGGAACGCCCTGGCCCGCGGCGAGCGTCGGCAGCAGATCGGCGAGCGATCCCGAGCCGTACTCCGGGACGGGGGCGGTGGAGAGGGCGAGCGGCTTCGGGTCGGGCCAGATGGGCTGGGCCATCAGCGGCCGGCTGCCGCGGTCGCCTCGGAGAGTGCCTGGGAGAAGGCCAGCGTCTGCCGGACGGTGTCCGGGCCGTCGCCCGCCTCGCTCACCCGCAGGCTCAGGTCGTCCGCGGTGGAACTGCCGGTGTAGCCGTGGTCCGCCTCGCAGTTGGGATCGCCACAGGCGGCGGGCTCCAGGTCGAGGCGGGCGACCGCACCCCAGCCGATGGTCAGCACGACCTCGCGGGGCAGGGTGCCCGGGACGTACTTCTCCGGGTTGGCCACGACCCGGCTGAGGACCACCGAGGAGATCCGGTCCAGCTTCACGGACTCGGTGGAGGTGGTGGCGAACGGCGT
Source organism: Streptomyces sp. NPDC051322 (assembly GCF_040689485.1). NCBI lineage: Bacteria > Bacillati > Actinomycetota > Actinomycetes > Kitasatosporales > Streptomycetaceae > Streptomyces > Streptomyces sp. NPDC051322. The sequence continues at coordinate 115,664 of NZ_JBFBAK010000014.1, read as the reverse complement.
GGGTGAGCCGCCGTCGGCGGCCTGTTCGTCGGTGTGGCTGACGATGAAACGGTTGCCCGTCAGGACGAGGACCGTGACATGGCGTCGCACCTCGTTGGAATCGAAGGTCGTCTCCTGGTGCACCAGGTACGAAGCAACCGGCTCACTGCCGACAGCGGCCTCCACCGCTTCGGCCACGAGGGCCGGGTAATAGCCGCTGCGCTCGATCGCCGCGCGCAGCCCCTGGGTCGTCGTACCGGTCTTTGCCATGGGCTCCATCTTAGACCGACCGGCAATTGGGGGGTGCGGCCGTGCCGGGTGCTCAGTAGCTGGGGAGGCGGCGCGGGCCGAGGTCGCCGCGGGCGTGCGCGGGGGCCAGGCGTACCGATGCGCCGAGCACGGAGAGACCGGTGGGTCCGACGACGACCGGCTCGAGGGCGACCGAGACCACCTCCGGATGGTCGTCGACGAGGCGGGACACCCGGAGCAGCAGTTCTTCCAGTGCGGCGGTGTCCACCGGCGCCGAGCCGCGCCAGCCGAAGAGCAGCGGGGCCGTTCTGATGGTTCGGATCAGCTCGGCGGCATCGCGATCGGTGGCGGGGACCAGGCGGTGCGCCGTGTCGCCGAGCAGTTCGGACGGTGCTCCGGCCAGTCCGAAGGAGAGGACAGCGCCGACAGCCGTGTCGATCGCGGACCGTACGACGGTGTCGACGCCCCGGGGCACCATCGCCTGGACCACCGGGCGGACCTCGGCGGGCGTACCGAGGGCGCCGGTCAGTTCGGTGTAGGCACGGCGCAGTCCGGCCTCGGACGCGATGTCCAGGCGGACGCCGCCGAGGTCGGGGCGGTGACGGAGGTGAGGTGCGGTGGCCTTCAGCGCGACGGGATAGCCGAGGCCGGCCGCGGCCGCGACGGCGGCGTCGGCGTCCGGCGCCGGACGGGCGGGCAGCACGCGGATGCCGTACAGGCCGAGGAGTTCGCAGGCGTCGTCGGTCGAGAGGGCCAGGCCCCGGGAGACATCGACGTGGGCGGTGCCGAGAAGTGCGTCGATCCGGGCCGCGGCGCCGGCCTCGTCGATGTCGTCGTATTCGGGCACCCGGCCGGCGTCGGCGGACTGGCGGCGCCACTGCGCGTATCTGACGGCCTGGGCGAGCGCGCGGACGGCCCGCTCGGCGGCCGGGTATGCGGGGATACGGCGGGGACCGCCTCGGGGCGAGGCCACCGGGCCGGGGCCGGGGCCCGGGGCGGGCCCGGCGACGCCCTGCCTGCTCGGCCGGGCGGGGCCGGGGGCCGGCTGCGCGGACCCCGGCGCGGTGCTGGTGGCTGCCGCCAGCGCTTCGGCGAGGCCGCCGATCTCCAGGTGCACCACGGCCACCGGCTTGGCGGAGGGCGCCTGCGCGGCCGCCTCGCGGAGCGTGGCAGCCAGCACCTCGCCGCCGCCCGATTCCGTGACGCCGTTCTCCCCCACCCAGGGGATCGCCGTGACCAGTACCGCGTCGCAGCCGTCGTCCGCCAGCGCCCGGGCGAGCGCCTCGCGGAAGTCCTGCGGGGTGGCCCCCGTGGTCAGGTCGACGGGCGGCAGCGGCCGCAGACGTTCGGTGAGGCAGGCGTCGTAGGTCAGCAGTCCCAGCGACTCGGAATTGCCCAGGATGGCCACCCGCGGGCCGGTCGGCAGCGGCTGGTCGGCGAGCAGCAGACCCGCGTCGACGAGTTCGGTGACCGTGTCGACCCTGATCACCCCCGCCTGTCGCAGCAGCGCCGAGACCGTGGCGTCCGGGATGCGGGTCACCGGCACCGCGTGGCCCGGCGGGGCGCTGCCGCTGTGCCGGGCGCCCTTGACCACGACGACCGGTTTCACGGCTGCCGTGCGCCGGGCCAGCCGGGTGAACTTCCGGGGGTTGCCGATGGATTCGAGGTAGAGCAGGGCGATGTCGGTGTCCGGGTCGTCGTGCCAGTACTGCAGGAAGTCGTTGCCGGACAGATCTGCGCGGTTACCCGACGAGATGAAGGAGGAGAGTCCCGCGCCGCGCCGGTGCAGCCCGGAGAGCAGGGCGATACCGATGGCGCCGGACTGGGTGAAGAGCCCGATCCGGCCGCGGGCCGGCGACTCGGGGGCCAGCGACGCGTTCAGCCGGACGGCTTCGGAGGTGTTGATGAGGCCGAAGGCGTTCGGGCCGATGACGCGCATCCCGTACGAACGCGCCTGCCGTACGAGTTCTCGTTGGCGCCGCAGCCCTTCCGGGCCGCTCTCGGCATAACCGGCGGCCAGGACGACCAGGCCCTGCACGCCGCTCTTCCCGCAGTCGGCGACCGCGGCGGGGACGTGTTCGGCCGGCACCGCCACGACGGCGAGGTCCACGGTGTCGTCGATGCCGACGACCGAGCGGTGGGCGGGGACACCGTCCACCTCCGTGAGGTCATCGGCGAAGGCGCGGTTCACGGCATGGACGCGGCCGGTGAATCCGGAGCCCAGCAGATTGCGCAGCACGGTCCGGCCCACCCCACCGGGCGCCCGGCCCGCGCCGACCACCGCCACCGCGCGGGGCGCCAGCAGCCGCTGCACCGAGCGGGCCTCGGCCCGCTGCTCCCGGGCCCGCTGCACGGCGAGGGATGCCTCGGTGGGTTCGAGGTCGAGAGTGAGATGGACCGAGCCGTCCTCGAAACTGCGCTTCTGCTCGTACCCCGCGTCGGTGAAGACCTTGATCATCTTGTTGTTGGCGGGCAGTACCTCGGCGATGAACCGGCTCACCTCGCGCTCACGGGCGACCGCTGCGATGTGTTCGAGCAGTGCCGAGGCGACGCCTCGCCCCTGGTGCGCGTCCTGGACGAGGAAGGCGACCTCGGCCTCCCCCTTGCCGATCCGGTCGTAGCGGACCGTCGCGATGAACTCGCCGGCCACGATCGCCGCGAGGCCCACCCGGTCGACGTAGTCGTGATGGGTGAAGCGATGGACGTCCTTGGCGGAGAGCCGGGGATACGGTGCGAAGAAGCGGTAGTACTTCGACTCGGGCGACACCTGCTCGTAGAAGCTGACGAGCCGCTCCGCGTCCTCGGTGGTGATCGGCCGGATCCTCGCGGTACCACCGTCGCGCAGCACCACATCGGCTTCCCAGTGGGCCGGGTACACCTGGTGCGGGTTCTGCTCCAGCGGAGGCTGCATGGGGAAAGCGTACGGGTCAGGGCGGTGAGAGGGGCGGTACAGTCGGGCACCGGCCAGGGCCCGAGCACCTCGGACCGCATGCAAGAATGGTCTAGACAACTGCCAGAGAACTTGAAGGGCAACACCATGGCTGAGCGCCGCGTAAAGGTCGGTTGGGCCGAGGGTCTGCACGCCCGGCCCGCCTCCATTTTCGTCCGTGCCACCGCCGCTTCCGGCGTTCCGGTGACGATCGCGAAGGCCGACAGCAGTCCGGTCAACGCCGCGTCGATGCTCGCGGTGCTCGGCCTCGGCGCCGAGGGCGGCGAGGAGATCGTGCTCGCTTCGGACACGGAAGGCTCCGATGCCGCCTTGGATCGTCTGGCGAAGCTGGTCGCCGAGGGCCTCGACGAGCTCCCCGAGACCGTCTGACGGCACCGCGCCGGCCACCGGCGCCACCAGAGCCGCAGCTCCTCCTCGGGCGCTGCGGCTTTGTTTTTTCCGGCCGCCGGTTCGAAAAGGCCGACGAGCCGGATTAAAAGGGCAGCAGAAAATCCGGCTTCCGCATTACCGGCCCGCATTCTTTGTATACGGCGCGATTGTTAATGCGAGCCACTCGCGGTGTTTACACCATGTTGCGAAGCCCTCACACCCGTCTGATCCCGCAGCCGGTACAGCGCGGTCCCCCGCTCGGCATGCCGTGCTGTCAGGAAGCGGGCCCGCTCCGCGTCGCGACGAGCCACCGCCTCCACGATCGCCCCGCACTCCGCCCAGAACTCACCCGGGTCAGCGGGCTGCTCGACGGTGTACATCCAGACGATCTTCTGTCCGAGCTGAGTGAGCAGCACCGTCAGCGCCGCGCTTCCCGATGCCTGGGCGAGCGTCTCCTGGAACCACCCGCCCAGCGACCGCAGATCCTCGCCCTGCGCCCGGCGGACCCGCTCCTGCCCCAGTCTCACCAGGCCGCGCAACACCTTGAGGTGGGTCTCGGTGCGGCGCCGGGCCGCCCCGGCCGCACCCATGGGCTCCAGCAGGGTCCGTATCTCCAGCAGATCGGCGGCCTCCCGCTCGGTCGGCTCCGCGACACAGGCACCGGCATGGCGGCGGGTGACCACGAAGCCCTCGGACTCCAGGGTGCGCAGCGCTTCGCGCACCGGGACCCGGGAGACTCCGTAGCGGCGGGCGAGGGGTTCCTCGGTCAGCCGGCTGCCACGTGCGAAGACACCCGCAATAATGTCGTCACGAATAGCCGTACACACCGAATACGCGGGAATGCGCATGACCGAACCTCCGCCTTCATCCCCGCGAAACGCGGTCGACCGACGCCTGTTCGGTGACTCTATGACAGGGCGGGTTAATTTCCGACGGCGCCCGGTAAACCGTGGATATCTTTTGAGGACCGTCCGTCGGACGAGTCCGTCCGTCAGACGTTGACGCCGTGCGAGCGGAGATACGCCACGGGGTCGATGTCCGAGCCGTAGTCGGGGGTCGTGCGGGCTTCGAAGTGGAGGTGCGGGCCGGTGGCGTTTCCGGTGGCACCGGAGAGACCGATCCGCTGGTTCGAGGTGACGGACTGACCGACCGAGACGCCGATGGACGACAGGTGCCCGTACTGCGTGTAGCTGCCGTCGTTCATCTTGATGACGATGTTGTTGCCGTACGCGCCGCCCCAGCCGGCCTCGACGACGGTGCCCGCGCCGACCGCGTGCACCACCGTGCCACTGGGGCATGGAAGTCGATGCCGGTATGGCTGCCGGAGGACCAGAGGCTGCCGCCGGTCCGGTAACCGGTGGAGACGTAGGAGTCGGCTATCGGGGCCACGTAGGCGTTGAGGCGCTTGCGGGCCGCTTCGCGCGCTGCGCGCTGCGCGGCCTGGCGTTCCTTCTCGGCCTTCGCCTTCGCGGCGGCCACGTCGGCCTCGTGCTGCTGTGCGGTGGCCTGGGCCTCGATCCGGTCGGCGACGGTGTCGCCGACGATGATGCTCCGGACCAGGTCGGCCCGATTCGTGGTGGGGGGCCTTTGCCTCGGCGGCCATCGCCGGAGAGGCGAGGCTTCCGATGACGCCCGCGGTGGCAAGAGTCACGGCGCCCGCGGCGGCCGCGGTCCTGCGGGCCGGCCGGTTCGGGGCACGGTGCCTGCCGGGAGGGCGGGTGAACGCCATGAAGGGACTGATCCTTTCGTTCGTGCTCGCCTACCGGGTCAGCGAGGAACAGCGAGAGCGACCGTAAGGGGCCGGTCCTGGCGGGACCAAACGGACAAGAGGATGTGTCGCACATGCCACAGGACGGACGATCGATTTAGCCAACAAACCGGACACGGAACCGACCTGAGCCGGACACACCAACGGGGCCCCGGCGGCGCTTTGGCCACCGGAGCCCCGGGGGGTGCTTCCGTTACTGCGAACGGCTCAGCTATGGCGAACGGCTCAGCCCGATACGACCGTCACCGCGCCGATCCCGAGCGCCTCGACGGGCTCCTTGATCTGCGCAGCGTCCCCGACCAGCACCGACACCAGACGGTCCGCGGGAAAGGCGCTCACCACCGCGGCGGTGGCCTCGACCGTGCCGGTCGCGGCAAGCCGCGCATACAGCTGCGCCTGGAAGTCGTCCGGAAGGTGCTGCTCGACCTGGTCGGCGAGGGTGCCCGCGACGGCCGCGGCCGTCTCGTACTTGAGCGGAGCGACGCCCACGAGGTTCTGCACGGCAACATCCCGCTCGGCGTCGGTGAGACCGCCCGCCGCCAGGGTCCGCAGCACCGTCCAGAGGTCGTCGAGCGCCGGGCCCGTCGACTCGGTGTCCACCGAACCGCTGATCGCGAGCATCGCCGCGCCGCTCCCGTCGGGGGCGGACCGGAGTACCTGGCCGAACGCGCGTACGCCGTAGGTGTAGCCCTTCTCCTCGCGCAGTACGCGGTCGAGACGGGACGTCAGAGTGCCGCCCAGGCAGTAGGTACCGAGAACCTGGGCGGGCCAGACGCGGTCGTGCCGGTCGGCGCCGATCCGGCCGATCAGCAGCTGGGTCTGCACGGCGCCCGGACGGTCCACGATGACCACCCGGCCGGTGTCGTCCGCGGTGATCGGCGGTACCGGCCGCGGCGTGGCCGCGTTGCCCTGCCAGTCGCCCAGGGTTTCGGCGAGCACGGCGTCCAGATCGATCCCGGTGAAGTCCCCGACCACTACCGCGGTGGCCGTCGCGGGCCGGACGTATCCCTCGTAGAAGGCGCGGACGGCGCCCGCGTCGATACGCACGACCGTCTCCTCCGTGCCCTGGCGCGGACGCGACATCCGGGCGGCGGCCGGGAAGAGCTCCTTGGCGAGCTCCTTGGCCGCGCGGCGGGCCGGGTTGGCCTGCTCGTGCGGGATCTCGTCGAGCCGGTTGCCCACCAGTCGCTCGATCTCGCTTTCGGCGAAGGCCGGCGCGCGCAGCGCGGCGGCCAGCAGGCCGAGAGCCTTGGGCAGCCGGGACACCGGGACCTCCAGGGAGATCCTGACGCCGGGATGGTCGGCGTGCGCGTCGAGTGTGGCGCCGCAGCGTTCCAGCTCGGCGGCGAACTCCTCGGCCGAGTGCTTGTCGGTCCCCTCGGAGAAGGCGCGCGCCATGATGGTGGCGACGCCGTCGAGTCCGTCCGGCTCGGCGTCCAGCGGGGCGTCGAGGTTGATCTCGACGGCCACGAGCTGCTGCCCGGGGCGGTCGCAGCGCAGCACGGTCAGCCCGTTGGACAGGGTGGAGCGCGCGGGGGCCGGGAACGCCCACGGCCTGGCGACACCCGGCTGGGGCTGCGGCTGGAAGGTCATGCTCACGGCTGCGGCATCGGTCACTGGTCCGCCTCGTCGTTCTCGTCGTTCCGGTCGGTCGCTTCGCTCTCGGGCGCGCGGTTCTCTTCGGCTTCTTCAGCGGTGACGGGCTCGTACACCAGCACCGCCCTGTTGTCCGGGCGCAGGCGCGCCTTCGCGACCTCCTGGACCTCTTCCGCGGTGATGTCCAGCACCCGCTGGACGGCGGTCAGGGCGAGCTGCGGGTCACCGAACAGCACGGCGAACCTGCACAGTTCGTCGGCGCGACCGGCGACCGTACCGAGCCGGTCCAGCCATTCGCGCTCCAGCTGCGCCTGGGCGCGCTCCATCTCCTCGGCCGTGGGGCCCTCGGCGGCGAAGCGGGCCAGTTCCTCGTCGACGGCCGCCTCGATGCGCGGTACCTCCACACCACCGGACGCCTTGACGTCCAGCCACCCCAGCGAGGGCGCACCGGCCAGCCGCAGCAGGCCGAAGCCCGCGGCCACGGCCGTGCGGTCCCGGCGTACCAGGCGGTTGTGCAGCAGCGAGGACTCGCCGCCGCCCAGGATCGTCAGCGCGATGTCGGCGGCGTCGCAGGCCCGGGTGCCGTCCTGCGGAAGCCGGTAGGCGGCCATCAGGGCACGCGAGGGCACCTCCTCGTGGACCTCTTCGCGGAGCTCCGCGCCGACGATGTCGGGAAGAGATCCCTCCCGCGGCGGCTGCTTGCCGTCGTGGGAGGGAATCGTGCCGAAGTACTTCTCGACCCAGGCGAGCGTCTGCTCCGGGTCGATGTCGCCGACGACCGACAGGACCGCGTTGTTGGGCGCGTAGTACGTGCGGAAGAAGGTCCGCGCGTCGTCCAGGGTCGCCGCGTCCAGGTCGGCCATCGAGCCGATCGGCGTGTGGTGGTACGGGTGGCCCTCCGGGTAGGACAGGGCGGTCAGCCGCTCGAAGGCAGTGCCGTAGGGCACGTTGTCGTAACGCTGGCGGCGCTCGTTCTTGACGACGTCCCGCTGGTTCTCCATCGACTCGTCGTCCAGCGCGGCGAGCAGCGAGCCCATCCGGTCCGCTTCCAGCCAGAGCGCCAGCTCCACCTGATGGGTGGGCATCGTCTCGAAGTAGTTGGTGCGCTCGAAGCTCGTGGTGCCGTTGAGCGACCCGCCGGCGCCCTGCACCAGCTCGAAGTGGCCGTTGCCCTTGACCTGGGCGGAACCCTGGAACATCAGGTGCTCGAAAAGGTGAGCAAGTCCGGTACGCCCCTTGACCTCGTGGCGTGAACCGACGTCGTACCAGAGGCAGACCGCGGCGACCGGGGTCAGGTGGTCCTCGGAGAGCACCACCCGCAGGCCATTGGCCAGCCGGTGCTCGGTCGCTGTCAGGCCGCCGGAACCGGCCTCGGCTGTGGCCGTGTGACCCATGGGCATGTACGTCCCTTCGATCGCGTGTGTGACCGCGTTGAATGCAGTGCTGCCACTGTATGCAAGCCTGCTCACAGCTGGCTAAGTTCCCGGGTCGCGGTCGGCGTTGTCGGTGGGACGGTCCACAATGGTCGGCGTCACTACCAGACCAGGCACGTGAAGGAGCCGCAGCAGCGATGGCCCGCCGCAGCACGAAGACCCCGCCGCCGGAGGACTTCGAGGAGAAGATTCTCGACATCGACGTGGTCGATGAAATGCAGGGCTCCTTCCTCGAGTACGCGTACTCGGTGATCTACTCACGGGCCCTGCCGGACGCCCGTGACGGTATGAAGCCCGTACACCGGCGCATCCTCTACCAGATGAACGAGATGGGGCTGCGGCCCGACCGCGGCTACGTGAAGTGCGCCCGGGTCGTCGGCGAGGTCATGGGCAAGCTGCATCCGCACGGCGACGCCTCGATCTACGACGCGCTGGTGCGGTTGTCGCAGTCCTTCTCCATGCGCCTCCCGCTGGTCGACGGGCACGGCAACTTCGGTTCCCTGGGCAACGACGACCCGCCGGCCGCCATGCGGTACACCGAGTGCCGGATGGCCGACGCGACCTCGCTGATGACGGAGTCGATCGACGAGGACACCGTCGATTTCGAGCCGAATTACGACGGCCAGGAACGCGAGCCCGGGGTGCTCCCGGCTGCCTATCCGAACCTGCTGGTCAACGGCTCGTCGGGGATCGCGGTCGGGATGGCGACCAACATGCCGCCGCACAACCTGGGCGAGATCATCGCCGCCGCCCGGCACCTGATCAAGCACCCGGGCGCCGACCTCGACACCCTGATGCGCTTCGTACCGGGACCCGATCTGCCGACCGGTGGCCGGATCGTGGGACTCGACGGCATCAAGGACGCGTACGAGAAGGGCCGGGGCAGCTTCAAGATCCGGGCCACCGCCACCGTGCAGGACGTCACGCCGCGGCGCAAAGGCATCGTCGTCACCGAACTGCCCTTCGCCGTCGGCCCCGAAAAGGTCCGCGCCAAGATCAAGGACCTGGTCGGTTCGAAGAAGCTGCAGGGCATCGCCGACCTGAAGGACCTCACCGACCGCTCGCACGGCCTGCGCCTGGTCATCGAGATCAAGAACGGATTCGTTCCGGAGGCGGTGCTGGAGCAGCTCTACAAGCTCACCCCGATGGAGGAGTCCTTCGGGATCAACAACGTGGCGCTGGTCGACGGACAACCGCTGACGCTGGGTCTCAAGGAGCTCCTCGAGGTCTATCTCGACCACCGCTTCTCGGTGGTCAGGCGCCGCAGCGAGTTCCGCCGGGGCAAGCGCCGGGACCGGCTGCATCTGGTCCTCGGCCTGCTCGTGGCTCTGCTCGACATCGACGAGGTCATCCGCCTCATCCGGTCCAGCGACAACTCCGCCCAGGCCAAGGAGCGGCTGATCTCGCACTTCTCGCTGAGCGAGACCCAGACGCAGTACATCCTGGACACACCGCTGCGCCGGCTCACCAAGTTCGACCGGATCGAGCTGGAGAGCGAGCGCGACCGGCTCAACAGCGAGATCGACGAGCTGACGAAGATTTTGGATTCCGACGCGGAGCTGCGCAAGCTCGTCTCCGCCGAACTCGCCGCGGTGGCGAAAAAGTACTCCACCGACCGGCGCACGGTCCTCCTGGAGTCGGCGGGCACGCCGGTCGCCGCGGCTTCCCTGGAGGTCGCCGACGACCCGTGCCGGGTGCTGCTGTCATCCACCGGTCTGCTGGCCCGTACGGCGAACGCGGAACCGCCGAGCGCGGAAGGCCGGAAGCGCACCAAGCACGATGTGGTGGTCTCCGCCATTCCGGCGACGGCGCGCGGCGACATCGGTGTGGTCACCTCGGCCGGCCGGCTGCTGCGGCTGGCGGTGATCGACCTGCCGCAGCTCCCGGACACCGCCGCCGCGCCGAATCTGGCGGGCGGGGCGCAGATCTCGGAGTTCGTCTCCCTCACGGATAACGAGTCGGTGGTCTGTCTCACCACGCTCGACGAGTCGTCGCCCGGTCTGGCAATCGGTACCGAACAGGGCATCGTCAAGCGGGTAGTGCCCGACTACCCGGCGAACAAGGACGAGTTGGAGGTCATCGGCCTCCGGGACGGCGACCGGATCGTCGGCGCGGCCGAGCTGCGGACGGGCGAGGAGGACCTCGTCTTCATCACCGATGACGCGCAGTTGCTGCGCTATCCGGCGGGGCAGGTGCGGCCGCAGGGCCGCCCGGCGGGCGGTATGGCAGGCATCAAGCTGGGCGCCGGCGCCAAGGTGATCTCGTTCACCGCGGTGGACCCGGCGGCTGACGCCGCGGTGTTCACGGTCGCGAGCTCGCACGGCACCCTGGACGACTCGGTGCGTACGGCGAAGCTGACGCCGTTCGATCAGTACCCGCGCAAGGGGCGGGCCACCGGCGGGGTGCGCTGCCAGCGCTTCCTGAAGGGTGAGGATCTGCTGGTGCTGGGCTGGGCGGGCGAGACACCGGTGCGGGCTGCCGCGGCGAACGGCGCACCCGCCGAGCTGCCGGAACCCGACCCGCGCCGGGACGGCTCGGGAATCCCCCTGGCCTCGCCGGTCGCCACGCTCGCGGGCCCGGTGTAGCCGGGCGGAAGGTTAGAGGCCGTACCGCGGGACACCCCACCCGGATTCGGGGCGGGACTCCTGCGGTACGGGCTCCCGGCGCCGCCCCGGATCAGGAGTCAGGTCAGTTCTGACCGGCCGTCGGCACCGGCTGTGGCGGGGGTGGCCCCACATAGCGCGCCGCCGGGCGGATGATCTTTGAGTCCGCCGCCTGCTCCAGAATGTTCGCGCTCCACCCCACCGCGCGCGCCGCGCAGAAGGTGGGGGTGAACATCTCGCGCGGCAGCCCGCACAGTTCCATGACGACACCGGCGTAGAACTCGACGTTGGTGTGCAGTTCACGGCCCGGTTTGAGCTCCGCCAGGATCGCCTCCACCCGCTCCTCGACCTGGACGGCGAAGTCCACCAGCGGATCGCCGAACTGCTGGGCGATCCCGCGCAGCATCCGGGAACGCGGGTCCTCGGTGCGGTAGACGGCGTGGCCGAAGCCCATGATCCGCTCCCCCGCCAGCACCTTTTCGCGGACCCAGGCGTCGATGCGGTCCGGACTCCCGATGGCGTCAAGGGTGTCGAGGGCCCGGCTGGGCGCGCCGCCGTGCAGCGGCCCCGACAGCGCACCGACCGCGCCGACCAGGCAGGCCGCCACATCGGCGCCGGTGGAGGCGATGACCCGCGCGGTGAAGGTCGAGGCATTGAAACCGTGGTCGACGGTGGAGATCAGATACTGCTCCACAGCTCGGGCCCGGACCGGGTCCGGCTCCGAACCGGTGAGCATGTAGAGGTAGTTCGCCGCATACGGCAGGTCGTCGCGCGGTTCCACCGGATCGAGTCCCCGGCCGATCCGGTGCAGGGCGGTCAGCAGGGTCGGGACGGCAGCACAGACGGTGAGCGCGTCCGCGGTACGCCGGTCGCCGTCGATGTCGTACACCGGCCGGAAGCCCGCTGACGCGCCGAGCAGGGACAACGCGGTACGCAGACCGGCGAGCGGGCCGGAGCCCGCCCGGGCGATCAGGGGCAGCGCATCGCGCACCTCGGCGGGGAGCCGGCGCATGGCGGTGGTCCTCGCGGTGAAATCCGCGCCTTCGGCGGTCCCCGGCAGTTCGCCGTGGACCATCAGGTACCAGACGTCCTCGAACGTGCGGGCCTGTGCGAGATCGACCGCCGAGTACTGACGGTAGTGGTAGAACCCCTCGCGACCGCGGACATCGCCTATCCCGGTGTCCGTGACGACGACACCCGCGAGTCCTCGCGGAGCGGTGATGGTGACCATGGCTTCCTCCCACGAATCGCACTCTGTATTGAATTGACTGTCCATCCTTGACTAGAATCCTGTCAACGTTGATTGAATCAATATGAAGGCGGCTGTCACATGACGGATCAATCAGCCGGGGCGGAAGGCGAACGGCTCACCACCAGGGAGGCGGCCGACCGGCTCGGGGTGAAGCCGGAGACGGTGTACGCATACGTCAGCCGCGGTCTGCTCGGCAGCCGGCGCACACCGGGCGGACGTGGCAGCACCTTCGACGCGAGAGAGGTGGCGGCCCTGTCCCGGCGTGCGGGCCGCCGGGAGCCTCAGCCACCCGGGGCCGAACTCGCCTTCCGTACCGGCGTGACGCTGATCGATCCGGAGACCGGGCGCTACTTCTTCCGCGGCGTGGACGCGACGGCACTCGCCGGCCGGTACGGCTATGAAGAGGTGGCCGAGTGGCTGTGGACCGGGACGATCCGGCCCGGAACACGGTTCGCCGCCCCGCCGGAAGCGCTGGAGGCCGGGCGCCGGGCCGTGGCCGCACTGCCGGCGCACGCCACATCGATGGACCGGCTGCGGGCGGTCACTGTCGCGGCGGCAGCGGCCGATCCGCTTCGCTTCGATCTCTCGACCGACGCCGTGCTCGGTACCGCACGCAACCTGGTTCCCACCCTGGTGGGCGCGCTGCCGGTGATCGGCGATCCCGGCCGGCAGGGCGCGGGGGAACGCGACGGACTGGCGCGCGGACTGTGGTCACGGCTGACCACGCGGGCGCCCGACGCGACATCACTTCGGGTACTCGACACGGCACTTGTGCTGCTCATCGACCATGATCTGGCCGCATCGACACTGGCTGCCCGAGTCGCCGCCTCCGCCCGCGCGCATCCGTACGCCGTCGTCTCCGCGGGGCTCGGCGCGCTGGAAGGACCGTTGCACGGAGCCGCGAGCGGGCTGGCCCACCGGATGCTGGCCGAGGCCCTGGAGCGGGGCGGCGCCGCGCCCGTCGTGGCGGACCATCTGCGGTCGGGGCGCCGGGTGCCGGGGCTCGGGCACCGGCTCTACCGGGGTGAGGACCCGCGCGCCCGGGCGCTGTTCGCACTGCTCGACGACGTACCCCAGGCGGGCCCTGCCCTGGCAGCGGCCCGGGACGTGGTGGCGACAACGGCTCGTCATACCGAGTTGCAGGCCAATGTCGATCTGGCTCTCGCCGTGCTCTCGGTGTCGGCGGGCATGCCGGCGGAGGGCGGCGAAACGCTCTTCGCCGTGGCGAGAACCGCGGGCTGGATCGCCCATGCGCTGGAGGAATACACGGAGCGGCCACTACGGCTGCGCCCCAGTGGTCAGTACAACGGCCCACGCCCACCTCAGCCGTTGCCCGGGCCCGAACCCACCGGGGCGTGAGGCCGTGAGGTCAGACCCGCAGCCAGACCGCCGTGTCCTGCGGGAGTCGGCCTCGGTCGTCCAGCGGGCCGCTGGTGAGCAGCACCCGCGCATGACCGGGAAGTCCGGCGGGCTCGGCAGCCAGGTTGACGACGCAGCGCAGGCCGTCGGACCGGGCGAAGGAGAGAACGCCGTCCGCGGCCGGCAGCCAGCTCAGCGCGGCCCCCTTGAAACCGGCCTCCGCACGGCGCAGTCGCAGAGCCGTGCGGTACAGCGACAGCATCGAAGACGGGTCTCCGGCCTGGACTTCGGCGGCGTAATCCGACCAGCCTGCCGGCTGCGGAAGCCAGGGCTCGGCGGCCGGCGCCTCGGTTGTCCAGGGTAGTGGCACCCGGCAGCCGTCCCGGCCCGGATCGCTGCCGCCGGAGCGGAAGTGCATCGGGTCCTGAATCCGGTCCAGCGGAATCTCGGCCTCGGGCAGCCCCAGCTCCTCGCCCTGGTAGAGATAGACCGAACCGGGCAGGGCGAGCGAGAGCAGCGCCGCAGCGCGGGCCCTGCGGGTACCCAGCTCCAGGTCGGTTGGGGTGCTGAAGGCCTTGGTCGCGAAGTCGAACCCGGTGTCCGCACGCCCGTAGCGGGTGACCGTACGCGTCACGTCGTGATTGCACAGCACCCACGTCGCCGGGGCGCCGACCGGTGCGTGCTCGGCGAGCGTCCCCTCGATGGCGTTGCGCAGTCGGCCGGCATCCCACGGGCACGACAGGAAGGTGAAGTTGAAGGCCGTGTGCAGTTCGTCCGGGCGCAGGTAGCGTGCGAAGCGCTCGGAGTCGGGCAGCCAGACCTCTCCGACGAAGACGCCGCCGTATGCGTCGGCGATGGCACGCCATGAGCGGTAGACGTCGTGGATCTCGTCCTGGTCGACATACGGGTGCGGATCGCGGCCCTCCACGAAGTCGGGCAGCCCCTCGGCCTTGGTGAGCAGCGCCGCGGAATCGATCCGTACGCCGGCGACACCTCGCTCGAACCAGAAGCGCAACACGTCCTCGTGTTCTTTACGGACCACGGGATGGGCCCAGTTGAGGTCGGGCTGCTCGGGCGCGAAGAGGTGGAGGTACCACTCGCCGTCCTCGACGCGGGTCCAGGTGGATCCGGCGAACTGCGACGGCCAGTCGTTGGGCGCCAGTTCACCGTTCTCGCCGCGCCCCGGCCTGAAGTGGAACAGCTCGCGCTCCGGGCTGCCGGGACCGGCCGCCAGTGCCGCCCTGAACCAGGCGTGCTGGTCGGACACGTGGTTGGGCACGATGTCGACGATGGTACGGATGCCCAGTTCGCGGGCCTCGGCGATGAGTTTCTCGGCCTCGCCGAGGGTGCCGAAGGCGGGGTCGATGGTGCGGTAGTCGGCCACGTCGTAACCACCGTCGGCGAGCGGCGAGAGGTACCACGGCGTGAACCAGAGGGCGTCGACGCCGAGCCCGGCAAGGTACGGCAGTTTGCTCCGCACGCCCGCCAGATCACCGGTGCCGTCACCGTCCGCATCGGCGAAACTGCGGACGTACACCTCGTAGATGGCGGCGGTTCGCCACCAGTCTTCGGTGGCCTCGGACGGGAGGATGTCTGCCACGTGACGGTCCTTTCGGGCAGGTGGGACTCCGCCGCCGGCCCCGGACAGCGGGGCGCCGGTGAGAGGCCGGCGACGGAGTGCTCAGAGAGGTGTGCTCAGAGAGGTGTGCTTCAGGAAGGTCCGCTCAGCGAGCGCGTTACGGGTGCTGCGGCGGTCCGGCGGCGGTCAGCCCTTGAGGCTGCCCGCGGTCAGGCCGCTCATGATGTTGCGCTGGAAGATCAGGAAGATGATCAGCGTCGGTGCCGACGCCATGGCGAGCGCGGCGATGAGCCAGTTCTCCGGCACCCCCTGGGCCAGCGAGTAGATTCCGACGTTCAGGGTCTGCTTGCTCGGGTCGGGCAGCGTGAGCATCGGCCAGAGGAAGTCCTTCCAGACCCCGACGACCGCGAAGATCGAGACCACGCCCAGGATGGGACGGGATATCGGCAGCACCACGGAGCGCAGCGTCCGCAGGGGCGAGGCCCCGTCGATGGACGCCGCATCAAGAAGCTCCCGCGGGATCGAGTCGAAGAACCGCTTCAGCAGGAAGATGTTGAAGGCGTTGGTGACCGAGGGAAGCCAGATCACCCAGGGCGAGTTCAGCAGATTGCGCTGGAAGATCGGCACATCGAGAACCGTGAGGTACTGCGGCACGACGAGCACCGTCGCCGGAATCATCAGCGTCGCCAGCATCATGCCGAGGATGACCTTGCCGAGGACGGGTCTCAGCTTGGACAGCGAATAGGCGGCAGCGACGTCGAAGACGAGTTGGAAGGCCAGTGCGCCGAAGGCGTAGTAGAGCGTGTTGAGGAGCAGCTTGGACAGCTGCATCACCTTCCACGCATGCGAGTAGTTCTCCGGGTGGAAGCTCTTGGGGACCGTGGTGGGCGGCGACTGCGCGAACTCCTGCGCGGTCTTCAGGCCCCCGGTCACCATCCAGTACAGCGGGCCGAGGAAGACCAGGGTGAACAGCAGCACCACCAGGGTCAGAACGGTCCAGTAGACGGTCTTGCCCCGGGGGCGGCCCAGCTGCGCCGGTGAGATCAGAGTGCGCTCTGCCATCGTCGTACTCCTAGCTCTCGCTGTCGCGGCTGAGTCGGACGTACGCCGCCGAGAAGCCGGCCAGCAGCACGAGCAGGACCAGGCCGAGGGCGGCGGCGCCGCCGTAGTTGTTGAAATTGAAGGCGTACTGGTAGATCAGGTAGACGACGGTGGTCGTCGAACCCTCCGGGCCGGCGCCGTTGGTCAGCAGGAAGGGCTCGGTGAAGACCTGCATGGTCGCGATGATCTGCATCAGCAGGAGCAACGAGAGGATCAGCCGGGTCTGCGGGATCGTGACATGCCAGATCTTGCTGAGGAGCCCGGCTCCGTCGAGTTCGGCCGCTTCGTACAGCTCCCCGGGTATGCCCTGCAGCGCGGCGAGGTAGATCAGGGTCGCGCCGCCCATGTTCATCCAGGTCGCGGCAATGACCACGGAGAGCATCGCGGTGCTGGTGGACTGGAGCCATTGCTGTTCGGGCAGATGCAGAAAGTGCAGGACACCGTTGAAGAGTCCGTATCCGGGGTCGTAGAAGTACTTGAAGAGCAGCACCGAGGCGACCGGCGGCAGCATGACGGGCAGGTAGACCAGCAGGCGCAGGAACCCCTGGGCGTGCCGGAATTCGTTGATCACGATTGCTATGACGAACGGGACGAGGAAGCCGAGGAGCAGCGCAAGGGCCGTGAAGAGCAGGGTGTTGCGCCAGGCCTGCCAGAAGGCCGGGTCGTGGAACACGTACTCCAGGTTGTCCAGACCGACCCAGGTGGTTTTTCCTGCTTCGGTCTTCTGGAAGGCCAGGAGGAACTCCCTGACCATCGGGTACCACGAGAAGAACGCGAAGCAGAGCACGGCGCCGATCAGAAAGCCGTGCGCCGAGAGGTTGCGGCGCACACCGCGGACGAACACCTCACGTCGTGCTTCCGGTGGCGGGCCGCCGCGGTGCGGCGGCTGCGTCTGCTTGCTGCTCACGGGCAGGGTGGGGGCCGACATGGTCTCTCCTTGGCGCCGGGTCCGGTCGGGTCCGGGCCGGGACCGCGAAGTCCCGGCCCTCGTCGGTCTCTTACTGGTTCGCCAGGACCTGGTTGACCTGCTGCTCGGCGGTAGAGAGCAGTTTGTCGATGTTCGCGTTCTTGTTGGTCAGGACGCCCGACATCGCGTTGTCGAGGACCTTGTAGATCTCCTGCGCCTTGGCCGGTTCGGCCTTGCCCTTGACCGGGTTGTCCATGAAGGGCTTGAAGTTCTCGACCGGCATGGTGGCGTTGTCGGTGCGGGATTGCAGGTCCTTCGCCTTGATGTCGCCGGTCCAGAAGTTCGGCTGTGGCAGTCCCACGGGCAGCGCGTCGGACTTCGAGCGCGCCCAGTCGAACTGTCCCTTGCCCGGGGTGAGCGTCTTGAAGTTCACCCAGGCGATGGCGGCCTTGATCTTGTCCGGGGAACTGCCCTGCTTGAACATGTAGTCATTGCCGCCGAAGAGCGTGGCGTGACCGCCGGGGATCGGCCCCATACCGTAGTTCTCGTACGTGGCGCCGAGTTGCTGGACCATGTAGGTGAGGTCGTCCGGGGCGGCGAGGAACATCCCCAGCTTGTCGGTGGACATCTGCTTCTGCAGATCGCCCCACTTCAGCAGCTGGGTCTTGCCCATGCTGTCGTCGTCCCAGCGCATCGCCTTGAGGTTCGACAGGACCTGCTTGCCGATGTCGTCGTTGAAGGCCGCCTTCCTGCCGTCCGGCGTGACGACGTCGCCGCCGAGGCCGTACATCTCCGCGGTGAAGTGCCAGCCGCCCTGGTTGGTCGCGCTGTAGTCGCCGTACCCGGCGATGCCCTTACCGAGACCTGCGATGGCCTTGGCGTCCTTGCGGACCTCCTCCCAGGTCGTGGGCGGCTTGTTCGGGTCCAGCCCCGCCTGCTTGAAGAGCTTGCGGTTGATCATGAGGCCCATGGTGTAGTTGCTGGTGGGCAGACCGTAGAGCTTGCCGTCCTTCTTGAGGACGCTCATCACGTCGGGGTCGATGCCGGCCAGCGCCGGGACGGTCTTCTCGTTCACATACGCCGAGATGTCGGCGGCGCCGTTGTTGTCCAGCACCTGCTGAAGATCAGTGAAGTACGTGTAGAAGACGTCGGGCTGCGACTTGCCCTTCAGCGCCGCGGTGAAGCGGGTCGGCTCCTCGCACTGGCCGGGCGTCGACTTTCCTTCGATCTTGACGTTCGGGTACTGCTTGTTGAACGTCTTGATGTCTTCCTTCCACTCGCGCAGCTCGGCGGCTTTCGCCGCCGGTGGCATGCAGTCCATGGTCAGCGTGACCTTGGTCTTGGGATCGAGTGGGGCGGACGGGTCGGAGCTGCCGCCACCTGATGCCTTGCTCTCATCGCTGCTGCTGGTGCCGCAAGCGGCAAGCGCGGTCAGCGCGAGAGCGGAGACAAGGGCCGCCGCCGTCGTACGGCGGTGGGTCGGGCGGAACCAGGTGCTTCTCATCGATGGTCCCCTTGTGGGCAAGAGCGCGGGAAGCCCACAACTGCGTCGCTGTGGGGCGGCGCAAACTCAACCACCGACCACCGGAGTCCGCAAGATGTCGCGCAGATTCCGCAAATATTCGACAATCAGCGGGCTCCCGGGCGTGGCACCTGCGCAGTGGAGCCCCGCACCACGAGTTCGGGTTCGAAGAGCAGCTCGTCCGAGGGCACCGCAGCGCCCCCGATCTGCACCGACAGCAGCTCCACAGCGGCTCGGCCCATGGCTTCGATGGGCTGGCGGACGGTGGTCAGCGGCGGATCCGTGCAGTTCATGAATGCCGAATCGTCATAGCCCACGATCGAGACGTCCTTCGGCACCGCCAGGCCTCGCCGACGGGCGGCGCGGACGGCTCCGAGCGCAAGCGGGTCGCTCGCGCAGATGACTCCGGTGACTCCCTGGTCCAGCAGCCGGGTCGCCGCCGCCTGACCGCCTTCGAGTGAGAACATGGCGCGCACGACGCGCTCGTCGGGCAGTTCGGCGCCGAGTTCCGCCGCGATCGCCCGCGCGGCATCGAGCTTGCGCATGGACGGCACGTGGTCGCTCGGCCCGAGCACCAGGCCGATCCGCTCGTGCCCCAGCGAGGCGAGATGGCGCCAGGCCTGATCCAGCGCGACCGCGTCGTCACAGGAGACGCCCGGAAAACCGAGATGGGCGATGGCCGCATTGATCAGCACCACCGGAATCCTGCGGTCCGCGAGCACCTTGTAGTGGTCATGGGCGGCGTCCAACTGGTGATAGAGACCGCCGGCGAACACCACACCGGAGACCTGTTGCTCCAGCAGCAGCTCCACGTAATCGGACTCGGATACTCCGCCCTTGGTCTGAGTGCACAGCACCGGCGTCAGCCCCTGCTGCGCGAGGGCGCCGCCGACGACTTCGGCGAAGGCGGGGAAGATCGGATTCTGGAGTTCCGGGAGCACCAGACCGACCAGCCGGGCACGCTCGCCCCGCAGCTGGGTCGGGCGCTCATAGCCCAGGACGTCGAGGGCGGAGAGAACCGCCTGCCGAGTGGCCTCGGAGACTCCGGGCCGACCATTGAGCACCCGGCTGACGGTGGCCTCACTGACCCCCACCTTCCGGGCTACCTGTGCAAGTCGTCGCGTCATGCGCGCAAGATTAGCGCAAGTGACGCAAGCGGTTTGCGTAACAGGGGAATCTTCCGGTTGTCGCCCCGGCCCTCTACCGTTCGTCCACATGAACACCGGACAGCCCAGGAGGCTCCGCATCGGCCTGCCTCAGCGTGTCTTCTCCCAGGTACTGCTGATGCAACTGGCCATAGCGGGCGGAGTCGCCGTACTGGCCACCGGTCTCTTTCTGCGTCCGCTCAGCGCGCAGCTCGACGATCAGGCCATGCGGCGCGCCCTCGCGATCGCTGAGACCACCGCCTCACCGGCGATCGCCGAGGAGCTTCTCACCACACCGCCCACGGTGGACGGCCCGGTGCAGGCCAACGCGGAGCGGATCCGTAAGGCGACCGGGGCCGAGTACATCGTGATCTGCGACCTCCATGGGGTGCGCTGGTCGCACACCACCCCCGCCCAGATCGGCAAGGTCGTCTCCACCAGCGCCGAGGCGCCGCTCTCCGGCCACGAGGTGATGGAGATCGACACCGGCACCCTCGGTCGCTCCGCCCGTGGCAAGGTGCCGCTGCGTGATGCCCGGCACCGGATCGTCGGCGCGGTCTCGGTCGGTATCAAGTACGACAGCGTGCGCGGCCACCTGGTCTCGATGGTGCCCGGCCTGCTTGCCTATGCCGGCGGCGCACTCGCCGCCGGAGCGCTGGCCGCATATCTGATCTCGCGCCGTCTCCAGCGACAGACTCACGACCTTGCGTTCTCGGACATCGCGGCGCTGCTCGCGGAGCGTGAGGCGATGCTGCACGGCATCCGGGAAGGCGTCGTGGCCCTCGACCGGGGAGACAGGATCCGGCTGATGAACGACGAGGCCCAGCGGCTGCTGAACCTCGGCCCGCAGGTCATCGGGCTGCCCCTCGCCGAGGCGCTCGGCGAGGGACGCATAGCCGACGTGCTGGCCGGGCGGGTCACCGGTGACGATCTGCTGACCGTGCGCGGCCGGCGGGTTCTGGTCACCAACCGGATGCCGACCGACGACGGCGGCGCGGTGGCCACCCTCCGCGACAGGACCGAACTCGAACAACTCGGCCGCGAGCTCGATTCCACCCGCGGGCTGATCGACGCGCTGCGGGCCCAGGACCACGAGCACGCCAACCGGCTGCACACCCTCCTCGGCCTGCTCGAACTGGAGATGCACGAGGAGGCGACGGACTTCATCACCGAGGTGGTCGGCGTGCACCGCACCACGGCGGAGCAGATCACCGAGAAGATCCACGACCCACTGCTGGCAGCACTGCTCGTCGGCAAGGCCACCGTCGCCGCGGAGCGCGGGGTCCCGCTGCGGCTCACCCCCGACACGCTGCTGCCCGACCGACTGGTGGACCCGCAGGGCCTGGTGACGATCGTCGGCAATCTGGTGGACAACGCCCTGGACGCGGTGTCCGCGGCGGCGGGCGCGCAGGTCGAGGTGGAGCTCCGCGCACAGGGGCGTACCGCGGTGCTGCGGGTCAGCGACAGCGGCGCCGGGGTCCCTGAGAACCAGCGCGAACTGATCTTCACGGAGGGCTGGTCGACCAAAAAGCCGCCTGCGCACGGCAAGCGCGGACTGGGGCTGGCCCTGGTCCGCCGGCTCGCCGAGCGGCAGGGCGGCAGCGCTCGGGTGGGCGAGAGCACGGAGGGCGGGGCCCGGTTCACCGTCGTGCTCCCGGAGGCCCTGAGCGAGCCGGGGCTCACCGCGGTGGGTGGTGCGCGGTGAGCCCCGGCCTCTCGGGAGTTCCTGCTAGTGGGCCTTCTTGGCGAATTCCGTCGTGTACGTCTTGCTGAGGTCCACCGTGGCGTTCTTGAGGTTGGGGTTGAACGCCTTGAGGACCCTCTCGACCGTCTCCGGGCCGTTGGCGGGCATCACGCCGTCCTTGGTGAACATCGGCAGCGTCGACTTGATGGACTGCGCGTAAAGGGCCTTGCCGCCCTGCGCGTAGTCGGCCGGCATTTTCGCCGCGATCTCCTCCGGCGAGTGCGACGACATCCACTTCAGGGTCTTCACGAAGGCGTTCGCCAGCTTCTGCACCGTCTCCTTGTGCCCGTTGACCCACTCGGTGTTCATGTACAGGCTTGACGACGGGTACGGGCCGCCGAGCGCCGCCTGTGAGCCCTCGGGCGTACGCATGTCGAGCAGGACCTTGCCGAGCTTCTGGTCCAGGATGTTCGCGACCGTCGGGTCGGTGGTCATCCCGCCCTGGATCGAGCCCTGCTTCAGCGCGGCCACGAACGTCTGCCCCGCGCCCACGGCGACCGGCGTGAACTCACTGGTCTGCACGCCGTTGTGGACCGCCAGGTACTTGGTGAGGAAGTCGGTGGACGAGCCGAGGCCGGTGACACCGAGCTTCTTGCCCTTGAAGTCCTTGGGGCTGGTGATGTCCCCGGCGGCCTGGTTGGAGACCATCTCGACCTCGCCGGGTGCGTGCGACAACTGCACCACGGACTCCACATGCTTGCCCTTCACCTGAAGATCCAGGGTGTGGTCGTAGAAACCGACGGTGCCCTGAACGTCGCCCGAGACTAGTGCGGTCTCGGCCTGCACGCCGGCCGGCTCGGTCAGCAGCGAAACGTCGACACCCTCGTCCTTGAAGTAGCCGAGCCGCTGGGTGAGCATCGCCGGCAGGTAGATGACCTTGTCGAGGCCACCTACCATGATCTTGACCTTGTTGGCGTTCTTGCCCTCGCCCGCGGAGTCACCTCCGCAGCCGGTCAGCGCGGTGAGCGCGAGCACGCCCGTCACGGCGGCCGCTGACACCTTCATGATGCTGCGCATATTCATCACGTCCCTGTGATTTATACAAAATGAGTCGATTGATGAATCGGTGGGCCGATTCGTACCTCGTACGGGGCGGAACGGGGCGCCCACTGCTCTGCGCTCAGCGCTCGCTGCCGGCCTCGACGGGCCGCCACTTGAACAGGCGCCGCTCGGCGAAGGTGAGCAGCCCTTCGGTGAGCAGTGCCACGACCGCGAGGATCACCATCGCCGCATAGACGCCGGCGGCGTTGAAGGTGCTCTGCGAGGCGGACACCAGCAGCCCGAGACCCTTGGTCGCGCCGATGTACTCACCGACGATCGCGCCGATCAGCGCGAAGCCGAAGCTGACGTGGAGGCTGGTGAAGATCCAGGAGGTGGCGGAGGGGATGACCACCTGGAAGGTGACCCGCCGGTTGCTCGCGCCCAGGATCCGGGCGTTGGCGACCAGGTTCCGGTCCACCTCCTTGGCGCCCTGAAAGGCGTTGAAGAAGACCGGGAAGAAGACCAGCACGACGGCGGAGGCGATCTTCGAGGTGGTGCCCAGACCGAACCAGATGAGGAAGATCGGCGCCAGCACGATGCGCGGGATGGCATTGAGCACCTTGATGTACGGACCGAGTACATCGGAGAGGAAGCGGATCCGCCCGAGCGTGATGCCCAGGACCACACCGGCGATCACACCGACGATCCAGCCGACGAGCGCCTCGTACATCGTGTACCAGATCTGTTCCCAGAGGGAGCCCTGGGCGGTGCCGTGCAAGGCCCAGGACTGGATCTGGTCCCAGATCTTGGAGGGCATGGAGAAGTTGAAGGTGTCGATGACCCCGGCCCGGGCCAGCGCCTCCCACAGGCCGATGACCGCGACCAGCAGTACGGCGCGGCTCGCGTACACCAGGAAGCGCCGGTTGCGGGCGGCCCGCTGACGTTCCTGGGTCCGGCCCGACCTCTTGTTCAGTGCCGACGCCGGGTCCAGGGCGGCCCCTGCGACGCCCGGCTGAGTGGTCGTTCCTGTCTTGACGGCGGCCTTCGCGGCCGACTCGGTCTCAGGCGGCATTGACGGCACCTCGCTCACGCGTAATACGGACTTCCTCGCCGAGCGACGACCAGATCTCCCGGTAGATCTCGATGAACCGCGGCTCCAGTCGGACGGTCTCGACCTTGCGCGGCCTCGGCAGATCGATCTCGAAGACCTGCTTCACGGTCGCGGGACCCGCCGTCATCACGACCACCTTGTCGGCGAGCGCGATGGACTCCTCCAGGTCGTGTGTGACGAAGACCACGGAGGACCCGGTGCCCGACCACAGTTCCAGCAGTTCGTCCGACATCAGCGCCCTGGTCTGGACGTCGAGCGCGGAGAACGGCTCGTCCATCAACAGGATTTCGGGGTCGTTCACCAGAGTCGCAGCGAGTGCCACTCGCTTGCGCTGTCCACCGGAGAGCTGGTGGGGATAACGGTCCTCGAAGGACGACAGACCCACCCGGGCCAGCCACTCACGGGCCTTCTCCTTGGCCTCGCCCTTCGGCGCCCCACGGAAGAGCGGCCCCGCCATGACGTTCGACAGCACGGTTCGCCAGGGAAAGACGGCATCCTGCTGAAAGACGAACCCGACCTTGTCGCCGATGCCGCGGACCGGTTCACCGGCCACCAGCACCTCGCCCTCGGTGGGCTCCTCCAGACCGCTGACCAGGGTCAGCGTGGTGGACTTGCCGCAGCCCGTGGGGCCGACGACGGCCACGAACTCACCACGGCTGACGGTCAGGTCCAGATCTCGTACCGCGGTGTGCGGCACACCTGACGGGGTGCGGAAAGTCTTGCTGGCGCCCCGCAGCTCAATGGCGGGGCTGTTGTCTGTGCTCATGGACCGGGACCGTAGATGTGGCAGACACCACAGCGGCAGTCTTGTAGGCACAAGGCAGTCTTGTGCCTGCAAGAGACTGTTGTGCTCGTTTTGCGCACGCTACAACTACGACGTTGCAACAACGCCCAAACAGAGAGCGGCCCGATGATTGATGTACTGGTGGTCGATGACGACTTCCGTGTCGCTGAGATCAACGCTGCGTATGTGTCGAGGGTTCCCGGCTTCCGTGTCGTCGCCCGTGCGCACAGCGCCGCCCAGGCGATGGCGGCACTGGAACGCGAGCGGATCGATCTGGTGCTGCTCGACCACTACCTGCCGGACGAAACGGGCCTCTCGCTGGTCCAGCGGATGCGCCAGCTCGGCCATCACACGGATGTGATCATGGTGACGGCGGCCGGAGATGTGGCGACCGTGCAGGCCGCCATGCGGCACGGCGCCCTGCACTATCTGGTCAAACCGTTCACGTTTTCCGTGCTGCGCTCGCGCCTGGACAGCTATGCCGCGCTCCGCCGCACGGTGAGCCGGGTGGGCGGCAGCGGGCTATCGGCCGGCCAGGAGCAGGTCGACCGGATCTTCGGCGCGCTGCGCACCGCAGGACCCGCCGCCTCGTCCGGTCTGCCCAGCGGTCACTCGGTACCGACGTCCGAGCTGATCCGCGACGTGCTGAGCGGTTCCGGGCAGCCGTTGTCGGCCCATGAGGTGGCGGCACGGACGGGCCTGAGCCGCTCCACCGCGCAGCGCTATCTGCGCCAGCTGGAACAGACGGGACGACTGCGCCTGACACTCAAGTACGGCGACACCGGGCGGCCCGAGCACCGCTACGCCTGGGCCGTACCCGGCTCAGACGGCCCCGGCGCCGGTCAGTGACCGCACCTCCGTCTCGGCGTGCCGGGCAGCGTCCGGCGGCTCGTCGGAGGTGACAGTGCCCAGCCAGCCCGCCAGAAAGCCGAGCGGAATGGAGACCAGGCCCGGGTTCTCCAGCGGGAAGAACTGGAAGTCCACACTCGGGAAGAGAGATCCCGGGCTCCCGGAGACGACGGGTGAGAGCGCCACAAGGACGACTGCGGGGACCAGCCCTCCGCAGACGGCCCAGACCGCGCCCCGGGTCGTGAAGTTCCGCCAGAACAGCGAGTACAGCAGCACCGGCAGATTCGCGGAGGCGGCCACCGCGAATGCCAGACCGACCAGGAACGCGACGTTGAGGTCCTTCGCCAGCAGCCCGAGGGCGATCGCGACGGAGCCGATCGCCACCGCCGCGAGCCTGGCCACCGCCACTTCGCTGCGCTGCCGGGGATGGCGGCGCTGGAGCGTGGCGTACAAGTCGTGAGCGACGGACGCCGAAGATGCGAGCGTGATTCCGGCGACCACGGCCAGAATGGTGGCGAAGGCGACGGCAGCGACCACGGCGAAGAGCACGGTACCGCCGGTCGAGCCCGCTCCCCCGCCGACTTCGAGCGCGAGCAGGGGGACCGCGGTGTTGCCTGCGGGGTTCGCCGCCTTCACCTGATCCGTGCCGACCAGCGCCGCAGCGCCGAATCCGAGCACGATCGTCATCAGGTAGAAGCCGCCGATGAGACCGATGGACCAGACGACCGAGCGTCGTGCGGCCCGGGCGGTGGGCACCGTGTAGAAGCGCGACAGGATGTGCGGCAGACCTGCCGTACCGAGGACCAGGGCGAGTCCCAGGCTGATGAAGTCGAACCGCGATGTCCAGTCCCCGCCGTATCTGAGGCCCGGAGCCAGAAAGCTCTTCCCGTGGCCGCTGTGGTCCGCCGCGGAGCTCAGCAGCTGATTGATGTTGCCGTGGAATCGCACCAGGACGAGCACGGTGAGCAGAATCGATCCGGCCATCAGCAGCACGGTCTTGATGATCTGGATCCAGGTGGTGGCTCGCATTCCGCCGAGGGTCACATAGACGACCATCAGAGCTCCGACGCCGATCACGGTCCATGCCTGGGCGGCCCCGCTGTCACTCCCGAGCAGCAGGGACACCAGACTGCCGGCGCCGACCATCTGCGCCACCAGATAGAGCACGGACACGGTGACCGACGAGGACCCCACCGCGATCCGGACGGGACGTTCTCTCATGCGGGCCGCGACCACGTCGGCGAGGGTGAACCGGCCGCAGTTTCGGACCAGTTCGGCGACCAGCAACAGGACGACCAGCCAGGCGACGAGGAAGCCGACCGAGTAGAGCATGCCGTCGTAGCCGAAGAGCGCGATCAGTCCGGAGATACCGAGGAAGGAGGCGGCCGACATGTAGTCCCCCGCGATGGCGAATCCGTTCTCCATCGGAGAGAACAGCCGACCGCCCACATAGAACTCCTCTGCGGAGCCATGCCGGTCGCGACTCACCCAGGTGGTGATCGCAAGCGTGGCCGCGACGAACGCGCTGAACAGCAGCAGGGCCAGCGTCTGGTGCTGCGTGGTGATCGTCTCGCTGCTCAACGGTGGATCCCCCGTGTCAATTCCTGCGTGTCCCAGCGGAGCTCGAGCGCGGCCCGGTCCCTGCGCAAGCGGGCATGACGGGTGTAGGCCCAGGTCAGCAGAAAGGTGGAAAAAAACTGCCCGAGGCCCGCCAGCATCGCCAGATTCACCACTCCGGCCACCGGACGGGCCATGAACTCCGGTGCCGTCGTGGCCAGCACGACATACGCCAGGTACCAGGCGAAAAAGGCGAGCGCCGCGGGAACGACGAACCCCCGGTAGCGGCTGCGCACTTCCTGGAAGGCTGCGCTGCTCTGCACCGCCAGGTAGATATCGGCCGTGCTCAGGCTGTCCGCCGGGGTTGCCTGTGCCGGTACTGCCGCGGGTGCGCCGCTACCGTCCAACTCGCCCCAGCCGGCGGCCAGCGCGTCGTACCAGGGGTCGTCGAGCCGCACCTCAGCAGCGTCGAGCCCTTCGTCCTTGTCCACCGAACACCTCTCCCTGTGCGCAACCGCTGCGGTCGCGTGCCCAAGGATGGGTATTCCGAGGCACTTCCTATCCCCTATCGCCCCGTCTTCACCCCATTAGGTGACGGATGTACCGGGTGGGAGTGCGAGACCCTCCTTGTAGGCGTATCGCATGGCCTGCACCCGGTCGCGCACGCCAGTCTTGGCGAAGAGGTTGTTGATGTGTGTCTTCACCGTGGCCGGGGAGATGTGCAGGGCACGCGCGATCTCCGGGTTGGAGAGCCCTTCGGCGATCAGGGCCAGAATCTCGGCTTCGCGCCGGGTGAGCCCGTCGGGCAGTTCCCCGATGTCCGGGGCTTCTGGCACGGGCGACGCTGCCGTGACCCGCTCGACCAGCATCCGCTGCACGCTGGGCGACAGTCCCGCCTGCCCCGCCATGACGTTCTCGACGGCCCGGACGATCTCGTCGCCCCCGGCGTCCTTGGTCAGGTAGCCGCGGGCCCCGGCCCGCAGGGCGGCAAAGAGCGAGTCGTCGTCCGAGAACGTCGTGAGCACAACCACCTGGGTGGACGGGTGCTCGGCCCGGATTCTGCGGGTGGCCTCCACTCCGTCGCAGCGGGGCATCCGCAGATCCATCAGGACCACATCGGGGGCATGTTCGGCGACCAGCGCCACCGCCTCCAGTCCGTCCCTCGCCGCTCCGACGACCTCGATTCCGGGCAGCAGCCCCAGCAGCATCACAATGCCCTCGCGCACGACGGACTGGTCGTCGGCCACCACCACCCGAGCCGTCATGCCGGCACCGTCAGCCTCACCAGGAAGCCCTCCTCGTCCGGTCCTGCTTCCAGGGTCCCGCCGAGCAGTTCGGCGCGCTCCTGCATTCCGATCAGACCGTAACCCGAGCCACTGACAGCCAGTTCGTCCACCGATGTCCTGGCACCTGAATCCCGTATCTCCAAGACGATCTCATCGGCCAGATACTCGAGCCGGGCCCGCACCTCGGCACCCGGCGCATGTTTGCGTACGTTCGTCATGGCCTCCTGAGCCACTCGACGCACCGCCTGAGACGCCTCTGCGGGCAGCGGACGGTGCTCTCCCGCCACCGCGAGGCGTGCGCCGCCGACCACCTCCTGCAGAAAGTCCTCAACCGGCGTCATCTCACCGCGCAGGGCGGACAGCGCCTGCCGGGTCTCGGCCAGCCCTTCCCGTGCCATGCCCCGGGCAGCCACCACACGCTCCAGGACCTGCTCACGTCCCGCGTCCCGCTCGATGAGGAGCCGGGCGGCCTCCAGGTGCACCAGCTGGGCGGACAGGCTGTGTGCGAGGACGTCATGGATCTCCCGGGCGATACGGGAACGCTCGCCCAGCGCGGCCGACTCGGCCTTCGCTGCCAGCGCGGCCCGCTCCTGCTCCAGCAGTCGCTCTGCGGCGCCCCGCGCCTCGCCGTCGAGACGCAGCACATAGCCACCGAGAGCCAGCCCCGCGGTGGTGATCGCCGTCGTCAGCAGGGCGTCGCTGTTCAGCAGGGCGTAGGCACAGAGCGCGGTGGCGGTGCAGGGCAGAGCCGCCGCGAGGGGCAGTCGCTCGAGCGCAGTGACCGCGCAACCGCACCACAGAACCGTCGCGGTAACGGAGAATCCCGTCTGCTGCGCGGCGAGAGCCGCGCCCATCAGTACAGCCAGCAGCCCCACTGAGGGCCAGAGCCGGTGTTCCAGACTCGTCCGGTGGAAAGCCCACGCGGCGAAGGCGCAGCCCACCACGCCCACCACAGCTCCGGCAACGATCCATCCGCTCACGTCGTCCCTGGTGAGAACCCCCCAGATCAACGCCCCTAGGCCGACGAGCCGCGCGGCTCGCACCAAATCACGACGCGGCTTGGTCAGGCCGCTCCGGGAAAGCGCTTCACGGGAGGGCCAGCTCGCCCAGGCACTCGGCGTCATACGGGGTCCTTCCAGGCCGGCTCCGGCGATCCGGGGGCAAAAACACCGTACGACGGCTGTATCCGCCCGGCCCGCCACACCAGCACCCCCGACCGGACGAGCAAGGAGGCCGCCAAGGCAAGCAGTAGCGCTCCCGAACCCAGCTTCACTCCGGCCAATGCCGCGATACCAGCCACTCCCAGCCGTATGCCGATTCCGAGCACCCACACGGCAGCGGTTGCCTTCGTGCCCCGGGCCCAGGCCGAGCCGTCGGGCTCGGTCCACACCTTGGTCGTCCAGGCCCAGGCCGCGCCCACGGCCAGCCCGGTGAGCAGCTCAGCCGCTATCAGCGCGACGGACTCGGTGCGGTGATGCGCATCGAGCAGACCATGCTGGCGCAACGCGAAGAAGACCAGCACCGCCGGGATCAGCCACCAACGCCTGTCGTGGGTGATCTGCTGCGGTCGGAACTGCCGCACAAGCACCAGCGCGACGACCGCGACCATCACCAGGGCATCGGTGAGTGTGGACGCTGACATGGGAGCCTCCGGTGAGCGGGAAAGGATTACGCCTTAGACGCTACGGAGAAGGCCTGATCAGCAGATCGGAGCAGAGGTGGACCGTGGGTGGAGATGTGTCTCCACCCACGGGTGGACGCCTCGTACGGACGGGGCGGGACCTCAGGCATCGATGCGTGAGCGATCCAGCGTCGCGGCCGAGCTGGTGATGAACTCCTTGCGCGGCGCGACCTCGTTGCCCATCAGCAGATCGAAGACCTGCTCCGAGGATTCCAGATCACCGATGTTGATCCGCCGCAGCGTACGGAAACGCGGGTCCATGGTGGTCTCCGCCAGCTGGTCGGCGTCCATTTCGCCCAGACCCTTGTAGCGCTGGATCGAGTCCTTGATGCGGACGTTCTTGCGCTGGAACTCCAGCAGCTTCTGCCGCAGCTCGTTGTCGGAGTACGTGTACACGTACTTGTCCTGGCCCTTCTTCGGCTGTACGAGCTCGATCCGGTGCAGCGGCGGAACCGCTGCGAAGACCCGGCCCGCTTCCACCATCGGCCGCATGTACCGCTGGAAGAGCGTGAGCAGCAGGATGCGGATGTGCGCGCCGTCCACATCGGCGTCGACCAGCAGCACGATCTTGCCGTAACGCGCAGCGTCGATGTCGAAGGTCCTGCCGGACCCCGCTCCTATGACCTGGATGATGGCGCCGCACTCGGCGTTCTTCAGCATGTCGGAGACCGAGGCCTTCTGGACGTTGAGAATCTTGCCGCGGATCGGCAGCAACGCCTGGAATTCGGAGTTCCGCGCGAGCTTCGCCGTACCGAGCGCGGAATCACCCTCCACGATGAAGAGTTCGCTGCGCTCCACGTCGTCGCTGCGGCAGTCGGCGAGCTTGGCCGGCAGCGATGAGGACTCCAGTGCGGTCTTGCGGCGCTGCGCGTCCTTGTGCTGGCGGGCCGCAATACGTGTACGGGCCGCGGCCACGGCCTTCTCGAGGACGGCGCGGGCCTGCGCCTTGGCGTCACGCCGGGTGGAGGTCAGGAAGGCCTTGAGCTCCTTGGCGACAACATTGGCGACGATTCGGTTGGCCGCAGAAGTGCCGAGCACCTCCTTGGTCTGGCCCTCGAACTGGGGTTCCGCGAGCCGCACCGTCACGACCGCGGTCAGCCCCTCCAAGGCATCGTCCTTGACGATGTCGTCCTCGGCGACACGCAGCAGCTTGGCTGAGCGCAGCACCTCGTTGACGGTCCTGGTGAGGGATCGCTCGAAGCCGGACACATGCGTGCCGCCCTTGGGCGTGGCGATGATATTGACGAAGGACTTGATCGTCGTGTCGTAGCCGGTACCCCAGCGCAGTGCGATATCCACTCCGAGTTCCCGGCTCACCTCGGTGGCCGTCATGTGGCCCCGGTCATCGAGCACCGGGACGGTCTCCTTGAAGGTGCCCTGACCGGTGAGACGCAGTACGTCGCACACGGCCTTGTCCTGGGCCAGGTACTCGCAGAACTCGCTGATCCCGCCGTCGAAACGAAAGGTCTCCTCCGACGGGCCCGCGTCGTCCAGTCCGCGCTCGTCGCGCACCACAAGCGTCAGGCCCGGCACCAGGAAGGCCGTCTGGCGGGCCCGCTGGTACAGATGATCCAGCGAGAGCTTGGCGTCCTTGAGAAAGATCTGCTGGTCGGCCCAGTAGCGGACCCGGGTGCCGGTTCGGGTCTTGGGCACCCGCTTGCCCTTGCGCAGGCCGTTGGCCGGATCGAAGGGGCTGCCGGGGCCGTCCTCGGTGAACATGCCGGGGACCCCGCGGCGGAAACTGATGGAATGCGTGGCGCTATTGCGGTCCACCTCGACATCCAGCCGCGCGGAGAGCGCGTTGACCACCGAGGCACCGACACCGTGCAGACCGCCGGATGCCGCATAGGAGCCGCCGCCGAACTTCCCGCCGGCGTGCAGCTTGGTCATGACGACTTCGATGCCGGAGAGCCCGGTCTTGGGCTCGACATCGACGGGGATGCCCCGCCCGTTGTCCCGGACCTCGACGGAACCGTCCTCGTGGAGAATCACGTCGATGTGGTCGCAGTACCCCCCGAGAGCCTCATCGACCGAATTGTCGATGATCTCCCAGAGGCAGTGCATGAGCCCGCGGCTGTCGGTGGACCCGATGTACATGCCGGGCCGCTTACGGACGGCTTCGAGCCCTTCGAGTACGAGCAGGTGCCGCGCGGTGTAGTTGGAGCCATCACGGTCTGCTCCGCTCAGCAGCGCAGTGGACGGCACGGACGTATCGGCGGTCACGCGGTTCGCTCCTCGCTGAATTTACTTGGGGCCCCAGTGGGTAAAGACCGGGCGTCGGTCGCCCGTCAGAGGGTACCGAGCCCTGGTAGAGCCGGTGTTACGCCACCCTAGAAGACTCCCGTCCCAAACCAGCACCGTACACTTGTTCGATCCCTCCTTGGAGTGAAGCGCACATCACGTTCCCTTCGAGGCATGAACCATTTAGGCTCCGGGCACGTCCTCATCAACGAACCGGCAGCCAGCCGGGAGGGCACAAGAAGACAAGCAACGCGAAACCGTAAAGCCAGCGCAATACGGCTCATTCGCCGCCAACCGGCAGCAGACGGCCACCTTGACAAAAAGTTTCGAGGAAAAGCCGAGAGCGGGAACGTTTTCGGCCTGGTTGGATGTTGACCCTGGTACGACAGCTCGTCGAGCTAGAGAAGAGGCGACGTGACTACTGTTCTGACCCCCGCGAGCCCGCTGACGGCCGCTGACCGCTGCGACCGATGCGGCGCCCAGGCATACCTGCGCGTCGTGCTGGCCAGCGGCGGCGAACTGCTCTTCTGCGCCCACCACGGTCGCAAGTTCGAGCCAGAACTCAAGAAGATCGCCGCGGACATACAGGACGAGACGGACCGCCTGACGGCCGTCCCGGGCCATTCTGAAGAAGAGGATCGCTGATACCTCGAATCCACGACGAGCCAGGGACCGGACTGAATCCGGTCGACGGGCGGCCTTGCCTGGAAAGATCAGGAGAGGTCGCCCGTTCTCATGTCCGGCTCCGGCCCGGGCTCAGCCTTGCCACACCGCCACGGGTCCCAGTCACCGCCGGAAACGCCTGCACCCGGGCCGTGTGCCACCGGCGGCAGCCGGGCCGGCCCCTACGAGCCGGCCGATGAGCTCTTCCTGAACGATCAGCGGCTCGCCGCTGTCGCCTTGCCGGGCAGCATGGACAGGCGTCAGCCGGCACTGACACGGCTGGCACGCAACGGGCCCGGGCGCCCCACGAAGGGGGCCCGGGCCCGTTGCGGTGTCGTGGACACTCAGTCGAGGTAGTCGCGCAGGACCTGCGAACGCGACGGGTGACGCAGCTTCGACATGGTCTTCGATTCGATCTGCCGGATACGCTCCCGGGTCACACCGTAGACCTTGCCGATCTCGTCGAGCGTCTTCGGCTGGCCGTCGGTGAGGCCGAAGCGCATCGAGACCACACCGGCCTCGCGCTCGGACAGGGTGTCCAGAACCGAGTGCAGCTGCTCCTGGAGGAGCGTGAAGCTGACCGCGTCGGCCGGAACGACTGCCTCGGAATCCTCGATGAGGTCTCCGAACTCGCTGTCGCCGTCCTCACCCAGCGGGGTGTGAAGCGAAATCGGCTCCCGGCCGTACTTCTGGACCTCGATGACCTTCTCAGGGGTCATGTCGAGCTCCTTGGCCAGCTCCTCCGGGGTGGGCTCGCGGCCCAGGTCCTGGAGCATCTGGCGCTGGACACGCGCAAGCTTGTTGATGACCTCGACCATGTGCACCGGGATACGGATGGTCCGGGCCTGGTCAGCCATGGCACGGGTGATCGCCTGACGGATCCACCAGGTGGCATACGTGGAGAACTTGTAGCCCTTGGTGTAGTCGAACTTCTCGACCGCGCGGATCAGACCGAGGTTGCCCTCCTGGATCAAATCCAGGAAAAGCATGCCACGACCGGTGTAACGCTTGGCGAGCGAGACGACCAGACGCAGGTTGGCCTCGAGGAGGTGGTTCTTCGCGCGGCGGCCGTCCTCGGCGATGATCTCGAGTTCACGCTTGAGTTTCGGCGCGAGCTTGTCGGAGTTTGCCAGCTTGTCCTCGGCGAAGAGCCCGGCCTCGATGCGCTTGGCGAGCTCCACCTCCTGCTCGGCGTTAAGAAGCGGAACCTTCCCGATCTGCTTCAGGTAGTCCTTGACCGGGTCGGCGGTGGCACCGGCGACGGCGACCTGCTGCGCGGGCGCGTCGTCCTCGTCGTCATCGGAGAGAACGAAGCCCTTGGCCTCGCCGCCCTCTTCCTCTTCCTCGCCGGCCTTGGCCGCAGGGCTCTCCTCGGCCTCGTCTCCGTCGAGTGCCTCGTCGGCGTCCTTCTTGGAGGCGGTCTTCTTCGCCGCCGTCTTCTTCACGGCGGCCTTCTTGGCAGCCGCCTTCTTCACACCCGACACCTTGGCCGGCTCTGCGTCTTCGACTTCCTCAGCGACGACGTCCACGCTCTCGGCGGCCGGTGTCGCACTGGCCGCAACTGTCTTCGCCGTGGTCGTCTTGGCCGCTACGGTCCTGGTGGCGGTGCGCTTCACCGGGCTCTTCGCTGCGACGCTCTTGCGGGTGCGCTTCGGCGACTCCGCGGCACTGACCATCAGAGTCACACCCTCTTCCTCGAGGATCTGGTTGAGGCTGCGCAGAACGTTCTTCCACTGGGTGGCCGGAATCTGGTCGGCCTCGAAGGCCCGGCGCACGTCGTCACCGGCGATCTGCCCATCAGCCTTTCCCCGCTCGATGAGCGCCATGACAGACTCGGACTCGGCGATCTCCGGCGGGAGAGTACGGGATGTGCTGGCCGACACGAACAACCTCTCGAAACGATGGAAACGGCTTCCGGTTCCGCCCCTGGCGGGTCAGGAACCGACGACCGCCGGCTGGGGATGTACCGACGGCGCGGGCTGAGCCTCGGAGCTGTACAGCGCCGTCAACGACGCTTGCATTCCCTCTTCGGCCATCACCTCTTAGGTCATCGCGTTGCTTCGAGGAGTGTTACGCCCAATCTGCGTGGCCCGAGTCACACCTCATTCACGACCGACCTCGCCATACGGGACATCTACCCACAATTATGTCGCCGGACCCCCGGGATCCGGCGACACGATTGCGTGCGTGGCTGCGCCCCGAGCGTGCGGCTCGATCAGTGCTCTCGCGGCGCAGGGACGACTCGCTCCACGTCCGGGTGCGCCGTGAGCAGCTGCCGCATGGCCGCCTCAGCAGCCTGGGGGTCATTCGCGGCCAGCGCATCAGCGATGCGCGCGTGCTGGACGAGTGAAATCTCGGTCGGCCTCTCGCACCCGGTGGCGGGGCCACCCGAGACCTGCAGGGCGCCGGAGACGATGCCCGAGAGATGCTCGAGCATCCGGTTGCCCGCGAGCTGGATGAGCAGGGAGTGGAACTCGGCGTCGGCGCGGGAGAAAGTGATCGAATCGCCCTGGGCGAGTGCATGGCTCATGATCTCCACCATGTCGGCGAGGCGCTGCTGCACGTCTTCCCGACCATGCCCTGCCGCGAGACGCGCAGCCAGTGGCTCGATCGTCCAGCGCAGCTCGCTCAGCTCACGGCGCTGGTCGTCCCGCTGCGGCCCGAAGGCCCGCCACTCGATAATGTCCGGGTCGAGCAGATTCCAGTCACTGACCGGCCTCACCCTGGTCCCGACATTGGGCCGGGCGCTGACCAGGCCCTTGGCCTCGAGCACGCGCAGGGATTCCCGGACAACTGTGCGCGAGACTTCGAAGCGCTGGCCGATCTCCTCGGGAACGAGTGGGCGGTCTGCGCCGAGGTCGCCGGACACGATCATCTGTCCGAGCTGCTGAACCAGTTGACCGTGCAGTCCGCGGCCACGGCTGCCTGTCGCGCGGCGGCCGGCCCGGCCCAACTCGGCGTCGCCGCCGCCCCAGGAGGGGGCACCGACCCGGTCGGTACCGGGCGTTTCGGCGTACGGGTAGCGGTCGCGTTCGCCCGGGCCCGCGAGGCCTGACTCGGCGGAGCGGGCGGGGCTCATCATGGAGTGCGCAAGGGTAGTCACGCATCCTTTGTCGGCTTGGCTCAGGCCGCCCTTGAGGTCTTTGGTGAAAAGCACACGAAAGGGTGATCACCGATCTCCCTGTACTTGACGCCTTATCGGAAAGATGTGGGCATTCTCCGAGAAGTTGTGCGCAGTCCGCTGTGGAGAAGGCCCGCGTCGCTCACCAACGGGCCCTGCCACGAACGCCAGTGAGCAGATATGCGCAGAGCAGAACCGACAGCGACAGTGCGAGCGCCGCCGCGACGGGCTGAGTCGCCAGGCGCAGGAATGCGATCATCCAACGGTCCGCCTGGTGCGGCCACTCCACCCAGGCCAGTTCGCGCAGTCTCGTCGGGAGACCGACGATCGAACGCGCAGCCGGGCCCGCAATCGCCGCCTGTAGCAGCGGCACCATGACGACCGGGACCGCCAGCACAGCAGCCAGCCCGGCGGTGGTGCTTCGGAATACGCCTGCCCCCAGCAACCCCGCCCACGCGCATCCCACAGTCAGCCCTGCCCAACTGACCAGGAGGTGACGCCAGTCCTGGGGAGGGCCGGACACATCTCCGCCGTACAGGAGGTGCAGAGTTGCGAGATCGGCAACTGCGGCCGTCACCGCGAGGAAGATCGCGATGCCGGCCGACACCGCGAGCTTGGCAGCCAACAGCCCGAAACGACGGGGCACGACACCGTGCCGAGCGGCAAGGGCGGGGTAGCGGTACTCGTCACCGAAGGCGAGAGAGCCCAGAAGACCGGCCCCCAGTGCGGCGGGCGGCAACGGCAGAATCCGGGGCCACGCTGCCAGCAGTTGCGGCATCGGCGTCTGACCCGACCTGCCCAGGAGCGCTGCCAGAACGGCAGAGAGGAAGAGGACCGCGCCCGCGGTGAGAATCGGCATCCGGACACCGAAAAGCCTGTGCAACTCGTAGCGCAGTGGTCTGACCGGACCGTGATCCGGACGACGGACGATCGGCGGCGGCATATCGGAGCCATCCTCGGAAGCGCGCCCTGCCGGGACAAGGGCAGCCGGAGGGGCAGGGACCGACTCGGAGACCTCGGTCCTGAGCGGGGCGCGCGTCAGGCGCGTCACGGACTCCGGGCGGTGATCGTCAGGCAGCCCCGTGGGTCCCATGTCGCCGATCTCGTCAGCGAGCTGATGGATGGGGATCCCGTGGCGGAAGGCCGTGTCCCCGACCTCTGCGCAACTGCTGCCGTACACAGAGAGGCGGCTGCCGCTCTCGGCCACGACCTCCACGGAGCGCTGACTCGCGCGGGCCTCCCGGGTCAGGAGGCCGGCGAGACGGGCGGTATGCGGTGTGCGTACCGCGACCCGCGGACGGAGTCGGGTACGTGCGAATTCGGCAGCGTCCTGGTCCGCGACCAGGCGGCCGGAGTCGATGGTGACGACATGATCGGCGTAACGAGCGGCCGCCTTGGAATCACTGGTCGTGTACAGGACGGTGCCGCCTTGGGCGGCATGGCTGCGGAGCAGACCGAACAGCCAGCCCGTGTCGCTGGGCGCCAGTCCTGCCACAGGCTCGTCGAGCAGCAGTGCGTGCGGGTCGGCCAGCAACGCCGCAGCAAGCCCGAGTCTTCGGTCCATGCCCAGGGACAGCGCGCCGACCCGGTGCCCGGCCAGTCCGCCGAGGCCGACCATTTCCAGCAGCTCGTCCGCACGGGAACCCGGCACCCCGGACGCCGCGCAAAGCATGCGGAGCTGGTTGCGGACGGTGCGCGCCGGATGGCCGGGCACGTCGCCCAGCAGGATCCCCACCTCCCCCGCAGGAGAAGCGATCCGGTGCAGCGGAAGGCCGCGGAAGTAGGTGATGCCGCGTCCTTGCTCCAGCTCGAGCATCAGCCGCAGAGCCGTGGTCTTGCCGGACCCGCGGGCCCCGAGAAGCGCAGTGACGCGGCCGGGGCCGGCCTGAAAGCTCAGATCCTCCACAGCGAGCGGGCGATCCCGGCGGTGGGTGCTGGTGAGTCCGATGGCCTGGAGCATCGCTTCTCTCGCGGGTGGCGGAACCGCCTGGCGGCAGCGTGGCTACCGCAGCAAGATAACGCGACATTTAGGACTTTCTGCGCAGGATCGCGGAGAAAGTCAGACCTCGGGGCGAAGCATCGGGGGGTTGAGCAGCGTGGCACCTCCAGCACGGAACAGCTGAGCGGGTCGGCCTCCTTGGCGGGTCGTCGTCCCTCCCGACGGGACGAGGAAACCCGGCGTGCCGGTCACCTTGCGATGAAAATTACGAGGATCCAGGGCTACGCCCCATACCGCCTCATACACCCGGCGGAGCTCGCCAACGGTGAACTCCAGCGGACAGAACGCAGTGGCGAGCGATGAGTATTCGATCTTTGAGCGCGCTCGCTCCACCCCGTCCGCAAGGATGCGTGCGTGGTCGAAGGCCAGCGGAGCGGGCGTATGGCCGGCTCTGGCAAGGTCGCTCTCCCAGCCAAGCAGTTCTTCCACAGGCGCCCACCGCGCACTGTTGGCGTCGCCCCCCGCCCTGGGTGCGGGCAGATCGGGCGCCAGTGCCAGATGCGCCACACTGACGACTCTCATCCGCGGGTCGCGCTCGGGGTCGCCGTAGGTGCCGAGCTGTTCCAGGTGGGCACCGTTCCCGGCGATCCGGCCCGGGCCCGGCACGGGCGTCGAGGGGTCGTGAGCACACAGCCCCGTTTCTTCCGCCAGTTCCCTTGCCGCTGCGGCCCCCAGATCCTCGTCCGCCTTGACGAAGCCGCCGGGCAGCGCCCACCGGCCCTGGAACGGCGCCTCCCCGCGGCGCACCACCAGCGCACACAGCGCATGGCGCCGCACAGTAAGAACAACCAGGTCGACGGTGACAGCAAAGGGCGGGAAGGCCGACGGGTCGTAAGGCGACATGGCGTGATCATAGTCGTCTCACTGACGATAAACACGCTTCTCGGCGTCATCGCCCGCTCCTCGTGCCACGCCGGCCGCTGCGCCGGCCGGCACGGTCACGGGCCCCGGCAGTGTCGGGACGGACGGCGCCCGATGGCCCGTCACGACGCGTGTCAGGGGCCTTGGCAGGCCTCCTTCCACCGGGCTCCCCCGGCTGCCCTCGCTTTGTCATCCGGCCGCTGCGCTCCTTCCGCAGACAGTGTCGCAGCGCCTTTGGATCAAGCCCCTCGTTGCATGCCTGATGGAGCAGCCGCGCGAAGGTGTACTGCGGATCAAGACGCAGGGCCCGGCCGAGAGCAACCCGAGCGCCCGGTTCGTCACCGGTGGACCAGGCCACCCAACCAGCCAGAGTGAGCGGTGCCGCGCCGTATTCGGCATACGAGCCGACGCAACGACGGGACAACGCGCGCCACAGCCGCAGAACCGAACCGGCGGCCGGGCCTTCCATCCATTCGGCCGCCCGGTCACGGGTTGTACGGTCCTGCAGGCCCAGGAGGACCGCTGCGGCTTCCGCATCCGTGATGAGCTCGTCATCCGCAGCGTCCGCCTGTGCCCAGCCGGGCGGCTGCGGAGTCTGCTCGATGCGGCGGACCAAGCGCCGGGCGGCTTCCAGAGTCTCGTCACCCACCTGCTCGCGGTCCGCCCCAGCTAGAATCCTGGGCACGAGGACCGCGGCCGCCTCGTCCAACGCCCGCTCCTGTGAGGTCGTACGTGGCCGCTGCCAGGGAGTCAGCCTGGCTTCCATCTCCTCGAGGGATCCACACACCTGAATCCCTGCGTACGCGGCGGCCGCGGCCATGACCGAAGTACCCGGCAGAGCCAGTGCGCTTCCCTCGGGCGGACAGCAGCGGGCATCCGGACAGCAATACGACCAGAACCTGCCATCGGAGATGCACAGTGCTTCGGGCACCGGGACGTCGAGGGCGCCACACGCCGTGCGCAACTGCTGGGCGAAGGGACGAAGCCGCTCCATGACGGCAGCGGGCTTCTCTCCCGCTTCCGGATCCTGACAAAGAAAGACAATGACCCCTTCAGGGCGGGGACCGCGCCGCTCGCTGCCGCTGATCAAGCCTTCAGCAAGCTGCTCGGCGACCGGCTGCCACTCGCTCGGTGAAGGAGGAATTCCGACCCTGAGGCGGCCGCCGAAGCGGCCCCTCCGGCCGTGCAGCGCGACCATCACCACCGAGTTGCTGGGATGGAAACCCAGCAAATACGGAAGGGCATCGGCAAGTTCAGCGGGGCCACGCAGCGTGACCTGCTCCTGGGTGGACGGAGGACCGGCAGATTCGTGGTGCTCGTTCATGACTCGAAGATCCCGTGATTGCCCCGAGCCCGCGACCCCTGTGGATAACTTTATCCACAGGGCTGTGGCCGGCATTCGCGGATTGTCGGTGCCATCGGGTTGCATGGGAGCATGACCAACTCAGACCGTTCCCACCTCAGGGCATCGGCCAATGCCGTCCTGGCCCGTCTCGTCGGTGAGCCCACCGGTTCCGCCGTGCTGCGCGAGGACCAGTGGCGAGCCATCGAGGCACTCGTCGCCGACAAGCGGCGAGCACTGGTCGTGCAGCGGACCGGCTGGGGCAAGTCCGCTGTGTACTTCGTGGCGACTTCCCTGCTGCGGGCGCAGGGCAGCGGTCCGACGGTGATTGTCTCCCCGCTGCTGGCCCTGATGCGCAACCAGGTGGAAGCCGCGGCACGGGCAGGCATCCGTGCGCGGACCATCAACTCCTCGAACCCGGAGGAGTGGGAAGCGGTCCAGGCCGAGATCGCCGTGGGCGAGGTCGATGTGCTGCTGGTCAGCCCCGAGCGGCTCAATAACCCGGATTTCCGCGACGATGTACTGCCGAAACTCTCGGCCGCCACTGGGCTTCTGGTGGTAGACGAAGCCCACTGCATCTCCGACTGGGGTCATGACTTCCGGCCCGACTACCGCCGGCTGCGCACCATGCTGGCCGACCTGCCGTCCGGTGTTCCGGTGCTCGCCACGACCGCCACGGCGAACGCGCGGGTCACCGCCGACGTCGCGGATCAGCTCGGCACCGGCTCGGGCACCGACGCCCTTGTCCTCCGAGGTCCGCTGGATCGCGAGAGCCTGAGCTTGGGCGTCGTCCAGCTCCCCGACGCCGCGCACCGTCTGGCGTGGCTTGCCGACCACATCAGCGAGCTTCCGGGCTCCGGGATCATCTACACCCTCACGGTCGCCGCGGCCGAGGAGGTCACCGCCCACCTGCGCCAGCGCGGTCACACTGTCTCCTCGTACACCGGGAAGACGGAGAACGCGGACCGCCAGCAGGCGGAGGAGGATCTGCTCGCCAACCGTGTCAAAGCCCTGGTCGCCACGTCCGCCCTGGGCATGGGGTTCGACAAGCCGGATCTCGGGTTCGTGGTCCACCTGGGCTCTCCCTCCTCCCCCATCGCCTACTACCAGCAGGTGGGCCGCGCCGGCCGCGGCGTGGAGCACGCGGAGGTGCTGTTGCTGCCCGGGAAAGAGGATGAGGCGATCTGGAGGTACTTCGCCTCGGTCGCCTTCCCACCCGAGGACCAGGTGCGTCGCACCCTCGATGTGCTCGCCCAGTCGGGAAGGCCTCTCTCGCTGCCCGCCATCGAGCCCCTTGTTGACCTGAGGCGCACCCGGCTGGAGACCATGCTGAAGGTCCTTGACGTCGACGGCGCGGTGAACCGGGTGAAGGGCGGTTGGACCACCACGGGGCAGCCCTGGATCTATGACGCGGAGCGTTATGCATGGGTGGCCAAGCAGCGCGCGTCCGAACAGCAAGCGATGCGTGACTACGCCACGACGATCGGCTGCCGGATGGAGTTTCTCCGCCGACAGCTGGACGACGAGGAAGCGGCGCCCTGCGGGCGGTGCGACAACTGTGCGGGCAGCCGGTTCTCCGCAGGTGTGTCCGAGACCGCGTTGGAGCGTGCGCGCGGCGAACTCGGCAGGCCGGGCGTCGAAGTGGAGCCTCGAAAGATGTGGCCCACCGGGCTCGCAGCGGTCGGCGTCGAACTCAAGGGACGTATCGCTCAGGCAGAACGCGCCCTGCCCGGACGCGCGTTGGGCCGACTTTCGGACATCGGCTGGGGCAACAGGCTGCGACCGATGCTCGCTCCACAGGCCTCTGACACCACGGTCCCGGAGGACGTGGCCGATGCTGTGGTGACTGTACTGGCCGACTGGGCCCGGGGGCCCGGCGGCTGGGCATGCGGCGAGAGCGACGCCCCGCCGCGGCCGGTTGGCGTGGTCACCATTGCCTCCCGCACCCGGCCGGAACTCATCGAATCGCTCGGCAGACACATCGCGGAGGTCGGCCGTATGCCTCTGCTCGGTCGGGTCGAGTATGCACAGAGCGCTCACGAGCGCATTCCCCGGAGCAACAGCGCCCAGCGGGTGCGGGCTCTGCATTCGGCGTTCACCGTGCCGCCTGCTCTGGCCGCCGCGCTGAGCTCGGCCGACGGCCCAGTCCTGCTCATCGACGATCTCTCCGAGAGCGGATGGACGCTCGCGGTCACGGCTCGGTTGCTGTGCCGGTCAGCAGCGAAGGGGGTGTTCCCCCTGGTCCTCGCCGTTCAGGGATGACGGCAGGAGTCATCCGCGGGCTGTCTGGGCAGGGATATGTGTGCCATACCAGAAGATTCCAGTCAGCTGCCTCAATTGCTCGTTGCCGCCTGCCCTTACGACAGGAAGAATTGAAGCCGCTCCCCCGCACGGTTCGCCTGTGGTTTCCATGAGCTGTGCCCCGGTGCGCCTCACTCGACCCTGCCCGCACCGTGGGCGCGTATGCGAAGGGAGGACCGTGACCTTCGGATTCGCTCCGTCCGCCGCCCTGACAGCCTCATCGACGTCCATGTCCGCCGACTCCACGAACCGGCTCGGCAGGCTCCTTGAACCCTCCGAATGGGCAGCCGCCGGCATACCGTTGCTGCGCAACCCTCGCGAGGTGGTCGGCGGCCTGCACTCCAGGCACCTTCCCGTCCCTTCGACAGCCGTCGTCGCTGTGCTCGACCATGAAGAGCGGCTCACCGCCAGCGCCTCATTCACCCGGCGTCCCACGCCGGCCGACGGATGGGATTTCCGCAACGCACTGCTCGCGCATCTGCGCCGGGTCGTCCCCCACGACCTCCGGCGCCGCACCCCCGTACGCACCGCCGTGCTGCTCTACTGCCGCGAAGGTGATGAACGCTGGACCGAGGAAGACGGGGCGTGGATGTGGGGGCTGCGGGACGCGTGCACCCTGCACGGGTTGCGCTGCGGGGCGTACATCACCCTCACCCGGGGGGGCTGGCAGGTACTGGGCGAGGGTCGCGGTGGCCGACGGCCCAACTCGCTGTCACAGCCATCCGGCATCGCACA
Source organism: Streptomyces sp. NPDC051322 (assembly GCF_040689485.1). Classification (NCBI taxonomy): domain Bacteria; kingdom Bacillati; phylum Actinomycetota; class Actinomycetes; order Kitasatosporales; family Streptomycetaceae; genus Streptomyces; species Streptomyces sp. NPDC051322. Next base: position 72,596 of record NZ_JBFBAK010000014.1, on the reverse strand, counting down.
CACCGGAGCTGACGCGGATCCCGCACCGCTGCGTTCAGGAGCCGCGGCCGCGATGAGCAAGGCAGCGGCGCGCTGACCGGGGCAGAGGACCCGCAACGCCTGCTGACGCGCAAGCGTGCCGACTCTCAGCGCAGACCGACCGACGCGGCGGCAGGACGTCGGTGTGCCCGGCCCGTCACCCAGGGGGTGCCGGGCCGGGCACACCGACGTGCGCGACTCAGACGCCGGCGCCGAGCGCCGCGTTGACGCGCTGGGGGTCGCCGCAGACGATCAGCAGCGTTCCCGTCCGCTCCCTGGCTGCCGGCAGCACCCGGCCCACGGCGTCGTCGGTCCCGCCGTTGATGGCCACGATCACGACGGGGCGGGCCTTCGCACGCCCGACAGCGGAGGCATCCGCATAGAAGACGTCCTCGCGGGCGTCGTGCTGAGCCCAGTAGGACGCTTCGCCGAAGGACAGCTCGTGGGCTGCCCACGGGTGCGGCTCACCGGTCGTGAGCACCAGGATGTCTCCGGGCAGGCGACCGGTGTCGAGCAGCAGATCGACCGCCTCTTCGGCAGCGTCGAGCGCGCCGTCGAGCGGAGCGGGGATCAACTGGATCTGTGGGGTCGGAGCAACGGTCGGGGCTGCGTCAGGGCGGGTCGCCGACCGGTTACCCGAACGGTTCTCCGCATGGGTTCCCGCCGGGGTCTCCGAACGCTGAACGGAGGATGTCCGCTGAGCAGGAGGCGCCGAAGGCGCCGGCCTGCCGACTGGACGGGGCCCCGGACGAGCGGGGCGTGGCACGGCCGCAGGACGCGGACCGGGTACGGGACGGGGGGTCGACGTGGCGCGGCTGGCGGCCGGGGCAACGCCGGGACCCTGGGCACTCTCGTGAATCTGAGGCTCCTCGGGGATGAGAGGCATGGATGGTTGTCTATCAAACGGCAGCGCACACAGCACCACCGGGTGGGCACATCAGTGCTGTTCGAGCGGAATGGTTCGCCGCCGACCCACCGGAAGTTCAGAAGTCGAAGCCGAGTTGGCCCCCGCTTTCCAGAGCGGAAGCCTCTACGGAGAGACGGGTCTTCTTCAAGTGACGCCACTGGGGAAGCCCATCCAGATAGGACCAGGTGAGCCGGTGGTGCGGAGTGGGCCCCCGCTCCGCCAGCGCGGCCTTGTGCACCGGCGAGGGGTAACCCGCGTTGGCGTCAAAGGCGAAACCGTCGCAGAGCTCGGACTCCATGGCGAGTTCGGCCATCATCGCGTCCCTGCGCACCTTGGCGATCACCGAAGCGGCCGCTACGGCGACACAGGACTGGTCGCCCTTGATCACGGTGCGGACCCGCCAGGGAAGGCCCAGATAGTCGTGCTTGCCGTCGAGGATCACAGCGTCCGGACGCACCGGAAGCATCTCGAGCGCGCGAACCGCGGCGAGCCGCAGCGCCGCCGTCATCCCGAGATCGTCGATCTCCTCCGGAGAAGCGTGTCCGAGCGTGTACGCGGTGACCCAGGACTCCAGCAGCCCCGCCAGTTCCGTGCGGCGCTTCGGACTGATGAGCTTGGAGTCGGTGAGACCTTCCGGCGGCCGACGGAGTCCGGTGACAGCGGCGCAGACGGTGACAGGACCCGCCCAGGCCCCGCGTCCGACCTCGTCAACACCGGCGACGATCTTGGCACCCGTGGTGGCGCGCAGTGAGCGCTCGACGGCGTGCGTGGGTGGTTGGTACGGCATGGCGACTGCCAGCCTACGCCGCCTGGTACCGGCGGCGACACACCGGTACCGGACCAGACTTCACCGAGACCGCGGACGCAGCAGCGGCACCATCACCTCGTCCACCATCCGAGCGAGATCATCATCCGGGAATTCACTGCCGCACACTTTCGACCGATACATCATCAGGCCGGGAACGACATCACAGATCAGCGTGCTGACTGCGTCAGGACGGACGTCGCCGCGCTCGATTCCGCGCCGCACGACGTCGTTGAAGCGACGAGCGGAAGGCTCGGCGACCTGCTGCAGGATGAGTCCGTGAAAGCGCTCCGCTGCGACGTGGTCGCACTCGTGAAGCACCGATCTCAGCGCAAACCCGGGCCTCGAGAACATCGCGTCCCGTATCCGTCGGCAGAGTTGGTAGAGATCCTCGCGGACACTGCCGTAGTCGGTGTCCTGGTCCAGGTCGGGCAGCCCGGACATCAGCGCGTCGGCGACCAGATCCTCCTTGGAAGCCCAGCGTCGGTAGACGGCGGCCTTCCCCGTCTGAGCGCCTGCTGCGACCCCCTCCATGGTGAGGCCGCTCCAGCCGACCGTGCTCAGCTGCTCCAGGGCCGCATCGAGGATCGCGCGTTCCAGTACCGGCCCCCGCCGGCGCAGCGAGACGGGCTGTGTCTCGGAATCCGCAGTCCGGCGCGAAGTAACCATCGGCTCCACTCCGTCGATACCGGGTCGCACACCCTCACTTGATCAGTGGTTTCAGTGTCGCCGAAATGTGGACCCAGGTCGACTCTCCTTGCTGCCGCCGGAACGCATCCCTTCACTAGTGAACGCTTGCGTTCCCTAAGTCGGCATGGCTACTGTCCTTCCCGGGGGACGACTCAGTGCACCAACTCGCCCCAGGGGGAAGTTTCGTGTCTTCTGATCAACTGGATATGTCGCTGCGCGACGTATCCGCACCGAACTCCGGCCGGCGACCGGCGCGTCCTGGTATCGCGCTCACCGTCATCGCCGCCTGTCAGCTCATGGTGGTACTCGACGCCACCATCGTGAACATCGCCCTGCCGCACATCCAGACCGCGCTCGGCTTCTCCACCAACAACCTGACCTGGGTGATCAACGCGTACGCGCTCACCTTCGGAGGACTGCTCCTGCTCGGTGGGCGAGCCGGGGATCTGCTGGGCCGACGCCGGATGTTCATCACCGGCATCCTGCTCTTCACCCTCGCCTCGCTGCTCGGCGGCTTCGCCCAGGAACCCTGGCAGTTGCTGGCAGCCCGCGCCCTGCAGGGAGTCGGCGGCGCGATAGCCTCGCCCACCTCGCTCGCTCTGGTAGCCACCACGTTCCCCGAGGGCCCTGAACGCAACCGGGCTTTCGGAGTCTTCGCCGGCGTCTCCGCGGGCGGTGGCGCGCTCGGCCTGCTGGCCGGTGGCATGCTCACCGACTGGCTCGACTGGCGCTGGGTGCTTTTCGTCAACGTGCCGATCGGGCTCTTCATCGCCTTCCTCGCACCGCGTTACATCGTCGAGTCGGAACGGCGTCCGGGACGGTTCGACATCACCGGCGCCGCCGCTTCGACAGCCGGAATGGCAGCCCTGGTGTACGGGTTCATCCGCGCGGCCAATGACGGCTGGAGCGACACCGTGACGCTGGGATCGTTCGCCGCCGCGGTCGTACTTCTCTTCACGTTCATCGCGGTGGAGCGCCGGTCGGCGCAGCCCATCACCCCGCTGCGGATGTTCGCCGACCGCAACCGCTCCGGCACCTACGTCATGATGCTCAGCCTCGCCGCGGCGATGTTCGGCATGTTCTTCTTCATCGTGCTCTTCGTCCAGAACGTGCTGCACTACAGCCCCATCAAGGCAGGGCTGGCCTTTCTGCCCGTCACCGTCGCCATCATCACCGGGGCAGGACTCTCCACTCAACTACTGCCGAAGCTCGGCCCGAAGCCGTTCATGGTGACCGGCACCGTGCTCACCGGGATCGGCATGGGCTGGCTCACGATGATCGACCCGGGCAGCTCGTACGTCGGCGGCGTGCTCGGCCCCATGGTGCTGTTCGGATTCGGCATGGGGCTCAACTTCGTGACCCTGACACTCACTGCCGTCTCCGGCGTGGCCGAGCACGAGTCCGGTGCGGCTTCCGGGCTGCTCAACACCACTCAGCAGGTCGGTGGCGCGCTCGGCCTGTCCATTCTGACGACGGTCTTCGGCACCGCGAGCCGCAACGAGGGGACGAAACAGGCGGCGAACTTCCTCACCGACGGAACTGCTGATCAGAAGGCGACCTTCGCCAGGACCCACAAGCTACCCGCGCCCTGGAGCGACGCCGTCCTCGCCCACGGCATCGGTATGTCGTTCGTCGCGGCGGTCTCTCTTGTCGCGCTCGCCGTGGTCACCGCCGTATTCGTCATCCAGGTCCGCAAGAGCGACCTGGAGGCGCTCAGCGGTACGGCCGGCGGCCCTGGAGCGATCTGATTCCGTCGACGCCATCGCCCGTCGCGTTCGTCGTGCTACGACGGACGCGACGGGGCCCACTCCGGAAGCTGCTCCGTCCGGTCCAGCCACTCAGGCGGCGCCTGGGCGTGTCCTGTCGCGGCCACTACACCGCCGACGATCGCGCAGGTCGTGTCCACGTCACCGCCCACCTGGGCCGTTGTCCAGAACGCCTGCTCGAAATCGCCCAGGCCGCGGGCCGCGGACCAGAGGGCGAACGGCACGGTGTCGTGCGCGCTGGTACGCCGTCCGCAGCCAAGCACCGCCGCGACGGTCCCCGCATCGTCGTAATCGAGCATGTCCTTGGCCCGGCGCAGCCCCGCGCCCACCGCACTGCGCGGAACCAGCGCGATCACGCCATCGAGCAATCCGGCAGGAGTCGGCGGGCCACCCGGAGCTGCTGCGAGGGCCGCAGCTGCGGCCACCGCCATGCTGCCCACCACCGCTTCACGGTGCTGATGCGTGGTGTACGCCGAGATCTCGGCCTGATGAGTGGCTTGCTCCGGGTCGTGGGCGTACCAAGCGCCGAGCGGTGCGATCCGCATAGCCGCTCCGTTGCCCCAGGAGCCTTGCCCGTTGAAGAGGGCACTGGCCAGTTCGCGCCAGTCACCGCCTTCCCTGATCAGCCGGAGCATCCGGTTGACCGCAGGCCCGTAACCACGGTCGAAGTCGTGCCGCTCGGCGAATGACGCCGCCAGCGCGTCCTGGTCGATGCGGCCGTGCGATACCAGCACGGCCAGGACCGAGCAGGCCATCTCGGTGTCGTCGGTCCACTGCCAGGGCCCGGGCGGCAGCTCACACCTGGCGAGCAGCGGATAGTTGTCGGGGACGAAGAACTGGGAACCCAGGGCGTCTCCCACGGAGAGCCCACGCAGGCTGCACCGGGCACGTCCGAAAGCTTCGGGAAGAGACCCGGAAACGGAGTGGAAAGCGGAGTCAGCGGTCATCGCTGTACAACTCTATCCGGTGGCACCGTAGGACTCCGGGACACGCCAGTGATCAAACGGCCGGTCAAGCGTGTATCTGCCGTCCGCACCGAGCAGCAAGGTCCGGGTCTCCCCGTTACCCGGGTTCGACAGCGCCTCGAACTCACCGACCGACCAGTGAAACCAGCGCATGCAGAAGAGCCGCATGGTCAGCCCGTGCGTGACCAGCAGAACATTCGGCGGGTGATCGGGAGACTCGAAGCTGCGGTGCAGGCTCTCCAGGAAGGCGCCGACCCGGTCGTACACGTCCGCGCCGGACTCCCCCTGGGCGAAACGGTAGAAGAAATGACCGTAGGCGTCCCGGTAGGCCTTCTGCAGCTTCACGTCATCGCGGTCCTGCCAGTTCCCCCAGTCCTGTTCGCGGAGCCTGGGCTCTTCCCTGATCCGCACCTTTTCCGGGTCCAGCCCGAAAGCCCTGAAGGTCTCGTGGGTGCGTCGGTAGGGCGAAACGTAGGCGCTGACGGTCTCCTGCCCGAAGACCTGGCGCAGACGTACCCCCGCCGCCTCGGCTTGTCGCCAGCCGGTTCCGGTGAGTCTCAGGGCGTGGTCGGGTTCGCGTTCGTACACCGTGTCATCGGCATTGCCCTCCGACTCGCCATGCCGGACGAGGACGATGCGTTGTGGTCGTGCCATGCCAGAACCCTAGATTGCATCGGCAACCACCGTCCCGGCCTCCCGGCAGAGCCGACGGAGATCACACGGTCCAGGAGGGTTCGAGCTGGACGATGTCCCCGGCCAGCGCCACCACATCCGCGTCGGTCTGTGCACGCAGCGAGAGCCGCTCGACCCGCTCGGGACGGTATTTCCCGCGCTCGGCCGCCGACTGCCACATCGAAAGGACCAGGAACTCGTCTCCAGGGGCTTGACCGAACAACCCGCGCAGCATCCCCGGTGACCCCGCCATCGCGGGGTTCCATACCTTCTCCTGCATCAGTGCGAAGTGCTCGGTCCGGTCCGCACGCACCCGACAGTGCGCGACACGGACGACATCCGCGTCCGCGAAGCGCGGCTCGAATCCGGTCTTCACATCGAAGCGGTGGTCGAAGATTTTGGCGCTGCGATTCTTGTGCGTACCCGCCTGCGCGGCAGCGAGCCGATCATGCGACCGCGCCATGAACGAATCATAGAAGGGACGGCTCTCCCAGAAGGTGAAGACATGGGCCACGCTCTGCCGGCCACGGCTCCATCCACCACCCTGTCCCCGGAAACCCGGCTCGCCCAGCAACCCCGCCCACCTCCGCTGCCCCTGCTCGAACCCCCGGAGGTCCGTCACCGTGCAGCGAATCCACTTGACCAGCACCGCGCCATCGTACGGCCAGCAGAGTGACGCCGGTCGCACTCGGACCAAGTGCATTCAGGGCCGCCCGAACCGAACCCGCTCCGGCGGCACGCATCGAGGGGACCGGCCATGGACCGGTCCCCTCGATGAACGCTGATCAGCTACCCGGGCTGCCCAGGATCTCCCCGCAGCCCCGCCGCAGGATCAGCTGCAGCCGCTGGTCGAGCCGCAGCCCTCGCAGAGGTAGCAGCTGCCGGCTCGGCGCATCTTCGTGCCGCAGGAGAAGCAGAGCGGTGCGTCGGCGTTCAGGCCGAGCGTGATCTCCATCAGCTCAGTGGAGTTGTGCGCCTCCTTCGGAGCCGGGACCGCCGCCACCGCTTCCGGCTTGGTGGAGACGGCCTTCGGCATTTCCACAGCGCGCGGCGCGGACTGGGACAGACCCTCGACGTCCACATCGTCGTCACCGGGCTCGTACGAACCGGTGTCCAGGTGACGCTGACGCTCCTGGGCCGAGTGGATCCCGAGCGCCGAGCGCGTCTCGAAGGGCAGGAAGTCGAGCGCCAGGCGGCGGAAGATGTAGTCGACGATCGACTGAGCCATCCGTACGTCCGGGTCGTCCGTCATTCCGGCCGGCTCGAAACGCATATTGGTGAACTTCGAGACGTAGGTCTCCAGCGGAACGCCGTACTGCATGCCCACGGAGACGGCGATCGAGAAGGCGTCCATCATGCCTGCGAGGGTCGAGCCCTGCTTGGACATCTTCAGGAAGACCTCACCGAGGCCGTCGTCCGGGTACGAGTTGGCGGTCATGTAGCCCTCGGCGCCGCCGACCGTGAAGGAGGTGGTGATGCCGGGGCGACCCTTGGGCAGCCGCTTGCGGACCGGGCGGTACTCGATGACCTTCTCGGCCTTCGGCTCCTCGACGACGTCCTTGGTCTTCGCCGACAGCGGCTGGCCGACCTTGGAGTTCTCGACGTACACGGCGAGTGCCTTGGTGCCGAGCTTCCAGCCCTGGAGATAAATCTCCTCGACGTCCGCGACCGTGCTGGACGCCGGCATGTTGACCGTCTTCGAGATGGCGCCGGAGAGGAACGGCTGGGCGGCGGCCATCATCCGGACGTGACCCATGGGAGCGATGGAACGCTCACCCATGGCGCAGTCGAAGACCTCGTAGTGCTCGAGCCGCAGGCCGGGGGCGTCGACGACGTTCCCGTGCTCCGCGATGTGAGCGACGATCGCCTCGACCTGCTCGGGCTGGTAACCCAGCCGCTTGAGGGCCTTGGGGACCGTGTTGTTCACGATCTGCATCGAGCCGCCACCGACGAGCTTCTTGAACTTGACCAGGGCCAGGTCCGGCTCGACGCCCGTGGTGTCGCAGTCCATCATCAGGCCGATGGTTCCTGTCGGCGCGAGCACGGAGGCCTGCGCGTTGCGGAAACCGTTCTTCTCGCCGAGACGCAGCACGTCCTGCCAGGCCTCGGTGGCCGCGGCCCACACCGGGCTGTCGAGGTCGTCCGTGCGCGTGGCGGTCGCGTTGGCGTCCGCGTGCTGCCGCATGACGCGCTTGTGGGCATCCGCGTTACGGGCGTAGCCGTCGTACGGGCCGACGACCGCGGCCAGTTCGGCGGAGCGCTTGTACGAAGTACCGGTCATCAGTGAGGTGATCGAACCCGCGAGCGCACGGCCGCCGTCGCTGTCGTACGCGTGGCCGGTCGCCATCAGGAGAGCGCCGAGGTTGGCGTAGCCGATGCCCAGTTGGCGGAAGGCGCGGGTGGTCTCGCCGATCTTCTCGGTGGGGAAGTCGGCGAAGCAGATGGAGATGTCCATCGCGGTGATGACCAGCTCGACGACCTTCGCGAAGCGCTCCGCGTCGAACGACTGGTTGCCCTGGTCGTCGTCGCGCAGGAACTTCATGAGGTTCAGCGAGGCGAGGTTGCACGACGAGTTGTCCAGGTGCATGTACTCGCTGCACGGGTTGGATGCCGTGATCCGGCCCGACTCGGGCGAGGTGTGCCACCGGTTGATGGTGTCGTCGTACTGGATACCGGGGTCGGCACAGACATGCGCGGCCTCAGCCATCTTCCGGAAGAGAGCCTTGGCATCGACCTCTTCGATCACCTCGCCGGTCATCCGGGAACGCAGACCGAACTTGGATCCGGCCTCGACGGCGTTCATGAACTCGTCGTTCACCCGGACGGAGTTGTTGGCGTTCTGGTACTGCACCGACGTGATGTCGTCGCCGCCCAGGTCCATGTCGAAGCCCGCGTCACGCAGGGCGCGGATCTTCTCCTCCTCCTTCACCTTGGTCTCGATGAAGGCCTCGACGTCGGGGTGGTCGACATCCAGCACGACCATCTTGGCCGCGCGGCGCGTCGCGCCACCGGACTTGATGGTTCCCGCCGAAGCGTCGGCGCCACGCATGAAGGAAACCGGACCCGATGCGTTGCCCCCGGACGAGAGCAGCTCCTTCGAGGACCGGATACGCGAGAGGTTGAGGCCGGCGCCCGAGCCGCCCTTGAAGATCATCCCCTCTTCCTTGTACCAGTCGAGGATGGACTCCATGGAGTCGTCGACGGAGAGAATGAAACAGGCGCTGACCTGCTGGGGCTGCGCCGTTCCGACGTTGAACCAGACCGGCGAGTTGAAGCTGAACACCTGGTGCAACAGGGCGTAGGCCAGCTCGTGCTCGAAGAGTTCGGCATCTGCGGCGGAGGCGAAGTATCCGTTTTCCTCGCCTGCCTTGCGGTACGTCCTGACGACACGGTCGATGAGCTGCTTGAGGCTGCTCTCACGGTTGTCAGCGCCGACAGCGCCCCGGAAGTACTTGCTGGTGACGATGTTGACCGCGTTCACCGACCAGAAGTCGGGAAACTCGACGCCACGCTGCTCGAAGTTGACCGAGCCGTCGCGCCAGTTGGTCATGACGACGTCCCGGCGTTCCCACACCACCTCGTCGTACGGGTGTACGCCGGGGGTGGTGTGGATGCGCTCGCCGCGCAACCCCTGCCGATTAGCAGCCGCCTTGGATCCCTTGGATCGGGAACCTCGTGCCGGGCCACTCGTCGTCTCTGTCATGCCGCCTCCCATATGCGGGCTAAAACACCCAAAAGCGCCCAGATCTTCCCAGGGCACTGTATTTGTCTGGCGCCGGCGGCTCCTGAAGTGCCGCCGGCAGTGTGACCGTGAATCCCGAAGGATCAGTCGGTGGCAGTGGAGGGCGGGGGCACCGCCGGGGCCCCTCCGCACTCGCACTCCACTGCGGGGGGCTGCCCTTCGCGGAGTTCCGCGATGGCGCCCTCGAAATCCTCGAGCGAGTCGAAAGCCCGGTAGACGGACGCGAAACGCAGGTACGCGACCAGGTCGAGTTCCTGCAACGGGCCGAGCATGGCCAGCCCCACATCGTGGGTGGTGAGCTCGGCACTCCCGGTGGCGCGCAGCGCCTCCTCGACCCGCTGGCCGAGCTGGGCGAGAGCGTCCTCGGTGACCGGTCTTCCCTGACACGCCTTGCGCACCCCGGTAATGACCTTGGTGCGGCTGAACGGCTCGGTGACACCGCTGCGCTTGATCACCATGAGCGATGCGGTTTCCACCGTCGTGAAACGGCGAGAGCAGTCGGGGCACTGCCGGCGCCGACGGATCGACGTGCCGTCGTCGGTGGTGCGGCTGTCGACCACACGGCTGTCAGGGTGCCTGCAGAAGGGGCAGTGCATGGTTCCGAGCCTCCTTCGCGCACGACTGAATACCCTCGTCAAGGCCCGGAAGAGGCCCCTCGAAGCAGCCCCAAGCATAGGCGATGACTGGGGCCTTGAAGGACCAGGGACCACTACTTCTGGGCTGCAGTTGCAATCCAACCACTAGATCTGGGGTTCGGCGCCACCTTCGCCTCAGCGCGTGTCGGCACCACCGCTCCCGCCGTCCGGCCGTGCCGAGCGTACGGCAGGCGCGTCGGCGCAGGGATTCCGGGCCACCCGATGACAGAGTGAAATCCATCGGCGACGGTCCGCGAGAAGCACCCGCAGAACGACTGCGCGAGGCGGGGGCGGTAGCGTCGGCGGCCCGCTTGCCTTCAACGCTCAAGGCGCTCATACACCCGACCATCCGCTCAGGTGAAGGGTTTTCCAGTTTTTCACTCGAACGTGTGTTTGGCGCAACCTTTCGAAAGCCACTACCGTTGTCCAACTAGGGAGAGAACATCTCGAGAGGGGCCGACGTGACCACGACCGCAGACAGTGCCATCATCACTGCCCAGGACCGCTCCCAGAATCGACTCGAGCCGGTGCATGCCATGAACGACGCCACGGATCCCGAGGGCCTGGTGCCCCCGCGACCTGCTCGCTCGCTGCCCGGCCGACCTCCGGGAATCCGGGCGGACAGTTCTGGGCTGACGGACAGGCAGCGGCGAGTCATCGAGGTGATCAGGGACTCCGTCCAGCGGCGTGGCTATCCGCCGTCGATGCGGGAGATCGGTCAGGCCGTGGGGCTGTCGAGTACCTCGTCCGTCGCTCATCAGCTGATGGCGCTGGAGCGGAAGGGCTTTCTTCGCCGCGACCCGCACCGCCCCCGGGCGTACGAGGTCCGTGGCTCCGACCAGCCGAGCACCCAGACCACCGACACCACAGGCAAGCCGGCCGCTTCCTACGTACCGCTCGTCGGTCGGATCGCCGCCGGTGGACCCATCCTGGCCGAAGAGTCGGTGGAGGACGTCTTCCCGCTCCCCCGGCAGCTGGTGGGGGACGGCGAGCTCTTCGTGCTCAAGGTCGTCGGCGACTCGATGATCGAGGCGGCGATCTGCGACGGCGACTGGGTCACCGTACGCCGCCAGCCCGTCGCGGAGAACGGCGACATCGTGGCGGCGATGCTGGAGGGCGAGGCCACCGTCAAGCGCTTCAAGCGCGAGGACGGACACGTATGGCTGCTCCCTCACAACTCCGCGTATCAGCCGATCGCTGGGGATGAGGCCACCATTCTCGGCAAGGTGGTAGCAGTGCTCCGGCGGGTCTGACCACCCATCGGCGATGAGCCGGGCCTCGGAACCCACTGCGCCGGTTCCGGGGCCCTGTAGTGCCCCCGGACAGGCTTGCAGGTGTTCAGGACCGCTCAGGCCCCGAGCTTCGTGCCGCAGGGACGGACGCCACTATTTGCCCTCCGCCTTTGCCGCTCCGTCGATGGCAGCCAGCGAGCGGCGCACTTGGTTACGGTCCGTGGTGAACCAGAACTCCGGCAGCGAGGCCCGCAGGTAACTGCCGTAGCGGGCAGTGGCCAGACGGGGGTCGAGCACCGCTACGACACCCCGGTCTCCCATGGCGCGTACCAGCCGCCCCGCTCCCTGAGCCATCAGCAGAGCAGCATGCGTGGCCGCGACGGCCATGAACCCATTACCGCCGCCCTCCTCCACCGCCTTCTGGCGGGCGCTCATCAGCGGGTCATCGGGACGCGGGAAGGGAATCCGGTCCATGACCACCAGCTGACAGCTGGATCCCGGGACATCCACTCCCTGCCAGAGCGAAAGCGTGCCGAAGAGGCAGGTTTCCGGGTCTGCCGCGAAGTTCTTGATCAACTCGCCCAGTGTCTCCTCACCCTGCAGAAGAATCGGCTTGTCCAGTCTGCCGCGCAGCTCCTCGGCCGCGGACCGGGCCGCCCGCATGGACGAAAAGAGCCCCAGGGTGCGCCCACCGGACGACTCCACCAGCTCGGCCAGCTCATCCAGCATGTCTGTCCTGGATCCTTCGCGGCCCGGGGCCGCGAGGTGCTTGGCGACGTAGAGAATGCCTTGCTTCGCATAGTCGAAGGGCGAGCCGACATCGAGTCCGGTCCACTGGGGGAGGTCCTCACCCTCAGTGCCTTCCGGGGCAAGACCGAGCGAAGCCCCCACCCCATTGAAATCCCCGCCGAATTTGAGGGTGGCGGACGTCAGGACCACCGACCGCTCGGCGAAGAGCTTTTCGCGGAGCAATCCCGATACGGAAAGCGGGGCCACTCGCAGCGAAGCGCCGAAGCGGTCATGCCGCTCGTACCAGACGACGTCATACTCCGAGCCCAGAGTGATCCGCTCGGCGACATCGTGGATGGACTCGACGGACGCCATGGCCTGCTTGCGCACGACGTCCTCGTCCTGGACCGATTTGTCGCGGGTGGAACCCAGCGCCGCAATCACCGTGCGAGAGGCGTCACGCAACGCCATCAGGGCATATCCGAGGTCTTCCGGAATCTCCTCCAGGCGTCCCGGCAGAGCCAGCTCCATGACTCGCTCGAATGTCTCGGCGGCGGTCTGCAGGGCGTCTGCCGCCTTTTCGTTGACGAGTTTCGCGGCACGCCGCACGGCCCGGTTGACCTGGCCCGGGGTGAGCTCACCGGTGGCCACACCGGTGACCCGTGAGACCAGTTCGTGAGCCTCGTCAACGATCAGCACCTCGTGCTGCGGAAGTACCGGAGCGCCCTCGATCGCATCGATGGCCAGCAAGGCGTGGTTGGTGACGACGACATCGGCCACCTTGGCCCGCTCGCGTGCGGCCTCCGCGAAGCACTCAGCGCCATAGGCGCACTTGCTCGCCCCGAGGCACTCGCGGGACGAGACGGAGATCTGTCCCCAGGCCCGGTCGGACACACCGGGAGTGAGATCGTCGCGGTCGCCGGTCTCCGTCTCATCGGCCCAGTCCCGCATCCGCAGCAGGTCCTGGCCGAGCTTGCTGCTGGGAGCTGCCGTCTCGAACTGGTTGAAGAGACCGTCCTCCTCTTCCTGCGGTACGCCCTCGTGGAGGCGGTGCAGACAGAGGTAGTTGGACCGCCCCTTGAGCATCGCGAACTCGGGCCGTCGCCGCAGCAGCGGCTGGAGGGCTTCGACCGTCCGCGGAAGGTCACGCTCCACCAGCTGACGCTGCAGCGCGAGCGTCGCCGTGGCCACGACGACACGCTCACCGTGGGCCAGGGCAGGCACCAGATAGCCGAGGGACTTTCCGGTACCGGTGCCTGCCTGAACCAGCAGGTGGGCATTGTGGTCGACCGCTTCAGCGACGGCTTGGGCCATGGTGACCTGGCCCGGGCGCTCCGTACCGCCCACGGCGGTGACGGCAGCGTGCAAGAGCTCAGGGAGGGAGGGCTTCGTCATAGCAGGACTACCCTACGGGGCACCTCTGACAATCGGGATCACACCTCGTGCAGGGGATTGCGGACCGTACCGTGCACTGCGGCGTGCGGACGATTCGGTCGGTCCCGGTAACCGTCGAGGTGGAGCCGGTTGCGGTTCAGGCAGAGACGCTCGATCCGGGGGGTGAGGAGGTCGAACATCTCATAGCGTTCCTTGAGCTCGGGGAAGCGAGCTTGATGGCGCAGAATCTCGTTTCGGACGAGTAACCAGAAATCGGCCTCGGGGACTCCCAGCTGATCTTCGCAGAGCGGGGCGAGGAAGCGGAAGACGCCAACAAAGAGCCCGGAGTGGATGAACTGGGTGAGAAAGGCGGGTTCCTCCGTCAGGAGCACCTCGCGCACTTCGTCAGGCATCGATTCGTGCTCCGGCAGGGATTCCGCACTGATATTGACGTCGTCCACGAAATCCTTGATCGCCAGCCGAACGGGTACATCGTGGTCGTCGAAGACGACGATGGCGTTCTCGCCGTGCGGTGAGAAGACCGTGCCGTAGCGGTAGAGAAAGCGCAGCAGCGGCGGCAGCAGCGCTACGAAGAGCCGGCGCAGCCACGCGGTGGGGGTGAGCCCCGACCTGGCAACCAGTTCCGCGGTGAAGGAGCGCCCCTGCAGGTCGGTGTGGATCAGCGAGGCAAGCGTGCGGGCTCCCTCACCGGGCGCGAGCCGGCTCTCCAGCGGTTCGCGCCAGATGGCACCGAGGAGTTCCCGGTATTGATACGGGACGTCCGGGAGGTGATCGTAGAGAGGGTGCTCGACCGATACGGAGGCGACCTCGCCGAGGAGGATGACTCCGCATTCGTCGCGCAGGAAGGCATCCTCGTCGCGCAGGCCCTGGACCCAGGCGGTCACGGCGGGCGCGGCGAGCGTCCGCTCGGTGGGCAGACCACGCCAGACCAGCGTGTTGAGGATCGACAGCGGAAGCTTCACGGTGTGCCGGTCGGGCCGGTCCAGGTTCAGGAAGGTGCGGACGGACTGCTGCGGAATTCTCGGATCACCATCGGCATGCAGAGGGACGATCTTGTGATGAGCAATGGCCGGAGCGAAAAGAGGAAGGATCACTTCGTCCCACTGCCACGGATGCACGGGCAGATAGAGGTAATGGTCCGGGTCCAGGCCGCGAGCGCGCAGTAGTGCGGCGAAGGACGCCCGCGTGGCGGTGTCGAGCTCGCGGCGGTAGAGGCGCTCGGGGGTGCCGAGACCGGTGACGCCCCGATAGCGGGCGAGCTCCGTGCTGACCGCGATCCAGGGCAGACGCGCCGAGGTGCGGGACTCGGGCGTCCAACGGGCAGCGTCACTCGCCGAGAAGCCGATGCGGCCCTTGTTGAGCACCAGCCAGGGATGTCCGGTCTGATGGCCCTCGAGTTGCGCGTAGTCGAGGTCGGCGAGGTCCTCCACGGGGAGTGCGGTGTGGTCGAGGCGCGCATCGGCCGCCAGTGTGGTGGTGAGTTCCCGGATCAGGTGGCCGAGGGTGGCGCCGTCGAGGTCGAGCACGCGACGGGCGAGAACGAGAAATCGGAGCGGATCGGTGAACTGCCGGCCTTCCAGCTCGATGGTGTCCGGCTCCACGTGCCAGTTCCCGTAGGCCCCCCGCCGGGCCCGGAAGGTGAGCGGCAGGTCGTTGTCGAGCGTGAGCAGGAAGCGGTCACCGGCCCTGGCCGTGGGTTCGATGATCTCTTCGTAGGCGAACGAACTCAGCATCTTGGCGAGGAGTCGGCGGGCAGCCCGGTCCCAGTCGTCCGGATTCAGCTCGGTGGGAGAAAGAAGCGCCGGTTCCGCGGCGGAGTCGGGGATGACGGGTGGGTTCAACACAGGCACTCCTCGAGTGGGAACCGATGCGGGACGCGCGGTGTATCAAATGCAGCACGTTGTTCATGGACGTTGTTCGTAGACGTCGTGCACGGCCAGTCGCTCACAACCCAGTCATTCATGGAGGCTCACAGTGATCACTCAGAGCAGGCGGCGTAGCACTCTGTCGCGGATCATCAGGGCGGCGCGCTTCTCCGGGAGCTGTACCTCCGCGGAAAAGCGGAAGCCGGCACTCAGGAAGGCCGCTACCGAGGGGGTGTTACGCAAGTCGGGTTCCGCGATCACCCGTGTGCAGCGGGGTCTGTTGTCCAGTACGAGGTCGGACACGGCTCGCAGCAAGGAGGTGCCGATACCTCGGCCGCGGTCACTGACCCCCCCGATGAGGAGATGCAGTCCGGTGTCCTGCGGTCGTGCCGGGTAGTGCCGGGCGAGTGGGTCGAGATCCGCCCGGTAGAGCTCCCAGTAGCTCATCGGAACGCCGTCGAGCAGGCCGAGGCACGGAACGCTTCGCCCATCACCGTCGACTTGGCTGCGCAGATGCGCTGCGGTAACGGACTCATCACCCGAGAGTTCCCAGAATGCGGCGACGGCCGGGTCGTTCATCCACCGGCTGATCAGGGCGAGATCTCGCTCGACGTCCGCAGCGACAAGTCGGAACTCGCCTGCGGGTGTGGCGGCGGGTTCCCAGCCCCCGGGGTCGTCCAGGAGGTCGCCCCCCGTAGGCATCCGGGGAGCGGCGGCGTATCCGGTCTCCGGGGCACGGTCCCGCAGTGCTGCCAGGAGTTCCCCGGACAGCCGCAGATCCAGGGTGTCTGCTGCTTCGGCCCCGGTCGGTCCGGCAGTGTCGGTCGGGTGGTCCGGGCCGGCCGGGTGGGCGGGCTCGGTCCCGGAGTTGATGCTCGCGTCTATGGAGGGCACGGCGACACTCCTCTTCTCAGGTACAGATCGGGTCATGTCCCGGTGGAATGAAGGGGGTTGGTGAGGGTGACGTAGACCGACTGGGTGTCGACCGGGCCGACCAGCTCGTCCAGTCCGCGCAGCCTGGTCAGGAGGTTGGCCTTCGTCCGAAGCACCGGGGCGTTCAGCAGCTGAGCGGGCAGCGGTGAACCGAGCACGCTCGCCTTTGCCAGGAACTGCCGGAAGGCGGCGATCAGAAGGCGTTCGTCTGCCAAATGCTGCGAGCCCAATGCCCCGATGAGCCCGAAGACGTTGTTGATGCCTAGGTAGTAGGCGAATCGCTCGTCGGTCACGGAATCGGCGACGAAGGTGTCACTGGTCGTGCTGATGCCCGGCAGGCGCCTTTCCAGAGCCTCACGGTGGGACTCGCGGAAGTAGTAGCCCTGGTTGTCGCGGTAGCGTCCGCCGACGGGCCAGCCGTTGGGTGACAGCATGACCAACGTGTTCTGCTGATGGGCTTCGAGGGCGATGCCTGCGGCACCATCGAGCCAGAGCACGGGGCGTACGACGTGATCGAGGTATCGCAGAAACCACTCGGCGGCGACGGCACCGGTGGATCTGCCGGTCGAGGCCGCGAGCGCGGTCACGATGTCAGCGAGCCGGGAGCTCATGCGGTCCCGGCCGGGACGAGGACGGACCGCGGTGAGAGCCGCGATGCACACGGCATCGTCCCCCGGGCCGAAGGGATTGTGACGCACGACAACGTCGAACCCCGGGAGCGGTTCTCCGTCATGGGTGTCCACTCCGAGCCATGCGGGGTCGCGGACGATGTCGAAGCGCGGGTGAGCTGTCTGCCACTCCTCACCGAGTCCGCCCCTCAGCAGGCGGTGGACTTCCACGCCCCGGTGGAGTTCCTTGCGCAGGTTCTCCCGACGGGAGTTCGTAATGCGCAGGCCCAGCGAGAGCTTGAGCATCGCCGCGGAACCGGGACGGTGAACCGTACGCACGGAGGAGGTGGGATGCCAGCGGTCACCATACGGACCCAGGTCGCACAGGAGGCCTGCCTCGACAAGCTGGACCACGGCGGGACGCTGCATCAGGTCCCGAGCCTGCCACGGGTGCAGCGGCAGCAGAGCCGTGCCGTCCGGATGCGAAAGGGGGCCCGCCAATCGAGCGATGACCAGTTCGGCGGGGAGGGTACGGCCCCGCTCCGTCCATGCGGAGTCCTGCGCCAGTACGGATCGGTCGACAGCGATCCAGTGCAGAGGGAAGGAACCGTGCAGCTCCGGCGAATACGTGCGGTTCTCGGCGTCGGACAGTCCTTCCCGACTCTTCGGGGTGGGGTGCAGAGGGTGGCCGAACAGCAGGGACTGCTCCGCGGTGAGGAAGAGATCCGTCTCGTGGGCCGGCCCGGGACTGGCGCGCCGCTCGGCGAGGAAGGTGGCGGTGCGGCGTACCGAATCGGCAACCCTGCCGACCAGGTCGGCGCTCTCGCGTTGGCCGGTTTCCCGACCGAGCAGTGCGGCGACGGTAACAGCGTCGGCGGGCGGCGCGGTAGCCGAGCCGCCTTCCAGCGTCGGTCTGCCGAACCGGTGCCAGCCGGTGGGCGACCAGTACAGGACCGGGACGAGCAATGCCGCGCCGCTCGCCTTCAGCGGGACGCGCAGAATCGGGCCGGTCGGCCTGACGATGTTGTTCTCCCTGATCCAACAGCGCAGCAGATTCTCGATACCCGCCGTTTCGGCCGCTGCTGTCGCGTCCGGGTCGTCCAAAGGGTCGGGGTGAAGGGGGCGTTCGCGTGAGTGGTCCCTGCTGTTCTGACGCGGGACTGTCTCCAAGTCGACGATGAGCGGTCCGCAGGAAGCGGGACGGCCGTAGGCCTCGGGCGTGTCGGGTGCGGGGGTGGAATTCACGGACTGCTTCCTTGTGAGAGATCCATGTCAGAGCTGGGGGCGGGTCTCGTGGTGATGGTTCTGGATACGTTCGGCGGCCGTCAGAGCGTCGGCCAGCCGGTCGAGGACGGCTTCCGCCTGTTCGTCAGTGAGAGTGAGGGGAGGCAGCAGCCGGACGACGCTGGAGTGACGTCCGCCGAGTTCGACGATGAGCCCTCGGGCCAGGCATTCGCGCTGGACGGCGGCGGCGCGAGCGGCATCCGCCGGCGGAGGCGCTGTGGCGGTGGGGTCGCCGGCCTCGCGGTCGACGATTTCCAGGCCGATCATCAGTCCTCTACCGCGTACGTCTCCGATGGAGGGGTGATCTGCGGCCAGCCCCTGCAGCCGTCCGATGATGCGGGCGCCGAGAGTCCCCGCACGCTCGGCGAGCCGGTTCTCGCGGACGTACGCGAGGGTGGCGGCACCCGCTGCCATGGCCAGTTGATTGCCGCGGAAGGTCCCCGCGTGGGCGCCCGGATCCCAGACGTCCAGCTCGGACCGATAGACGATGACGGCGAGCGGAAGGGACCCGCCGATCGCTTTGGACAACACCATCACGTCGGGCACGATCCCGCTGTGTTCGACAGCCCAGAAGGCTCCAGTGCGGCCTACGCCGGTCTGTACCTCGTCGGCGATCAGCGGAATGGAGCGTGCCGCGGTGATTTCCCGCATCCGGCGCATCCAGTTGTCGGGGCCGGGGATCACCCCGCCCTCGCCCTGTACCGGCTCGAGGATCATCCCGGCCGGCGGCAGCACCCCGCCCTTGGGGTCGTCGAGGAGGTTCTCGGTCCAGCGGGTGGCAAGGTCCACTCCTCGCTCGCCACCGACCCCGAAGGGGCTGCGGTAGTCCTGGGGATACGGCAGCCTGGTCACCCGTACGTCGGGGGCACCGCCCGATACTGCAAGGGCGCCGGCCGTCATGCCGTGATAGGCACCGGTGAAGGTGAGGATTCCGTTGCGCCCGGTTGCCGTGCGGACGAGTTTGAGCGCTGCCTCGACCGCGTCCGTACCGGCAGGTCCGCAGAACTGCACCCGCGCCTGGTCGGCGAAGTGTCGGGGCAGCGTCTCGAAGAGTTCGGTGATGAAAGCGTCCTTGACCGGTGTGGCGAGATCCAGGACGTGCAGCGGTGCGCCGGAGTCGATCACCTTCTTGATCGCTTCCAGCACTGCCGGGTGGTTGTGTCCGAGTGCGAGTGTTCCCGCACCGGAGAGGCAGTCGAGGTAGCGTCGCCCGTCCGCGCCCTCGATCGTCAGTCCACGGGCCCGCACCGGAACGATCGGCAACGATCGCGCATAGGTGCGGGCGGCCGACTCACGCATCGACTGCCGGCGCAGGATCCCCGCGTGCACGGTCGCCGGCGCCATCGGAGCAGATTCGGTCACGGCCACTACTGGTGCTCCTCCCGCTGTCCCGAATCAGTTCGTTACAGCTAGGTCGTTACAGCTAGGTCATCGCGTTTCGGCCGTCGCTTTTCTGTCGCACGGCCGCAGCTTCCACGGCTGAACACAGCCCAAAAGCCCCCCGTACGTACCAACGACGACGGCGCTGCGAGATCACGGGCGGGAGGGAAGATCCTTGTGACGGCGGAACCACAACCCTGCTGCGCGCCGTCCCCATCGGCACCGGCATAGTGGGGCCCGCACTTCGGGGGCCGACACGTCCTGTTCCGCGCTGCCGCAGTTGCTCCGAAATCAGTTCCGAAGTCTCAGGGGGATCACCACATGCGACCGCTCCACCCAGCTTCTACAGCGCGCCGCGGGACGCGCACACGGCGAACCTTCCCCGCCATAGTGGTGGTTGGCCTCACAGCCGTGCTCTCGCTCACCGCCACTGCCTGCGGCCCCGGCGCCGATGACGCCTCGAGTCAGGCCAGCACCAGCGCCACTTCGGCATCCGACGGCAAGATCACCGTTCCGGACAACGTCAAGGACCGGCTGAAGCAGCACGGCGTCGACCTGGACAAGTGGAAGAACGGCGAGTGGAAGAACTGGGACAAGGACAAGTGGCTGCGGGAGGCCAAGGACTTCATCAACCCGATCATCGCCGGTCTCTGGGGCCCGGCCCGGATGCGGGACGCCGACAAGACTCCGCAGAAGCCTGTCGACAGTGACATCTCAGGCGACAAGGGAGTCACCGATCCGACGCCGGCTCCGGTCAACGCCCAGGCCGTGAAGGCCCCTTACCACGCCAATCTGCCCGAGGCGGGAAAGCTGTTCTTCGACAGCCCCGAAGGATCAATGGTCTGCTCGGCGACCGTGGTCGAGGACCCGGCCCATCCCGGCAAGTCCAACATGGTGTGGACGGCCGGTCATTGTGTTCACGCGGGCAAGAAGGGCGGCTGGTACCGCAATATCGCCTTCGTCCCGTCCTACAACAACAGCGGCAAGTCCGTTGCCCAGTTGCAGCATGCCAAGAAGGAGGAGGTCGCTCCGTACGGCGTCTACTGGGCGGACTGGGCGCAGACTTCCGAGCAGTGGATCAGCGACGGCGGGCCCACCGGCGGCCAGGGTGCTCCCTATGACTTCGCGGTCCTGCATGTGACCCCGGAGAAGGGCAGCACCAAGTCGCTGGAGGAGACGGTCGGCGGCGCACTGCCGGTCAACTTCAACGCGCCCGCGGTGCCCAAGATCCCGAGTATCACGGCGACGGGTTACCCGGCGGCTCCGCCGTTCGACGGCCAGAAGCTCTTCCAGTGCTCCGATGGCCCGGGTCGCCTCTCGGTCACCGCGAACGACCCGACGATGTACCGCATCGGCTGCACCATGACCGGCGGTTCGTCCGGCGGCGGCTGGATCTCCGCGGGTGCCGACGGCAAGCCTGCCCTGGTCTCCAACACCTCGATCGGCCCGGTGACCACGGGCTGGCTGGCGGGGCCACGGCTCGGCAAGGAAGCCAAGGGCGTCTACGAGTCGGTGAGCAAGAAGTATGCGGGTCGGCGCTAGACGGCGCATTCCCTTCCGTCCACAGCTCGTCCTCGAGCCGTCCTCAGCAACGGCAGCCGCAACCAGCGGCGGTAAGAAGACCCGCGCATCACCAGGGGGAACTGCTCCATGCGGTCCATGCGATCCATCCGTCCGAAACTGGCCGCGACCGCTGTCGCCGCAGCGCTTGCGCTGACGGCGACAGCCTGCGGCGGCGCCAACGACAAGGCAGCCGGGCAAGCTGCCGACAAGCCCGTGGCCTCCGCATCCGCCGGCGGCGCCGCCGATGACGCCGGCGCGCTCGTCGATACCCTCAAGAAGCACGGTGTCGACCCGGACAAGTGGAAGAACGGCGAGTGGAAGAACTGGGACAAGGACAAGTGGCTGCGTAACGCCAAGGACTTCGTCAACCCGGTGATCAAGGGGCTGTGGAAACCGGACCGGATGCAGGAGGCCAAGGAGCCGCAGAAGACCATGGCCTACGGCGACTCGACGGGCGACCAGAATGTCACCGACCCGGAGCCCGCACCCGTGCAGGCCCAGGAGGAGAAGCATCCCTATCACCGGTACGCGGCCCCGGTCGGCAAGGTCTTCTTCGACTCCCCCGCGGGCTCCATGGTCTGCTCCGGCACGGTCGTCAAGGATCCGAAGGCCCCGGGCCGGTCGAACCTGGTATGGACCGCCGGCCACTGCGTCCACGCGGGGGCCAACGGCGGCTGGTACCGGAACATCACATTCGTCCCGTCCTACAACGACCAGGGCAGGACGCCCGCCCAGCTGCGCAATGCCCAGCCGCAGGAGATCGCACCCTACGGCTCGTACTGGGCCGACTGGGCCATGACGTCCAACGCCTGGATCACGGACGGCGGACCGACCGGCGGCGCGGGGTCACCTTACGACTACGCGCTTCTGCACGTGAAGCCGGAGAACGGCGGCAAGTCCCTCGAAGAGACCGTCGGCAACGCGCTCACGGTCGACTTCGACGCTCCCGAGGCGAAGGACATCCCCGCGATGGGTGCCTGGGGGTACCCGGCGGCCCCGCCGTTCAACGGGCAGTTGATGAACAAGTGCGTCGACCGACCCGGTCGGCTTTCTGTCAGCCCCGGCACACCGGCGATGTGGCGCATCGGTTGCACCATGACCGGCGGTTCCTCAGGTGGCGGCTGGTTCATCGCCGGCAAGGACGGAAAGTCCGAGCTGGTGTCCAACACCTCGATCGGGCCGGTCACTTCGGGCTGGCTGGCAGGGCCGCGACTCGGGCAGGGCGCGCAGCAGCTCTACGCGGCGATGAGCGACAAATTCGCGGGCCGGTGACCGCGTGCCGGTGACCGGAGGCCGGGCCCGCAGCGGACGATAACCACACCACACAGCCGAAGGCCCGCCTCCGCAAACCCAAGAACTCATGGGACGCGGAGGCGGGCCTTCGGCTGGTGCGGCGACGGTCAGTGGGCCACCGGAACGTAGGGCGCCAGGTCGGCGGCGAGTTCCTCGTGCACCCGTGCCTTGAGCAGCGTGCCCTCCGGAGTGTGCTCCTCGGAGATCACTTCGCCGTCGGCGTGCGCCCGGGCGACCAACTGGCCGTGCGTGTACGGAACCAGCACCTCGACCTCGACCTGCGGACGGGGCAGTTCCGCGTCGATCAGCGCGAGCAGCTGCGCGATTCCCTGGCCCGAACGAGCCGAGACCGCGATGGCGCTCCGCTCGATGCGCAGCAGCCGCTGCAGTACGAGCGGATCGGCCGCGTCCGCCTTGTTGATCACCACGATCTCCGGCACGTCGGTGGCACCGACATCCCTGATCACCTCACGCACGGCGGCGAGCTGCTCCTCCGGAGCCGGGTGCGAGCCGTCCACCACATGAAGGATCAGGTCGGACTCGCCGACCTCCTCCATGGTGGACCGGAACGCCTCGACCAGGTGGTGCGGCAGGTGCCGTACGAAGCCGACGGTGTCAGCCAGGGTGTAGAGCCTGCCGCCGGGCGTTTCGGCCCTGCGCACGGTCGGGTCCAGGGTGGCGAACAGTGAGTTCTCCACCAGCACGCCGGCCCCCGTGAGCCGATTGAGCAGGGAGGACTTGCCGGCGTTGGTGTATCCGGCGATGGCCACCGACGGGACCTTGTGGCGCTTGCGCTCCTGCCGCTTGATGTCGCGGCCGGTCTTCATCTCCGCGATCTCCCGGCGCATCTTCGCCATCTTCTCGCGAATCCGGCGCCGGTCCGTCTCGATCTTGGTCTCACCGGGACCACGGGTGGCCATGCCGCCGCCCGCCGAACCGGAACCGCCACCACCCATCTGCCGGGAGAGCGACTGACCCCAGCCGCGCAGCCGCGGCAGCATGTACTGCATCTGCGCGAGCGCGACCTGTGCCTTGCCCTCGCGCGACTTGGCGTGCTGGGCGAAGATGTCGAGGATCAGGGCGGTACGGTCGACCACCTTGACCTTGACGACGTCTTCCAGATGGATCAGCTGTCCTGGGCTCAGCTCACCGTCGCACACCACGGTGTCGGCCCCGGATTCGAGCACGATGTCACGCAGCTCGTGTGCCTTGCCCGAGCCGATGTAGGTGGCCGGGTCCGGCTTGTCGCGGCGCTGTACGACACCGTCGAGCACGAGGGCGCCCGCCGTCTCGGCCAGGGCTGCCAGCTCCGCCAGGGAGTTCTCGGCATCCTGAGCGGTCCCGGAGGTCCAGACGCCGACCAGCACCACCCGCTCCAGGCGCAGCTGCCGGTACTCGACCTCGGTGACGTCCTCGAGCTCGGTGGACAGGCCCGCCACCCGTCGCAGCGCGGCGCGCTCCGACCTGTCGTACTGGTCCCCGTCACGCTCGCCGTCGATCGCGTGGCTCCAGGCGACGTCCTCTTCCATCAGGGCATCGGCCCGGCGGCTCTCGTTGTAGCTCTGAGTGTCCGGTTCAAGGGCGGGTCCGAGGGCGTCCAGCTCGAGGACGTCCTGCTCGAGTGCGTCCTGGGAAGGGGAAGAAGAGGAGGTCATTGGATCCTTACGTCGAGCCGATAGATATTCCGTTCACCAGTCACAACGCGTGACGGCTCCGGATGATTCCCGGGGGAAGATCCGCGGAGCCCGCAGCGTCGGTGACCCCGTCGATAGTGGCACGGTGCGCTCGCCACGTCACCCGGCTTTCGGCCGGACGCTGTGCCAGTCCGGGTGGCCGGGCATCGGGGGTGTCCGCTCGCCGTAGAGCCAGTCGTGGAAGAAGCCGGACAGGTCGCGCCCGGCGATCTGTGAGGCCAGGGCGGAGAAGTCGGCGGTGGTGGCCGAGCGGTAGCGGTAGGCGTGCACCCAGCTGCGCTCCACCTGCTGGAAGGCGTCGGCGCCGATCTCCTGACGCAGTGCGTAGAGAACCAGGGCGCTGCCGTCGTAGACGACCGGCCGGAAGATACTGATCTGGTGCCCCGGCTCGGGAGGCTTCGGGGCGGCGGGTGGGCCGTCCTGGGCGCGTTCACCGTCCGAGTCCCGGTAGGCGTCGTGCATGCGCCGGGCCAGCGACTTGCCGGCGTGCTCGTCGGCGTACAGCGCTTCGTACCAGGTGGCGTGTCCCTCGTTGAGCCAGAGGTCGGACCAACGGTTCGGCGAGACGCTGTCCCCGAACCACTGGTGGGCGAGTTCGTGCACCATGACCGATTCGACGTACCACGCCGGAAAGCGCGGCTCGGTGAAGAGCCGGCGCTCGAAGAGGGACAGCGTCTGGGTTTCCAGCTCGAAGCCGGTGCGGGTGTCGGCGATGAGCACGCCGTACGTCGCGAACGGATAGCGTCCGACCTTCGACTCGAGCCAGCTGAGCTGCCCCGGTGTCTTCTTCAGCCAGGGCTCCAGCTTGCGGCGGTCCGCCGCCGGTACGACGTCGCGCAGCGGCAGCCCGTGCGGGCCCGCCCGGTGAGTCACCGCCGAGCGCCCGATCGACACCTGGGCCAGTTCGGTGGCCATCGGACGGACCGTCCGGTAGGTCCAGGTGGTACGGCCCGCTTGTGTGCTCCGCGCGGTGGGCAGCCCGTTGGCCACCACCGTCAACCGCTGTGGAGCCGTCACCCGGAAGGTGAACCATGCCTTGTCCGCGGGGTGGTCGTTGCAGGGGAAGACCCGGTGGGCTGCGTCCGCCTGGTTGGCCATGGCGAGGCCGTCCTTGGTGCGCACCCAACCGCCGGCCGTCGCACCGCGCGGGTCGCTGGTGTGCCGCACGGTGATCCGCAGCCGTCCGCCCCTGCGTACGCGATGGTGCGGTGTGACCACCAGGTCCTCGCCCGCAGTGGCGAATCCCGCGCGCTCACCGTTCACATCGACGGAGCGCACCGTACCGCGGGCGAAATCGAGATTGACGCGCTGCAAGGGAGCGGTGGCCAGGGCGTCGATCGTCGTGACCGCGGACAGTGGCTCGGTGTTGCGGCCGGGATAGGTGAGGGCGATGTCGTAGGTGAGGACGTCGTACCCGGGGTTGCCCAGGTGGGGGAAGAGCGGATCGCCGATACCGAGGGGTACGGGGGCGGGCAGGGCAGCGGTGATCAGGGCCGCCGATGCGGCCGCCGGCAGGGCGGCACGAAGGCGCCGGAAGATGTGCAGCATGCGCTACCGCTACCAGCACATCCGGGGCGGACCGGGACGGGGCGCGCCACCCCCACTCGAACGGGTCTCAGAACGGTGTCAGGCGGTGGCCGGATGCTGGGCACGGCTCACGTCGTACACCCCCGCCACGTCGCGCATGGTGCGCATCAGTGCGGGCAGTTCGGCGGCGTCCGGAAGTTGCAGGGTGTAGGTGTGCCTGACCCGCTGCTCGCTGGGCGGTTCCACGGTGGCCGAGACGACGGCGGCGCCCGCCGAGGCGATGACCTCGGTCAGGTCCGCGAGCAGCTGCGGCCGTCCGAAGGCCTCGGCCACCAGGGTGACCGTGCAGTCACCTGTGGCGCCCCAGTCCGCCCCGACCGGGGCTCGTCCCAGCGCGCGCATCCGGGCAACCGACGCGCAGCCTTCGCGGTGCACGGTGACGGCGCCACCGTGCACCGCGAAACCGGTGATGGCGTCGGGCGGCACCGGTGTACAGCACCCGGCCAGCCGCACCGTGGTGTGCGGCAGCTCCACCACGGCCCCGGTGGTGGCTCGCCGCACGGTGCCCCCGGTGGCGGATGTGGCCGACCGGGGGGCGGGATCCGCCACCGCGGCCCCTTCCGGGTGTTCGGCGAGCCAGCCGGAGATCGCGATCCGCGCGGCGGCCGTACGGGCATGGTCCAGCCACTCCGGCGAGGGCCCGGAAGAAGTGTCCTCGGCCAGCAGCAGCTGCACGATGTCTCCGTCGCTCAGCGTCGTACTGAGCGTGGCCAGGCGTCCGTTGACCCGGGCACCGATGCAGCGGTGGGCCTCCTCGCCATGCTGCGCGTATGCGGCGTCCACACAGCTGGCTCCGGCGGGCAGCCCCAGGGTGCCCCCGTCCGCACGGAAGACGGTGATCTCCCGGTCCTGCGCCAGATCCGCGCGCAGCGTGCTCCAGAAGGTGTCCGGGTCGGGCGCGGACTCCTGCCATTCGAGGAGGCGGGAGAGCCATCCGGGTCGGGTCGGGTCGGCCCGCTCGCCGTTCGCGGCGGCGTCGGCGGTGTCGGCGGCCTGGGTGCCGTCCGCCGGGGCGTAGGGGTTGCCGAGTGCGACGACGCCCGCTTCGGCGACCTTGTGCATCCGGTGCGTACGGATGAGGACTTCGGCGACCGCGCCGTCGGGGACGGCCACGGCCGTGTGCAGTGACTGGTACAGGTTGAATTTGGGTGCGGCGATGAAGTCCTTGAACTCCGAGATCACCGGGGTGAAACAGGTGTGCAGTTCGCCGAGCACGGCGTAGCAGTCGGCATCCTCACCGACGAGGACCAGGAGGCGTCCGAAGTCGGTGGAGCGCAGTTCCCCCCGCTTGGCCCGGACTCGGTGCACCGAGACGAAATGCCGTGGTCTGATGAGTACTTCGGCAGGGATGTCCGACTCCCGCAGCACCTTCCGGGCCTCTTCGGCGATCGCTGCGAGCGGGTCGGCGCCGGATGTCCCGGCAGCAATCAGCGCCCGGACGCCTTCGTACTCCTCGGGGCGGAGGATCGCGAAGGCCAGGTCCTCCAGTTCGGTCTTGAGTGCCTGCACGCCGAGCCGCTCGGCCAGCGGAATGAGTACGTCCTGGGTGACCTTGGCGATCCTGGCCTGTTTCTCCGGGCGCATCACGGAGAGGGTGCGCATGTTGTGCAGCCGGTCGGCGAGTTTGATCGACATGACCCGGACATCGTCACCGGTGGCGACCAGCATCTTGCGGAAGGTCTCCGGCTCGGCGGCGGCTCCGTAGTCGACCTTCTCCAGCTTGGTCACGCCGTCGACCAGATAGCGGACCTCGTCACCGAACGCCGTCCCGACCTGGTCGAGTGTCACATCGGTGTCCTCGACGGTGTCGTGCAGCAGCGAAGCGGTCAACGTGGTGGTCTCCGCCCCGAGTTCGGCAAGAATCAGGGTCACGGCCAGCGGATGGGTGATGTACGGCTCACCGCTCTTGCGCATCTGACCGCGGTGGGACGACTCGGCGAGCTCGTATGCCCTGCCCAGGACCGTCAGATCGGCTTCGGGGTGGTGGGCACGATGGGCCTCCGCGATATGGCCGATGGCATCGGGCAGTCCACTCCGCGACGTGGGTCCGAAGAGCGCGGCGCGACCGAGTCTGCGGAGGTCGATCCGGGCCCGGCCGCGCCGACGGCCCGGCTGATCCGCCGTCGGGGTATCCGCGGGCACACCCTCGGGATTGGTGGCCTCTGCACTCATGGGCACCTCCGGCAGTGTCGACCGGCGGTGGGCTGACTGCGGGTGAGCGCTCGTGGCCGGTGCTTGATGCTACCGAGCCCACCATGGAGGGCCGCGCCACTTCCGCCCACCGTGAAACGGATCACCCATTCGAGCGAAGCCCGCAGGCCGTTCCGCCGTCAGGCGAGGGCCGCTTCGCGGAACGAGGAGTCGAGCGTGCCCTCGGCGACGATCACCGCGGGCCCCGTCATCTCGATTTCACCGTCCGGCAGTTCGGTGATCAGGAGCCGGCCGCCGGGAAGGTCGACCGTGTAGGTCACCGGGCTGCCGGTGACTGCTGGGTCCGTACCGTCCCTGCGGGCTGCCGCAACGGCTACCGCGCAGGCGCCCGTACCGCAGGAGCGGGTCTCGCCGGAGCCTCGCTCATGCACGCGCATCGCCACGTGACGCTCACCGCGGTCCACCACGAACTCGACGTTGACCCCGTCCGGGTAAACGGATGCCGGACTGAAGGGCGGCGTCGAGAGCAGTGGTCCGGCGTGCCGCAGGTCGTCCACGAAGACAACGGCGTGCGGATTGCCCATGTCGACATTGCGGGCCGGCCAGCTGCGACCGTCGACCGTGACGGTGACTCCGGTTTCGGGGAGCCCGGCACGGCCCATGGAGACCGTGATGTCACCGTCCTTGGCGAGGTGGACCTTCTTCACTCCGCCCCGGGTCGCAACGGCCAGATCGCCGTCCGCCACCAGGCCGGCGCGCTGGAGGTACCCGGCGAAGACGCGTACCCCATTGCCGCACATCTCGGCGACGGAGCCGTCGCTGTTGCGGTAGTCCATGAACCACTCGGCCTCCGCGGCCATCCCCCGGGCGTCGGGATGCGCCGCGGAACGCACCACGTGGAGGAGACCGTCGCCGCCGATGCCCGCCCGGCGGTCGCACAGGGCGACCACCGCGGTGGCGGGCAGGGCAATGGCGTTGTCCGGGTCGGGGATGATCACGAAGTCGTTCTCGGTCCCGTGCCCCTTGAGGAAGGCGATCCGCGAAGTGCTCACCCCGCCATCGTACGAGGTGAGCACGGCGAACACGGAGGCAGCCGACGGGCACCTGAGAAGCGGACCGGCGGAGCCGGTCAGCGCAGCCGGGCCACCCGCCCGACGGCGAGTGCCACGATCACGCACCCGGCGACCGCGTAGAGCCCGAGTACCCGCCAGTCCGGCCGCTCTCCGGAGCCGCGGGCCGGCAGGCCGGGCCAGGCGTACCCGACCCGACGGGCGGCCATCATGCCCCAGCCTGCGGCACAGCAGCTGATCAGAAGGCCGAGCATGGCAACGACGGGGCCGCCGTCGTCGGGCTCGAAAGCGAGCGGGAACGCGAACATCAGTGACCCGACGGCCGCCAGCACCACGATCGGTGCGAGCTGCCAGATCCGCAGTCGACGCTGCGGACGCAGTTCGACCTCGACCTCCGGAGTCACTTCGGGGGCGTCCTGCTCGTCGGGCCCGTCGGGGCTCAGCTGCACCCCCTCGTCCGGGGATCGCTGCTCACTGTCGCGAGGGCCGGCCTCCATCGCCACGCGCCCTCCCACTCGGACTTCACTGGTGATCGAAGAGTGTCGATCGACGCTCGATGATGGCACGCTCGCAGGCCCGGAAATGACGGGTGGAGCGTCCCGATGCCATCACGTGATCAGGCTGTGACCGCTCGTTCGACCAACGCCAGCGCCCGTTGCGGAAGTCCGGCACGGTCGGTGGCCGCGCCACTCAGCCAGTGCACGCGTGGATCGCGGCGGAACCACGAGTCCTGACGGCGCGCGAAGCGCTTAGTGGCGCGTACGGTCTCGGCTCGCGCCTCCTCGTCGGTGCACTCTCCCGCGAGTGCCGCGAGCACCTGCTGGTAGCCCAGGGCCCGCGATGCCGTCCGGCCCTCGCGGAGTCCCTGCTCCTGCAGCGTGCGCACCTCGTCGACCAGTCCCGCCTGCCACATCCGCTCGACCCGGGCGGCGATGCGCTCGTCCAGTTCGGGGCGTGCCACGTCGACGCCGATCTGCACGGTGTCGTACACCGAGTCCGGCCCGGGGAGGTTGGCGGTGAACGGCTTGCCGGTGATCTCGATGACCTCCAGCGCCCGGACGATACGGCGGCCGTTGCTGGGCAGGATGGCGACGGCCGCCTCGGGGTCGGCCGCGGCGAGCCTGCGGTGCAGTACGCCGGGGCCGTGCCGCACGAGTTCCTCCTCGAGGCGTGCCCGGACCTCCGGGTCGGTGCCCGGGAACTCGAGCGCGTCGATGGCTCCGCGGACGTAGAGCCCGGAGCCTCCGACCAGGACCGGCGTACGGCCTGTGGCGAGCAGTCGGTCGATCTCCGTGCGGGCGAGCCGCTGGTACTCGGCGACGCTGGCGGCCTGTGTGACGCTCCAGATGTCGAGGAGATGGTGCGGGACACCGTCGCGCTCCTCGAGCGTCAGTTTGGCAGTACCGATGTCCATCCCCCGGTAGAGCTGCATGGAGTCGGCATTGACGACCTCACCGCCGAAATGCCGGGCGAGGGCGACGCCCAGATCGGACTTTCCGGCCGCGGTGGGACCGACAACGGCGATGACCCGCACTGGCGGAGCTGCACTTTTCACAGTCCCAGTCTCGCAAACCCCGGAGTCTGTCCCCGAACGAGTGAGGTGACAGACAGCTGCCCGGGTTCGTTTCTGTTCCGAGGTTCCGGCCGCCGGTCTTCCCACCGGCCCCCGGTCTGCGCGATCAGGCGCCCGGGACGGCGCGGAATGTTGCCCGCCCGAGTAGGTTATGGAGTGAATATGAGTGTTTTCGCAGTGTTTCGCCGCAAGGTAAAGCCCGCTGCCGAGGAGCCGACCGACGAAGCAAGGACTGCGGAAGCCACGGCCGATGAGCTCGTGGTCGGGACGGCAGCGGACGGAACCGCCGGGGCGGAGACGGGCGAGCCGGGTGCGGAAAGCACGGCCGGCACGGCCGCCGAAGTGGAGATCCCGCGACAGCAGTCCGTCGCCGCGGCCGCCGACAACGAAGTCGGTGACGCCGTACGCAAGTAATTCGCCGTTCGG
This sequence comes from Streptomyces sp. NPDC051322, assembly GCF_040689485.1. Classification (NCBI taxonomy): domain Bacteria; kingdom Bacillati; phylum Actinomycetota; class Actinomycetes; order Kitasatosporales; family Streptomycetaceae; genus Streptomyces; species Streptomyces sp. NPDC051322. The sequence continues at coordinate 41,613 of NZ_JBFBAK010000014.1, read as the reverse complement.
AGGGAAGTAGGTCCGTCATGGGATTCATGGACAACCTGAAGGCCAAACTCGCGCCTGCCAAGGACAAGGTCTCGGACCTCGCCCTGCAGCACGGGGACAAGATCGGACAGGGCCTGGACAAGGCCGCGCACACGGTCGACTCCAAGACCAAGGGCAAGTACAGCGACAAGATCGAGTCGGGCACAGGCAAGGCCAAGAATGCTCTGGACCGGCTCTCCCACAAGGACGGCGGCAGCACGCCGCCGCCACCTGCGGCTTCCTGACCGGGCAACCGGCCCCGGGTGCCCACGGAGCAGCATGCTTCGTGGGCACCCGCGTCAGGACCAGACGGCGACGAAGTAACCCACTCCGTAGGGGGCGTCCTCGTACATCAGCCGGCCGCCGAGCCCGGCGCCCTCGGCGGCGCCGGCAAGGACCTGCCAGGGCGCACGGCCCGCGGCCTTGAGCTCGTGGGCGAGCGGCGCGTCCAGTGCCCGGAGCGCGGGCAGGTCGGCGGCGCCCAGCGCCCGGGCGGCAGCCGCGTCGAAGCCGACCGCACGCTCATCGAGATAGCCGGGCGCCTTGAGGGTGCGGCAGGCGCTGCCGTCCCCCATCACCAGGAGAGCGAGCCGCTCGGCGGATGCGGCAAGGTCACGGCCGGCTTCCCGACAGCGCTCCGGTGCCAGCGGCTCGCCGACCCCCAGCGCCTCGACCGGTACGCCCGCCCAGTGCGCCTGACCGAGCAGCCAGGCGCCCACGGCCAGCGCCGGCGGCAGCTCCCGGTCGGGCGCGGTATCCGCAGCGCCCAACTGCACCTCGAGATCCACCCCGAAGCCCCGGAAAGATCCGGTGGCGCCCTGCGGATGCGTCCCCCGGCCCGCGACAGGCGCCGGACCGACGACGATCAGGCGGTCGGGCCGGGACGCCGCGAGCACGCCCAGGGCGTCGAAGCAGGCGGCCCGGGCGGCGTCGAGCTCCGGCGCCGCACCCGCGGCGACCTCCGGCACGAGCAGCGGCGGGCAGGGACAGACGGCGGCGGCTACGAGCATGATCCGCAGCCTAGCGCCCCTCCCGGCAGGGCCTGCCCCCGCCAGGAGGTGCCGTCGCAGGCTGTCGTTACTGGTCGCAGCCGCAGCTGCCGGCCGCCATCGAAGCCGCTTGCGGGGCCGGGGCACCGATCGTCGGCAGTCCGAGCATCACCCCGGCCGGCCGGGACACCTCGGCGGCGTTCCGCTTCTGCCAGGCGTCCCCGGCGCGGGTGCGCCGAACCGCTGTGGTCGGGCCCTCGGCGAGGAGGTGGTGCGGAGCCGCGTAGGTGATCCGGACCGTCACCACGTCCCCCGGTCGGACCTCGGCGTCCGGCTTGGTGAAGTGGACCAGACGACTGTCGGGCGCACGCCCGGACAAGCGGTGGGTGGCGCCGTCCTTGCGGCCCTCGCCCTCCGCGACCATCACGTCCACGGTGCGGCCGACCTGCTTCTTGTTCTCCGCCCAGGAGATCTCCTCCTGGAGCGCCGAGAGCCGCATGTAGCGCTCCTGCACGACCTCCTTGGGAACCTGGCCCTCCATGGTGGCCGCGGGGGTTCCGGGCCGCTTGGAGTACTGGAAGGTGAATGCCTGAGCGAAACGGGCCTCGCGGACCGCGTGCATCGTCTGCTGGAAGTCCTCCTCGGTCTCGCCGGGGAAGCCCACGATGATGTCGGTGGAGATGGCGGCGTGCGGGATCGCGGCGCGCACCTTTTCGATGATCGCGAGGAAGCGCTCCTGCCGGTACGAACGGCGCATCGCCTTGAGAATGGCGTCCGACCCCGACTGCATCGGCATGTGCAGTTGCGGCATCACGTTCGGGGTCTCGGCCATGGCCGCGATCACGTCGTCGGTGAAGTCGCGCGGGTGCGGGGAGGTGAAACGGACGCGCTCCAGGCCCTCGATCGCACCGCAGGCACGCAGCAGCTTGGAGAAGGCCTCACGGTCACCGATGTCGGAGCCGTAGGCGTTGACGTTCTGCCCGAGCAGCGTGATCTCGGAGACGCCCTCGGCGACCAGCGCCTCGATCTCGGCGAGGATGTCGCCGGGGCGGCGGTCCTTCTCCTTGCCGCGCAGCGCCGGAACGATACAGAAGGTGCAGGTGTTGTTGCATCCGACGGAGATCGACACCCAGGCCGCGTACGCGCTCTCCCGTCGCGTCGGCAGCGTCGACGGGAAGGCCTCCAGGGATTCGGCGATCTCGACCTGTGCCTCCTCCTGGACGCGGGCACGCTCCAGCAGTACCGGCAGCTTGCCGATGTTGTGCGTACCGAACACCACATCCACCCAGGGCGCCCGCTGGACGATGGTGTCGCGGTCCTTCTGCGCCAGACACCCACCGACGGCGATCTGCATACCGGGTCGCTTGGTCTTCATGGGGGCGAGCCTGCCGAGGTTGCCGTACAGCTTGTTGTCAGCGTTCTCCCGCACCGCGCAGGTGTTGAAGACGACCACATCGGCATCCCCGTCGGCGCCCTCGGGCGCGCGGACATATCCGGCATCCTCCAGGAGGCCCGACAGCCGTTCGCTGTCGTGCACATTCATCTGGCAGCCGTACGTCTTCACTTCGTAAGTCTTGGCGCTCATATCGCATACCAGGGTACGGGCAGCGGCACCCCCTGTTCCTCGGGGGCAACGAACTGGCAGGATCGCGCGCATGTGCACTCTGCTGTCCCACCTCAGCCGCCGGCGCGCCCTGCAGGGCTCCGCGGCCGCGCTGGTGGTCCTGGGGCTGCTGATGTGGTGGCTGTTGCCCGTCGGCCAGTCGGCCCCGCGCGGGTCGGTCACCTTCAGCACGGGGGTGCGCACCGGGGTCTACCAGCTTTACGGGAAGCTGCTCAAACCGACGCTCGCACACGACCTGCCCGGGGTGTCGATCGATCTGCAGCCGAGCGAGGGTTCCCAGCAGAACCTGGCCAGGGTGGCGACCGGCAAGGCGGACTTCACCATCGCCACCGCCGACGCGATCGCCCAGTACATCGCCGACGGCAGGCCCGGAGCGGACCGGCTGCGCGGCTGTGCCCGGTTGTACGACGACTATGTGCAGCTCGTCGTGGACGACGGCTCCGCAGTGCAGCGGGCCGGCGACCTGCGACACAAGCGGGTGGCCGTGGGGCAGCCGGGCTCCGGGGTACGGCTGATAGCGGATCGCGTACTGCGGGCTGCCGGGCTGGACCCGCAGAAGGACATCACCGCGGTGCCGGCCGGGATCGACACCGGTCCCGCGCTGCTGGACGCCGGCAAGATCGACGCCTTCTTCTGGTCGGGTGGCCTGCCGACCGACGCGGTACACGACCTGGCCTCACGTCATCCGATCCGGCTCGTCCCCCTCGACGACCTGGTGACCCGGCTGCACGCGGGCGGCGGGAACACCCGGTACTACCGCGCGGCGGTGATCCCCGGCGACGCCTACCGCGAGGCGCGGAACAATGGTCCGGTGTCGACCGTCGCGGTTGCCAATGTGCTGGTCACGACCGACCGGGAGGGCCCGGAGCTGACCGAGGGCTTCACCCGCAGCGTCATCCGCAGCCGCGACCGGATAGGCCGCCAGGTGCACGCGGCGCAGCTGGTGGACGTACGGACCGCGATCTACACGGACCCGCTGCAGCTGCACGAGGGCGCCAGGCGCTACTACCGGTCGGTCAAGCCATAGCCGGGCGGCTCGCCGGGACAGCCCTCAGGAGCCCGGCGAGGTGCGTGGCACGGTGACCGTCACCCGGAGCCCGTGCGGCTCGTTCTGCTCATAGCTCAGCGAGCCCCCGCCCGCAGTCAGCAGGCTCCGCGAGATGGACAGCCCCAGGCCGGACCCCTTGACGTTCTGATGGCGATTGCTGCGCCAGAAGCGGTCGCCGATCCGGCCGAGCTCGTCCTGGCTCAGCCCCGGTCCGCCGTCGGCGACAGCGATTCGGGACGTGGCGCCGTGCGCGGAGACCGTGACGGTGACCTGCTCGCCCTCCGGGGTGAACTTCAGCGCGTTGTCGATCACCGCGTCCAGCGCGCTGGAGAGCGCCACCGGATCCACCCAGGCGGTGACCGCTGCTGCGCCGTCCTGGGTGAGGCGGACGCCCCTGCCCTCGGCGAGCGGACGCCAGGCGGCGACCCGCTCGAGGGACAGTTCGGCGACATCGGTGAGACGGAGTTCCGCATCGGTGTGTTCGGCCAGTGCCAGATCGAGGAGGTCGTCGAGCACTTCGGCAAGACGTTTCCCCTCCGTGCGTACCGAGGCGATCTCCGCGTTGTCCTCGGGGAGTTCGAAGGCGAGCAGCTCGATCCTCAGCAGCAGCGCGGCCAACGGGTTGCGCAGCTGGTGCGACGCATCGGCCACGAAGGCGCGCTGCTGTTCCAGCACATCCTCGACGTTGTCGGCCATCTCGTTGAACGAACGGGCCAGCCGGCGGAGTTCGGGCGGGCCCCCGCCGGGTGCGACCCGGGACTTCATCCGTCCGGTCGCGATGCCATGGGTGGCCGCGTCCAGCGTCCGCACCGGAAGCAGCACCCACCCGGTGAGCCGGATGGCGGCGCCCACCGCGAGCAGCATCGCCGCGGTCTCCCCCGCGGCGATCAGCAGCCAGCCGCGCACGATCCGCGAACGCAGCTGGCCGGTGGGCGAGTCGGTGACCACCACCGCGATCACGTCGCCGTTCCTGACCACGGGCGACGCGACGACCAGCCGGCCGCGCTGCCAGGGCCAGACCTGCGAGGGGTCCCTGCTGCGCCGCCCCGCGAGCGCCTCCTGAAAGGCTTGCCGGCCTTCACCCACGGCGGGCACGGCCCAGGAACGCGGGGCCGCCGCCATGGCCCGGCCGTCCCGGTAGAAGACGCCGGCCCGAATTCCGTACACCGTGTCGTAGCGGGCGAGTTCGTTCTGGAGGGTGCTGTGCCGCTCGGCCTCACTGGCCGGGATCTCGGTGACGAACTGTGCCTCGGCCGCGATCCGCGCGGTGTCGTCGAGCCGGTCGACGATCACCTTCTGCTGACGGGCCTCGGCGAGGCTCAGCGCGAGCGGGAAGCCGAGCGCGAGCAGCACACCGGCCATCAGGACGATGAGCAGCGGAAGCAGCCTGGCGCGCACGGGAGGTGACGCGTCTCAGGCAGCGGCCGGGACGACGAGCCGGTAACCGACACCCCGCACGGTCTCGATCAGCGCGGGCAGGTGCAGCTTCGAGCGCAGCGAGGCGACGTGCACCTCGAGGGTGCGACCGGTCCCTTCCCAACTGGTCTGCCACACCTCACTGATGATCTGCTCCCTGCGGAAGACCACACCCGGGCGCTGGGCCAGCAGCGCGAGCAGATCGAACTCCTTGCGGGTGAGCTGGATCTCGGTACCCCCGACGCTGACGCGCCGGGTGGGCAGCTGGATCTCGACCGGTCCGAGGTGCAGCGCGACCGCGGGGGTCGCTCCGGTGTCCTCGCCGGAGGCCGTGCGCCGGCTGACCGCATGGATACGTGCGAGGAGCTCCCCGGTGTCGTACGGCTTGACCACGTAATCGTCGGCGCCGAGGTTCAGCCCATGGATCCGGGAGCGCACGTCGGCCCGGGCGGTCACCATGATCACTGGGGTCGTCGTCCGCTTGCGGATCTTCCCGCACACCTCGTATCCGTCCTGGTCCGGCAGCCCGAGATCGAGCAGGATGACCCCGAAGGGCTCCTCGTCGTCGGGAAGCAGGGCGCGCAGCGCCTCTTCACCGCTCCGGGCATGCACGACCCCGAAGCCGTGCCTGGCCAGTATCGCGGAGAGCGCGGCGGCCACATGGTTGTCGTCCTCCACCAGCAGCAGTCTCATGGCCCCCCTCCCGTTGTGCGGTGCACATCGCGCCCGTACCCGCGTTTCACGGGTACCAGGGCATCCACGCCGATAGCCGGCGCACCAGTCAAGGACTTCCTCCTGCCACGGGGGTTCCGTTATGCACCCGGTACTCCGATCAGGACCATGTTCACGCGCGGTATCCGGAGCGTATCGGGGCGCTACCGGATCGTGATGCTCAATTCCCGCTCAGATGTAATGACGCTGGTCGTACGGCTTACTACTGTCCTTTGAACCACGACTGCCCTAGCAGCCGAGGAGGACGGAGCGAACAGCCGATGAGCAAAGTGCCCATGACCAAGCCCGCCGAGGAAGCAGCCTCGACGACGGACGATCTGGTCGTGCTGAGCAACGTCAACAAGCACTTCGGCGCGCTGCACGTGCTCCAGGACATCGACCTGATCATCGCCCGCGGCGAGGTCGTGGTCGTCATCGGGCCCTCCGGCTCCGGCAAGTCCACACTGTGCCGCACCATCAACCGCCTGGAGACGATCGACTCGGGCTCGATCTCGATCGACGGAAAGCCGCTTCCCCAGGAGGGCAAGGAGCTCGCCCGGCTGCGCGCCGACGTCGGCATGGTCTTCCAGTCGTTCAACCTCTTCGCACACAAGACGGTCCTGCAGAACGTCATGCTGGGCCAGGTCAAGGTGCGCAAGACCGAGAAGAAGGCCGCGGAGGACAAGGCACGTTCGCTGCTCGACCGGGTGGGTGTCGGAACGCAGGCGGACAAGTACCCGGCGCAGCTCTCCGGCGGCCAGCAGCAACGTGTCGCCATCGCACGGGCGTTGGCGATGGACCCCAAGGTCATGCTCTTCGACGAGCCGACTTCGGCGCTGGACCCCGAGATGATCAACGAGGTCCTCGAGGTCATGCAGCAACTGGCCCGTGACGGCATGACCATGGTGGTGGTGACGCACGAAATGGGCTTCGCCCGCTCGGCCGCCAACCGGGTCGTCTTCATGGCCGACGGAAAGATCATCGAAGAGGCCGTGCCCGACCAGTTCTTCAGCAACCCGCGCAGTGACCGGGCCAAGGACTTCCTGTCGAAGATCCTGCACCACTGACGAAAACGACGTCCCACGTCTGCCGAAATAGAGGATGTTCACGATGAAGTTCCGTAAGTCCGCCGCCACCGCGGTGATCGCCGTGCTCGCGCTGACCGGAACCGCCTGCGGCGGCAAATCCGGCTCTGCCGGTGACAAGCAGTCCGCAGCGCCCGGCGGCGCGGACGCGCCCAAGCTGCCGACGTACACCGTTGCCAAGAATGTTTCGCTGGACTCGGCCACGTTCAAGAACGCCAAGAAGCGCGGCAAGCTGGTCATCGGCGCCAAGGCCGACCAGCCGTACCTCGGCTTCGAGGACCAGTCGACCAAGGAGCGCTCCGGTTTCGACGTCGAGCTCGCCCGGATGATCGCGGCCGACCTCGGCTTCAGCAAGGACCAGATCGAGTGGAAGACGGTGGACTCCGGCATCCGTGAGACGGCCATCTCCAAGGGCCAGGTCGACTATTTCGTCGGTACGTACACGATCAACGACGAGCGCAAGAAGCTCGTCGGGTTCGCCGGCCCCTATTACAAGGCAGGCGCCGATCTGCTGGTCCGCAAGGACGAGACGGGCATCACCGGGCCCGAGACCCTGAAGGGCAAGAAGGTCTGCTCGATCAAGGGCTCCACCCCACTCACCGAGATCAAGAAGCCGAAGTACGGGGCCAAGACCACCGAGCTGGCCAAGTACTCGGACTGTGTGCAGGAGCTGCTGACCAAGCAGGTGGACGCGGTCACCACCGACGACGCGATCCTCAAGGGATACGCCGCGCAGAACCCGAAGAGGCTGAAGGTGATCGGCAAGCCCTTCACCGAAGAGCCCTACGGTGTCGGCCTGAGCAAGAGCGACAAGGCGCTGCGCGACTTCATCGACAGCTCGATCGAGAAGCACGTCAAGGACGGCACGTACAAGAAGATCTACGAGGCGACGCTGGGTCTCTCCGGCTCCTCGTACGTCGCACCGCCTGCCGTCGAGCGGTACTGATCGATCCCTCGCTCAACCGACGCCGCAGCACCCCGTACGCGGGTACGGGGCGCTGCGGCCCCGTCTTTCAGCAGCTGCCCGCCGACGCGGAGACCTCATGAACGTACTGCTCGACAACTTCCCGGCGTTCCGCGACGGCTTCATAGGAACCCTGTCGATCACCGCCGTCAGCGCGGTCATCGCCCTGGTGCTCGGTGTGCTCATCGCCGGCTTCCGGGTCTCGCCCGTCCCTCCGCTCCGGTTCTTCGGGACGGCCTGGGTCACCCTCCTGCGCAACACCCCGCTGGTCCTGCTGTTCCTCATCGCCACCTTCGTTGTCCCGGAGATCCTCTTTCCGGGGATGAGCCCCTACGTTCTCGGCTCGCTCGCGCTCGGCTTCTACACCTCGTCGTTCGTCTGCGAAGCCGTCAGGTCCGGCATCAGCACGGTCCCGCTCGGTCAGGCCGAGGCCGCCCGCTCGCTGGGCATGAGCTTCACCCAGACGCTGCGGATGGTCGTGCTGCCGCAGGCGACTCGCATCGTCGTGCCGCCACTGAGCAGCATCTTCATCGCGCTCACCAAGAACTCGGCGATCGCGGGCGCCTTCAGCGTCACCGAACTGTTCGGCTGGCAGAAGACGATGAGCGATCTGGGCCACTCCATCGTTCCCATCTTCATCTGGGTGGCCATCGGCTACCTGGTCATCACCTTCGCCATCAGCGGCATCTTCCGTCTGATCGAGCGCCGTATGGAGGTCGCCCGATGAGTGCAAGCGTGCTCTACGACGCACCGGGCCCCAAGGCCGTCGTACGCAACCGCGTCTATGCCGTCGTCGGCAGCGTCGCCATCATCGCGCTGCTGGTCGTCTGCGTGATGCGCCTTGCCGACAAGGGCGATCTCGCCGGCGGCATGTGGGACATCTTCAATTACACCGGCATCCGGAAGAACATCGCGGACGGCATCGTCGCCACCATGAAGGCGTTCGGGCTCGCCGCCGTGGGCTCGCTCGTGCTGGGCGTGGTGCTGGTCGTCTGCCGGCTCTCCGATCAGCGGCTCGTCCGCTGGCTGGCGACCGCCTTCATCGAACTGTTCCGCTCCATTCCGCTGCTGATCACGATCTATGCGCTCTGGGTCGGTTTCCTGACCGATTACTCGATGTGGGCGCTGGCTCTGGGCCTGTCCATCTACAACGGCTGTGTTCAGGCCGAGGTGCTGCGAGCCGGCATCAACTCTGTGCCCACGGGACAGCGTGAGGCGGCGTACGCCCTGGGGCTGAGCAAGACGCAGGTCATGGCGAGCGTGCTGATGCCACAGGCCGTTCGTGCGATGTTGCCGACCATCATCAGCCAATTGGTCGTCACCCTTAAGGACACCTCGCTGGGATTCATCATCCTGTACCCGGAGCTGCTCCAGACCGCGCGTCTCATCGCGAGCAACACCCAAGTCAACGGCCAGTACCCGTATGTCTCGACGATTGTGGTCATCGGCGCCATCTACATCGCGATGTGCCTGCTCCTTTCTGCTCTCGCCACCTGGATCGAGAAGCGCGGCAGGCGTGGCAGGGCCGGGATCGCCGTCGCTTCGCCCACAGACCCCGATTTCACGGTGGAACCCGCCGCGGATGTCGTCTAGAACGGCGCTGAGGATCTCGGCCGGTTCGCGGCGGCGCGCGGCTCCCGTGCTCGCTTGACGGGGGCATCCCCAGTCGGTTGCATACGTTCTGTGATCGTGCACCGGGCTCAACCTGCCATCAGCAACTTCTCCGTACGGGTCCGAGGAGTCGCACCGTGGACCCGGTGATCGTGGTCGGCGCGGGCCCTGTCGGGCTCGCGCTGGCTCTGGCGCTGGCTGCTCAGGACGTTCCCTCCGTGGTACTCGACGAGGGCACCGGCGATCATGAACCGCGCCCGGCCCGTACGGTCGTGCTGCGGCCCGACATCGCGGCCTTCGTCGAGCGGCTCGGCTGCACACTGCACCCCGACGACGCCGCTCACTGGGTGGCCTGGCGAGCGATCCGGCGAGGTCAGCAGGTACAGCATGTGGAATTCGGGGACTTCGACGACTTCGGCGGCTTCGCAGTGCCGACCGGAGCACGGGAGCCTTCGCCGCTGCATCTGCCGCAGCATGCACTGACTCGCGGTCTACGGACCGCGGCGGCCGCCCAGGACCTGGTGACGCTGGTGGGACGCAGCCGGATCGACACCATCGAGCAGGACGTCACCGGGATCGCCGCGCACACCGCCGGGCCGGAGCCCACCTGGTGGCGCGGCAGCCATCTGGTCGGCTGCGACGGGGCCAGGTCCACCGTGCGCAAACTGCTGGATGTCCGCTTCCCCGGCCGTACGGCGGTGGAGCGCCATGCCGTCGCCGCGCTGCGCGCCGAACTTCCGTGGCCCGGTGAGGCACTGCTGCACCGGATGCCGCCCTGGCGGTCCGGCGGTGAGGAAGTGACGGCTCGTCCGCTTCCCGACGACACCTGGCGGATCGACTGGCTGCTGCCGCCCCGTGCCGAACTTGTCACGCCCGAGGCACTGGTGGCGCGGGTACGGGCCGCGCTGGCCGGGTGGTGCGGCGAGACACCGCCCTACGAACTGATCGACACCGGCGTCTACACGCTGCACCACCGACTCGCCCGCCGTTGGCGGGTGGGCCGGGCCTTCCTGGCCGGCGACGCGGCTCATCTGCTGGGCGCCCTGGGTACCCAAGGGCTCGACGAGGGGCTGCGGGACGCCGACAACCTGGCCTGGAAACTGGCCCGGGCGTGGCACCACGGCGCCTCGGAACTGCTGCTCGACAGCTATCAGGCGGAGCGCCGCACGGCCGTCGCCGCACGGCTGCGCGCCGCCGACCAGTCATTGCCGATACTGCGCGGCGGCGGGCTGCGGACGTACCTGCCCGGTGCCTCGCGTGGGCACGACGCACTGCTCGCCGACGGCCATCTGGGGCGCGGAGCGCTCGGAGCGCCCGCCACTTACGCGCGCTCTCCTCTCGCGCCCGCCCCCACCCCCGCGCAGACGCCGGTCGGCACGCCGGTCGGCGGACCGGTCGCCGACGTCGGGGTGACGGCACCGGACGGTACGGCGGTGCGGCTGCGGGACCGACTGGGACACGCCAGGTTGCTGGTGGTCCTGGTGGCCCCGGGCACCGGCGTCTGGGACCGGCGGCACTGGCTGACGGCAGGGGTGATGCCCCGGCTGGCCGCTGCCGTGACAGCCCTGCCGGTGCAGGCCGAACTTCTGGTGGCGGAGGCCTATCCGGGCGCCTCCGCCCACACCGTGCTGCTGGTACGACCGGACGGCCACCTGGCCGCGGCCTTCGCCGGGGTGCGCCCCGCCGAGCTGTACGCGGCGGCCGACGCCGTACGCGGTGGCGCCGCCACGGCAGTGCGGGAGGAGCACACAGCCGACGTCAATTGACCGTGGCGGGCGCCGTGGGAGGGGCAACGCTAAGGCCTCTCGTGGTCCGGGGCTACCGGGCCATCGTTCCTCGGCTCCTCGCTCTCCTCCTCCAGCGCTCGTCTGACCACTCGCAGGGCCGTGCCCTCCGGATACCCCTTGCGGGCCAGCATGCCCGCAAGCCGGCGCAGCCGTTTGTCGCGGTCCAGGCCACGTGTCGAGGGAAGCCTGCGTGCGACGAGCTCGCGGGCCGTCTCCTCCTCCTGCTCGGAGTCGAGCTGCCCGACGGCCTCGTCGATGAGCGCGGAGTCCACCCCCTTGGTGCGGAGTTCGCGTGCCAGCGCCCGTCTGGCAAGTCCCCGGCCGCGGTGCCGGGATTCCACCCAGGCGTCCGCGAAGGCGGCGTCGTCGATGAGCCCGACCTCCTCGAAACGGGACAGCACCTCGTCGGACACATCCTCGGGGATCTCGCGTTTGCTCAGCGCGTCCGCGAGCTGCTTGCGGGTGCGCGCCGTCCCGGTGAGCAGGCGCAGGCAGATCGCCCGCGCCTGCTCCGCCGGATCCTGCGGCTTCTGCGCCCGCTCACCGGGCTGCCGTGTTCCCGGCTGCCGCGGCCTCTCCCCCTCGCTGTCCTCGGAGTCCGTGGCCCCCGGCCATTCGGTTCTCCGGACCATGGCTCAGCTCTTGGCCGCGGCGGTCTTGGCCGTCTTGGCCTTGCCACCGGCCGGGGCGGGAACCGCCTTCGATGCCTCATCGGCCACCACAACGCCCGCCGCGTCCGCGCCCGGCTCAGCAGTCACGGCCTCCGGCTTGACGCCGATGCCCAGTTTCTCCAGGATCTTCTTCTCGATCTCATTGGCGAGATCGGGGTTGTCCTTGAGGAAGTTACGGGCGTTCTCCTTGCCCTGGCCCAGCTGGTCGCCCTCGTAGGTGTACCAGGCGCCCGCCTTACGGACGAAGCCGTTCTCCACGCCCATGTCGATCAGTCCGCCCTCACGGCTGATGCCCTGGCCGTAGAGGATGTCGAACTCGGCCTGCTTGAAGGGCGGCGCGACCTTGTTCTTGACGACCTTCACACGGGTGCGGTTACCGACCGCGTCGGTGCCGTCCTTCAGAGTCTCGATCCGGCGGATGTCGAGCCGCACCGAGGCATAGAACTTCAGGGCCCGGCCACCGGTCGTGGTCTCCGGAGAGCCGAACATCACGCCGATCTTCTCGCGGAGCTGGTTGATGAAGATCGCGGTGGTCTTGGACTGGTTCAGCGCACTGGTGATCTTCCGGAGCGCCTGGCTCATCAGCCGGGCCTGCAGACCGACGTGCGAATCGCCCATCTCGCCCTCGATCTCCGCCCGGGGCACCAGGGCCGCGACGGAGTCGATGACGATCAGGTCGAGCGCGCCCGAGCGGATCAGCATGTCCACGATTTCGAGGGCCTGCTCGCCGTTGTCGGGCTGGGACAGGATGAGGTTGTCGATGTCGACACCGAGCTTCTTCGCGTACTCTGGGTCCAGGGCGTGCTCGGCGTCGACGAAGGCCACCTGGCCGCCGAGCCGCTGCGCATTCGCCACCGCGTGCAGCGTCAGCGTCGTCTTGCCGGAGGACTCCGGCCCGTAGACCTCGACGACGCGGCCGCGTGGCAGTCCGCCGACGCCGAGGGCGACGTCGAGGGCGGTCGACCCGGTGGGGATGACCTCGATGGGCTCGTTCGGCCGCTCGCCGAGGCGCATCACCGCGCCCTTCCCGAATTGCCGTTCAATCTGTGCGAGCGCGGCGTCCAGCGCCTTCTCGCGGTCGTTGCCTGCCATGGGTTCCACCCGATTTGCTTGAGTCGATCGCTTCACGTCAATGACGCTATCCCCTGCCACTGACAATGGGCCCCGGCGTCCCTCCGGCCCATCGGCGACTCATACCCGCGCTGGGCCCGGAATCCAATGAGAATGGATGTTCGATTTTGGTGTCAAGCGCACCACGCGGGCACTCAGCCGCCGGTGTTTCCCGGTGGCGGCGTCCGCCCCTGCCGCAGCGAGGCGCGCATCCGGGCGCGCAGCGAGACCCCGTCACGCGGGCGCCGCCGACCGTGCACCCGGGGGTCGTCCGTCACGTCGTACCGCTTCACATAGGCGCCCAGGAACGCCTGCAGGGTCGCGGCCGCCGGGATGGCGATGAGCGCGCCGACCGCCCCCAGCAGGGCGGTGCCCGCGATGACCGAGCCGAAGGCCACTGCCGGATGGATGTCGACGGCTTTCGACGTGAGCTTCGGCTGGAGCACGTAGTTCTCGAACTGCTGGTAGATCACCACGAAGACCAGCACCCACAGCGCGTACCAGGGGTCGACGGTGAACGCCAGCAGCATCGGCAGGGCGCCGGCCAGATACGTGCCGATGGTCGGGATGAACTGCGAGACCAGGCCGACCCACATGGCGAGCGCGGGGGCGTACGGCACGTCGAGGGCGACCAGCAGGATGTAGTGCGCGATCCCGGAGACCAACGCCATCAGGCCGCGCGAGTACAGATAGCCACCGGTCTTGGTAACCGCGATCTCCCAGGCCCGCAGTACCTCGGCCTGCTTCGCCGGGGGCAGCACGGAACAGAGCGCCCGCCGCAGTCGTGGCCCGTCGGCGGCGAAGTAGAAGGCGAACAGGAAAACCGTCAGCAGCCGGAAGAGGCCGCCGAGCACGGTGGCCGAGACGTCCAGCACTCCGCTCGCGCTGTTCTGCACGTACTTCTGCAGCCAGTCGGAGTGGAGCAGGCTGTCCTGGACGTCCAGCCGGGACAACTCGGTGTGGAAGGTGTGGTTGGTCCAGTTGATCACCGAGTCGAGGTACTTGGGGAACTCCTCGACCATGTCCACGATCTGTCCGGCCAGCATCGAGCCGAGCAGGAAGACGAATCCGGCTCCCGCGATCACCACTCCGAGAAAGACCAGAAACGTGGCAAGGCCGCGGCGCATGCCGCGGGCGGACATCCGTCCCACCGCCGGTTCGATCGCCAGCGCCAGGAAGAACGCGATGAGGATATTGGTGAGCAGCCCGATGAGCTGATAAAAGGCCCAGCTGCCCAGCTGAAAGCAGGCGACGAGAGCCAGCGCGAGGACCATCGCACGCGGCAGCCACCGGGGCATGCGCAGCGAGCCGGCTGCCGTGGCACCGTCGGGTGTCGGCGGCACGACCGGAGGCGTCCGTCCCGCGGTCGTCCGGTCGTCCGTGCTCTGGTCGGGGATCATCCGGTCCTCGGCGCTCTCATCAGTCGGTGCCACGAACTCAGTCTCGCTTACCGGTGTGACACCGGTCAGGGCCGCCCGGTGTGCCGTACCTCTCAGCGCTTGCTCTCCGGAATGCCCACCGCCGCGCAGACTCCCCGCCAGACGTCCTTCGTCTCCCAGCCGGCGGCGAGCGCTTCGTACACCGTCCGGTGGCCGAGCTCTGCCATCACATGATCGCGGGCGAACGAATCGGCATACCCGGCTCCGAAGTGCTCCGCCATCCGCTCCCAGAAAATCGTCAACCGCATGCCTCCAGTATCCCGCCCTGGAGAGTGCTCCCTGCCCGCGTCCCTGCCCGAGAGCGCTTTCCGCTCTACCGTCGGAACATGGCCGGATCCGGAGCATCTCCTCTCGCCCGCGCCGAGCACTTCATCTGGCTGACGGCCCGGGTGCTCGAGCAGCGGCGGTTCGCTTATCACTTCCTCGACGGCGGGGCGGACCAGGTCGAGGCCGCGCTCGCCGCTTACCTCAACGAGGACGGTGGTTACGGCCACGCGCTCGAACCCGATCTGCGCGGCCCGGTCAGTCAGCCACTGCACACGGCACACGCGCTGCAGGTCCTGGATTCCGTCGGCCGCTGCGGTGGAATGCGGATGGAGCGAATCTGTCGCTATCTCACCGAGGTGTCCACCAAGGAAGGCGCGCTGCCCGCCGTTCATCCCTCGCAGCGCGGATACCCGTCCGCTCCTTTCATCCCGATCGTCGACGACCCGCCGAGCGAGCTGCTGGCGACCGGGCCGGTGGTGGGACTGTTGCACCGTAATGAGGTGTGGCACGCCTGGCTGTTCCGGGCGACCGATTTCTGCTGGGCCGCCGTCGACTCCCTGGAGAGGTCCCATCCCTACGAGATCCAGGCGGCAGTCGCCTTCCTCGACTCGGCCCCCGACCGGTCGCGTGCCGAGGCGGCCGCGGACCGGATCGGCCGGCAGGTACGGGAGCAGCGGCTGGCGGTGCTGGATCCGGCGGACCGGGCGGCTTATCCGATCGCGCCCGGCTACGCACCGGGTGAGCAGCATTTCCCGCACGACTATGCGGCGGCACCCGGCTCGCTGGCGCGCGGCTGGTTCACGGACGAGGAGATGGACCGTTCGCTGGACTTCCTGGCTGCCGAGCAGCAGCAGGACGGCGGCTGGCCGGTCAACTGGCGTTCCTGGGCACCGGGAACACAGCTGGAGGCGCGGCCGATGGTGACGATCCGGGCGCTGATGACACTGCGGGCGCACGGACGTGCCGTTGTCTGACCCTCGCCGGATGGCTCAGCCGAGGGCGCGTACCCCGGCGGTGACCACCACGGCCGCCGCGACGACGACGAGGAACGGGGCGCGCAGCACAAGTGAGAGCGCTGCGGCCGCCAGTCCCGCCCCCCGGGCGTCCAGGACGAGATGCTGTCCGTCCGCGAAGGTCTGCTGGGCGGTGAGGGCGGCCAGCAGAGCGACGGGCAGCAGCGCCGCGAGCCGCCTGACCAGGGGGCGCTCCAGCGCACCGGCCGGGACCAGCAGACCGAGCAGTTTGACGAGGTAGCAGCCGACAGCGGTCACTGCTATGGCGGTCCAGGCGGTCAACGGTCCTGCTCCTTATCGGCGGCGCCCTGTTCGGCGGCGGGTGCGGTACTGGCGGTGCGGAACATGCCGCGGCCCTGGAGGAACAGCACGGCCGGTGCGGCCAGTGCGGCCATCAGTACCGGCACCCCGGCGGGCAGCACCGGGAGCAGTCCCAGCCCCAGCAGGACAGCGAGCCCGGCGACCGCGCGGTCCGCCGCCGTCCGCAACATCGGGGCGAGCAGTGCCAGGAACACCGCCGGTCCTGCCGCGTCAATGCCCCACGCGCCGGTGTCGCCGAGCGCCTCCGCGCCCAGCGCGCCGAGCAGGGTGGTGAGGTTCCAGAGCACGTAGAGGGTCAGCCCGGTGGCGGTGAACCCGATCCGCGCGGCGCGCCGGGTGCGCTGCGCCAGGGTGACGGCCGTTGTCTCGTCGATGACCCAGTGCGCCGCGAGGGGACGCACGGCGGGTGGCAGCGCGAGCAGCTGGGAGAGCCGCAGCCCGTAGAAGGTGTTTCGTACGCCGACGAAGAAGGCACCGGCGGCCGCGGTGAGGGGGTTGCCGCCCGCTGCCAGTGCTCCGACCAGCGCGAACTGTGAGGCTCCGGTGAACACCAGCAAGCTCATCACACATGTCTGCAGCACGCTGAGGCCGGAGCCCGCTGCGGTCACACCGAAGGCGAAGCCCGAGAGCCCCACCACGATGCCCACACCGAGGGCGTCCCTGATGACGGCGGAGTCCGGTCCGGGTTCCGGGGCCGTGCTGCTTTCGTCGAGTGCTGTCTGCTCTGCTGCCACATCGAGAACGCTATGAGGCGCGGGCGGCACCGGTCTTGTACGTTCTTGCACGCCCTCGGCGGTAGGCGCCGGGCGGCACCCCCACGATGCGGGCGAAGTGCCTGTTCAGGTGCGGCTGATCGGTGAAACCCACGGCGACCGCCGCTTCGGCCGGGGCCGCGCCCTCGTCGAGCAACTGCCGGGCCCGGCGCACCCGTGCGTCGGTGAGCCAGGTGTGCGGGGGCATGCCGTACGCCTCCTTGAAGGCGCGCAGCAGTGCGAACGGGCTGGTGCCGAGCTCGGTGGCCAGCTTCCCCAGAGAGGGCGGCCGCGCCATCTCCGCCTCCAGGACGGCGCGTGCCCGGGTCGCGGTCCGGGCGCCGGCCGTGCGCAGGGGGCGCTCGGGGAGCCGGCCGCCATGGGTCCGCAGCAACCTGGCAACGGCGAGCCGCAGCAGGCTGTCGGCGGCCAGCGCGTTGCCCTGCTCGGCTGCCTCGTGCACAGCGACGACCAGCCGCGCCGCACCGGGGTCCTCCACCACCGGCGCTGTGAACCCGACAGGACCGGCGAGAGTACTGATGTCGCCCGCGATCTCGGCGATGAGATCGGCGGCCGGATAGAGCGTGCGGTACGTCCACCCTTCAGGCACCCCGGCATGGCCGGTGTGCGGGGTGTCCGGGTTCACCAGAGCGAGCTGACCCACCCCCGCCCGGACGAGCTCGTTGCGGTGGTGGAAAGCCTCCACGCCCTCGGTGATCGCTGCGATGACGAACGTGTCGTGGGTGTGCCAGGCGAAGGATTTGCGAATGTAGCGGGCGTGCAGCAGATCGACCCCGGGCAACTCCCCGAGCTGCCAGTGCCTCGCCTGCTCCTCGGTCCCCGGCCCCATGACTTCATTATTTCCCCGGCTCCGGGCCGTTGTCAGTGGCGGGGTGCACGATGGGGACATGGTGAGGTCAGCGCTCGACGCCTTCTCCCCCGCGACCCGCGGTTGGTTCACGGGGGCCTTCAATGCGCCCACAGCCGCTCAGGACGGCGCATGGCGGGCGATCGGCAAGGGTACGGATGTGCTGGTGGTCGCCCCTACCGGTTCCGGGAAGACACTCGCCGCTTTTCTCGCAGCCCTCGACCAGCTGGCGTCGACGCCCCCGCCCGCTGACGCCAGAAAGCGCTGCCGGGTGCTCTATGTATCCCCGCTCAAGGCTCTCGCGGTCGATGTGGAACGCAATCTCCGCAGCCCGCTGACCGGCATCCGTCAGGAGTCGGTGCGGCTGGGGCAGCCCGAGCCGGAGATCCGGGTCGGCATCCGCTCGGGCGACACCCCGGCGGCCGAGCGGCGTTCGATGGCGACGAAGCCGCCGGACATCCTGATCACCACCCCCGAGTCACTGTTTCTGATGCTCACCTCTTCGGCCCGCGATGCGCTGGCCGGTGTCGAGACGGTGATCCTCGACGAGGTGCATGCCGTGGCCGGCACCAAGCGCGGTGCGCACCTCGCCGTGTCGCTGGAGCGGCTGGACGCACTGCTGCCTCGGCCGGCCCGCCGTATCGGTCTTTCCGCGACGGTCCGCCCGGTGGATGAGATCGCGCGGTATCTGTCCCCCCAGCGCAAGGCGGAGATCGTCCAGCCGCCGTCCGGCAAGGAATTCGCTCTCTCGGTCGTCGTCCCGGTCGAGGATCTGGGCGAGCTGGGCGGCTCCCCCGCCTCCGACATCGACCCGGACAAGGCCGAGAAGCCCTCGATCTGGCCCCATGTCGAGGAGCGCATCGCCGATCTGGTGCAGTCCCACCGCTCGACCATCGTATTCGCCAACTCCCGCCGTCTGGCGGAGCGCCTGTGCAACCGGCTCAACGAGATCGCGTACGAAAGGGCCACCGGCGAGCCGCTGCCGGAGGCACACTCGCCCGCCGAGGTCATGGCGGAGGCAGGCGCGGCGAAGGGTGCGCCCGCACTGCTCGCCCGGGCGCACCACGGTTCGGTCTCCAAGGAACAGCGTGCCCAGGTGGAGGAGGACCTGAAGGCAGGTCGGCTGCCTGCGGTGGTCGCCACCTCCAGCCTCGAGCTGGGCATCGACATGGGCGCCGTGGATCTCGTCATCCAGGTCGAGTCACCGCCGTCCGTCGCCTCCGGGCTGCAGCGGGTCGGCCGTGCCGGACACCAGGTCGGTGCGGTGTCCACCGGTGTGGTCTTCCCCAAGTACCGGGGCGACCTGGTGCAGGCCGCCGTGGTCACCGAGCGGATGCGGACCGGTTCGATCGAATCGCTCCGGGTTCCCTCCAACCCCTTGGACGTGCTCGCCCAGCAGCTGGTCGCGATGGTCGCCCTCGACACCTGGCAGGCCGATGATCTGCTGGCGGTGGTCCGCAGGGCAGCCCCCTTCGCGGCACTTCCCGAGTCGGCCTTCACCGGCGTCCTCGACATGCTCGCCGGACGTTATCCCTCCGACGCGTTCGCCGAGCTGCGCCCCCGCGTGGTCTGGGACCGCGTCGCCGGTACGGTCACCGGCCGTCCCGGGGCGCAGCGCCTCGCCGTCACCTCCGGCGGCACCATCCCCGACCGCGGACTCTTCGGCGTCTTTCTCGCCGGTGCCGACCCCAAGAAGGGCGGCGGCCGGGTCGGTGAGCTCGACGAGGAAATGGTCTACGAGTCCCGGGTGGGGGACGTATTCACCCTCGGCACCACCTCATGGCGTATCGAGGACATCACCCGGGACCGCGTGCTCGTCACCCCCGCCCCGGGTGTGCCGGGGCGGCTGCCGTTCTGGAAGGGCGACCAGCTGGGCCGTCCGCTGGAGCTGGGCCGTGCGGTGGGTGCCTTCCTCCGCGAGGTCGGTGCTCTGCAGCCCGACCGTGCCCGCGAGCGGCTGCACGCCGCCGGCCTCGACGCCTGGGCTGCGGACAATGTGCTGTCCTATCTCGACGAACAGCGCCGCGCCTGCGGCCATGTCCCCGACGACCGCACCATTGTCGTCGAGCGATTCCGTGACGAGCTGGGTGACTGGCGGGTCGTCGTCCACTCCCCGTTCGGTGCTCAGGTGCACGCCCCCTGGGCGCTGGCCATCGGCGCCAGGCTGTCCGAGCGCTACGGCATGGACGCCCAGGTGATGCACGCCGACGACGGCCTGGTGCTGCGGCTGCCGGACGCCGACCTCATGGGCCTCGACCTGCTGGACGGCGACCCCGCTGCGCAGACCCAGCCGCTCGGCGCCGAGTACGACAGTGAGCAAGCCCCGCTGGGAGCCGTCGACGTCGCCTTCGACAAGGGGGAAGTCGCGCAGGTCGTCACCGACCAGGTCGGCGGCTCGGCGCTCTTCGCCGCACGGTTCCGTGAGTGCGCGGCGCGTGCCCTGCTGCTGCCGCGCCGCAACCCGGGCAAACGGACCCCGCTGTGGCAGCAGCGTCAGCGCGCCTCCCAACTGCTGCAGGTGGCGGGGGAATTCGGCTCGTTCCCGATCGTGCTGGAAGCGGTTCGGGAATGTCTTCAGGACGTTTTCGACGTGCCGGGGCTCACCGAGCTGATGGGCGACATCGAGTCACGGCGGGTCCGGCTCGTCGAGGTCACCACCCAGGAGCCCTCGCCGTTCGCCCGTTCGCTGCTCTTCGGCTATGTCGCCCAGTTCCTCTACGAGGGAGACTCCCCGCTCGCCGAGCGGCGGGCCGCCGCCTTGTCGCTCGACTCACGTCTGCTGGCCGAACTGCTCGGCCAGGCGGAGCTGCGCGAACTGCTCGACGCCAACGTCCTCGAGGAGCTGGAGAGTGAACTCCAGTGGTTGACCGAGGACCGGCGGATCAAGGACATCGAAGGTGTCGCCGACCGGCTGAGACTGCTCGGACCGCTGACCGACGCGGAGCTGACCGCCCGCGGGGCGGAGCCCGGTTGGGCCCGCGGACTCGCGGAATCCCGCCGGGCCATCCGGGTCCGTATCGCCGGCGCGGACCACTGGGCGGCGATCGAGGACGCGGGTCGGCTGCGCGACGCGCTCGGCACGGCGCTGCCGGTGGGCGTGCCGGAAGCGTTCACCGAGCCGGTGAAGGATCCGCTCGGCGATCTGCTGTCCCGGTTCGCCCGTACGCACGGCCCCTTCACCTCGTCCGATGCCGGGGCTCGCTTCGGCCTCGGCACGGCGGTCACCGACGGCGCCCTGCAGCGCCTCGCCGCTGCCGGCCGGGTCGTGCAGGGCGAGTTCCACCCGTCCGGGATCGGTCAGGAGTGGTGCGACGCCACCGTGCTGCGCCGACTGCGCCGGCGCTCGCTGGCCGCCCTGCGCCAGGAGCTCGAACCGGTGGCCCCCGCCGCTCTCGCCGCGTTCCTCCCCCAGTGGCAGCACCTCGACGGCAGCAGCCTGCGCGGTATCGACGGCCTGGCCCGGGCCGTCGAACAGTTGCAGGGAGCCCCCGTTCCGGCCTCCGCACTGGAGAGGCTGGTCCTCCCTGCCCGGGTGGCCGGCTACACGCCCACACTGCTCGACGAACTGACCACCACCGGCGAGGTCGTCTGGGCGGGAGCGGGAGCGCTGCCCGGCAAGGACGGCTGGATCTCGCTGTATCTCGCGGACGCCGCCCCGCTGCTCGTTCCCCCACCGCACCCACTGGAGCTGAGCGCGCTCCATGAGTCCGTGCTCAAGGTCCTCTCGCCCGGGTACGGCCTCTTCTTCCGCCAGATCGCCGACGAGGTACGCGCCACCACCCACCCGGACTGCACCGACCCTCAACTGGCCGATGCCGTCTGGGAGCTGGCCTGGTCCGGCCGCCTGACCAACGACTCGCTGGCTCCGCTCCGCTCCCTGCTCGGCTCCGGCCGCACCGCGGGATCCACCGCGCACCGGGCACGGCGGACGGTCCCCCGCGGCCGTTACGGCTCGCTCACTGCTGCCGCCCGACCCGCTTCCCGTACCGGACCACCGACCGTCGCCGGCCGGTGGTCCGTACTGCCCGCCGCCGAGCCCGAAGCCACCCATCGCGCCCACGCCCTGGCCCGCACGCTGCTCGACCGGCACGGCGTCGTGACCCGGGGCGCGGTGGCCGCTGAGGGGGTCGAGGGCGGCTTTTCCGCCATCTACCGCATCCTCTCGGCCTTCGAGGACAGTGGCCAGGCACGCCGCGGCTATGTCGTCGAAGGCCTGGGGGCGGCCCAGTTCGCGATGGACGGGGCCGTGGACCGGCTGCGTGCGGCGGCGACCGCCCGGGAGCGTACGGAGGGAGGCCCGCCGGGGGGCGGGGTGGTGCTCGCGGCTGCGGACCCGGCGAACGCCTATGGGGCGGCGCTGCCGTGGCCGGAGGCTCCCGGTGGCGCGGGCCACAAGCCCGGGCGCAAGGCAGGATCGCTGGTCGTGCTGGTGGACGGCGAACTCATCCTCTACATGGAGCGCGGCGGCAAGAGCCTGCTGGCCTGGCCGACCGAACCGGACGACCCCCGGCTGGCAGCCGCCGGGCAGGCGCTGGCCGCCTCCGCCCGGGCCGGCGCGCTGGGCACAGTGACCGTGCAGCGCACCAACGGTGTATCCGCCCTGACGTCCGACGTGGGCCGGGCTCTGGAGGCGGCGGGGTTCGTCGCCACGCCGAGGGGGCTGCGGCTGCGCGCCTGACCACGCCGGGACCGGCACGACACCGCCGGTTCCCACCGCGCATCATGGTGGGATGCCCGAAGGAGACAACGTCGCACAGACGGCACGGCGTCTGCATACGGCTCTCGCCGGCCGGGTCCTGACCCGGTCCGATCTGCGCGTGCCCCGGCTCGCCACCGCCGACCTCACGGGGCGCACGGTGCTCGGCGTCGTCTCGCGCGGCAAACACCTGCTTGTGCGGATCGAGGGGGATCTCAGCCTGCACAGCCATCTGCGGATGGACGGCGCCTGGCGGGTCTACGCCGCGGGCGAGCGCTGGCGCGGCGGTCCGGCCCACGAGATCCGCGCGGTCCTCGCCACCGCGGAACACAGCGCGGTCGGCTACCGACTTCCCGTACTGGAGCTACTGCGTACGTCGCAGGAGAGCAACGCTGTGGGCCACCTGGGCCCGGATCTGCTCGGCCCCGACTGGGACCCGGACGGGGCCCTGCGCAATCTGCTGGCCGCTCCGGATCGCCCGCTCGGCGAGGCACTCCTCGACCAGCGCAACCTCGCGGGTGTCGGCAACATCTTCAAGTCGGAGATCTGTTTCCTGCTCGGCGCCACCCCGTGGCTGCCGATCGGCGAGGTCCCCACTCCCCAACGGATCGTGACCGTGGCCAAGAAGCTCCTGGAGGCGAACCGCGACCGTCCGGTCCGTATGACCACCGGGCTGCCCCATCAGCGTCTGTACGTCTACGGCCGAGCACCCCGCCCCTGCCTGCGGTGCGGGACGTCGGTACGCAGAGCCGGACAGGACGACGGCAATCGCGAGCGTCCGACCTACTGGTGCCCGCGGTGCCAGACGGGGCCGACGCCGTGACCGCGGCGTGCGTCATCCGGTCACGTCATCCGCTTACGTCATCGTCGCGGCGCCCTGGCAGGCACCGCGACGACATGTATGGGCAGCAGACTGAGGCCCCAGCCCCCCACCGCGACCGCGCTCTCCAGCGGCCCGCTGTCACCGGGGGCCACCACCAGCCGCAGCACGGTCCACCACCACACCCCGGTGACCAGCACGGACACCAGCAGCCCGGCTATCCGTCGCCGTCTCACGGCCGCAACCGCTATGCGCTTTCCGCTTGGAACATCCACGCATGCTTCTCGAGGTCGGCGGCGACTCCGATCAGCAGATCCTGGGTGACCGGGTCGGGGACAGCGGTGGCTGCGATCCGTTCCCGCATCCCGTCGATGACGGCGCCGAGCGCCTCCACCAGGATCCGTACGGCATCGCCGTCCTTGATCCAGCCCTGCGGTGCCTCGCCGATGGCGCTGGTCCTGGACACCGTGCCGGCCCGCCCGTCCGGGGTGACACCGACCGCCGACGACCGCTCGGCCACCGCATCCGTGTACTGCCGGGCCGTGTCCACGACCTCGTCGAGCTGAAGATGCACCGACCTGAAGCGCGGCCCCACCACGTTCCAGTGCACCTGCTTGGCCACCAGGGAGAGATCGACGAGATCAGCGAGCGCGCCCTGCAGGGCCTCGCCCACCACCTTCTGATCGGCCTCGGAGAGCGGGCTCTTCACGCCAGACATGCGAGATCCTCCCATGCGTTGGTCCGTTGACTCCACCATCGCACATATACCCACAAGGCGGACATTCAAGGTTGCCCGACGAAAAAGGCTCCGGCCGGTCCCGAAGGACCGGCCGGAGCCATTGAAGCAAGTGCTAGGCAGCGACGACATCCACCGCTTCGGCAGGCGCCTTGATCGTCACTCGTTCGGTCGGAACGCCCGTCACCGATGTCACGGAGACGGAGTTGAGCATTGAGCGTACCGGCGCAGGCACGGGCTCGCTGGCCGCTGCCGACTCGGCCAGCTCGGCGAGCGAGAGTTCATCACTCACTTCGCGCATGAGCTCGGACATCCGTACGTCAAGCGCGTCGCAGATCGCGGAGAGCAGTTCGGAGGATGCCTCCTTCTGCCCCCGCTCCACCTCGGACAGATAACCGAGAGAGACTCGGGCGGACGAGGAGACTTCGCGCAGAGTACGGCCCTGGCGCTGGCGCTGCCGACGCAGCACGTCACCCAACAGGCGACGGAGCAGAATCATCGGTGGCTCCCTCCTCGGACCGCGTAACCGCATCCTTCTCGCCCCACCGTACCGCCTTGCGCCGCGGCCGTGCGGGGAGCGATGTCGTGTTCACTCAGGGCTGCAAACATCAATTCCCCCCGTTCTGTTCCGTATCCTGTGCCCCCGCATATTCGCGGAGTTCGCCGGAGAGCAGCTCAAGAACGCTTCGTACGCTCTCTTTACGGATGTCCGCCCTGTCCCCGTTCAATCGCAGGAGCGACAGATTCTCCACGCCTCCGGGGCCGGCAACGGCCACATACACCGTGCCGACGGGCTGCCCGTCCTGGGGCTCGGGACCGGCCACCCCCGTGGTCGCCACTCCCCAGTCGGCGCCGAGTACCCGTCGTACGCCGACTGCCATCCGGCGTGCCACATCCGCGTCGACCGCTCCGCGATCCGCGAGCAGATCCGCATCGACGCCGAGAATCTCGTGCTTCAGCGCGGTCGCATAGGCGGTCACAGACCCGCGGAAAGCCTGCGAGGCACCCGGCACCGAGGTGAGCTCCGCCGCCACCAGGCCGCCGGTCAGCGACTCAGCGACGGCGAGGGTCTCCCCTCGTCCGGCCAGCAGTTCCAGCACCCGGGCCGCCGTGCTCACCGTGCGGCCCGCTCCGCAGCAAGCCCCTGGCGTCGCGCCGTCACGGCCTGCTGCACATAGTCCAGCCCGGTCACCACGGTCAGCACCACGGCCACCGCCATCACCCAGAAGCGCAGCGAAGCGAGCGGGCCGGTCAGCGCCAGCACATACATTCCGACCGCCGTGCCCTGTGCGAGCGTCTTCAGCTTTCCGCCACGACTGGCCGGAATGACGGCATGCCTGATCACCCAGAACCGCATCAGGGTGATCCCCAGCTCGCGGAAGAGAATGACGCCCGTCACCCACCAGGGCAGATCGCCGAGATACGACAGGCAGACCAGTGCGGCTCCCATGATCGCCTTGTCGGCGATGGGATCCGCGATCTTCCCGAAGTCCGTCACCAGGTTGTACGTCCGCGCGAGATGTCCGTCGAAGATGTCGGTGATCATGGCGACGGCGAAGGCCGCCCACGCGTAGGCCCGCCAGACCGGGTCGTAGCCGCCGTCGTGCAGCAGCAGCACCACGAATCCGGGTACCAGCACCAGCCGCACCATGGTCAGCAGATTCGCGACGTTCCACAGCCCGGCCTGAGGGACGGCCGCAGCGCCCAGCTTGCCGCCGGGCGCCGGCTTCGCACCGGTACCGCCGGCGGCGGATGCCGGGACTCCGGTCATCTGCCCGCCTCCTCACCGAGACACTCGGCCACCAGGTCGACGCCTTCGGTACCGACCACCTTGGCCACGACCATACGGCCGGGTGCAAGTCCTTCGCTCGACGTGAGGATCACCTGGCCGTCCGTCTCGGGCGCCTGGTGCTCCGCCCGGCCCACCGCGCCCTCGGTCTCGTCGACGGACTCGACCAGGACCGACAAAGTCTCTCCGAGCCGCTCCTCGGCCCGCTGCGCGGTCAGCTCCTCGGCGAGTCGGGAGACACGCGCAAGTCGCTCCGCGATGACGTCGGTGTCCAGCTTGTTCTCGTAGCCGACCGCCTCGGTGCCGTCCTCGTCGGAATAGCCGAAGACTCCGATGGCGTCGAGCCGCGCCCCGGTGAGGAAGCGCTCCAGCTCGGCCAGATCGGCCTCGCTCTCCCCCGGGAAGCCCACAATGAAGTTGGACCGCACGCCGGCCTGCGGGGCCTTGCCGCGGATGGTGTCCAGCAGCTCCAGGAACCTGTCGGTGTCCCCGAAGCGCCGCATCGCGCGCAGCACACCGGGCGCCGAGTGCTGGAAGGACAGGTCGAAGTAGGGCGCGACCTTCGGCGTGGACGTCAGTACGTCGATGAGTCCCGGGCGCATCTCCGCGGGCTGCAGATAGCTGACGCGGACCCGTTCGATGCCCGCCACCTCGGCGAGCTCGGGCAGCAGCGTCTCCAGCAGCCTGATGTCGCCGAGGTCCTTGCCGTACGACGTGTTGTTCTCGGAGACCAGCATGACCTCCTTCACACCCTGTTCCGCGAGCCAGCGGGTCTCACCGAGGACGTCGGACGGCCGCCGTGAGATGAAGGAACCGCGGAAGGAGGGAATGGCGCAGAAGGAGCACCGGCGGTCACAGCCGGACGCCAGCTTCACCGAGGCGACCGGGCTGCTGCCGAGACGGCGACGCAGCGGCGCCCGGGGGCCGGATACCGGGGCGACCCCCGCCGGAAGGTCTTCGGGAGCGACGTCCTGAGCGTGGCCGGGCAGAGCAACCGCGGCCACGTCCTGACGCTCGGCCGGGCTGATGGGCAGCAGCTTGCGCCGGTCGCGCGGGGTGTGCGAGGCGTGGATGCCGCCATTGAGGATGGTCTGGAGCCGGTCGGAGATATCGGCGTAGTCGTCGAATCCCAGGATCGCGTCCGCCTCCGGAAGGGCTTCGGCGAGATCCTTGCCGTAGCGCTCGGCCATGCAGCCGACCGCGACGACGGCCTGGGTGCGGCCGTGATCCTTGAGGTCATTGGCTTCGAGCAGGGCGTCTACGGAGTCCTTCTTGGCGGCCTCGACGAACCCGCAGGTGTTGACGACGGCCACGTCCGCGGCGGCGGCGTCCTCGACGAGGTCCCAGCCGTCCGCTGCCAAGCGGCCTGCGAGCTCCTCCGAGTCCACCTCGTTACGGGCGCAGCCAAGAGTGACAAGGGCGACGGTACGGCGTTCGGGCATGGGCTCAAGACTACTTTGTCCTGGCCCATACCCGATCCTCGAGGGTGATCAGCCGGCCTCGGGGTCGCCCTTGGTGTACGAGAGCCGCTCGACCTGGCCCGGCTGGAAGTCGTTCTGGACGTCCTTGCCGTTCACGAACAGCTGGATGGCCCCCGCGTTGCCGAGGATCAGATCGACCTGCTGCTCGTCGGTGAAGGTCTTGGAATCACCCTTCGCGAGAGTCCCGTCGAAGAGCAGCTTGCCGTTGTGCGCCTTCGCCGAGATCCAGCTCTTGTCGTCGACCGCGGAGACCTTGACCGTCACCTTGTCCTTGGGCACCGCCGCGATGGCGCTGTCCGAGGGATCGGGCTTCGGGTCGGCGGGTTTGCTGGGGCTGGGCTTCGGCTTGCCGGTGGTCGTGGGGCCCTCGGCGACCGGGGTCTTCTGCCGGCCGCCACTGCCGCCGTTCAAGAGGGTGAAGCCGACGAAACCGACCACGACGACGATCGCCGCGACCATCGCGGCCGTCCAGTTGGGGCGCCGCCGCTCCGGCCTGATGCGTTCCGCCTCGAAGAGCGGCGCCGCGGGGGTGGGTGCGGGACGCCCGCCGTGCCCGGCGTCGTACTGCTCGACGAGCGGGGCGGGATCGATGCCCACGGCGCGGGCGAGCGTACGGATATGACCGCGGGCGTACACGTCGCCGCCGCAGCGGGAGAAGTCGTCCTGTTCGATCGCGTGCACGATGGGGATGCGCACCCGTGTGGAGGAACTGATCTCGTCGACCGTCAGACCCGCGGCGACCCGGGCCTGCTGGAGGATGTGACCGATCGAAGGCCGGTCGTCTTCGGGGGAGTTGCCGATGGACACGGGGGCGCCTTTCGAGCGTGAGCCACCTGCTGGATGTTCAGTCTAGGGGGGTGGGGAAAAGGTGGGGCAATCGGAGGAGGGATTTGTACGCCATCGGACCTGCCGATGGTCGGATGACCGCCGGACGGCCTGACGAGGGAACATTCCCGGCCTCTTCTCAACTTGACGTACGACCGGGTGAAACGGTTGCCCGCTGATCGGTTACGGATGAGCCTCTCCACGGATCACCGCGAGTACGCCATCTATTTCGTCCGGTTTCACCAGCACATCGCGGGCTTTGGATCCTTCGCTGGGGCCGACGATGTTCCGGGACTCCATCAGATCCATCAGCCGGCCCGCCTTGGCGAAGCCGACCCGGAGCTTGCGCTGCAGCATCGACGTCGAACCGAACTGGGTGGACACCACCAGCTCGGCCGCCTGGCACAGCAGGTCCAGGTCGTCGCCGATGTCCTCGTCGATCTCCTTCTTCTGCTTCGTACCGACCACCACGTCCTCGCGGAAGACCGGTGCCATCTGGTCCTTGCAGTGCTGGACGACCAGGGCGACCTCCTCCTCGGTCACGAAGGCGCCCTGCATACGGGTCGGCTTGTTCGCCCCCATCGGCAGGAACAGCCCGTCGCCCTTGCCGATCAGCTTCTCGGCACCCGGCTGGTCGAGAATGACCCGGCTGTCGGCGAGCGAGGACGTGGCGAAGGCGAGCCGCGAGGGCACATTCGCCTTGATCAGGCCGGTGACGACGTCGACCGAAGGCCGCTGCGTGGCCAGCACCAGATGGATGCCCGCGGCGCGCGCCAGCTGGGTGATGCGGACGATCGAGTCCTCGACGTCACGTGGCGCGACCATCATCAGGTCCGCCAGCTCGTCGACGATCACCAGCAGATACGGGTAGGGCGACAGCTCCCGCTCGCTGCCTTCCGGCGCCTTGGCCTTGCCGTTGCGCACGGCCTGGTTGAAGTCGTCGATGTGCCGGTAGCCGTAGGCCGCGAGGTCGTCGTAGCGCAGGTCCATCTCGCGCACGACCCACTGGAGCGCCTCGGCAGCCTTCTTCGGGTTGGTGATGATCGGGGTGATGAGGTGCGGAATGCCTTCGTAAGCGGTGAGCTCCACCCGCTTGGGGTCGACCAGCACCATCCGGACGTCCTCCGGGGTCGCTCTTATCATCACCGAGGTGATCAGGCAGTTGATGCAGGAGGACTTTCCCGACCCGGTCGCGCCCGCCACCAGGACGTGCGGCATCTTGGCGAGATTGGCCATCACATAGCCGCCCTCCACGTCCTTGCCGAGTGCGACCAGCATCGGGTGCTCGTCCTCGGCCGCATCCGCCAGACGCAGCACATCGCCGAGATTGACCATCTCGCGGTCCGTGTTGGGAATCTCGATGCCGACCGCCGACTTCCCCGGGATCGGCGAGATGATCCGCACGTCGGGGCTGGCGACCGCATAGGCGATGTTCTTGGTGAGCGCGGTGATCCGCTCCACCTTCACGGCCGGGCCCAGTTCCACTTCGTACCGGGTGACCGTCGGTCCGCGGGTGAAGCCGGTGACCGCGGCGTCCACCTTGAACTCCATGAAGACATTCGACAGGGAGGCGACGACCGCGTCGTTGGCTGCGCTGCGCGTCTTGCCGGGCCCGCCGCGTACCAGCAGGTCGAGCGAAGGCAGCGCATACGTGATGTCGCCTGCGAGCTGAAGCTGTTCCGCCCGGGAAGGCAGCGGCTGTGACGACTTCGGGGCCGCCTTCGTCAGATCGGGTACCGGCGTCGCCCCGGACTCCTCGGACGGGACCGGCCTGGCGGCGTCCCGCGCCGGCGGCACGGACGCCGAGAGCGACTGCGACGCGGTGCCCGCCGCACGATCGCGGTCCACGGCCACGCCTTGGGTCAGGTCGGCGACCAGCGGCGAGGGCGGTAGCCCGTTCAGCACGGCCCCGTCCAGCGCCGCTGCGGCAGCAGCCGCCACGTCCACAGCGTCCATCGCCCGGCCCGGCGTGGGCTGCACCGACGGCCTGCGCGGACGGCGGCGCCTGACGAGCGCCTCCTCCTCCGCGTGGCCGGGGTCGTAACCGTCCGAGGATTCGCCACGCCGTGCGGGCGGACGTCGGGAGCCGCCGGGCAGCGCCTCGCGCCACTGCTCGTCGTATCGCTCGTCGTCGAACCGCTCGTCCTCGTCCGCCGAGCGGTCGCCCGGTGCGGCGTCGATGATGCCGAGCATCACGCCGAGCGCCCGCAGCCGCTGCGGAATGGCGTTCACCGGGGTGGCGGTGACGACCAGCAGCCCGAAGACGGTGAGCAGCAGAAGCAGCGGCACGGCGAGAACCTCGCCCATCATGAAGATCAGCGGCTTGGACGCGGCCCAGCCGATCAACCCGCCCGCGTCCTGCAGCGCAGCCGTGCCGTCCCCGCGTCCCGGCGCGCCGCAGGCGATGTGCACCTGTCCGAGCACGCCGATGACCAGCGCGGAGAGTCCGATGACGATCCGCCCGTTGGCCTCCGGCTTCTCCGGATAGAGAATCAGCCGCACCGCCACCGCGCCGAGCAGTATCGGCACCAGCAGATCGAGCCGCCCGAAGGCTCCGGTGATCAGCAGTTCGACGAGATCGCCCACCGGGCCGTGCAGATTCGACCAGGTCCCGGCCGCCACCACGAGCGCGAGGCCGAGCAGCAGCAGCGCGAGGCCGTCCTTGCGGTGAGCGGGGTCGAGCCCCTTCGCACCGCGTCCTATGCTGCGGAAGAGGGCCCCGACGCCGTGGGCGATTCCCAGCCACACCGCCTTGACCAGCCGATAGACACCTCCGGTCGGGCTCGGAGCCGCTTTCGGCAGCGGTTTGGCTGCCGCCTTCCTGGCCGGCGCCCTGGTGCCGGGTGCCGCCTTCTTGGCAGCTGGTTTCCTGGCAGCGGTCTTCTTGGCAGCAGCTTTTTTCGCGGGCACCGCGTTCTTGGCTGCGCCCGCCGTACGGCCGGTGCGCGGCTTCGCGGTGCCCGCCGTACCTGGGGAACCTTTGCCGGACGTACGTGAGGCCATGGGGCCGAGGTTACCGGTGTCCACGGCAACGGACACGTGTGCTTACCGCTTCACCCGTTCGTGTCGCACGGCAAACGGGCCACTTGACGGGAATTCAGCCGGACAGCCCGTCAGTTCTGCGCTGCCCGTCAGTTCTGGGATGGAAGGGAGGCGGCAGGGCCGCCTGTTCCCGGCTCCAGCGCATCGAGAGCCCTCCGGAGACCGGTGAGCTTGCGTTCCAGATGCGCTGCCGTGGCCACCGCGGCGGCATCCGCCGATTCGTCATCGAGCTGCTTGGTGAGCGCCTCGGCCTGCTCCTCAACTGCCGCCAGCCGCGCGGACAGTTCGGCGAGCAGTCCGGCGGGCTCCTTGGTGTCACCGACGGCGTGGCCGTTTCCCTCCAGCTGCAGCCGGAGCAGCGCCGCCTGCTCACGCAGCTGGCAGTTCTTCATGTACAGCTCCACGAAGACCGACACCTTCGCGCGCAGCACCCACGGGTCGAAGGGCTTGGAGATGTAGTCCACCGCCCCCGCGGCGTAACCGCGGAAGGTGTGGTGCGGCCCGTGGTTGATCGCGGTGAGAAAAATGATCGGGATGTCCCGGGTCCGTTCCCGCCGCTTGATGTGGGCGGCCGTCTCGAACCCGTCCATGCCCGGCATCTGGACGTCCAGCAGGATCACTGCGAAATCGTCCGTCAGCAGCGCTTTGAGCGCCTCCTCCCCTGACGATGCCCGCACCAGCGTCTGATCGAGCGCAGAGAGGATGGCCTCCAGCGCCAGCAGATTCTCCGGCCGGTCATCGACCAGGAGGATCTTGGCCTTCTGCACCATGGCCCGTCCTCCTCGTCCCGGAAGTGCACCGGGCGCCGCCCCAGGGGACGGCTCCATTACGCCGCCCGTCCTTGTGCCGGTCATGGTAACCGCACCCCGCCCGTCGCCACACCCTGTCACCGCATTGTCACTGTGCACATAGCGGAAACGTGGTGGAAGACCAGAAGGTTCCCCGGATGCGGGGACCTCACACGTCTTTTGCGGAACGCAAACAGGAAGTTGCGATCACTCACCCGGAAATCGATCACTCCCCGTTCATCCACTGCTCCATAACCGTAAGCAGGTGATCAGGATCGACCGGCTTGGTCACATAGTCGGAAGCACCGGATTCGATGGCCTTCTCCCTGTCGCCCTTCATCGCCTTCGCCGTCAACGCGATGATCGGCAGCCCGGCGAACTGGGGCATTCTGCGAATCGCGGTGGTCGTCGCGTATCCGTCCATCTCCGGCATCATGATGTCCATGAGGACCAGCGTCAGGTCGTCATGCTGCTCGAGGACCTCGATGCCTTCCCGGCCGTTCTCCGCGTACAGCACCGAGAGACCGTGCTGCTCGAGGACGCTGGTGAGCGCGAAGACGTTACGGATGTCGTCGTCGACGATGAGCACCTTCTCACCGTGGAACTCGAAGACCCGGCGCGGCTCCTGCGCCTCCTGTCCGTCCCCCGCCCAGGGCTCCTCCGTCGCCGCGCCGTCCGCCGCCGGTGTGGCCGGCGTGGTCAGCGAGGGCCGTCCAGCCGAACCCAGCGCCTTGCGCCGGCGCCGGAGCAGACCCGCGGGTCCGCCCTGGCCGTCGGTGGGGGCCATACCGGCACGCTGACCGGGCTCGATGGCCTTTTCGTCCTGTCCGTGGCCCGGCGCCCGCTCCAGACCTCCCGGACTGAGCTGGGGGTAGCCCTGGGGCGGCAGCTCGCTGGGATGCAACGGCAGGTACAGCGTGAACGTCGACCCTCGGCCCGGCTCACTGGCCGCGTGGATCTCGCCGCCGAGCAGCCGCGCGATCTCGCGACTGATGGACAGCCCCAGGCCGGTGCCACCGTACTTGCGACTTGTGGTCCCGTCCGCCTGCTTGAACGCCTCGAAGATCACCCGCATCTTGCTCGCCGCGATCCCGATGCCGGTGTCGGTGACCGAGAAGGCGATCAGATCGGCGTCGGCATCACGCAACGAACCCGCTTCGAGCAGCTGCGCCCGGATGGCAGTGGGCACATTGGCGCCGGCCGGCCTGATCACCAGCTCCACCGCTCCGGTGTCGGTGAACTTCACCGCGTTGGACAACAGGTTGCGCAGCACCTGCAACAGCCGCTGCTCGTCGGTGTGCAGGGTCGCGGGGAGTTCCGGCGAGACCCGCACCGAGAAGTCCAGACCCTTCTCCGCGGTGAGCGGCCGGAAGGTCGCCTCCACATAGTCGACCAGCTGGACCAGTGCGATCCTGGTCGGGCTGACATCCATCTTGCCCGCCTCGACCTTGGACAGATCCAGGATGTCGTTGATCAGCTGAAGCAGATCCGAACCCGCTCCGTGAATCGTCTCGGCGAACTCCACCTGCTTCGGGGAGAGATTCCCCTCGGCGTTGTCGGCGAGCAACTTGGCCAGGATCAACAGCGAGTTGAGCGGCGTGCGCAGCTCGT
The DNA here is from genome assembly GCF_040689485.1 of Streptomyces sp. NPDC051322. Lineage (NCBI taxonomy): Bacteria > Bacillati > Actinomycetota > Actinomycetes > Kitasatosporales > Streptomycetaceae > Streptomyces > Streptomyces sp. NPDC051322. Next base: position 8,131 of record NZ_JBFBAK010000014.1, on the reverse strand, counting down.
GCGACATGTTGGCCAGGAATTCCGACTTGTAGCGCATGGAGACGGCGAGCTGTTCGGCACGCTCCTCGAGCACCTGCCTGGCCTCTTCGATCTCGGTGTTCTTCACCTCGATGTCGCGGTTCTGCTGTGCCAGCAGCTCGGCCTTCTCCTCCAGTTCGGCGTTGGACGCCTGAAGTGCCTTCTGCCTGTTCTCGAGTTCGGCCGACCTCTCCCGGAGCTGCTCGGTGAGTTCCTGCGACTGCTTGAGCAGCACCTCGGTCTTGGTATTGACGCTGATGGTGTTGACGCTGGTCGCGATCATCTCCGCGATCTGGTTGAGGAAGTCCTTCTGGATATGGGTGAAGGGCTGGAAGGACGCCAGCTCGATCACCCCGAGGACCTGCCCCTCGAAGAGCACCGGCAGCACGATCACATGGGCGGGCGGCGCCTCCCCGAGGCCGGAGGAGATCTTGAGATAGCCCGGCGGAACGTTCTCCACCAGGATCGTCCGCTTCTCCTCGGCCGCCGTCCCGATGAGCGTCTCACCCGGCCGGAAGGTCGTCGGCATGGAGCCGGCGGAGTATCCGTAACTGCCGCTCATCCGCAGCTCGTACGCGTTCTCACCCCCCGCGCCGCCCTCGGACGTGTTACCGCTCGCCATCGCCAGGAAGAACGCACCGTGCTGGGCCGAGACGACCGGCGTGAGCTCGCTCATGATCAGCGACGCGACGTCGGCCAGGTCGCGGCGACCCTGCATCAGCCCGGAGATACGGGCCAGGTTGCCCTTCAGCCAGTCCTGTTCCTTGTTGGCGACGGTGGTGTCGCGCAGGTTGGCGATCATCGTGTTGATGTTGTCCTGCAGCGCCTGGATCTCACCCGCGGCGTCCACGTCGATCTTCAGATTGAGATCACCACGGGTCACCGCGGTGGCCACCGCAGCGATGGCACGGACCTGACGGGTCAGGTTTCCGGCCATCTCGTTCACCGATTCGGTGAGGTCGCGCCAGGTGCCGTCCACATCCCGCACCCGTGCCTGACCACCCAGCTGCCCCTCGGTCCCCACCTCACGGGCGACCCGGGTCACCTGCTCGGCGAAGCTCGACAACTGGTCGACCATCGTGTTGATCGTCGTCTTCAGCTCGAGGATCTCCCCCTGGGCGTCGATGTCGATCTTCTTGGTCAGGTCTCCCTTGGCGATGGCCGTGGTGACCGTGGCGATCTGCCGCACCTGGCCGGTCAGGTTGGACGCCATCGAGTTCACGGACTCGGTGAGGTCCTTCCAGGTACCCGACACCCCGGGTACGCGTGCCTGGCCGCCGAGCGAGCCGTCGGTCCCCACCTCACGCGCCACCCGGGTCACCTCGTCGGCGAACGAGGAGAGCGTCGTCACCATGGTGTTCACGGTGTCGGCGAGCTGGGCGACCTCGCCCCGGGCCTCCACGGTGACCTTCCTGGTCAGGTCGCCGTTCGCGACCGCGGTGGCGACCTGAGAGATGTTCCGCACCTGGGAGGTCAGGTTGTTGGCCATCAGATTGACGTTGTCGCTGAGGTCCTCCCAGATACCGGTGACCCCGCGCACCCGGGCTTGGCCGCCGAGGATCCCCTCGGTCCCCACCTCACGGGCGACCCGGGTCACCTGCTCGGCGAAGCTCGACAGCTGGTCGACCATCGTGTTGACGGTGGTGACCAGTTCGAGGATCTCGCCCTTGGCGTCAACGGTGATCTTCTTCGAGAGATCGCCCCTGGCCACCGCGGTGGTGACCTCCGCGATGTTCCGCACCTGGGAGGTCAGATTGTTCGCCATGAAGTTGACGGACTGGGTGAGGTCCTTCCACGTACCGGAGACGCCCTGGACCTCGGCCTGACCACCGAGGATCCCTTCGGTACCCACCTCCCGTGCCACCCGCGTGACCTGCTCCGCGAACGACGACAGCTGGTCGACCATCGTGTTCAGGGTGTTCTTCAGCTCGAGGATCTCGCCCCGGGCGTCCACGTCGATCGTCTGCGACAGGTCACCCCGGGCGACCGCGGTGGCGACCTGCGCGATGTTGCGGACCTGAGCGGTGAGGTTGCCCGCCATACCGTTCACCGAGTCGGTCAGGTCACGCCATACGCCGGCCACGCCGGGCACCTGCGCCTGACCACCCAGGCGGCCGTCCGTACCCACCTCGCGAGCCACCCGCGTCACCTGGTCCGCGAAGGCGGAGAGCTGGTCGACCATCGTGTTGATGGTGTTCTTCAGCTCGAGGATCTCGCCCCGCGCGTCCACGTCGATCTTCTGCGACAGGTCACCCCGCGCGACTGCTGTGGTCACCTGAGCGATCTGGCGCACCTGAGAGGTCAGATTGCCTGCCATGGAGTTGACGGAGTCGGTGAGTTCCTTCCAGGTACCGCTGACCCCGTCCACCCGTGCCTGGCCACCGAGACGGCCCTCCGTGCCCACCTCACGCGCCATCCGTGTCACCTGGTCGGCGAAGGAGGACAGCTGCGCCACCATCGTGTTGACGGTGTTCTTCAGCTCCAGCATCTCGCCGGCCACATCCACCGTGACCTTCTGCGACAGATCACCGTTGGCGACCGCCGTCGTGACCTGGGCGATGTCCCGCACCTGACCGGTCAGGTTGCGGAACGCCGTGTTCACCGAGTCGGTCAGGTCCTTCCAGGTCCCCGCGGCGCCCGGCACCTCGGCCTGCCCGCCGAGCCGGCCCTCGACACCGACCTCACGCGCCACCCGGGTGACCTCGGAGCCGAAGGACTGCAGCTGATCGACCATCGTGTTGACCGTGTTCTTCAGCTCCAGCATCTCGCCGGCCACATCCACCGTGACCTTCTGCGACATGTCGCCGTTGGCGACCGCCGTGGTGACCTGGGCGATGTCCCGCACCTGGGTGGTGAGGTTGCGGAAAACGGTGTTGACCGAGTCGGTCAGGTCCTTCCAGGTGCCTGCGGCACCCGGCACCTGGGCCTGCCCGCCGAGCACCCCTTCGGCGCCGACCTCGCTCGCCACCCGGGTCACTTCGTCCGCGAAAGTGCGCAGCGTCTCGGTCATCTGGTTGATCGTCTCGGCGAGCTGGGCGACCTCGCCGCGCGCGCTCACCGTGACCTTCTGCGAGAGGTCACCATTGGCGACGGCTGTGGTGACCTCGGCGATCCCCCGCACCTGGGACGTCAGGTTGCCGGCCATCAGGTTCACCGAATCGGTGAGGTCCTTCCACACTCCGGCCACCCCGGGCACCACGGCCTGACCGCCGAGCTCACCCTCCGTACCCACCTCGCGCGCGACCCGGGTCACCTCGGAGGAGAACGAGGACAGCTGGTCGACCATCGTGTTGACGGTGTTCTTCAGCTGGAGCATCTCACCGGCCACATGGACCGTGACCTTGCGCGACAGATCACCCTTGGCGACCGCAGTGGTCACGAGAGCAATGTCACGCACCTGCGCGGTGAGCCGGTACGCCATGGTGTTGACGGAATCCGTGAGGTCTTTCCACGAACCGGACATGCCGCGCACCTGGGCCTGACCGCCGAGCTTGCCCTCGGTACCGACCTCCAGCGCGACCCTGGTCACCTCATCGGTGAACGCCGAGAGCTGGTCGACCAGATTGTTGACCGTCCGGGCGACCTTCAGGAACTCACCGCGCAGCGGCCGCTCCGCTCCGTCCATCGCCTGGGAGCGCAGATCCATCCGCTGCTCCAGGTCGCCCTCGGCCACCGCCGAGAGCACCCGTCCGACTTCGGAGACCGGCCGTGCCAGGTCGTCCACCAGTTCGTTCGACGCGTCGATCGCGACGGCCCAGGACCCCTCGAGGGCTCCGGTCTCCAGCCTCTCTGTGAGCTTTCCCTCACGCCCGACCATCCGGCGCACCCGGGCCAGCTCGCCCGTCAGATGCAGATTGCGGTCGGCGACCTCGTTGAAGACAGCCGCGATCTCGGCCATCGGACCTTCGCCGGAGACCGTCAGACGCCGACGGAAATTCCCGTCCCGCATCGCGGCCAGAGCGCTCAGGAGTCTCCCCAGGGCGGCGGTATCCACCTCAGTTGTCCCGCTGTGACGCTTATTTGGGGACTGTCCGCTTTTTGCGCGCGTGTTCTTGCCACGCGACGCCGTGCCAGACTCCACCGTGTCCCTCCCGCAGGGGTTGGCCGTACTGCCCGGGCTGTCTTGAGATGCTTGCCCAGTGTTTCACCCCGGCGGAACCAGGCCATAACAGTTCGGCAGCTTTGCATACCGTCCCCGCCCTTTCGGGGCGGAAACCCTGTGACCGGCATCCGCACGGACTGCGAAGGTAAGTAACCTGGCATGCGGCTGTCCAACCGTCCCGGTCCGCCCGGCGGGGGCGGAGGCACCAGTACTACCACCGGGCACCGAGGGGCGGGGCATATGGCAGAGCCGGGCGTCGAGACGCGTTTGAGGAGTTCTGTGATCACCGCGCGGGCGGCTGCCAGTTTCGAACCAGTCGGGCGGTCCGTGGCGACCGCCCGCGCCTTCGTCCGCGACACCCTGCAGGGCTGGGGGTACTCCGACGTCGTCGACGACGCGGTCGTCCTCACCAGCGAGCTGGTCACCAACGCCGTGGTCCACGCCGGCACCACCGCGGACGTCCTCTGCCTGCGGTCGGACGAAGCCGTCCGAGTCGAGGTCGCCGACCACTACCCGGAGCGAGAGGTCCCGCTGCAGAGCGCGGGACAGCCTTTCGGCAGCCCCGACAGCGAGGGCGGCCGCGGGCTGCTGCTGTGCGCCGCGCTGGCTTCGCGCTGGGGCGTGGAGTACACCCCCACCGAGAAGCAGGTCTGGTTCCAGCTCGATCTGCCGCAACGCCCGGTGGGCGCCCGGTCCGCGGGCCCGCTGCTCCCGGTGACGATGCTGCCGGTCGCCGACGGGCATGTGCGGGTGGCCGTGATCCAGATCGACCGGGAAAGCACCGTCTCGGCGTGGAACGAGGACGCCGAAGTGCTGTTCGGCTATCCGGCCAAGCACGTCATCGGTAAGCAACTGACCGATTTCGCAGCGTGGCCACACACGCCCGGCACCGGCACCGGTATCGCCGACGCCCTTCAGCTGTCCCGCTGGGAGGGCAGCTACGGCATCAGCGGCGCGGACGGCCGAGTCGTCCCGGTGTACGCCTCGCATCTGCGGGTACGCGACGCCGAAGGCGAACCGTCGACCGTCTGCCTGCTGGTACGCGATGAAGAACGAGCTGTCCTGCAGACACCGCAGCGCGCCCCACAGAGCACCGGCACCGCCTTCACCGACAACCGCACCACCGACCCCTTCGAGGTCTTCATCGGCTCACCGGCCCCCGACGACCTCGATGGCCTGCTGCAGCGAACCGTCGAACGCGCCCGCGACATGCTGGACGCGGACGCCGCCTTCCTGCTGCTGGCAACCGACGACGAGACGGAACTGGAGGTACGGGCCACCACCGGTCTGCCGTCCGCCCGCCAGCGTTTCGCCCGGGTACCGGTGGAGACCGGCGCAGGACGGTACGGATCGGCCCGTATGCCGGCCGTTCACGAGGATCTTGCCGCTGTTCCCGGGGCAGTCCCGCTGCTGAACGGGACGGGTATGCGCTCGGTGGTCACGGTACCGCTCAAGGTCGAGGGGCGCCTCACCGGCTCCCTGGGCATCTCGGCGGAAGCCCCCGGCCGGTACTCCAACGAGGAGGCGCTGCGTCTGCAGTTCGCTGCCGACCGCATCGCCCTCGCCGTCGAGTCGGCCCGTCTGGGAGAACTGGAGAAGCTGCGCCGCGGCTCGCTGTCCTTCCTGGTCGAAGCCTCCGACCTGCTCGCGGGCACCCTCGACCGCGATCAGACGCTGGCTCTGATGGCGCAGATGACGGTACCGACGCTGGCCGCCTGGTGCGCCGTTTACACCATCGCCGATCAGTCGTCCGAGCCGTATCTCTCCTATGTACTGCACGAGGACGAGGAGCGGATCGACGGTCTCAAGGCCCTGCTGTCCAAAATCAGTCCGCCCGAACCGGTCCCCACGCCGGGCGCCCGGATCTGGCCGGCTCCTGGAGAGGCTGCCCATCAAGCGGCCCTCACGTCCTCGATGCGTAGCCTCGGCCTCGGTTCGAGCCCCGCCCTCGGCTCCGGCATCGGGACGACGCTGGCGACCGCCGCCGCGGTGGGCGGGGAGACGGTGGTTCTGCCGCTGGTCGCCCGTAACCGTGTCATCGGCATGCTCACCCTCGGCAAACCGTCCGACGACCACTTCCGCCAGGAGATCCTTGAGCTCGCCGAGGACCTCTCCCGGCGTGCGGCGCTCGCCCTCGACAATGCCCGGCTCTACTCCGAGCGGACAGCCATCAGCCAGGCCCTGCAGCGCAGTCTGCTTCCGCCCGGTCTGCCCGAGGTGCCCAATGTCGAGGTCGAGGTCATCTACCGGGCCGCGGGCGAGGGGAACGAGGTCGGCGGCGATTTCTACGACCTCTTCCCGATCCACGACGGCGCGTACGGCTTCGCCATCGGCGACGTCTGCGGTACCGGCCCCGAGGCGGCGGCGGTGACGGGCCTGGCCCGGCACGCCCTCCGGCTGCTCGCCCGCGAGGGCTTCGCCGGGCCGGCGGTGCTGGAACGGCTGAATGCGGCCATTCTCGACGAGGGCTCCCGCAGCAGGTTCCTGACTCTGTTGTACGGGGAGTTGTGGCCGCAGGAGGACGGCAGCGCGGTGCTCAAGATGGTCTGTGCCGGTCACCCGCTCCCCCTGCGCCTGCGCCAGGACGGCACCGTCGAACCTGCGGCGGACCCTCAGCCGCTGCTCGGCGTCATGGAGGACCTGGAGCTCTACGAGCAGTCCATGACGCTCGACCCGGGTGATGTGCTGCTCTGCGTCACCGACGGGGTCACCGAACGGCGCGAGGGCACCCGGATGCTCGGTGACGACGGTCTGGCCGATGTCCTCAGCACCTGCACGGGCCTGACGGCCGGCGCGGTGGCCGGACGCATCCTGCGGGCAGTGGAACGCTTCGCCGCCGAACCCGCTTCCGACGACATGGCGATCCTGGCGATGCGTGTCCCTGAGCCGCACGCCGAGTAGGCCGACCGGCCGGTGGGCCACGGCACCAAGGCCGACGGCTGGAACGAGAAAGGGCCCTCGCCGATCGGCGAGGGCCCTTCTGTTCTCCGGAGCCCCAATACGGAATCGAACCGTAGACCTTCTCCTTACCATGGAGACGCTCTACCGACTGAGCTATTGGGGCGCAGCAACAAGCTAGATCATACCCGAACTCCCAGGTGCTCCGTGACACGGCCGCATTTCGTCGGCTCTCCGAATCACCGGCCTGCAAGGCAGGTTGGAAGCAGGCCGCCAAGTGCGTTGCAGGAGGAGACCATGCGCTGCAGTTCGCGGCGCCGCAGCGACCCCTGCACGGGCAGCGCCAAGGTCTCGTCGACGGCCCGCTCGGTCTCGGGCAGCCGAAGGCTGCTGCGAAAGGCCGGCTGCCGGTGCACCGGTGCCCGCACCGGCACCTCGCAGGCAACGCCCCTGCCGCGCAACGCGCGGGCGAACGCGTCGCGATCGGGGCGGCCGTTGCCCGGCACCCGGACGACATACCGCTGGTAGGTGTGGCCCTCGTGTGGTTCCGGGGTACGCACGCCGGTCAAGCGACCCGTCAGAAAGGCTGCATGGGAGCGGCGTTGGGTCACCTCGTCGGGGCCGGCTTCGGCTTCGCCGGCGCCGACGACCAACAGGCCGTGGGCCCGTGCCAGTTCGCCGATGCGGGCCAGATCCGGCGGGCAGCCGAAGGCGGAAGCCACTACGACGCCCGCCGTACGGGAGGTGAGTGCGGCGGCAATCGCTTCGGGGTCGATGCAGTAACTCGACGGGTCTATGTCGACGAAGACGGGTTGCGCCCCGACCGTGACCACGGACTGGGCGGCCTCGGTGTCACCGTAGGCCGACATGATCACCTCATCGCCGGCGCCCACGCCTGCGGACTTCAGAAACCTCGCGGTGTTCATGCCCGCATGCTTGTCGGCCCACGTGAACGAGAGGTGTCCGGGCATAAAAAAACGTCAGCCCCCGAACCGAAGTTCGGGGGCTGACGATGAAAAATTGTTCGGCGGCGTCCTACTCTCCCACAGGGTCCCCCCTGCAGTACCATCGGCGCTGAAAGGCTTAGCTTCCGGGTTCGGAATGTAACCGGGC
>NZ_JBFBAK010000013.1:0-122963 GCF_040689485.1 Streptomyces sp. NPDC051322 | reverse complement strand
CGTCTCTTGCGAGACGGGGTATCAACATATCTGGCGTTGACTTTTGGCACGCTGTTGAGTTCTCAAGGAACGGACGCTTCCTTTGTACTCACCCGAGAACGTTCTCTGGGGTTTTCCTCCGGGCTTCCCTTCGGTCTTGCGTTTCCGACTCTATCAGACTCTTTCGTGTCCGATTCCCGGCCGGCGGGATTCGCTTTCCAGTTCCACGCTTTCGCGTTTCCCTTTCCGGCGATTCCGACTCTATCAGAACCTTTCGGTGCCGACTCCCAGTCAGAGGGGCTGTCCTCCCGGCCCGTGAGCCGTTCCGACGAGTGAGACTTTAGCGGAATCCTTGCCCCCGAGCTAATCGGGGCCACGTCCCTTCGAACGCGGATTCCTCATTTCGCAAAATGCGCATAGGAATGACACGACATGCCGTCGCTCGTTCGAATGGTTGTTGCGGAATGACTGTCCGGGGACCGGCCTGGACCGGAGCTCACGTCGGACAGCTCGGAGGACATTACTCATCCGCGTGGCTCGTGTCAACCCTCCCCTCACGACCCCGGGAGCGGTACGGTAAGGGCGTGACTACTACGCATGCGTGTATCTCTGAGTGGCGGGCCGCCTGACGGCGGCCTGCATGCACGTATGCGCTCAACGGCCGCCGCTTCGGCGGCCGTTCGCGTTTCCTCTCCGGGAGCCGGCCGTCGGTGGCGGTGGCTCCGATCAGGGAGACGGAGAGATGACGACCATCTTCAGCGGGGTCAAGCCGACCGGGCATCTGACGCTCGGGAACTACCTGGGCGCCGTCCGGCGGTGGGCCGAAGAGGACCAGCACCGGGCCGATGCGCTGTTCTGTGTGGTGGATCTGCACGCGCTGACCATGCAACACGATCCGGCGCGGGTCCGCAGACTCAGTAGGCAGGCGGCGACGCTGCTGCTGGCGGCCGGGCTGGATCCCGAGCAGTGCACCGTATTCGTGCAGAGCCATGTCGACGAACACGCCCGGCTGTCCTATCTGCTGGAGTGCACAGCCACCGACGGCGAGATGCGGCGCATGATCCAGTACAAGGAGAAGAGCGCACAGGCCAAGGAGGCCGGGGACAGTGTGCGGCTGTCCCTGCTGACGTATCCGGCGCTGATGGCGGCGGACATCCTGGCCTATGGGACCGACGAGGTACCGGTGGGCGAGGACCAGACCCAGCACGTGGAGCTGGCCCGGGACCTGGCGGTGCGGTTCAACCAACGGTATGGGCACACCTTCGTGGTGCCGAAGGCCACCGCCCCGACGGTGGCCGCGCGGGTGATGGACCTCCAGGACCCCACATCCAAGATGGGGAAGTCGCACGCGGAGGGGGCCGGCATCATCTACCTGCTCGACGAGCCTGATGCGGTGCGGAAGAAGGTCATGCGTGCGGTGACCGACAGCGGCCGCGACGTGGTGTACGACAGGGCAGCGAGTCCGGGCGTGGCCAATCTGCTTGAGGTGCTCGGTTCGTGTACGGGGCAGCCGCCCGGAAAGCTCGCCGAGGGGTACGACTCGTACGGGGCACTGAAGAAGGACACCGCCGAGGCGGTGGTGGAGCTGTTGCATCCGTTGCAGGAACGCCATGCCGCGCTGGTCGCCGACCCCGGGTACCTGACGACGGTGCTCAGGGGCGGTGCCGCGCGGGCCCGCGAGATGGCCCGGCCGACGGTCGATGCCGCGTACCGGGCCATTGGGCTGCTGGAGCCGTAACCGCTCAGTTGTTGCCGGAGGCCAGCTCGCGGCTGCGGTCGCGGGCTGCCTCCAGGGCCGCGATGAGCGCGGCTCGTACGCCGTGGTTCTCCAGCTCGCGGATCGCGTTGATCGTGGTGCCGGCCGGGCTGGTGACCGCTTCCCGGAGTTTCACCGGGTGCTCTCCGCTGTCCCTGAGCATCACGGCGGCGCCGATGGCGGCCTGGACGATCAGGTCGTGGGCCTGGGCCCGGGGAATGCCGAGCAGGATGCCGGCGTCGGTCATCGCCTCGACCAGGTAGTAGAAGTACGCCGGGCCCGAGCCGGAGAGCGCGGTGGCGGCGTCCTGCTGGCTCTCGGGGACCCGGAGGGTCTTGCCGACGCCGCCGAAGATCTCGTCGGCGTGCGCGAGGTGTGCCTCGGTGGCGTGGCTGCCGGGCGAGATGACGGACATGGCCTCGTCCACCAGGGCCGGGGTGTTGGTCATGACCCGGACGACCGGGGTACCGGCCGCGAGTCGCCCCTCGAAGTACGCGGTGGGGATGCCTGCGGCGCCGCTGATGATCAAGCGGTCGGCGGGTACGTGCGGGGCGAGTTCGTCGAGGAGTTTGCCCATGTCCTGCGGTTTGACCGTGAGGATGAGGATGTCGGCCCGCTTGGCCGCTTCGGCGTTGGTGACGGCTTCCACGCCGTAGCGGGCGCGGAGCTCTTCCGCTCGCGCGGGGCGGCGGGCTGTGACGAGGAGGTGGGCGGGGGGCCAGCCTGCGCGGAGCATTCCGCTGAGGAGGGCTTCGCCGATTTTGCCTGTGCCTAGGACTGCGACTGTCTGGGCCATGGCTCTCGTTCACCTCGCCGGTGGGGGTTGGTCGGTGCGGGATCATCCTTGCACTGGGTGGGGTGGGAGCGCGGATGGTGTCCGAGGGGTGGGCCGCTGCGCGGGGCTTTTTCCCCTGCCCGCGCCCCTTCCCGAACCGGGGCTCTGCCCCGGGCTCCTCAAACGCCGGAGGGGCTGGATAGAGCCGGTGCAGGGATGGATCGTGCGGGCGGGCATGGGATGTTGCCGGCGTAGGGGCGGATGGTGCCGGCGCGAGTCCGCAGAGTGCGGCGCAGGCGGCCTGGGCGCCATGGTGGGGCGGGCTGGGTCATGGGGTGCGGCGGCGGAGGGTGGCTGCTCCCAGGGTGAGGACGAGTAGGGCCACGCCGCCGACGATCAGCGCGTCGCGGAGGAACGTTGTGGTCGCGTTCGCGTGGCGTAGGACCTCGTTCATCGCGTCGACCGCGTAGGACATCGGCAGCACGTCGGAGATGGCCTCCAGGACGGGCTGCATGTGGGCGCGGGGGGTGAGAAGGCCGCAGAGCAGCAGCTGGGGGAAGATCACGGCGGGCATGAACTGGACCGCCTGGAATTCCGACGCGGCGAAAGCGGAGACGAACAGGCCGAGGGCGGTGCCCAGCAGGGCGTCGAGGAGGGCGACCAGGAGGAGGAGCCAGGGGGAGCCGGTGACGTCCAGGTCGAGGAGCCAGACCGATAGGGCAGTGGCCACGGCGGACTGGACGATGGCCAGCAGGCCGAAGGCCAGGGCGTAGCCCGCGATGATGTCGGCCTTGCCGATGGGGAGGGCGAGCAGGCGTTCCAGTGTGCCGGATGTGCGTTCCCGCAAGGTGGCGATCGAGGTCACCAGGAACATGGTGATCAGCGGGAAGATGCCGAGCAGGGACGCGCCGATCGAGTCGAACGTCCGGGGCGAGGCGTCGAAGACGTAACGCAGCAGGCCGATCATGACGGCGGGGATCAGGAGGAGCAGCGCGATCGTGCGGGGGTCGTGGCGGAGTTGCCGCAGGACCCGGGCGGTGGTGGCGAGGGTGCGGGTGAGCGTCATCGGACTGTCTCCTCGACGGACCGGTCCGCGTCGACCAGGTGGAGGAAGGCGTCCTCGACCGTCGGGGCGCCGGTGCGGGTACGCAGTTCGCCGGGGGTGCCTTCGGCCAGGATTTCGCCCTCGCGCATCAGGAGCAGGCGGTGGCAGCGTTCCGCCTCGTCCATGACGTGGGAGGAGACCAGGATCGTGGTGCCCGCACCGGCGAGGGTGTGGAACAGCGCCCAGAGGTCCCGGCGGAGCACCGGGTCCAGGCCGACCGTCGGCTCGTCGAGTACGAGGAGTTCGGGGGCGCCGAGCAGGGCGACGGCCAGTGAGACCCGGCTGCGCTGGCCGCCGGAGAGGTTGCCCGCCGGAGCGTCGGCGTGGGCGGTGAGGTCGACGTCGCGGATCGCGCGGCCGACCTTGTCGCGGGCGCCGAGGATCGCCGCGAAGTAGTCCAGATTCTGCCGGACGGTGAGGTCGTCGTAGACGGACGGGGCCTGGGTGACGTACCCGATGCGGCGGCGCAGCGGGGCGTCGCCGGCCGGGTGGCCGAGGACGGTCAGCCGGCCGGTGACCTTCGCCTGGGTGCCGACGACCGCGCGCATCAGCGTGGACTTCCCACAGCCGGACGGTCCGAGCAGGCCGGTGATCCGGCCCCGGGGGACGGTGAAGCGGAGACCGCGCAGGACGGTGCGTGCCCCCCGGACGACGGTGAGGTCGTGGGCGTCGATGGCGACCCTTCCGGGCTCCATATTCATCATGTGATGAATATGGAGCCCGGGGCGCCGGACCGTCAAGAGGGCTCGTCAAGAGGGCTTGAGCGCGATGCTCAGGTCGACCGTGTAGTCCTCGTCGACCGACCCGGCGGGGAAGAGGCCGGTCAGGACGGCGCGCTCGGCCCTCATGAACTCGGTGGTGGTCCGCTCGCCGGCCACCAGGAACATCGAATGGCTCGCGAGATTGGCGAGGTGGACGTCGATCGGGATACGGCGGCTCCAGCGCACGCTGCGGCAGATCAGGTCCAAGCCGCCCGACATCTCGCGGGACCGGTCGGAGCTGCCGTGGGCGGCGGACCTGCCGGTCGTGGCGCGGGAGGTGTCGAAGAAGCGGTGGATACGGGCGTCCTGGTCGGCGATCCACGCCACCTCGTGGTCCGGAATGTTCCACCAGAGGGCGAGCGCGCCACCGGGGCGCAGCACACGCATCGCTTCGGGGGCCGAGCGGGCCGGGTCGGTCCAGTGCCAGGCCTGGGCGTACGTGATGAGGTCTGCCGAAGCGTCGGCGAGGGGGAGGTGGTTGCCGTCGCCGCGCACCACCGGCACGTCGGGGAGGCCGCGCCGGAACTGTTCGGCCATGCCGTCGCCCGGCTCGACGGCGACCACCCGGGCGCCGCGCTCATGCAGGAGGGTCGTCGCTATGCCGGTGCCCGCGCCGACGTCGGCGACCCGGGCGCCGGCCAGCGGGCGGCCGGCGACGTCCTCGATCTCGTCGAGCAAGGTCTGTGGGTAGGAGGGGCGGTTGGCGGCGTAGGCGGCCGCTGCCGCGTTGAAGGAGTGCGCACGTGCGGAGCTGGTCGTCATACCGGCCATCCTTGCCGGTATCCAGGTATTCAGGGGCGCGTCAGGGACATCCCCGATGGTGTGCGGGCCGGGGCGGGCGGACCGTGGAGCCATGACGCAGAACAGTGAGATGTCCAAGTCCGAGCAGCGAAGCCTCGCTCTGGCCTCTGCGACGCTCGGCCCGTGGCGGGCGGCGGCGGCCGTCGGCGCCCTGGGCGGTGCGGTGTCGCTCGGTGTCTCGACGATCGCCGAGGGCCTGGGGATGCAGACGGTGACCAGCGCGCTCTCGGTCTCGCTGACGTTGTTCTTCCTCGTCGGCGGCGCGGGGGCCGCGCTGGCGGGGCGTCGCGGGGTGCAGGGCGATCGTCGGATCCGGCGGTGGGCGGCGGCGCATCCGTGGCGCGTCGCCGTGGTGCCCGGGGTGTTGATGGCCGTGTCGGACGTCGTGGTCCGGCAGGTGCTGAGCCCCGAGGGTTTCTTCTCCAGCATCGCCGACGGGCTGTGGCGCGGGATCGTGGTGGGCGGCGTGGTCGGACTGGTGGGCCGGTACGGGGGCGCGCGGGGGCGCGGTTAGGCCCTCTCGGGCTGGATCCTTTCGGATCTAGCGTGCGGGTTTGCGGACCGCGGTGAGGTTGATGACGTACTGCTCCCGCACCACTCCGTCCGGGAAGATGCGCAGGAGTTCCGCGCGTTCCTCCGCGAGGACCGGGGCCGCCTTTTCCCGGTCGGTGACGGCGAGTTGGGAGCGGGTGGTCAAGTGGGCGAGGTGGGCGTCGATGGTGACCTCGCGGGACCACTGCAGGCGGCGGAAGGCCGGGGTGAGGCCGTCGTACAGGGTTTTGATGATCACCGGCGCCTTGGGTGCCGCGTCGTACTGGTAGTAGTCCGGGAGACGCTCGCGCAGGCGGGTCTCCTGTTCCGCCGCCCAGGCTGCCGCGGGGTCCAGGGCGTTCCACCAGAGAGCGAGCACGCCCCGGGGCTTGAGGACGCGCAGCGCCTCGGGGATCGAGCGGGTCGGTTCCGTCCAGTGCCAGGCCTGGGCGTAGGTGACGAAGTCGGCGCAGCCGGACGCGACGGGCAGGGCGTCTCCGTCGCCCTGGACGAGGCGGATGTCCGGGTGGGCGGTGCGCAGTTGTGCGGCCATGGCGGGGCCCGGTTCGACGGCCAGCACGTCGGCGCCGCGGTCCCGCATCAGGCCGGTGGCGAATCCGGTGCCCGCGCCGACATCGATGACGTGGGCTCCCTCGAACGCGCGGTCGGCCATCACCTCCACCGCGTCGAAGAGCGTGGGCGGATAGCCGGGGCGGGTGGCCGCGTACTGGGCGGCGGCCGAGTCGGAGGACCGTGCGAGTTCCGTCATGTCAGACATCCTCCCGGCGGAGAGCCGCAGGGACCAGGGGCCCCGGACTGATTCTTTGCCTGCGCCTTACTTTCGCTGCCTCGCTGCCTCGCTGCTTCCGCTACTTCCGCTTCGACTTCGGCCTTCTGCGGGCCGCCGGGTTCCCGGCTCGGGCGCCGCGGCGCTTCTCGTACTGGGTGACGGCCGTCTCGTACTCGCTGCGGAGCAGTCGCTCCCCGGGGGCCTCGGTGAGAGAACGGAAGAAGTACGCGAGGAGCGAGCCGATGAAGCCGATCGCCTTGAGGCTGCGCAGTGATTCCTCGCGGGCCGGGTCTGCCGGGCGGCGGCGGAAGCCGTCCCAGGTGCGGACGAAGGCCACGGCGCTGCAGATGCCGAAGACGGCGACGAAGAGCACCGAGACGAAACTGCCGACGTCGGCGATCTGGACGCCCTGGTAGGCGAACCGCATCAGCAGGCACGCGGCGACGGTCACGACGAGCGCCCCGCAGGCGACGCCGACCCGCCGCAGCCCGTACCCGTTGTCATGGCCGACCCAGGTCGTACCGAAGAAACGGAGGGTCTCGGGCTGCGGCCCGCCGGGGGTGGGGCTCTCGCTGTTCTCGCTCACAGCGTCGATTATCCCCCGCCCGGCGGCAAGGCTTCCGGCCGAGCGCTCAGCCGAGCTTGGAAACGTCCCGGACGGCGCCGCGGTCGGCGCTGGTCGCCATCGCCGCGTACGCCTTCAGTGCCTGGGAGACCTTGCGCTCGCGGTCGGCCGGGGCGTACACGCCGCCCAGCGCGGCACGCCGGGTGGCCAGGTCCTCGTCGGAGACCAGCAGGTCGATGGTGCGGTTGGGGATGTCGATGCGGATGCGGTCGCCGTCCTCGACCAGCGCGATGGTGCCGCCGGACGCCGCCTCCGGCGAGGCGTGGCCGATGGAGAGGCCCGAAGTGCCGCCGGAGAAGCGGCCGTCGGTGACCAGTGCGCAGGCCTTGCCGAGGCCACGGCCCTTGAGGAAGGACGTCGGGTAGAGCATTTCCTGCATGCCGGGGCCGCCCTTGGGGCCCTCGTAGCGGATGACGACGACGTCGCCTTCCTTGATCTCCTTGCGGAGGATCTTGTCGACGGCTTCCTCCTGCGACTCGCAGACCACGGCCGGGCCCTCGAAGGTCCAGATCGACTCGTCGACCCCTGCGGTCTTCACCACGCAGCCGTCCACCGCGAGGTTGCCCTTGAGGACGGCCAGGCCGCCGTCCTTGGAGTACGCGTGCTCGGCGTCCCGGATGCAGCCGCCGGTCGCGTCCAGGTCCAGGGTGTCCCAGCGCTCGGACTGCGAGAAGGCCTCGGCGGAGCGGACGCAGCCGGGGGCCGCGTGCCACAGCTCGACGGCCTCGGGTGACGGGGAGCCACCGCGCACGTCCCAGGTCTTCAGCCAGTCGGCGAGGGTCGGCGCGTGCACGGAGTGCACGTCCTCGTTGAGCATCCCGCCGCGGTACAGCTCGCCGAGGATGGCGGGGATACCACCGGCCCGGTGCACGTCCTCCATGTAGTACGTGCCGCCCGGGGCGACGTTCGGGGCGACCTTGGACAGGCACGGGACACGGCGCGAGACCGCGTTGATGTCGTCCAGGTCGTAGTCGAGCTCGGCCTCCTGCGCGGCGGCGAGCAGGTGCAGGATCGTGTTGGTCGAGCCGCCCATCGCGATGTCGAGCGCCATGGCGTTGTCGAACGCGGCGCGCGTGCCGATGGCTCGGGGCAGTACGGTCTCGTCGCCCTGCTCGTAGTAGCGCTTGGTGATGTCGACGACCGTGCGCCCGGCGTTCTCGTACAGCGCCCTGCGGGCGGTGTGGGTGGCGAGGGTCGAGCCGTTGCCCGGGAGGGAGAGGCCGAGGACCTCGGTCAGGCAGTTCATCGAGTTGGCGGTGAACATGCCGGAACAGCTGCCACAGGTGGGGCAGGCGTTCTCCTCGATGCGGAGGATGTCCTCGTCCGAGACGCTCTCGTTGACCGCGTCGCTGATCGCGTTGATCAGGTCGAGCTTGCGGACCGTGCCGTCGACGAGGGTGGCCTTGCCGGCCTCCATCGGGCCGCCGGAGACGAAGACGGTCGGGATGTTGAGGCGCATCGCGGCCATCAGCATGCCCGGGGTGATCTTGTCGCAGTTGGAGATGCAGATCAGCGCGTCCGCGCAGTGCGCCTCGACCATGTACTCGACGCTGTCCGCGATGAGGTCGCGGGAGGGGAGGCTGTAGAGCATCCCGCCGTGGCCCATCGCGATGCCGTCGTCCACGGCGATGGTGTTGAACTCGCGGGGCACGGCGCCCGCGGCTTTGATCGCCTCGGAGACGATCCGGCCGACCGGCTGGAGGTGGGTGTGCCCGGGCACGAACTCGGTGAACGAGTTGGCCACCGCGATGATGGGCTTGCCGATGTCCGCGCTTGCTACGCCCGACGCCCGCATAAGGGCGCGGGCGCCCGCCATGTTGCGGCCGTGGGTGACTGTGCGGGACCTCAGCTCGGGCATCGTCGCTCGCTCCTTAGGCAGAATGGACTGTCATCGAGGGTACGCCTGCGCTCCACGATCCGGACGAGGGTGTCCGGATGGCGGGATCGGGTGGCCGCGCAGCGGCCACCACCGGCCGTGCACGGGGCTCCGCCCCGGACCCCGTTCGTCCTCAATCGCCGGACGGGCTTGCTTTTTCCCCCGCCAGCGGCCGAACCTCACGCCGGTTCCGTCAGGTAGCGCTGCAACGTGGGCGCCACCATCGCCACGATCTCCTCCACCTCCGCCGTGGCCAACGGCTCCATCTCGAGCACATACCTCAGCATCGCGATCCCGATCATGTGCGAAGCCGCCAGCTCCGCCCGGAGCCGCGGGTTCGGGACATCCAGGTCCGCCGCGACGCGTTCCAGCACCCGCTGCAGCACGAAGCCACGCAGCACCTTGGCCGCCGCATCGTGCGTCAGCGCCGAGCGGACGATCGCAAGCAGCGGGGATCGGGACTCCGGGTTCTCCCAGACGCCGAGGAAGTAGCGGGCCAGGCGTTCGCCGATGCCGTCGGGGCCGGGGCCGAGCAGGGCGGGGACCAGCTGGGCGGGCTCCATGGTCACGTCGATGGCGGCCTCGAACACCTCGTCCTTGGTGCCGAAGTAGTGATGCACGAGTGCCGCGTCCACCCCGGCGGCCTTGGCGATACCGCGGACGGAGGTCTTGTCGTAGCCGCGTTCCGAGAACTCCGTACGGGCCGACTCCAGGATGCGTTCGCGTGCCCCGGGGCCCTCGGCGGCCGGGTCGCGGGGCGGGCGGCCTCTGCGACGGCGGGGCGGGGCCGGGGCGGGGTCGGTCATGGGCGGTGGACCCGGGTGGCGAGGTGGAGGCGGGCGAAGGCGAGCGCCTCCGCGAGGTCGGCTTCGCGTTCGGCGGCGGACATCGCGCGGCGGGTGTTGACCTCGATGACGACATGGCCGTCGAAGCCGCCGGCCGCGAGCCCCTCGAGCAGTTCGGCGCAGGGCTGGGTGCCGCGGCCGGGCACCAGGTGTTCGTCCTTGCCGGAGCCGCGGCCGTCGGCGAGGTGGACATGGGCCAGCCGGGATCCCATCCGGTCGATCATCGCCAGCGCGTCGGTGCGGGCGGTCGCGGTGTGCGAGAGGTCGACCGTGAAGTGGCGGTAGTCGTCGTCGGTGACGTCCCAGCTGGGGGCGTACGCCAGCATCTCGCGGTCGCGGTAGCGCCAGGGGTACATATTCTCGACCGCGAAACGCACGTCGGTCTCTTCGGCCATCCGCCAGATCCCGTGCACGAAGTCACCGGCGTAGTTCCGTTGCCAACGGAAGGGCGGGTGCACGACCACCGTGGAGGCGCCGAGTTTCTCCGCGGCGGCGCGGGCCCGCTGGAGTTTGACCCACGGGTCGGTCGACCACACCCGCTGGGTGATCAGCAGACAGGGGGCGTGCACCGCGAGGATCGGCACCTGGTGGTAATCGGACAGTCCGCGCAGGGCTTCGATGTCCTGGCTGACGGGATCCGTCCACACCATCACCTCGACCCCGTCATAGCCGAGGCGCGCGGCGATCTCGAAGGCCGTCGCCGTCGACTCCGGGTACACGGACGCCGTGGACAGTGCGACCTTCGCATCCGGGATGCGCACCACTGGTTCTGCCACGGGAGACAGCGTACGGGGCACGGCTACCGGGCAGGGAGATGGTCGAGGCGGCGCAGGATGACGCCCTCGCGCAGTGCCCAGGGGCAGACTTCCAGCTCCTCGACGCCGAAGAGATCCATCGCACCCTCCGCGACCAGCGCTCCTGCCAGCAGTTGCGGTGCGCGTTCCTCGGAGACCCCGGGCAGTCCGGCCCGCTCGGCCGCCGTCATCGCACCGAGCTTCGGGACCCACTCCTCCAGTGACCTACGACTCAGTCCGCGGGGCACATACGGGCCTTCGCCGGAGCGTGCCGCGCCCGCGATCCTGCAGAGCTGCTTGAAGGTCTTCGAGGTGGCCACCACGTGATCGGGTTTGCCGAACCGGGTGAACTCCCCGACGGTACGGGCGATCTCCGCGCGGACATGGCGGCGCAGCGCCCTGATGTCCTGCGGATCGGGCGGGTCGCCGGGCAGCCAGGCGTTGGTGAGCCGGCCCGCGCCGAGCGGCAGCGACACCGCGGCGTCCGGCTGCTCGTCGATGCCGTACGCGATTTCCAGTGAGCCGCCGCCGATGTCGAGCAGCAGGACCCTTCCCGCCGACCAGCCGAACCAGCGGCGGGCCGCCAGGAAGGTCAGCCGGGCCTCGTCCTCGCCGGAGAGCACCTGGAGGTCGACGCCGGTCTCGTCGCGGACCCGGGTCAGCACCTGGTCGGCATTGCTGGCCTCGCGCACGGCGGAGGTCGCGAAGGGCAGGACGTTCTCGGCGCCCTTGTCCTCGGCGGCCTGCAGTGCTTCGTTGATGGTGGCGACCAGCCGGTCGATGCCCTCGGCGCCGATCGCGCCCT
This sequence comes from Streptomyces sp. NPDC051322, assembly GCF_040689485.1. Classification (NCBI taxonomy): domain Bacteria; kingdom Bacillati; phylum Actinomycetota; class Actinomycetes; order Kitasatosporales; family Streptomycetaceae; genus Streptomyces; species Streptomyces sp. NPDC051322. Next base: position 111,520 of record NZ_JBFBAK010000013.1, on the reverse strand, counting down.
GATCGTCGAGCAGTTCGGCGAGGCGCAGTGCGGCCTTGTGCGAGTGGGCGGGCAGCGGGCGGGCGCCGGGGTGGGCGTCGACCACCAGCAGGTGCACCGTGTTCGAACCCACGTCGAGGACTCCGAGTCTCATACGCGGAACGCTACTGCGAATGGGCGCGTGGGTGGTCGTCCGGCCGATCCGGGGGTCCACGCCCGTACGCTGGAGCTGTGCCAAAGACGAAAAAGGCGAAGCCGGGCAAACCCGCGAAGCAGCCGAAGCCGCAGAGCGACGAGCAGGCTCTGGACTTCGCCCGTGCCTGGGTCGAGTTCCCGGACCCGGCCGACGACGAACAGATCTTCCGCTGCGACCTGACCTGGCTCACCTCCCGGTGGAGCTGCATCTTCGGCAGCGGCTGCCAGGGGATCCAGGCGGGGCGAGCCGACGACGGCTGCTGCACGCTGGGGGCGCACTTCTCCGACGAGGACGACGAGCAGCGGGTGGCCGGTCAGGTGGCGCGTCTCACGCCGGACCTCTGGCAGTTCCACGATGTCGGCACGGACTCGGGCTGGGTGCAGGTCGACGAGGACGACGAGCGGCAGACCCGGCGCTGGGACGGTTCGTGCATCTTCCAGAACCGACCCGGGTTCGCCGGTGGCGCCGGGTGCGCGCTGCACATCCTGGCCCTCAAGGAGGGCAAGGAACCGCTGGAGACCAAGCCCGATGTCTGCTGGCAGCTGCCGGTGCGCCGGACGTACGACTGGATCGAGCGGCCGGACGACTCGCGGGTGCTGCAGATCTCGATCGGCGAGTACGACCGGCGTGGCTGGGGCCCCGGCGGACACGACTTGCACTGGTGGTGCACCTCGGCGACGTCCGCGCACGGGGCCGGGGAGCCGGTCTATGTGTCGTACCGGCCGGAGTTGACCGAGCTGATGGGCAAGGCGGCCTACGACCGTCTGGTCGAGCTGTGCGAGGCGCGGCTCGCCTCGCTGCTGCCGATGGCTCCGCATCCGGCGGATCCGGCCTGACCGTACGACCCGGTGCACGTCGTGGCAGTCATCCGGTGGGCAAGGGGGTCGTCTCCGAGGAGGGCGGCGATGTCGGCTGATCCGACGGCGGTGTCGGCGGGGGCGTGGGGTCCGACGGGGGCGGTGTCGTCGGGTCGCTCGGGGTCGGGTCACCCGGCGTCGGGTCACCGGGGGGCGATGTCGGGCCGTTGGTCGGCGGCTGATCCGTCGGCGTCGGAGGGTGGTGGTGGCCGTGGCCCCCGTGGCCGCCCTTTCTGTCGTGGTGGCCGTATCCCTGCAGCGAGACGACGGCGCCCGCGGGGTTGATGCCGATCCGGGCCGACCAGGCGCCCTCCGGTTCGTTGCGGTGGTCGACATAGACGTGGAGGGTCACCGACCGGCCGGGCTGCAGGGTTCCGGTCGTACTGCTGAGGTGCACCCAGGGGGCGGTCCGCCAGGCGGACCAGGTGACCGGCCGGTCTCCCCCCGACGTCAGGGTGATCGTGGTCCGCCCGCCGGACGAACGGGCTTCGACGGTGAGCGAACCCGCGGCGATCGGTTCGCCCGCGGGTGACTTCTTCGCGCCGGTGCTCGGGCTGATGACCTCGACGGACACGTCGGGTGACGAACTGCTGCCGCCGGTGAAGGGCGTGCGGTCGGTGCGGGCGTTGCCCGCGTTCTCGTAGTGGTCGTACGCGCCGGTGTGCCCGCTGCCCGGTCCTTCGGCCTCGTTGGTGGTGACCGAGCCGCCGTGTCCCTCGCCGGTGGCGGGGGCGTGACGGTAGGCGGCCCAGAGGGCAAGCACCGGCGCCGCGACGACCGTGGCCACCACCGTCGTCGTCACCGCCCGGGCCCGCAGCCGGTCGCGGCGCGCGGCGCGGTCCTTGGGGTCCAGCGGAAAGCCGTCGCGGCCGAAGCGGGGGGCGCTGCCGCGCGGGGCGTGCAGCATCGCGGTGTACGTGGCGGATCGTTCCGCCGCGACCAGCGGCAGCGCCGCGGGGGTGGCGGGGGTGACGTGGGATCCCGGCCAGGGAGCTGCCGCGCCGGCGCGTTCGGCGACCTTGCGGCAGCGCGGGCAGTCGTCGACATGCCGGACCAGTTCACGGCGGAGCGCGCTGGAGAGCAGCATCCGGCGGTCACCGGTGAGGCGGGCGGCGCCGGGGCAGTTCCCGGTCTCCACTACGGCGAGCGCGGCCCTGGTCCGCTCCACCTCGCAGGCTGCCGCGGCCAGCAGGGTGCGGGCCGCCGCGAGCTCCATGCCGAGCACCGCGGCGACTTCACGCGGGCTGAGCTGATGCCGTACCGCCAGCTCCAGCGCTTCGCGCTGCTCGGGGGTGGTGCCTGCGGCCTCCGGCCAGGCCAGGGTGGCGAGGTCCCGGCGCTGTCGCTCGGTGGCCGCGCCGGGTGGGGGCTGGGCGGGCGAGCCGGGCTGGGGTGAGGAGCCGGGCTGGGCCGGGGCGGGTTCTGCGGGGGCGGGTTTTGCGGGGGCGCGGCCGGTGTGGGCGCCCGGGCGCAGCCGCTTCTGCTCGGCGAGCTTGCGCAGACAGGCCCAGCGGGCGAGTGCGTACAGCCAGGCCCGGCGTCCCGATGCGTCGGAGGGACAACGGCTGAACTGCCGCTCGGAGACAGCCAGCACATTGCCGAGGACCGCGGTCGCCGCCTCGTGGTCGCAGAGGACCGAAAGACAGTAGGTGAACAGTCCGTCCAGATATGCCTCATACCGGGCCGGTGGCCGCTGCTCCGCCGGACGGGACAGGTGCCGCTGTGCCCGGTGCGCGCCGGTGGTGTGCGTGGGGGTGTGCGTGGGGTTCTCCAGCCTGCTGCTCGTCACCTGGCGACGGTAGGCCGGGAGCAGCCACCTCCTAGCACGTCTCCAAGGCATTTAATCCTTACGGGTGAACGTATCCCTCGAAAGGGGACAGGAATCCGAAATTCCGCGGATGGCGCAGCAGATGCCGCAGCAGTCGGCCGGGCTGTCGGACCCGGCCGTTACGGTGGCGTCATGGCCACCCGTGCGAAGACCGTCAAAGACCGGCCGTCCTACCGCTGCACCGAGTGCGGCTGGACGACCGCCAAGTGGCTGGGCCGCTGCCCCGAGTGCCAGACCTGGGGCACCGTCGAGGAGTTCGGTGGTGCACCCGCGGTGCGGACGACCGCGGCAGGCCGGGTCAGCGCCGCGGCCCTGCCCATCGGCCAGGTCGACAGCCGGACGGCGACCGCCCGCCCGACCGGCGTCGACGAGCTGGACCGGGTGCTCGGCGGTGGTCTGGTGCCCGGCGCGGTGGTGCTGCTGGCCGGCGAGCCCGGGGTCGGCAAGTCGACCCTGCTGCTCGATGTCGCGGCCAAGGCCGCGGGCGATAGCCACCGCACCCTCTATGTGACGGCCGAGGAGTCCGCCAGCCAGGTCAGACTCCGCGCCGACCGGATCCACGCGATCAACGACCATCTGTTCCTGGCCGCCGAGACCGACCTCTCCGCGGTGCTCGGCCACCTCGACGCCGTCAAGCCCTCCCTGCTGGTCCTGGACTCCGTACAGACCGTCGCGTCGCCCGAACTCGACGGTGCGCCGGGTGGCATGGCGCAGGTGCGCGAGGTGGCCGGTGCGCTGATCCGGGCCTCCAAGGAGCGCGGGATGTCCACCCTGCTGGTCGGCCATGTGACCAAGGACGGGGCCATCGCGGGCCCCCGGCTGCTGGAACACCTGGTGGATGTCGTGCTGTCCTTCGAGGGCGACCGGCACGCCCGGCTGAGACTCGTCCGCGGCGTCAAGAACCGGTACGGCGCGACCGACGAGGTCGGCTGCTTCGAGCTGCACGACGAGGGCATCACCGGCCTCGCCGACCCGAGCGGACTGTTCCTGACCCGCCGTGACGAACCGGTTCCGGGCACCTGCCTCACGGTCACCCTGGAGGGCAAGCGCCCGCTGGTCGCCGAGGTCCAGGCGCTCACCGTCGACTCGCAGATCCCCTCCCCCCGGCGCACCACATCCGGTCTGGAGACCTCGCGGGTCTCGATGATGCTCGCCGTGCTGGAACAGCGCGGCCGGATCAGCGCGCTCGGCAAGCGCGACATCTACACCGCGACCGTGGGCGGGGTGAAGCTCACCGAACCGGCCGCCGACCTGGCCGTCGCGCTGGCACTGGCGTCCGCGGCGAGCGATGTGCCGCTGCCGAAGAATCTGGTCGCGATCGGCGAAGTGGGGCTGGCCGGCGAGGTCCGGCGGGTCACCGGAGTGCAGCGCAGACTGGCCGAGGCGCACCGGCTGGGCTTCACGCATGCCCTCGTCCCGACCGATCCGGGGAAGGTCCCGGCCGGTATGAACGTCATCGAGGTCGGCGACATGGGAGACGCGCTACGGGTCCTTCCGCGCCGGTCGAGGACCCAGGCACCTCGGGAGGAGTAACGGCGCCGGTAGACTTTTGCCCTGGTCTCGCCTGTCCGTACCAAGCCCGAGGAGTGCAGTGGCAGCCAATGACCGAGCGGCACCCGGGAAGTCCGGCGGGAGCTCCTCCGGAAATGAAGCGCTGATGCGCGCCACGCTGAGCGCCGTCGCGCCCGGCACGGCGCTGCGCGACGGCCTCGAGCGCGTCCTGCGGGGCAACACCGGCGGGCTGATCGTGCTCGGCATGGACAAGACCGTCGAGTCGATGTGCACCGGCGGTTTCGTGATGGATGTGGAGTTCGCCGCCACCCGCCTGCGGGAGCTGTGCAAGCTCGACGGCGCACTCATCCTGGACAAGGACATCGGCAAGATCCTGCGGGCCGGAGTCCAGCTGGTCCCCGATGCGTCCATCCCCACGGAGGAGACGGGCACCCGGCACCGCACCGCGGACCGGGTCTCCAAGCAGTGCGGTTTCCCGGTGGTCTCCGTCTCGCAGTCGATGCATCTGATCGCGCTCTATGTCGACGGGGAGCGCCGGGTCCTCGAGGAGTCGGCGGCGATCCTGTCCCGTGCGAACCAGGCCCTCGCCACCCTGGAGCGCTACAAGCTCCGCCTCGACGAGGTGGCCGGCACGCTCTCCGCGCTCGAGATCGAGGACCTGGTGACGGTCCGCGATGTCACCGCGGTGGCGCAGCGCCTGGAAATGGTGCGGCGGATCGCCACGGAGATCGCCGAGTACGTGGTGGAGCTGGGAACCGACGGTCGTCTTCTCTCCCTCCAGCTCGACGAGTTGATCGCCGGGGTCGAGCCCGAGCGGGAGCTGGTGGTCCGTGACTACGTACCGGAACCGACGGCGAAGCGGTCACGCACGGTTGCCGAGGCGCTGGTCGACCTCAACACGCTGAGCCACACCGAACTTCTCGAACTGCCAGTGGTGGCCCGGGCGTTGGGTTACAGCGGCTCTCCCGAGACTCTTGATTCGGCGGTGTCGCCGCGGGGGTACCGGCTGCTGGCGAAGGTGCCGCGACTGCCCGGGGCGATCATCGAGCGGCTCGTCGAGCACTTCGGGGGGCTGCAGAAGTTGCTCGCTGCGAGCGTGGATGATCTGCAGACGGTGGATGGGGTGGGGGAGGCCAGGGCCCGGAGCGTGCGGGAGGGGCTTTCGCGGTTGGCGGAGTCATCGATTCTGGAACGGTACGTCTAGGGGCTGGGGGTTCGCGTACCTGCCGGGGCTCCGCCTCGGGCCCCTCGGTTCGGGAAGGGGCGGGGGGGAGGGGAAAAGGCCCGCCGCAGGCGCTACCGCAGGCGTCAGTCCTTGGCCAGGACGATGGACGTCTGCTTCACGGGCAGACCCGGCACCTTGACCTCCACCAGATACGTCCCGGCCCCCGCCGCCTTCGTGGCGGCCCCGCACGTGGGCGATGACGTCCTCCGGTCCCACACCACCGGATGCGTGACGGACGTGTTCGCCGGGATCTGGAAGAGCTGGGCCGACCCGTCCTTGGGGCAGTCCTTCGATGACCAGACCGCCTTGTCGCTGTCGGCGGAGGTGATGGTCACCACGGTCCCCTTCGGGCCGAAGTCCACCTTGCAGCCGGTCGCAGCGGTGTTCTTGACGATCAGGTCGAACTTGGGCTTCTCGCCCGGCGCGTAACTGTTCTTGGTGTTGCGCAGGGTCAACTGGAGGGACCCGGCGGTGCAGTCGGGAAGAGCGGACCCGGCACTGACCCGCTGCCCGGCATCCGCGCCCGTGCCCCCGGCGCCCGAACCGGCGGTGCCACCGGCCGCGTTGCCCGCGGTGGACGTACCACCGGTGTCCGTACCGGTGTCGCTGCCCGAGCCGTCCCCGGTGCCGTCCGATCCGCCGGCACCGTCCGAACCGCCGGAGTCAGCGGATCCGCCCGAGCCGCCGGACGCGCTCGATGTGTCGCGGCCGCCGGGGGCCTGGCTGATCGCGGGGCCCGAGCCGGAGGGACCCGGAGTGATCGACGACGCGGGGCCGGAGCCCTTGGATCCGGAACTGCCGTGTTTTCCGCCACCACCCGAGGTGACGATCCACACCACCAGCAGGGCGAGCAGCGCAACCAGGCTCGCCGCTACTGCCCTCCGACGCCAGTAGATGGAGGAGGGAAGCGGCCCGACCGGATTGCGCATAGATCCCACGGCGCAAACTGTACGAGAGATCAGAGCCAACTCAGGCCCCACCCGCCGCCGTCCGTACAACTTTTACGGATCATCATTCCGGAACGGGGCTCACCGTCGCGTGGCGAGCGTCATCGGTGACCGCCCGTGGCGCCTGTAGCGGGATGACTCATACTGACCGTCACCATGGACAGTTCTTCCGCGCTCTACCGAAACATCGTCGAATTCGCCCACTCCACCCCCGGCTGGCTGCAACAGCTGATGGAGCTCTGGACGGAAGTGGGGCTGCTGCTCTTCGGCGTCCTGTTCGTCGTGGTGTGGTGGCGGGCACGTACGGCCTCGTCCCAGGCAATGGCGCTGGCGCTGATCGCCCCGCTGGGGACGGCCGTCGCGTACGTCATCAGTGAAGTGCTGAAGTCGGTGATCCACGAGGAACGTCCCTGCCGGGCGGTGTCCGGCGCGATGCCGCCGCTCATCGACTGTCCGGCGCACGGCGACTGGTCGTTCCCCAGTAACCACTCGATCATCGCGGCGGCGGCCGCCGTCGGTCTGGCGATCGCGGTGATGCGGCTGGTCTGGCTCACCGTGCCGGTAGCGCTGCTGATGGCGTTCTCCCGGGTGTTCGTGGGGGTGCACTATCCGCATGACGTGCTCGTGGGCCTGATTCTGGGCGCGCTGATCGCGCTGCTGGTCATCGAGGCGCTGACCCGGCCGATGCGGGGGCTGGTGGAAAAGGTCCGGGCCGGTGACGTGCGCGTGGCGGCCTGGTTCGCCGGGCCTGGGACCGCGAGCTGAGAGTATCGGTGGTGCCATGACTTCAACGACTGAGAACTCATACATCGACTCCGCCACCGCGACCGCACTGCACTCCCCCGTCATCAGCTGGTTCGCCGACCACGCCCGCGATCTGCCCTGGCGCCGCCCGGAGGCGGGTGCCTGGGGGGTGATGGTCAGCGAGTTCATGCTGCAGCAGACCCCGGTCACCCGGGTACTCCCGGTGTACGAACAGTGGCTGGCCCGCTGGCCCCGCCCCGCCGACCTGGCCGCCGAGGCCCCCGGGGAGGCCGTCCGTGCCTGGGGCCGGCTCGGTTATCCGCGCCGTGCACTACGGCTGCACGGCGCGGCGCAGGCCATAACGGAGCGGCACGGCGGTGATGTGCCGACCGACCACGCGCAGCTGATCTCGCTGCCCGGGATCGGTGAGTACACGGCGGCCGCCGTCGCCTCCTTCGCGCACGGGCAGCGGTATGCCGTTCTGGACACCAACGTCCGGCGGGTCTTCGCCCGTACGATCAGCGGCGTCGAGTACCCGCCGAACGCCACCACCGCCGCCGAGCGCAGGCTCGCCCGTGCGCTGCTGCCCGACGACGCCGCCACGGCGGCCCGCTGGGCCGCCGCCTCGATGGAGCTGGGCGCGCTGGTCTGCACGGCGAAGAGCCCGGACTGCGCGCGCTGTCCCGTCGCCGGGCAGTGCGCCTGGCGGCTCGCCGGCAAGCCCGCCCATGCGGGGCCGGTGCGGCGCGGCCAGACCTACGCCGGCACGGACCGTCAGGTGCGCGGCAAGCTGCTCGCCGTGCTGCGGGAGGCGGTGGAGCCGGTGCCCCAGGGCGATCTCGACGCGGTGTGGCACGAGCCGGTGCAGCGGGCCAGGGCGCTGGACGGTCTGGTGGCCGACGGTCTCGTCGAGCCGTTGGCGGACGGGATGTACCGGCTTCCGCTCGGCTGACCCCCGGATCAGCGACCACCCTGTCCGATATACCCCGTTCATACGCCTCCGTCGCCGTCGTTACACAACCGATGGACAGCCGTGCATCGGCCGACGGCTGGCGCGCACAGCTCCGTGACAACGCCTCCGTAGCTTCATGGACAGACCACGGAACAGCGTGAACAACGGGGATGACGGAGGCGGTTGGGTATGGCGCACGGTGAGGTGCTCGAATTCGAGGAGTACGTACGCACCAGGCAGGACGCTCTGCTGCGCAGTGCGCGCCGGCTGGTACCCGACCCCGTCGACGCACAGGACCTGCTGCAGACCGCCCTGGCCCGCACCTACCGCCGCTGGGAGGGCATCGCCGACAAGAGCCTGGCCGACGCCTACCTTCGCCGGGTCATGATCAACACGCGTACCGAGTGGTGGCGCGCCCGCAAGCTGGAGGAGGTGCCCACCGAGCAGCTCCCCGACGCGTCCGTCGAGGACGGTACCGAGCAGCACGCCGACCGGGCGCTGCTGATGGACATCCTCAAGGTTCTCGCGCCCAAGCAGCGCAGTGTGGTCGTACTGCGACACTGGGAGCAGATGAGCACCGAGGAGACCGCCGCGGCGCTCGGGATGTCGGCCGGTACGGTGAAGAGCACGCTGCACCGGGCGCTGGCACGGCTCCGGCAGGAGCTGGAGAGCCGCGAGATCGACGCCGGGGCGTTGATCCGTGGGGAACGTGAAGAGATGGGGCGGGAGCGGTGCGCGGCCTGAAGAACAGCGCGGGCAGGGATACGAACAGCGGTCGGCGCCGCTTCGGCGGCGGCACACTGGCGGCGGGTACCACGGCGATGGCCGGGCTCGCCGCCATCGGGCTGTTCGTCGCCGGCTGCGACACCGGCGGCACGGGACCGCGGGACGAGGGCGCGGCCCGCTCACTGCCCGCCGTCGGTACGAACGTCCCCAGCCCGGACTCCGGCACCTCCCCGGTCACCGAGCCGGGCGGTCGGGTGAACGCTCCGCAACTGCTCAAGCGGGACCCGAAGGTCAGCGCGACGGTCAAGCGCGATCTGAAGCCGTGTTCCGGACACGATTACCCGGTCGACGTCTCGTACGGGCATCTCACCGGCAACGACGCCCCCGACGTCGTGGTGAACGTGATGACCTGCCAGGACGCGGTGGGCGTGGCGACGTATGTCTACCGCGAGCAGAACAACACGTACAAGAACGTCTTCACCGCCGAGGCGGCCCCGGTCTATTCCGAGATCGACCGGGGCGATCTCGTCGTCACCAAGCAGCAGTACGAGAAGGGCGACTCGGTGTCCTACGCCTCCAGTGAGGACGTGATCACGTACCACTGGTCGAACAACAAGTTCACCGAGAGCGACTCCGTGCACACCGACTTCAGCAAGGCGGTCGGGGACAGCGACGGCGCCTCGGACGTCGCCCCGACGGCCGCACCCCCGAGCAACTGAGCCCGAGCAACCGAGAGAGCAGCCGGATGGCCGAGACACATGTCCTCTTCGTCGAGGACGACGACGTGATCCGCGAGGCGACCCAGCTCGCACTGGAGCGGGACGGTTTCCGCGTCACCGCGGTGCCCGACGGGCTGTCCGGTCTGGAGGCGTTCCGTACGAACCAGCCGGACATCGCGCTGCTCGACGTGATGCTGCCGGGCCTGGACGGGGTTTCCCTGTGCCGCCGGATCCGGGACGAGTCGACCGTCCCGGTGATCATGCTCTCGGCGCGGGCCGATTCGATCGACGTCGTGCTGGGTCTGGAGGCCGGGGCCGACGACTACGTGACCAAGCCGTTCGACGGTGCGGTGCTGGTGGCCCGGATCCGTGCGGTGCTGCGCCGCTTCGGGCACGCGGGCGGCGCCTCCGCCGGCGGCGGCGAGCCGACGGAGCGCGGGATACTCGCCTTCGGCGACATCGAGGTCGACACGGAGGGCATGGAGGTGCACCGCGGCGGCGAGCACGTGGCGCTGACTCCGACGGAGATGCGGCTGCTGCTGGAGTTCTCGACGGCGCCGGGCACGGTGCTCTCCCGTGACAAGCTCCTCGAACGGGTCTGGGACTACGGCTGGGGCGGTGACACCCGGGTGGTGGACGTCCATGTGCAGCGGCTGCGCGCCAAGATCGGCCAGGACAGGATCGAAACGGTCCGCGGCTTCGGTTACAAGCTCAAGGCATGAAACGTCTCGCCCTGCGCACCGGGGTCCGCTGGAAGATCAGCATCGCGATCGCCGCGGTCGGCGCGCTGATCGCGCTCGCGCTGAGCCTGGTCGTGCACAACTCGGCGCGCGTCTCGATGCTGGACAACGCCCGGGACACCCAGGTCACGCGACTGGGCTACGCGCTCCGGTTCTTCGACGCGAAGAAGCAGCAGCCACAGTTCGGCTCCAAGATCAACGACCCGGCGCTGCCCAGGGAGCTGCGCCGCCGGGCCGCGCGGAACCGGATCTCCACCCTGGTCGTCGAGCACGGCAGTGAGGTGCCCGACGTCTGGGCGGCCGCTCCGCTGCCCAACGGCGACGTGTTGTCCCTGCACAGCCGTTACACCAGCAGCGCCTCCGTGATGGAGGACCTTGACCGGGCGCTGATCATCGGCTCGGTCTCGGTGGTGCTCGGCGGCAGCGCGCTGGGGGTGCTGATCGGCGGCCAGCTCTCACGGCGGCTGCGCAAGGCTGCGGCGGCCGCCACCAAGGTCGCCCAGGGAGAAACCGATGTCCGGGTCAGGGAGGCCATCGGGGGTGTGGTGCGCGACGAGACCGACGAGCTGGCCCGTGCGGTCGACGCGATGACCGACACCCTGCAGGAACGCGTCGAGGCCGAGCGGCGGGTCACCGCGGACATCGCGCACGAGCTGCGCACGCCGGTGACCGGCCTGCTCACGGCGGCCGAACTGCTGCCCCCCGGCCGTCCCACCGAGCTGGTACGCAACCGGGCACAGGCACTGCGGACTCTGGTCGAGGACGTACTGGAGGTGGCCCGGCTGGACAGTGCGTCGGAGCGGGCCGAGCTGCAGGAGATCGCGCTGGGCGAGTTCGTCGCCCGGCGGGTGACGATCATGGCCCCGGACGCGCAGGTGCGGGTGGTGCACGAGTCCTGGGTCAACACCGACCCGCGGCGCCTGGAGCGAATCATCGGGAATCTGCTGGGCAATGCCGCGAAGCACGGTGGCGCCCCGGTGGAGGTCACCGTCGAGGGCCGGGTGGTACGGGTACGCGACCACGGTCCCGGCTTCCCCGACGCACTGCTCCGTGAGGGCCCCAGCCGTTTCCGTACCGGCAGCAGCGACCGGGCGGGCGTCGGCCACGGCCTGGGTCTGACCATCGCCACCGGTCAGGCACGGGTTCTCGGCGCCCGGCTGACCTTCCGCAACGCGGCTCCCGAGGGGGCCAGGGAGACCGGCGGGGCCATCGCGGTCCTCTGGCTCCCGGAGCACGCCCCCACCAACACGGGCAGCTACCCGGCGCTGACCCGGCCGTCGTAGGCGGGCAGCCGGTACCCACGGGACGAGCCCCCCGGCAACCTGATGCCGGGGGGCTCGTACGCGTCCAGGGCCTTGATGCGCCCGGAAGGAGGGACCGACGGATCAGACGGTCTCGACCGTCTTCACCTCGTCCTGCGCCGAGGAGGTCGGTGCGCTCCCGCCCCGCAGCGCCACCTCCTTGACGAAGACCGCGGCCACGATGACGGCGAGTCCGGCCACCGCTCCCAGCAGGAACCCGCCGTGCGTGCCGGCGGCCACCGCGTACTGGTAGGCGTCCCTGACCTTCTCCGGCAGCCTGGCCAGGCTCGCCGCGTCCAGCTGCGCCGAGGGCAGCGAGACGCCCTTGCCCATCCGCTGGGCCATCTCGTCCTGCACCTTGCTGGTGAAGAGCGCACCCATGATCGAAACACCGAAGGAGGAGCCGAGGGTACGGAAGAGGGTCGTGGACGAGGAGGCGACGCCCATGTCCTTCATCTCGACGCTGTTCTGGGCGACCAGCATGGTGATCTGCATCAGGAAGCCCATACCGGCGCCGACCACGGCCATGTACACGCCGGTCATCAGCCGCGACGTGTCGACGTCCATCGTCGAGAGCAGGTAGAGGCCGACGGACATCAGTACGCCGCCCATGATCGGGAAGATCTTGTACTTGCCGGTGGTGGTGGTGACCCGGCCGGCGACCAGCGAGACGGCCATCATCGCCAGCAGCATGGGCATGAGCAGCAGACCGGAGTTGGTCGCGGAAGCGCCCTGCACCGACTGCTGGAACAGCGGCAGGAAGAGCATCGCGCCGAACATCACGAAGCCGGTCAGGAAGCCGATGATCGACATCAGCGTGAAGTTCCGGCTGCGGAAGATGTGCAGCGGCACGATGGGCTCGGCCGCCTTGGTCTCCCAGAAGACGAAACCGATCAGCGCGGCGACGCCGACGAAGATCAGCTCCATGACGATCGCCGATGTCCAGTCGTACTGCGTGCCGCCCCAGGTGGTGACCAGGACGATCGAGATGATGCCCACGGTGAGCAGCGCGGCGCCCAGATAGTCGATCCGGCCACGCGCCCGCTTCTTCGGCAGGTGCAGCACGGTGGTGACCATGGCGAGCGCGACCGCGCCCAGCGGCAGGTTGATGTAGAAGGTCCAGCGCCAGCCGAGGTGGTCGGTGATGGCGCCGCCGACCAGCGGCCCGCCGATCATCGCGACCGCCATGACGCCGGCCATCATGCCCTGGTACTTGCCGCGCTCACGCGGCGGGATCAGGTCGCCGATGATCGCCATGACACCGACCATCAGACCGCCCGCGCCCAGACCCTGGATGGCGCGGAAGCCGATCAGCTGGCCCATGTCCTGCGCCATACCGCTCAGCGCCGAGCCGATCAGGAAGATCACGATGGAGGCGAGGAAGGCGCCCTTGCGCCCGTACATGTCCCCCACCTTGCCCCAGATCGGGGTCGAGGCCGCGGTCGCCAGCGTGTACGCGGTCACCACCCAGGACAGATGTTCCAGTCCGCCGAGCTCGCCGACGATGGTCGGCATCGCGGTATTGACGATCATGTTGTCGAGCATCGCGAGCAGCATCGCGATCATCAGCGCGAACAGCACCACCCGGACACTGCGTGGCTGTGGCTCGGCTTTCGCCCCCGCCGTGGCCTGCGCCACTTCTCCGGTCTCCGACACGTTCCCCACACTCCCCTTGCACTTACCCGGCGCCCACCCTGTACTTACTTGACGCCCGGCTAGTTGACTACACTGAAGAAAGGTAGGCTGTAACTAGCCGGGCGTCAAGTAAGTTTCTCTCGGGAGAGCACCATGGGCACCAGAGGCAACACCCGTCAGCGCATCCAGGATGTGGCGCTGGAGCTCTTCGTCGAGCAGGGATACGAGAAGACGTCCCTGCGCGAGATCGCGGAACGGCTCGAGGTCACGAAGGCGGCGCTGTACTACCACTTCAAGACCAAGGAAGACATCCTGATCAGCCTCTTCCATGACCTCTCGGCGCCGATCGACGAGGTGATCGCCTGGGGGCAGACGCAGCCCCGCACCCTGGAGACGAAGAAGGAAGTCCTGCGCCGCTACAGCGACGCGCTCACCGGCTCCGAGCCGCTCTTCCGCTTCATGCAGGAGAACCAGGGGACGGTGCGCGAGCTGAGCGTCGGGGAGAATTTCAAGGACCGGATGCTGCTCCTGCTCGACCTGGTCAGGGCCCCCGACGCGTCGATGGCCGACCAGGTCCGCTGCTTCTCCGCGCTGTTCACCATGCATGCGGGGAACTTCGCCCTGAGAGACGTCGAAGGCGACCCCGGAGAGAAGCGCAAGGCTGTTCTCGAGGTCGCCACCGAGCTGATGACTCAGGCCCATCTGGACGCGGTCAGGGATTCCGTCACAGGGTGACGTGGTGCGCCTTCAGGAAGGGCATCGGGTTGTAGCCGGAACCGTAGTTCGGCGTGGTGCGGATCTCGAAGTGCAGGTGCGGCCCGGTCACGTTCCCGGTGGCGCCCGACTTCGCGATGACCTGACCGGTCTTCACCGTCTGGCCGATGTGCACGTCGATCTCCGAGAGGTGCGCGTACTGCGAGTACGTGTGGCCGTTGTGCTCGATCACGATCGCGTTGCCGTACGCGGGACCGTCACCGCCGCCGTTGGGACCGGCCTTCACGACGGTGCCCTTGTGCACGGCCTTCACCGCGGTACCGGTGCCGCAGATGAAGTCCTGGCCCGAGTGCTTGTGGGACCACATGTGGCCGGCCTCGCCGAACGGCTCGCCGATCACTATGTGGTCGAGCGGCGCGACCCAGGCGTTGGCGGCCTTCGCGGCCTTCGCCTTGGCTGCCGCGGCGGCCTTCGCCGCGTGGTCGGCGGCCTTGCCCTGGGCGCTGGCCTGCTTGCTCACTGCGCTTGCGACGGACGAGGTCCCCGCTACAACGGAGGCCTGGTGTGCGTCGGCAGCAACCGCAACCCCGGCGCCCATCGCGACCGAGACTCCGAACCCGGCGGTCAGAACCGCGGCGCGAGTACGAAGCGGGAAGCGGCGGGACAGGCGGGACGTGGTGTGCTTCTGCATACGTGCAACAACTCCGGACATAAGAGGACCCAGCCGCACAGGCCGGGCTGACCACACATTGGTAACCCGGTCGGCACCTAACCCCCAAAACGCCCATCTACGACATTGCGTCGTAGGAATGCCTGGGGAAATACGCCTCTTGGCAGAGTTCGAAACCATCCGAACCGATCTGTCCGGATGTGTTTAGCCGCAGTTGAAAGCTATGAAGCAGCGGCAAACGGGGGGATTACCCCCATAGGGCCCAAAGTCCCGGGCATCCCCGTGCGGAAGGCCCTGCGCAGGGCGGAGCCGGAACCCTATGCCCGGTAGTAGGCCGCAAAACGCATGTGGGCCTTGTCACCGGCGAGGGTCCTTCGCCTGTCCGTTTCGGGACGTACGGCCCCCGGGTGCGGCACGGCCGGAGCAGGCACGCGCAGCGCCATTCCCGCGGAGCCGGCGCCCCCTTTCCCCGAGCGGATGCTCGGTCGGCACGGCAGCGGACGGGGGGCGCGCATCGCACTGTCTTCGCCGACGGCGCCGAGGCGTTCTTCGCTCTCCAGCGGCCGGGCGACGCGCTCTCCGCGGCCTATGTGCGGCACATGGCCGACCGCTGCGCCGGTGCCACCGCCCGCGCCGCCACCGCCATGGGAGACCTGCTGGTCACCCTGAACCTCGCCCCCGAGCCGGCGAAGATCGACATCCCCGCCGTGGTCGTGCACGGCACGCACGACGTCTCGGCCCCGCTGCACCTCATCGGGCGCCGCACCGCCGCTCTGCTACCGGAAACTCTTCGCCACCCCGGTAAAGGCCGCGGGCACGCAGAAGGGCGGCCCCGGACCGGTGAGAACCGGTTCCGGGGCCGCCCTTCTGATCAGTGCTGCTCAGCCTTCGGCTGTCAGGCTTCCTTCGACAGGTTCGGGCCTGCGCCGCCCGCGGCCTGCTCGATCGGCGGGAGGTCCGGCAGTGCCGACTTCTCCTCACCGCGGAAGGTGAAGGCCTTGGCCTCGCCCTCGCCCTCGGTGCCGACGACCACGATGTGACCGGGGCGCAGCTCACCGAAGAGGATCTTCTCGGAGAGGATGTCCTCGATCTCGCGCTGGATCGTCCGGCGCAGCGGCCGGGCGCCCATGACCGGGTCGTAGCCCTTCTTGGCGAGCAGCGACTTGGCATCCGCGCTGAGCTCGATGCCCATGTCACGGTCCTTGAGCCGCTCGTCCACCTTGTTGAGCATGAGGTCGACGATCTGGATGATGTCTTCCTCGGTCAGCTGGTGGAAGACCACCGTGTCGTCGACACGGTTCAGGAACTCCGGGCGGAAGTGCTGCTTCAGCTCGTCGTTGACCTTGGCCTTCATCCGGTCGTAACCGGTCTTGACGTCGCCCTGGGCGGCGAAGCCCAGGTTGAAGCCCTTGGAGATGTCCCGGGTCCCGAGGTTGGTCGTCATGATGATGACCGTGTTCTTGAAGTCCACCACCCGGCCCTGGGAGTCGGTCAGCCGACCGTCCTCCAGAATCTGCAGCAGGGAATTGAAGATATCGGGGTGGGCCTTCTCCACCTCGTCGAAGAGAACGACGGAGAACGGCTTCCGGCGCACCTTCTCGGTGAGCTGGCCGCCCTCTTCGTAACCCACGTAACCGGGGGGAGAACCGAAGAGACGGGAAACCGTGTGCTTCTCGCTGAACTCCGACATGTCGAGAGCGATCAGCGCGTCCTCGTCGCCGAAGAGGAATTCGGCGAGCGTCTTGGAGAGCTCGGTCTTACCGACACCGGACGGGCCGGCGAAGATGAACGAGCCACCGGGGCGCTTCGGGTCCTTGAGGCCGGCCCGCGTACGGCGGATGGCCTGCGAGAGGGCCTTGATGGCGTCCTTCTGGCCGATGACGCGCTTGTGCAGCTCGTCCTCCATGCGGAGCAGCCGGGAGGACTCCTCCTCGGTGAGCTTGAAGACCGGGATGCCCGTGGCCGTGGCCAGCACCTCGGCGATCAGCTCGCCGTCGACCTCGGCGACGACATCCATGTCACCGGCCTTCCACTCCTTCTCCCGCTTGGCCTTCGCCGCCAGCAGCTGCTTCTCCTTGTCGCGGAGCGAAGCTGCCTTCTCGAAGTCCTGGGAGTCGATGGCCGACTCCTTGTCGCGGCGGACGTTCGCGATCTTCTCGTCGAACTCGCGGAGGTCCGGCGGCGCGGTCATCCGGCGGATGCGCATCCGGGAACCGGCCTCGTCGATCAGGTCGATCGCCTTGTCCGGCAGGAAGCGGTCCGAGATGTACCGGTCCGCCAGGGTGGCGGCCTGCACCAGGGCCTCGTCCGTGATGGAGACACGGTGGTGGGCCTCGTAGCGGTCCCGCAGGCCCTTGAGGATCTCGATGGTGTGCGGGAGCGAAGGCTCCGCCACCTGGATCGGCTGGAAGCGGCGCTCGAGGGCCGCGTCCTTCTCGAGGTGCTTGCGGTACTCGTCGAGCGTGGTGGCGCCGATGGTCTGGAGCTCACCCCGGGCGAGCATCGGCTTCAGGATGGAAGCCGCATCAATCGCGCCCTCGGCGGCGCCCGCACCCACCAGGGTGTGGAGCTCGTCGATGAACAGGATGATGTCGCCGCGGGTGCGGATCTCCTTGAGCACCTTCTTCAGCCGCTCCTCGAAGTCACCGCGGTAGCGGGAACCTGCGACGAGCGCGCCGAGGTCGAGGGTGTAGAGGTGCTTGTCCTTGAGGGTCTCGGGCACCTCGCCCTTGACGATGGCCTGCGCCAGTCCTTCGACGACCGCCGTCTTTCCGACGCCGGGCTCGCCGATGAGGACCGGGTTGTTCTTGGTACGGCGCGACAGCACCTGCATGACCCGCTCGATCTCCTTCTCGCGCCCGATGACCGGGTCGAGTTTGGATTCGCGGGCCGCCTGGGTGAGGTTGCGGCCGAACTGGTCCAGGACGAGCGAGGTCGAGGGGGTGCCCTCGGCCGGGCCGCCGGCGGCGGCCGTCTCCTTGCCCTGGTAACCGGAGAGCAGCTGGATGACCTGCTGCCGCACCCGGTTCAGATCGGCGCCCAGCTTCACCAGGACCTGGGCTGCGACGCCCTCGCCCTCGCGGATCAGGCCGAGCAGGATGTGCTCCGTACCGATGTAGTTGTGGCCGAGCTGAAGAGCCTCGCGGAGCGACAGCTCCAGGACCTTCTTGGCACGAGGGGTGAAGGGGATGTGGCCTGACGGGGCCTGCTGCCCCTGGCCGATGATCTCCTCCACCTGCTGGCGGACCGCCTCGAGCGAAATCCCGAGGCTCTCCAGGGCCTTAGCGGCGACACCCTCACCCTCGTGGATAAGGCCCAGGAGGATGTGCTCGGTGCCGATGTAGTTGTGGTTGAGCATCCGGGCTTCTTCCTGAGCCAGGACGACAACCCGCCGCGCGCGGTCGGTGAACCTCTCGAACATCGTTAATCGCTCCTCAGAGCGGTCGGGCAGTAAAGGGTCGGTCCCCTCACTATCCTTCCGCATGCTAGTCCCGCAGGACGGGACAGCTCATTCCAACTGCCGACATCCGTCCGGATCACCCCCGCGTCGACGGGGAGGCCTTCGGCCCGAACAGCCGACAACTGCTCCAACCCGATGGTGCGAGACGATGTTCCCGCAGGCCAAGCAGATACCCCTCTCTCCAGTACGCCGATGGCGAACGTGAGACCGCTCGGGCCGCGTCTCGCCCCTCCCCACTAGGTATGTCTTACCCGCAAGCACCGACAATCCATGCGGCGCGCGCGGTTTCCCTCAGCTACGGGCGAACACCATCGCGCCTCTGAACGCATCCGTGCGCCCCTTGTGCATCAACGGAACGCAATCATACGGAGACGGTACGTAACCAACCGGGGAACGGGGAGTTGCTCAGGTCATGGCCTTCACCGTTCCGTCCCCACGGCTGCCGCTCGACGGCACCGTCCAGTGGTACGAGACCGGGCTCGGCTGGGCCACGGCGATCGGGCCGCCGCTGCAGTTGCTGACCGGATCCCGGTTCGACGTCCTCGAGCTGCCCGCCGATGCCGGTCTCGCGCTGCTGCGGCGGGTGCCCCGCACCGGTCCCGTGGCGCTCACCGGGCGCCGGATGCAGCTGCTGGTGGCGGCGGGCGGCGCGGAGGAGCTGCCCGGGCTGCTCGACTGGTTGGAGTGGGGCGGGATCGCACTCGATCTGACCGCCATCGGTGCGCACGGCAGGATCGACGCCCCGGCGCCTCCCGGTCCGGGCGGCGCGCAGGGGGCCGCCTGCTGGCTGCGGCCCCCTGAACCGGGACGAGAGGTGGAGCCCGACCTGCCCGTGTTCAGCGGGGTCGGGCAGCGCGGTGGCGCTCCCGATCTGGTGCGGCTGGTGGACGTGGCGGCGACGGAATGCCACCGGGCCCGGATGGTGCGGAGGGCAGCGGCTTTCCGGGGGGCGCCCCCCGGAAGGCAACGAAATCAGCCGTTGGCCTTCTCGTAAGCCTCACGAATGTCCGCCGGCACCCGGCCTCGGTCATTCACGTTGTAGCCGTTCTCCTTGGCCCACTTGCGGATCTCGGCAGTGTCCTTGTTGCCGCCGACCGCGATACGGGCCTTGCCGCGGCCGCCCGCCGCCCGGCCACCGGTGCGCCGGCCGTTCTTGGCGTACGGCTCCAGCAGACCGCGGAGCTTGTCCGCGTTCGCGGTGGTGAGGTCGATCTCGTAAGTCTTGCCGTCCAGAGCGAACGTCACGGTCTCGTCCGCCTCGCCGCCGTCGAGGTCATCGACAAGAAGGACCTGAACCTTCTGTGCCACCGGATTTCCTTTCATCGAAAATGCAGTACGCCGAAAGGAAACCGCTTTTCCCCGGAAAACACAAACCCCCGACAGAGGTTCAGGGACGCAAGAACGCGGGAAACATGCGCGATTCGGACATAGGGTTCCGGTCGCTTGCCACGATCACAGGTGCAGAAGCATCCGGCTGTTGCCCAAGGTGTTCGGCTTCACTCGTTCGAGACCGAGGAACTCGGCGACTCCCTCGTCATAGGAACGCAGCAGCTCGCTGTAGACATCTCCGTCGACCGGCGTCTCACCGATCTCGGTGAAGCCGTGCTTCGCGAAGAAGTCGACTTCGAAGGTCAAGCAGAATACCCGGCGCACACCGATCCAACGCGCGGTCTGCAACAACTTGTCAAGAACTTGGTGTCCGACGCCGGATCCCTTGAACGCCGCGTCCACCGCGAGCGTGCGTACTTCGGCGAGGTCTTCCCACATCACATGGAGCGCGCCGCATCCCACCACCCTGGCGTCCTCGTCGCGTTCGGCGACCCAGAACTCCTGGATGTCCTCGTAAAGCGTCACGGTTGCTTTGTCGAGCAGGATCCGCTCGCGTGCGTAGGCGTCGAGGAGACGGCGCACGGAGGGCACATCGCTGGTCCTGGCGCGGCGGACGGTGAGGGCTTTTGCTGGCATACCGGGGACGCTATCGCCCCGCCTCCAGGTCCCGGTCATCGCGGTCCGCATCGCCCTGAACGATGCGCAAAGCGTCACGGAGCGCATCGCGCTGCTCGGGCGACATCATGCCGAAGAATGCGACAAGTGCCGCGGCCGAGTTGTCACTTGTCGACCAGGCTTCGTTCATCAGTGCGGCCGAGTAGGCGGCGCGGGTGGAGACCGCCCTATATCGATAGGCGCGCCCTTCCACTTCCCTGCGCACCCAGCCCTTCTGATGGAGATTGTCCAATACCGTCATGACGGTGGTGTAGGCGATGGAACGCTCCTGCTTGAGGTCTTCCAGGACTTCCCGGACGGTGACCGGGCGGTTCCACTCCCAGACGCGTGTCATGACGGCGTCTTCCAGGTCTCCCAATTGACGGGGCACACCAGCACCATAGTCGAGATGTCCCGAAAGGAAGACTATTAACACAGAATAAGGGCGTACGGCTTGAAATAAGCCGTACGCCCTTCCCTTGCTGCCACCGGAGCGCCTGCCGCCGGAACGCCCGCCGTCAGGCGCTGCTGCCGTGCGGTGTCTGGCTCGCGGCCTCGGCGCGGGCCAGCACCTCGTCCACCGCCGCGTCTTCCTTGGCCTTGTTCGGACCGCCCTGGGACTTCACGATCGTCCGGACGAGGATGGTGAAGAAGACAGCCATCACCACGGGGGGCACAAGCGCGGAAACATAGTCCATACGGACAGAATAGCTACCCCGCCACCGCATGCCGCTCCGGGGGCGGCACCGGCTTCCGGCGCGGCGGAAACACTTCGGACGGCTTGGGCGCCGGTTGCGGCGGCGCCGGATTTCCGCCCGGTGACGGCTTTCGCGGGCCCGCGGGGTCGTTGGCCTTACGGCTGCCGGGCAGCGCGAGCAGGCGGGGCCGTCGGCGGGGCCCGACGACCTGTCCGGCCAGCCGGGCGCGCAACGCCTGCTCGGCCAGCGCCCGGCAGCGGCGCAGCAGCGCGTCGCCGGTCGCCGTGGTGCGCAGGGTGCGCAGCGCGGCCAGGTCTTCGGTGCGGGGCTCGTAGCCGGCCGCCAGGGCGTCCTGGAGCAGCTCGGTGTAGCCGGCGGCCGCACCGGGCAGGGCGTCGCGGTAGCGGGCGAGGTCGGCGAGGAGGAAGGCGCGCAGCCGCTCCGCCTCCCTGATGGCCTCGTCCACGGATTCAGCCAGACGCAGACAGTCCTGGACGTCCTCTTCGGCGACGGGGGTCGGGTTGAGGGCGATGGCGAGGGCGCGTCGGAGCACACGCAGCTCATCCGCGCTGAACGCCATGCCGCCTCGGGATCCATAGGGCGTGGGCATGCGATGACGATACGTACTAAAGGGGCAATATCGTCTTAATGCACCGGCTGCGGCGCGGCGAGAACGCGTTCCGCGGCCCCGCAGCCGGCTGCCTCACATCCGCGCGATGTTCCGCTCGTACACCAGGCGCAGCCCGATCAGCGTCAGCCAGGGCTCGTGCTCGTCGATGACCGAGGACTCGTTGAGCACCATCGGGGCGAGGCCGCCGGTGGCGATGACCGTGACGTCCTCGGGGTCCTCGGCGAGCTCGCGGGCCATCCGGGTCACCACCCCGTCGACCTGTCCGGCGAATCCGTAGATGATGCCGGACTGCATGGCCTCCACGGTGTTCTTGCCGATCACGCTGCGCGGGCGGGCCAGCTCGATCTTGCGGAGCTGGGCACCCTTCACACCGAGGGCCTCGACCGAGATCTCGATGCCCGGGGCGATGACGCCGCCGGTGTACTCGCCGCGTGCGGAGACGGCGTCGAAGGTGGTGGCGGTGCCGAAGTCGACGACGACCGCGGGGCCGCCGTACAGCTCGACGGCGGCGACCGCGTTGATGATGCGGTCCGCGCCGACCTCCTTCGGGTTGTCCATCAGGATCGGCACCCCGGTCTTGATGCCCGGTTCGACGAGCACGGCGGGGACATCGCCGTAGTACCGGCGGGTCACCTCGCGCAGCTCGTGCAGCACGGAGGGGACGGTGGAGCAGATGGAGATGCCCTCGATACCGTCCCCCAGTTCGTCACCGAGCAACGGATGGGTCCCCATCAGTCCCTGCAGCAGCACGGCCAGCTCGTCGGCGGTGCGGCGGGCGTCCGTGGAGATCCGCCAGTGCTCCACGATGTCCTCGCCGTCGAACAGGCCGAGGACCGTGTGGGTGTTGCCGACGTCGATGGTGAGCAGCATGGATTACTTCGCCTCGCGCAGGTCGAGTCCGATGTCGAGCACCGGCGCGGAGTGCGTGAGCGCGCCGACCGCGAGGTAGTCGACGCCGGTGTCGGCGTAGGCGCGCGCGGTGTCCAGGGTGAGCCGGCCGGAGGACTCCAGCATGGCCCGGCCGGCGACCAGCGCCACCGCTTCGGCGGTCTGCTCGGGGGTGAAGTTGTCCAGCAGGATCAGGTCGGCGCCCGCTTCGAGGACCTCGGTGACCTGGGCGAGCGTGTCCACCTCGACCTCGATCGCCAGATCGGGCGTGCCCATCTCCCGGAGCGTGGTGCGGACCAGCCTGAACGCTTCGGCCACCCCGCCTGCGGCGACCACGTGGTTGTCCTTGACCAGAGCGGCGTCGGAGAGGGACATCCGGTGGTTGACCCCGCCGCCGCAGCGGACCGCGTACTTCTCCAGGGCGCGCAGCCCCGGTGTGGTCTTGCGGGTGTCGCGCACCTTGGCCCCGGTGCCCTCGAGCGCGTCGGCCCAGGCGCGGGTGGCCGTCGCGATGCCGGAAAGACGGCACAGCAGGTTGAGTGCGCTGCGCTCGGCGGTGAGCAGATCGCGGGTGCGGGTGGTGACCGAGAGCAGCTTCTCACCGGCGGCGACCCGCGCGCCGTCCTCGACATGGCGCTCGACCTCGAAGGTCTCGGTGGCGACGATCGAGAGGACCGCTTCGGCGATGCGCAGGCCGGCGACGGTGCCGGCCTCCCGCGCGGTGAAGTCGGCGGTGGCCGCCGCCTGCGCGGGCACGGTCGCCACGCTCGTCACGTCCACGCCGTGGTCGAGGTCCTCGGCGAGCGCCAGGTGTGCGATGTCCTCGACCAGTACGGGGTCGAGGCCGGATGCGGCGAGCAGCTGCGCGAGATCGGGGTCGAGACCGCACTCCATCGCGTCGTCGGCGGACGACGACTCCGCGCCGCAGCCGCAGCCGTCGCCGCAGCCGCCGGGGCTTTCGTCGCCGGCCGGCTCGGGGCCCGTGTGAAGGAGAGGGAGGTCGGGGGTGGTCACGGTCACTGCTCCTGGTGAGGCTGAGGGAGGGTCGGGGGAAAATTCGCACTGTGCGTGGTGTGCAGGTCCGGCGAGCGGTCGGGGCGCAGCCGCACGATGAGGTGGCGCCGCCAGTCGGTGTCGTCGCGGTCGGCGTGGTCCTCACGCCAGTGGCAGCCGCGGGTCTCCTCGCGGCGCAGCGCGGCGGCCACCAGGACGCGGGCGACGCAGAGCAGGTTGGTGGTCTCCCAGGCCTCGACCCCGGGCTCGGCGGGCTTGACCTCGGGCTCCGCCGTACCGGCCCGGCTGTCGGCGTGCCGGCGGATGACGTCCAGCTGCGCGGCGGCCTCGGTGAGGCTGTCGGCCGACCGCAGCACGCCGGCGCCCGCCGTCATGATCCGCTGGATACGGATCCGGGTCTCCGGCGCGAGCAGCGGCAGCACGACCTGCTGCGGACGGCCGGCGGTCGCGGGCGCTGGGGCGGTCGCGGCTGCGGTCGCCGGCACCGCCGCAGCGGCCGTTCCGTGGTGCGCCCCGGAGGTGCGGGCGATGTCGTCGGCGATGCGTTCCGCGAAGACCAGGCCCTCCAGGAGGGAGTTGGACGCCAGCCGGTTGGCGCCGTGCACCCCGGTGCAGGCGACCTCACCGCACGCGTACAGTCCGGGGACCGAGGTGCGGCCGTGCAGATCGGTGCGGACGCCGCCCGAGGCGTAGTGCGCGGCCGGCGCCACTGGGATGGGCCGGGTCACCGGGTCGATGCCGTGGCTCCGGCAGGCGGCGAGGATCGTCGGGAAACGGGTCTCCCACATCTGCGCGCCGAAGTGCCTGGCGTCGAGATACATGTGCTCGGTGCCGTGCTCCTGCATCCGGCGGGTGATGGCCTTGGCGACGATGTCGCGCGGGGCCAGCTCGGCCAGCTCGTGCTGCCCGACCATGAAGCGCACGCCGTCCGCGTCGACGAGGTGAGCACCCTCGCCGCGTACGGCTTCGGAGACCAGCGGCTGCTGGCCTTCGGCGTCCGCGCCGAGGAAGAGCACCGTGGGGTGGAACTGGACGAATTCGAGGTCCGAGATCTCGGCGCCCGCCCGCAGCGCGAGGGCCACTCCGTCACCGGTGGAGACCGCCGGGTTGGTGGTCGCCGAGAAGACCTGGCCCATGCCGCCGGTGGCCAGCACGACAGCCGGTGCCCGGACCGCGCCGACCCCGTCGTGCTGCCCCTCCCCCATGACGTGCAGGGTGACGCCGGCCGTGCGTCCCTCGGCGTCGGTGAGGAGGTCGAGCACCAGGGCGTTCTCCACGGTGTGCAGGGCCGCCGCGCGCACCGCGTCGACCAGTGCACGGGAGATCTCCGCGCCGGTGGCGTCGCCGCCCGCGTGGGCGATACGACGCCGGTGGTGGCCGCCCTCGCGGGTGAGCGCGATGGAGCCGGATTCGTCCGTGTCGAAGTGCGCGCCGGTCGCGATGAGCCGGCGTACCGCGTCGGGGCCCTCGGTGACCAGGGCGCGTACCGCGCGCTCGTCGCAGAGTCCGGCCCCCGCGACCAGCGTGTCGTCGAGATGCTGCTCGGGTGTGTCGCCCTCGCCGAGCGCTGCGGCGATGCCGCCCTGGGCCCAGCGGGTCGATCCGTCGTCGAGGCGGGCCTTGGTGACGACCACGGTGCGCAGCCCGGCGGCGGTGCAGCGCAGCGCGGCGGTGAGGCCGGCGACGCCGGAGCCGACGATCACCACGTCGGCGTCGACGGCCCAACCGGGGGCGGGGGCGTGCAGGCGTATTCCGGTTCCGGTCACTGGGGTCCCCCGAGGGTCAGCGGGATGTTGTCGATCAGCCGCACCGCGCCGACCTTGGCGGCCACCGCGAGGATCGCTTCGCCGGTGAAGTCGTCGGCGGCGTCGGTGAAGTCGGACGGGTCGATCAGTGCGAGATAGTCGGGCGAGAGCGGTGAGCCGTCGAGCACCGCCAGCGCCGCGGCACGCACGGCCGCGGGGGTGGCGGGCCGGGCAGCGCGCCCCGCGGAGAGGGCGCGCGAGAGGGTCAGCGCGGCGGCCCGGTCCTCGGTGGACAGGAACCGGTTACGGCTGGACAGCGCCAGACCGTCCGGTTCGCGGACCGTCGGTACGCCGACGATCTCGACCGGGAAGTTCAGGTCGCGCACCATCCGCCGGACCAGGGCGAGCTGCTGGGCGTCCTTCTGCCCGTACAGCGCGAGATCCGGGCGGGTCAGGTGCAGCAGCTTCGCGACGACGGTGAGCATGCCGTCGAAGTGCCCGGGGCGCGCCGCGCCTTCGTAGCGCTCCCCCATGGGTCCCGCGGTGATGCGGACCTGCGGCTCTTCCCCTCGCTTCGCTGGGGAGGCCCCACTGCCCGGGTAGACCTCGTCGACTGTCGGAGCGAAGACCGCGTCCGCGCCGGCCAGTTCGGCGACCGCGAGGTCGGACTCCAGGGTGCGCGGGTACCGGTCGAGGTCTTCACCCGCGCCGAACTGGAGCGGGTTGACGAAGACCGTGACGACGACCTGGCCGCCGTCACCCGCCCGTTCCCGCGCCGTACGGATCAGGGTCGCGTGGCCGTCGTGCAGGGCGCCCATCGTCATGACGACGGCGCGTCTGCCGGTGCGGGGCAGAGCGTTCAGCTCGGCGGCGGTGTGCAGCAGGGTGGTCATCGGGGTTCTCCGTCCGCGAGGACGCCCAGCAGGTCCTCGGCCAGCTCGGCCTTGAGCAGGCCGTGCGCCAGGGCCCGGTCCGCGGTCGTGCGAGCCATCGCCAGGTATCCGGGGACGGCATGCGGGGCGTGTTTGCGCAGCTCCTCGACGTGCACGGCGACGGTGCCCGCGTCGCCGCGGGCGACCGGCCCGGTCAGCGCTGCGTCACCCGATCTGAGGGCGTTGTCGAGGGCCGCGCCCAGCAGCGGCCCGAGCATCCGGTCGGGGGCCGCGACGCCCGCCGTGCGCAGCAGCTCCATCGACTGGGCCACCAGTGTGACCAGGTGGTTCGCGCCCAGGGCGAGCGCCGCGTGGTAGAGCGGGCGGGACTCCTCGGCGATCCACTCGGGTTCACCGCCCATCTCGATGACCAGCGCCTCGGCGGCGAGCCGCAGCTCTTCGGGCGCGGTCACCCCGAAGGAGCAGCCGGCCAGCCGCTGGACGTCCACCGATGTGCCGGTGAAGGTCATCGCGGGATGCAGTGCGAGCGGCAGGGCGCCGGCGCGCAGCGCGGGGTCGAGCACCTTGGTGCCGAAGCGGCCCGAGGTGTGCACCAGCAACTGCCCGGGCCGCACCGCGCCGGTCTCGGCGAGGCCTTCGACGAGCGCCGGCAGGGCGTCGTCGGGGACGGTCAGCAGTACGAGCTCGGCGCGCGCCAGCACCTCGGCGGGGGTGACCAGCGGCACATCGGGCAGCAGTACGGCGGCCCGGCGCACGGAGGCGTCGGACACCCCGGAAGCGGCGACCGGGTGGTGCCCGGCGAGCTGCAGCGAAGCGGCGAGCGCGGGGCCCACCCGGCCCGCGCCGACAACGCCGACGGTGAGCCGCGCGGGGCGGTTTTCTACGGGTGCGTTCACGTGGGACGGCCTTCCGTTCCAGTCCGCGAGGGGTACCGGACGTTTTCACCGTCATGCTACGCCCAGCGATCGGGGGACCGGTCGGACTGTCCACAGGCTGTGCGTGATGATCGGACGATGGCGATGGCATATGAAGCGACGAAGAATCCTGACGACAGCGGGAACGAGCCGGGCGAAGGGGAACGGATCGAAGGGAGCGCACCGGACGCGGGGCGGCGCCGGGCGGCCGCGCTGCGGCAGGCCGAGCGGGTACTGTCCCGCCCCGCCGCGATCGCCACGCTCGGCGACCAGCTGGCAGCGCTGGCCGCGGACGCCGGCTCGGTCCACGACCTGACCGAGCAGGTCGACATCTACGGCGACGGTGTCGTCGCCGAGCTCGAGCGACGGGTGGCCTCGCTGCTCGGTTTCCCCGCCGCCGCCTTCTTCCCCACCGGCACCATGGCCCAGCAGGTCGCGGCGCGGTGCTGGGCCGGGCGCACCGGCAACCGCACGGTGGCGCTGCACCCGCTGGCCCATCCCGAGCTGCACGAGCGGGGCGCCTTCGGGACGGTGAGCGGACTGCGCACCGTCCATCCGACGTCCGAGCGCCGCCTGCCCACCGCCGACGAGGTGCGCGACTTCGAAGAGCCGTTCGGCACCCTGATGCTGGAGCTGCCGCTGCGCGACGCCGGGTTCGTCCTGCCCACCTGGGACGAGCTGACCGCAGTCGTCGACGCGGCCAGGGAACGTGACGCGGTGGTGCACTTCGACGGCGCGCGGCTCTGGGAGTGCACTCCTCATTTCGGCCGCCCGCTGGCGGAGATCGCCTCCCTCGCGGACAGCGTCTACGTCTCCTTCTACAAGTCGCTGGACGGCCTGTCCGGCGCGGTGCTAGCCGGCCCCGCCACCCTCGTCGACGAGGCCCGGACCTGGCGGCACCGGTACGGGGGGCAGGTCTTCCAGCAGTACCCGGCCGCGCTCTCCGCACTGCTCGGCCTGGAGCGCGAGCTGCCCCGGCTCCCGTCCTACGTCGCTCACGCGAAGGTCGTCGCCGCCGGGCTGACGGAGGGCTTCCGGGCGGCCCGCGTGCCGTGGTTCCGGGTCAATCCGGAGGTGCCGCACACCCACCAGTTCCAGGTATGGCTGCCGTACGGGGCGGATGTCCTGTCGGAGGCGGCGGTCACTCAGGCGGAGGAGACAGGCGTGGGGCTTTTCCATCGGTTCCACTCGTCGGGCGAGGTGCCGGGGGTCTCGGTCACGGAGGTCACCGTGGCGGCGCCGGGGTTGTCCTGGACCGCGGCGGACGTGGTGGAAGCGGTGGCGGAATTCGTACGGCGGGTGGGGTGACCCCGGCAGTCGGAACGGCCCGCGCCCCGGCGGTGAGGCGCTCCGCCGCAGTCCGGAAGCGCTCGAGCTGCTGCTGCGCGTCGCGGGCCGACGGCCGGGGGCTCGGTCACCTCAGCACCCCCTCCAGGAAGTCACTGCCGAGCCGGGCCACCACGGTGAGGTCCAGCTGGTGCAGCACATACCGCCCGCGGCGCCTGGTGGTGAGCAGGCCGGCCCGCTTCAGCACGGCCAGATGGCGGGAGACCTCCGGGGCGGATATGCCGTAGGTGTCGGCCAGTTCGCCGGTGGTCTGCGCGGAGCGGGCCAGGCTCCGGCACAGCCGCAGCCGCATCGGATGGGCGAGTGCTTCCAGCCGCAGCTTCAGCAGCTCGACGGAGGCCGGTGACGGCAGGTCGGGGGCGGCGACCGGATACTGGATCACCGGGCGCCAGTCCGGGCGGTGCAGCACCAGCAGGTGCGGCCAGCCGAAGCTGGACGGGACGAAGGTGAGCCCGTCCCCGGCAGGTGAGCCCGTCGCCGTCGTGCTGCCGTCGGCCAGCTTGTCGACCCGGATACGGGTGCCCGAACCGTCCAGCGAGAGCGCGGCGGAGACCTCCGCCATCGCATCGCCGAGGCCCTTGTGCCGCAGGATCTCGCTCTTGTGCCGGGCGTCGGCGGCCAGCTGGACCCGCACCCGCCGCCAGGTGTCTCCGAAGAACGCCTGGTCGCAGTCCTCGAAGAGGCGCCGGATCCAGGCCCGCACGGTGACCGGGTCGTTCAGCAGCCGCTCGGTGAAGTCGTACTGCTTGGGCCCGCGCGCTGCCGCGAGATCCATCGCCCGGGCACGCGTCGCGGTGTCGACGAGCGGGGACGGGCCGCCCCTGTCGTAGGCGACGGAGCAGGTGAACTCGAGGGCCAGCGCGACGAATTCGGCGTCCGGCAGCAGATCGAGCAGATCCAGGTCCTCGGCGAGCGTCGTTCCGGGGCCGGTGCCGCCGCCACGGCGCACACCCGCGAACGGCATGAAGATGTCGGAGAAGGTGCTGAGCCAGAGGAAGTCCGCCTCGTGGAGCCGATCCGCCAGGTCCGGCTTGAGCGAGGCGGCCGTCGCCGTCGCCCAGCCGTGCAGCCCCGGGTGGTGCCCCGGCTCGCCCAGCACGTGCAGCGCGTTGCCCAGTTCGGCCAGCGGCGACAGCGCGAAGCCGATCCGCTCCGGCGGCAGGCCGGTGATGTCGATGTGCACGCTCATGGCCCCATGGTGCCCGCCGCCACCGACAATGCGGCCGCCGATTGACGGCCCTCGTCAAACGACGCGCCACCGGGCGGGCGCGGTGCGCAGAGTGAGCTCATGAACGCGAACCGGCAGCACATGATCGATGTCTACCGCTCGGCTCAGCGCGGGGAGATCGCCCCGCCGATGCCCGGGCTCCACGACTGGGACGCGGTACGGGAGATACGGGATCACCACCGCGCCACCCGCCGGCGGCGGCCGGGGCCGCTGCGCAGGGCGCTGACGCGGATCCTCGCCGCGGCCCGGGGCGGTTCCGCCGCCCGCCCCTGCGCCTGACCTCGGCCTCCCCGTACCTTCTCCGTGGCTGCTCCGTCGTAGCGTCTCAGTGCGATCCGGAGCCGCCGGCCCGCACCAGGCCGGTCTCGTAGGCCATGACCACCACCTGGACCCGGTCCCGCAGCTCGAGTTTGGTGAGGATGCGGCCGACATGGGTCTTCACGGTGGCCTCGGACAGCACCAGATGGGCCGCGATCTCGCCGTTCGACATGCCGTGCGCGACCAGCAGCATGACCTCACGCTCGCGTTCGGTGAGCCGTTCGATCTCCTTGTGCTCCGGGTCGACGACCGTGCTCGGCAGCATCGGCGAGAAACGGTCGAGCAGTCGCCGGGTCGTGGACGGGGCGACCACCGCGTCGCCGCTGTGCACCGAGCGGATCGCACCGAGCAGTTCGCCCGGCGGCACGTCCTTGAGCA
Organism: Streptomyces sp. NPDC051322; assembly: GCF_040689485.1. Taxonomy (NCBI): domain Bacteria; kingdom Bacillati; phylum Actinomycetota; class Actinomycetes; order Kitasatosporales; family Streptomycetaceae; genus Streptomyces; species Streptomyces sp. NPDC051322. Next base: position 81,278 of record NZ_JBFBAK010000013.1, on the reverse strand, counting down.
TGAAGCCGCTGGCGCCGGCCTTCAGCCCGGAGAAGGCGTACTCGTCCAGGTCGAAGGTGGTCAGGATCAGCACCTTGGGGGCCGCCGGCCGCGCGCAGATCTGCCGGGTCGCCTCGACGCCGTCGAGTCGCGGCATGCGTACGTCCATCAGCACCACATCGACCGCCGTCGCCCGGAGGATGTCGATGGCCTCCGCACCGTCGCCCGCCTCGGCGACGACCTCCATGTCCGGCTGGGCGGCGAGCACCATCCGGAAACCGGTGCGCAGCAGCACCTGGTCGTCGACGAGCATCACGCGGATCGCCATCGTGTACCTGTTCCTTTCTGATGATCGGACCGTTGGGCCGGGCAGCCCGCACAGGCTAGTGGGCGGGCTTGAGCGGGAGCAGTGCGCTGATCCGGAACCCGCCACCGGGTCTGGGCCCCGCGTCGAGCGTCCCGCCGACCATCCCGATGCGCTCCCGCATCCCGATCAGGCCGTGTCCCTGGCCGTCCGCGCCGCCGTCCTCGTACAGCTCGTGGGCGGCGCCCCGGCCGTCGTCCTCGACGAGCAGCCCGAGACCGTCGTCGAAATAGACCAGCCGCACGCTGGCACCCACGTCCGGACCGCCGTGCTTGCGGGAGTTGGTCAGGGCTTCCTGCACGATGCGGTACGCGGTGAGCTCGACGCCACTGGGCAGCGGGCGCGGCGTCCCCTCGACCTGGAAGTCCACCGCCAGGCCCGCCGTCCTGACGTGCTCGACCAGCTCCTTGATCTGCTCCACATCGGGCTGCGGCACGTACTCGCCGCTCTCCCGCGCGTCACCGGTCCGCAGCACGCCCAGCAGTCTGCGCATCTCGGCCAGCGCCTGCCGGCCGGTGGACGAGATGGTCTCCAGCGCCTGTTTGGCCTGGTCGGGCGCCGCGTCCAGCACGTAGGCTGCGCCGTCCGCCTGCACCACCATCACCGAGACGTTGTGGGCGACGACGTCGTGCAGTTCCCTGGCGATCCGGGCCCGCTCCCCCGCGACCGCCACCTTGGCCTGGGCCTCGCGCTCCTTCTCCAGCCGGGCCGCCCGCTCCTCCAGCTGCGCGAGATAGGCGCGGCGGGTACGCATCGAGTCGCCGAGCACCCAGGCAAGAATGAACGGCACGGTCAGCACCACCGCCAGGAACACCTCCTGCGGCCGGCTCTGGGTCCCCTCGGACGGCCAGCGCACCTGCGCCAGCGTGCCCGCGCACACCGCGCCGGCCAGGGCGAGCCGGGAGGCCCAGCGCTTCCCGTCGGCGGCGCAGGTGTAGATCAGCACCAGCATGGCGAAGTCGGCAGGCGACGGTTTCACGTCGAGGGCCAGCTGCACCACGCCCATCAGCGCGACGAGCACCAGCATCCGCTCCGGCGCACGCCGGCGCAGCGCGACCGCGGTGCACAGGCCGATGAGGACGGGGATGCCCGCGATGTGCTCGGACCCGCCGACGGGCCCAGCCGCGTACTGCACGCCGGAGACCCCGAGGAGGAAGACGGCCCAGAAGCTGTCGACCCAGGTCGGGTGTCTGCGGATGAAGGCGTAGAGGCGCTGCACGTAACCCAGCGTAGGGAAGGAGAACAGGTGCCTGGGTCAACCGAAGGGCCGATCCGGTCACCCGGTGCCTACTCCCCAAGGTGGAGACTTGCCCCCGTGACTGATGAGTGGCGCGGGTGGCGTGAGGCGGCGGAGGCCGCGCTGTACGGGGCGGGCGGCTTCTATCTGCGCCCGGAGGGGCCGGCCGGACACTTCCGTACCTCGGTGCACGCCTCCCCGCTCTTCGCCTCCGCGGTCGCCCGGCTGCTGACCGGTCTCTCCCTCCCGGAACCGACCCTGGTCGACCTGGGGGCGGGCCGCGGCGAGCTGCTGACCGGGGTACTGGCCGCGCTCCCCGCGTCCTTCCCGGTACGGGCGTACGCCGTCGAGCGGGCGGCCCGTCCGGCCGGCCTGGACGAGCGGATCGTCTGGTGCGCGGCGCCGCCGGCCGGGGTGCGGGGGCTGCTCTTCGCCAACGAGTGGCTGGACAACGTGCCGGTGGACGTCGCGGAAGTGGATGAGGCGGGTACCGCGCGCTACGTCCAGGTACGGACCTCGGACGGCGCGGAACGCCTGGCCGAGCCGGTGACCGGGGCGGACGCGGCCTGGCTCGACCGCTGGTGGCCACTGCGCGGGCCCGGTCTCCGAGCGGAGATCGGCCGCCCGCGCGACGAGGCGTGGGCGGCGGCCGTCGGCACACTCGACGTCGGTCTGGCGGTCGCCGCCGACTACAGCCACACGCACGGCTCGCGCCCGCCCTTCGGCACGCTCACCGGGTTCCGGGGCGGCCGGGAGGTGCGGCCGGTGCCGGACGGCAGCTGTGACATCACCGCGCATGTGGCGCTGGACGCCTGCGCGCTGCCGGGTGCGGAGCTGCTGACGCAGCGGGACGCCCTGCGCCGCCTCGGTGTCAGCGGCGCCCGCCCACCGCTGACCCTGGCGTCCTCGGACCCGGCAGCCTACGTCCGCGCCCTGTCGGCGGCGGGTGAGGCGGCGGAGCTGCTGGGCCGGGGCGGGCTGGGGGACTTCGGATGGCTGCTCCAGCGGGTGGGGGCCCGATGCTTGCCGGCCCGGTCAGGGATACTGGCCGTATGACGGAGACCACGGTCGGCATCGGCGGTGCCGCGGAGACCACCGACATGGTGCTCAACATCGGCCCCCAGCACCCCTCGACGCACGGCGTGCTCCGCCTGCGCCTGGTCCTGGACGGCGAACGCGTCCAGCACGCCGAACCGGTCATCGGCTACATGCACCGCGGCGCCGAGAAACTCTTCGAGGCCCGCGACTACCGCCAGATCATCATGCTGGCCAACCGCCACGACTGGCTCTCCGCCTTCTCCAACGAGCTGGGCGTCGTGATGGCTGTCGAGCGCATGCTCGGTATGGAGGTGCCCGAGCGGGCCGTCTGGACGCGTACGCTGCTCGCCGAGCTGAACCGGGTGCTCAACCACCTGATGTTCCTCGGCTCGTACCCCCTCGAACTCGGCGGCATCACCCCGGTGTTCCATGCCTTCCGCGAGCGGGAGGAGATCCAGACGGTGATGGAGGAGGTGTCCGGCGGCCGGATGCACTACATGTTCAACCGGGTCGGCGGCCTCAAGGAGGACCTCCCGGCGGGCTGGCTCGGCCGGGCGCGGGACGCCGTGGCCGATGTCCGTTCGCGGATGGACGTGTACGACGACCTGGTCCTCGGCAACGAGATCTTCCGCGGCCGTACCCGCGGCGTGGGCGTCCTCTCCCGGGAGGCGGTGCACGCGTACGGCGTCAGCGGGCCCATCGCCCGCGGCTCGGGCGTCGACTTCGATCTGCGCCGCGACGAGCCGTACCTCGCGTACGGCGAGCTGCAGGACACCCTCGAGGTGGTCACCCGTACGGAGGGCGACTGCCTGGCCCGCTTCGAGGTGCTGCTCGGGCAGACGCACAATGCGCTCGACCTGGCCGACGCCTGCCTCGACCGACTGGCCGGGCTGCCTCCAGGGCCGATCAACCAGCGGCTGCCGAAAGTGCTCAAGGCCCCCGAGGGCCACACGTACGCCTGGACCGAGAATCCGCTCGGGATCAACGGTTACTACCTGGTGTCCAAGGGCGAGAAGACGCCGTACCGGTTGAAGCTCCGCTCGGCGTCGTTCAACAACATCCAGGCGCTGACCGAGCTGCTGCCGGGCACGCTGGTCGCCGACATGGTGGCGATCCTGGGGTCGCTCTTCTTCGTCGTCGGCGACATCGACAAGTAGCGCGAGCGGCCCGCGGGTCAGGAGATCGCGCTGCGCAGTCCCGCCACGTCGATCTGTTCCGTCTCGTCGTGCGCGGTGAGGTCGATGACCTCTCCGGCCTCGTGCGCGGCGGCGTTCGTCCGGGCCGCCTCGGCCTCCGCCTCGAGCGCGGCCGCGGCCTTGTGCGCCTCGATCGCCTCCGCACCCACCACGTCCGCGAGATCCTCGTGCTGCACGGACTCCAGCTGTGCGGGCTCCAGCCGGGCACGTACGGGTGCGGCGGCCGCCTTCTGCATGCCGAAGAAGTCGAACCGGCCTTCCGGTCGGCGCGCCCTGGCCTGCTGTGCGGTGTACGGGACGACGGCCGTCGCCGGGACGTTGCGCGGTACGGGGAGGGCGGACGACGGGCGGGTGTGCTCGCCGACGGCCGCCTCGGGCTTCCCCGGCTTTCCCTCCGGCTCCGCCGCCTCCTGGGGTGCCTGCGGCTGGTTCCGGTGGTCCTGGTTCCGGTCGGCCTGCTGCTGGGCGTTCTTCCGGTCGGCCTGCTTCTGCCGCGCCTGCTTCAGCTGCTCCAGCTTTTCCTGCTGCTGCTGCCGCTCCCGCTGTTCACGCTGGAAGGCGGCGTTGCGGGGCAGTGCGTCGAGAGCCTGCGCGGCCCTCGCGTACACGGACGGCGTCAGCCGGGAGCTCGCCGCCGGCAACGCGGCCCGCGGCGGGGCGGCCGCCTCTATGGCGAGCAGCCTACGGCCCTCGAGGGCGCTGGCCCGCTCGGTCTCGGCGGTGGCGTACCGCCGCAGCAGTCCGGCGTGCTCACCGCGCAGCGCGGCCAGTTCGATCCGCTTGGACCGGAGCTTCGACTCCAGCTTGGCGCGCAGCGCGCGCGACTCCTCGAGGTCGCCCTCCAGTTCGGCCAGTTGTTCCTCGGCCTTCCACTCGTCGCTCGTCCGAGCACGGATCAGGTCGGCGACCCGCCGCCCGGCGACCCGGTCCCAGCTGCGCATCAGCACCGCACCGGCGACAGCGGTCGCCGCGGCCGCCGCGACCAGGCAACGGAGCACCACGGGATCCGCGAACAGCCAGGCGCCGACGGCAAGAAGAAGCGACACACCGGCTACGGCCGAGGGCTGCAGAACCCGGTGCAGGGGTGGGGAATGGCGGTGGCGTCCACGTGGCATGGCGTGAAATTTACCGTGCGTGCGACCTGAATGGATGACCGCAGCGGGATTTGTTCCCCAGCGGTTACCTGCATTCCCGGACGCCGGTCGATGCGGATCTCTTCGTTGGTAAGCGGATGGCAAGCGGATCTCTCCGTCGCTGAGGAATGCGGCCGACGGATCGTCACCGGCCGGTGAGCCGGTTGCTCAGCCAGACCAGGCTCGCCGGTATCTCCCGGCGCCAGGTGTTGAAGTTGTGCCCACCGCTCTTCAGCGTGATCGACGACGCCCGGGTGGGCGCCCGTACCGTGTCCAGGAACTGCTGGGTGGAGCGGTAGTTCTTCTCGCCGTGCCGACTCGTGGTGACCAGCAGCGAGGTCCGCGGCGCGGGCCCGTGCGCCAGGCTCCACAACAGATCGGCGTGGTGCCTCCCCCGTACGCTGCCGTGGAACAGACCACCGGTCGTCGGGTCCTCGGCCGCCCGATAGTAGGCGGAGAGGCCCACCGCCGCGCCGTACACGTCCGGATGGTGGATGGCCAGCTTCAGCGCGCAGTAGCCGCCCGTCGAATCCCCGATGAAACCCAGGCTCCGGGGGCCGGTACCGAGCCGGTAGGAGGACCGCAGTGCGGTCGGCACGTCATCGGCGAAGAACGTCTCCGTCTGCGGCCCGCCCGGTACGTCCACGCATTCGGTGTCCCGTGGCGGGGCAACGGTCGGGCGCAGCATCACCAGCACCATGGGGCGCATCCGGCCGGCCCTCACCTGGTCGTAGACGGTTTTGGGGTAACGCAGTCCTTTGACCAGGTTCTCCGCGGTGCCTGGATATCCGGTGAGCACCACAGCTGCCGGAAAAGTTCGCCTGGCGTACGCCGGCCGGAAGTACTCCGGCGGTAGATAGACGTAGGCCGAACTGGCTATTTCGGATTTCTGTCCGCGGATCACGATCTGCTGGATCCGGCCGCCGACCTCGGGGCGTGCACCGCCGGGCACATCCATCCGCCGCTCCGCCACCACCCGCACGTCCTTGCCGCCCGCCGCGTGGTCGACGACCACCCCCGGCGCCTGTTCCCGGCCGAAGAGATCGGCCCAGGAGGCGTAGAACAGAAATGAGTTGTTGGCCATCAGCCCCACGGTGACGAACACCGCCACCTGGGTGGCGAGCAGCAGGCCGATCCGGCCGGTTATCGCGGGCCCGCTGCGCCGGGCGAGGCGCGGCCAGAGCCAGATGGTCGCGACGAAGGAGGCGACGGCCAGCGCGGCTGCCAGCGCCAGGACCTTGTGACTGGTGAGACCCATGGTTTGCCGAGCTTTCTGCCGTGAGATTTTCCCTGGGGCGGATGAACCCGCCTCCCCGAAGCGTCGTCCTAGTGGGCACAAAATGTCCGGATGCTACGCCGAATGCGGCGTCGGACGGACGAAGACGTGTCGACGAAGACGTGTTGACGCGAGACCTGTTCACGCAAAAACGTGTTGTGGAGCCGTAGGAAGCGATGTCTGTGCCGGTAGATGGGGATAAGTCACGAATGGTTCCTGATCGTGTCCGGCGGATCTTCCGCGGGCCCCGCCCCGAGTCGGTGCCCACGCTGATCGGTACGGCCTGCACGGTGGTCGGCCTGCTCGACGCCGCAGGCGGCGTCTTCCCCCGCTTCCGGCACAGCAGGATGCACGCCGTCGCCGAGGTGCTCCCCGGCACGCTCGGCCCGTTCACCGCGGCTCTCGCGCTCTGCTCGGGCCTGATGCTCCTGCTGCTGGCGCACGGCCTCAAACGGCGTAAACGCAGGGCCTGGCGGGCCGCCGTCGTGCTGCTGCCGGTGGCCGCCGTGACGCAGTTCGTCTACCGCCATTCGGTCGTCGGGATGCTCATCTCCGTGGTGCTGCTGGTGCTGCTGGTGCGTCACCGCGGCGAGTTCGCCGCGCTTCCCGATCCGCGCAGCCGCTGGCGGGCACTGGCGAACTTCGTTCTGCTCAGCGCCGGTTCGCTGGGGCTCGGCCTGGTCATCGTCAGCGTCCACCCGGGGCGGGTCGTCGGCAGCCCGAGCATCGTCGACCGGCTTCAGCATGTGCTGTTCGGGCTCGTCGGCTTCGAGGGGCCGGTGGAGTACGCGGGCGACACATCCTGGACCGTCGGCTATTCGCTCGGCTCGCTGGGACTGCTCACCGCGGTCAGCACCATCTATCTGGCCTTCCGTCCGGAACACCCGGCGGCGCAGCTCACCGACGAGGACGAGAAGCAGCTGCGCGCCCTTTTGACGAAACACGGCGACCGCGACTCGCTCGGCCACTTCGCGCTGCGCCGTGACAAGGGCGTCGTCTTCTCCCCCAGCGCCAAGGCCGCCGTCTGCTACCGGGTGGTCTCCGGGGTGATGCTCGCCAGCGGCGATCCCATCGGCGATGTGGAGGCGTGGCCCGGCGCCATCGAGCGCTTCATGGATGAGGCCAAGGCGCACTCCTGGACACCCGCCGTCATGGGCTGCAGCGAGACCGGCGGCGAGGTCTGGACCCGGGAGACCGGCCTCGACGCCATCGAGCTCGGCGACGAGGCGGTGGTGGATGTGGCGGATTTCTCCCTGGCCGGGCGGGCCATGCGCAACGTGCGCCAGATGGTGAAGCGCATCGAGCGAAGTGGTTACGAAACCCGGGTCCGGCGCGTCCGTGATGTCGGAGAGACCGAACTGGAGCGGATCAGAGCGGCCGCGGCGGCCTGGCGCGGCACCGACACCGAGCGCGGCTTCTCGATGGCGCTCGGCCGGATCGGGGACCCCGGTGACGGCGACTGCGTGATCGCCACCGCGCACAAGTCCGATGATCCCGACTCACCCTTCGGCGACCTGAAAGCGATCATCCACTTCGTCCCGTGGGGCGCCGACGGCATGTCCCTGGAGCTCATGCGCCGCGACCGCGCCGCCGACCCGGGCATGAACGAACTCCTCATCGTCGCGTCCCTGCAGACGGCGCCCCAGCTCGGCATCGAGCGGGTGTCGCTCAACTTCGCGATGTTCCGCTCGGCGCTGGCCCGCGGTGAGAAGCTCGGCGCGGGCCCGGTGCTGCGGGGGTGGCGGGCGCTGCTGGTCTTCCTCTCCCGCTGGTTCCAGATCGAGTCCCTCTACAAGTTCAACGCGAAGTTCCGGCCCCGGTGGGAACCGCGGTTCGTGGTCTTCCGCAACACCAGCGACCTGCCGCGGATCGGTCTCGCCGCGATGCAGGCGGAGGGGTTCGTGAATCTGGGGCTGCCGTGGCCGCTACCACTGCGGCGGCGGGCGGCGGCGGCGCGGCCCTGTACGCATCTGACCGGCAGCCGGGAGAGCGACGCACGGGCGGTGTGAGGAGCGGGCTTCGCGGCACGGGCGCCCTCCGGTGGCATTTCTGGCCCGGTCCACGGGCCTAGGCTGGAGCCATGAGTACGTTGGACGGCCGAGGCCACGTCGCAGGGCTCCCCGGGTGGGACCGCTGCGCGGTCATGGGCGTCGTGAATGTGACGCCCGACTCCTTCTCCGACGGTGGTCGCTGGTTCGACACCACCGCCGCCATCAAGCACGGCCTCGACCTTGTCGCAGCGGGCGCGGACCTGGTCGACGTGGGCGGTGAGTCCACCCGCCCCGGCGCCAGCCGGGTGGACGCGGACGAAGAGCTCCGCCGCGTCCAGCCCGTCGTACGGGGACTCGTCTCCGAAGGCGTCACCGTTTCCGTCGACACCATGCGTGCCACCGTCGCCGAGCAGGCGGTGGCGGCCGGCGCGAAGCTGGTCAACGACGTCAGCGGCGGCCTCGCCGACCCCGCCATGCTGCCGGCGGTCGCCGCCGCCGGGGCGCCCTTCGTGGTGATGCACTGGCGCGGCTTCAGCGATTCGATGGCCACGCGTGCGGTGTACCGGGACGTGGTCGCCGAGGTCGTCGCCGAACTGCGCGACCGGGTGGCGGCCGCCGTGGCGGGCGGCATCGCGCCGGACCGGATCGTGGTCGACCCCGGTCTCGGCTTCGCCAAGGAGGCCGAGCACGATCTGGCCCTCGTGGCGCACCTGCGCGAGCTCCGTGCGCTGGGCCATCCGCTGCTGGTCGCCGCCTCCCGTAAACGCTTTCTGGGCCGGGTGCTCGCAAGGGAGGGTGCGGGACCACCGCCGGCCCGCGAACGGGACGCCGCCACCGCGGCGATCTCCGCGCTCGCCGCCTACGAGGGCGCCTGGGCGGTCCGCGTCCACGAAGTGCGCGCGACGGCCGACGCGGTCCGGGTGGCCCGGGCCGTCGAGGGGGCCGCATGACGGCGAGCACCGAGATCGAAGAGATCGAGCTCGCCAACACGGCCTTCTACGAAACGATGGAACGGGGCGACTTCGACGAGCTGTCCGCGCTGTGGCTGGAGGACGAGATCTCCTGCGTCCACCCCGGCTGGCCGGTGCTCTCGGGGCGCGGTGAAGTGCTCAGGTCGTACGCGCTGATCATGGCGAACACCGAGTACATCCAGTTCTTCCTGACCGATGTGAAGGTCAACGTGCTGGCCGACACCGCCGTGGTCACCTGCACCGAGAACATCCTCAGCGGCGGCCCCGCCGAGGAGAGCGGCGAACTGGGTCCGCTGGTCGGGCAGCTCGTGGTCGCCACCAACGTCTTCCGCAGGACACCCGACGGCTGGAAACTCTGGTTGCATCACGGATCGCCGGTGCTCGCCGAGTCAGGCGAGGAAGGCGACGACGACGAGGAAACACCCGCCTGAGTGGGGACCTGCCCCGACAGGGTTCGGACCTGGGAGGTGCGGGTAGGGGCGATTACCACCCGCCCCGAAACCTGTCCATAGCCCCCATCGGCGGGCGTTGTCAGCACCCGCAGGTAGATTCGAATGAGGGAGCCGTACCGACCGCACTCGGCGCCGGCCTGCCCTTCCGACGAACAGCAGGAGTGATTCGCGTGGATCGTGTCGCGCTGCGCGGCCTCAAGGCCCGTGGGCACCATGGCGTCTTCCCCCGGGAACGCGAGGAAGGCCAGACCTTCATCGTGGATCTGGTGCTCGGCCTGGACACCCGCCCGGCGGCGGCGGACGACGACCTGACGAAGACCGTGCACTACGGCGTGGTCGCGGAGGATGTCGTCGACGTCGTCAAGGGCGAGCCGGTCGACCTGATCGAGACGCTCGCCGAACGGATCGCTCAGCAGTGCCTCAAGCACCAAGGAGTCGAGGAGGTCGAGGTGGTCGTGCACAAGCCGGATGCCCCGATCACCGTGCCCTTCGACGACGTGACCATCACCATCACCCGGAGCCGAGTATGACCGTGTTTTCCAGTGGGGCGCAGAGCGACCCGACCGTGCAGCCGGTGCCCGCCTCCGTCGTCGCGCAGGTGGACGCGGCGGATGTGACGCTGTCCAACCCGAAACACGCCGTGATCTCCCTGGGCGCCAACCTGGGCAATCGCCTGGAGACCCTGCAGGGGGCGATCGACGCCCTGGAGGACACCCCCGGACTGCGGGTCAAGGCGGTGTCCCCGGTCTACGAGACGGAACCCTGGGGCGTGGACCCCGGCTCGCAGCCCTCGTACTTCAACGCCGTGGTCCTGGTGAAGACCACCCTGCCGCCGTCCTCCCTGCTGGAGCGCGGCCAGGCCATCGAAGAGGCCTTCGACCGGGTCCGCGAGGAACACTGGGGGCCGCGGACCATCGACGTGGACATCCTGGCGTACGCCGATGTGATCTCCGACGATCCGCTGCTCACCCTGCCGCACCCGCGCGCCCACCAGCGGGCCTTCGTGCTGGTGCCGTGGCACGACGTGGACCCGCACGCCGAACTGCCCGGCCGCGGCCGGGTCGCCGAGCTGCTCACCGCCGTCGGCAAGGAGGGCGTGCTGCCACGTGCCGATCTGGAACTCTGCCTGCCGGACTAGTCGTTAGCCTGAGGGACGGAGGCGACGGTCGGTCCAGCGGTCTAGGGGAAGAGCAGAGTTACGTGAAACAACTACGGCTGGGAGTGCTGGCCGGTCTGTTCGTCGTCGCCGGGGTGCTGTCCTGGGCGGGTGCCCGGCTCTGGGGCTCGGTCGGCAGCCTGCCCGGCGTGCCGTTGGCCGCCCCCATCGTGCTGGCGGTGATCGCGGTGGTCCTGCTCGCCACCGCGCTCGCGCTGCGCGCCCGGCTGCGCGCCCAGCGCGAGCGGCGCCCCGGCGCGAGGGGCGTGGACCCGCTGATGGCCGCCCGCGCGGTGGTCTTCGGCCAGGCCAGCGCGCTGGTCGCCTCGCTGGTCTGCGGGATGTACGGCGGCACCGGGGTCTACCTGCTCGGTTACCTGGACGATCCGGCCCGCCGTGACCAGGCGATCTACGCGGGGTTCTCGGTGCTTGCGGGGATCGCGGTGGTCGCCGCGGCCTTCTTCCTGGAACGCGTCTGCAAGCTCCCCGACGACGAGGACAAGAACGACGGCCGCAGCGTGGCGGCGTAACTACGCAGCCCCGGAGCCCGTGGTGGCGACCGGCCGGGCAACGCCGGACGGGCAGCCGTCATCCTGCCGGATCGCCGTCCACCCGGGGCTGACCACGCGTACGGACAGGCGTAGCTGCACCGGCTCACTCACCCCTGGCGCCCGCTGGGCCCGTTCCTGCTGCTGGGCCCGTTCCTGCTGTTCTGTGTGGGCCGCCCGGGAAATGGTGCACACCAGCTGCTCCATGGCGAGCTCGTCGAGCCGGTCGACGGCGGTCCGGAACCGGACGACGACGGTGCCGTTCGCGTCCGTCGCGGACACAGTCGGCGCCGTGCCCGGCAGCCGGGTGGTGAGCCTTCCCGCTTCTGCCGCTGTGGGCCCGGCGAACAGCAGGCGGACGGCGGTGGCCACGTCCGTGGGACGAGTGCTCTGCCGGGGCGCCGCCACCAGATCGCTCGCGCTCGGGCCGTTCGCGTCCCGGCTGTCCGCGTTCAGGAGGTAGACGACCAGTTCGGGCGGCATCCCCGTCGCGGGCGCACCGGACTGGATCACCCCGGACGGTGGAACCCCGCAGCCCGCCAGCCACAGCAGGGCCCCGCACAGTCCGGCGCACGCCGGCCGGAGCCGCCTCATGACGGCTCCCCGTCGGCGTCGGGAGCCTGGGATCGCCGGCGCAGCGGCAGTGCCACGGAGAAGACCGAGCCGCCGCCCCCGGGCTGGTTGCGTGCGTGGATCCGGCCGCCGTGCAGGGAGACGTTCTCCGCGGTGATCGCCAGGCCCAGGCCGCTGCTCTCACTGCGGGCCCGGGTGGTGTCCGCCTTGTAGAAACGGTCGAAGATGTGCGGCAGCGCCGCCCGCGGTATGCCCGGCCCGCTGTCGGCCACCTCGATAACGGCCCACCCCTCTTCGTCCGCTCCGGCTCCGGTCTCCGTGCTGAGCTGCAGCGACACCGGCGGGGCACCGTGCCGAAGGGCGTTACCGACGAGATTGGCCACCACGATGTCCAGTCGGCGCGGGTCCACCGCGTTGCGTGGGCCGCCCTGGCCCGGCAACCGCAGGTCCACCCGGTCGAGCCAGCCACGGGCGGCGAGAGTGTGCCGTATCGAATCGGCCATGTCGATCTCGTCCAGCTGCAGTTGTGCGGCGCCGGCGTCGAAGCGGGAGATCTCCATCAGGTCCTCCACCAGCCGGCTCAGCCGCATGGTCTCTTCGCTGATGAGCCCCACGGCGTCCGCCGTCTCGCCCTCCAGGTGCACCACTTCGTCGTCCAGCACACCGGTGACCGCGGTCATCGCGGCCAGCGGCGTGCGCAGCTCATGGGACACATCCGCGACAAAACGCCGCGCCTGCGCCTCCAGGACCCGCAGTTGGGTCACCGACCGCTCCAGCGCGGCGGCCGTCTCGTTGAAGGAGCGGGAGAGATCGGCCAGTTCGTCGGAGCCGTTGACGGCGAGCCGGACGTCGAGGTGCCCCTCGGCCATCCGGCGGGTCGCCCGGCGCAGCGCGCGGACCGGCCGCAGCACTCCCCTGGCGGCGAGCAGCGCCAGCACGACGGCCAGGCCCAGCGCCGACCAGGCGGCGTGCTCGATGGCCGCGATCATCGCCCGCACATACGCCAGTTCCGTCTCCTGCGGGACCGCCAGGTACACCGTGAGACCGGAAAGGGTCGGCGGTGTGCCTTCGCTCACGTGGTAGACGACCGGCAGGCCCACCATGAGAAAGGGATGGCCTCCGCGCGTCACGCGCTGGAAGACGGCGGCCGGCTGCGTCCGCACCGACCGGCTGAGTTCGGCGGTCAGCGCGCCGAAGCGGTCCTGCGAGCCGGAGAACACCCGCAGTCCGCCGTAGGTGGCCATGACCCGCCACTGCCCGGCGGGATCGGCCCGTGCCACCTCGTTCACCAGAACCTTCAGATCCTGCTCGGTCGGCACCGAAGGCAGTCCTGGGGCCAGGCCGCCCACGGTGTCGCGGAACTGTCTGATGACGGTGTCCTGACTCTGCGTCAGCACACCGGTGCGGGCCTCCCGGAAGGCAAGAGCCCCGGTGCTCAGGGCGCTGACCACGGCCACCAGCGCGAAGGCCACCACGAGCCGCAACCGCAGTCCGCTCAGGACGGGCCGGGCTTTCGCCAGGACCGCCCTCACGAGGAACGGAAGCAGTAGCCGAAGCCTCGCACCGTCTGGACGTAACCCGGGTCACCGCCCAGTTCGCCGAGCTTGCCGCGCAGCCGTTTGACGCAGGCGTCCACCAGCCGGATGTCGCCGTGGTAGCTGTGTTCCCAGACCGCCTCCAGCAGTTGCTGACGGCTCAGCACCTGCCCGGGAGCGGCGGACAGCGTCAGCAGCAGCCGCAGTTCCGAGGGGGCGAGAGCGACCGGCATGCCGTGCAAGGACACCACCAGCCCTGCCCGGTCGATGGTCAGCGAGCCATGGGTTTCCACTCGGGGCCGCAACGCATCGGAGGCCGGAGCGTCGAGCCTGCGCAGCAGGGCCCGTATGCGGGCGTCGAGCACCCGGGCCTGCACCGGCTTGACGACGTAGTCGTCGGCGCCGGCTTCCAGCCCGACGACCACATCCACATCATCGCCCCGGGCGGTCACGATGATGATCGGCACCTGGTCGCGTTCGCGTATGCGCCGACAGACGTCCAGTCCCGGGATGCCCGGCAGCATGAGGTCGAGCACCACGACGTCCGGACGGAAGGCGCGCAGGTTTTCCAGCCCCTCTTCGCCGGTGCCGGCGGCGAAGACGTCGTGCCCCTGATGCCGCAGGGCAAGCTGGACGCCCTTGCGCACCGCAGGGTCGTCTTCGACGAGCAGGACGCGGGACATGCGATAAGTATGCCTATTGCCGGATCAGGGACGGCCTCGCAGGAGCGGTCCACGGGGAGCTGTTACAGAAGGATCACACGGCCCCCCGTCCGCTCGTTGCGGTTTCGTGATCTTCCGGGCCAGAAGCCATCATGTGCGCAGCTCAGCCTGGGATGCCATGGCACGAAGAAGCAGGTCGCGGTCCCGCTCACGTCGGGTAGCACGCACCACCCGAAGACGCCGGAGGTACCTGGTCGGTGCCGTAGCCCTCATCGGCCTGGCCAGCACGGCGTTCGTCGCGGCGCGAGGGGGCGGGAACGACAGCGGCGCGGCCGGTCCGGGCACGGCCTCCTCGCGAGCGGTGGCGTCCCCGACGCCGTCCGCACCGTCCGCTTCTCCGCGGTCCGCACCGTCGTCTCCGGCCCCGTCGGCGTCCGCCGGCGGCAAAAGCAAGAGCAAAGGCAAAGCCAGGGACTGGTCGGAGCCCGGAAACGGGCGCTTCGTGACCGCCGCGGCAGCCGGGAAATCCGTCGGCAAAGGGACGGTCAGACGCTACAAGGTGCAGGTCGAGGAGGGCGCGGACGTCTCCGCCGGCGAAGCGGCACGCGAGATCGAACACATCCTCGCCGACCCACGCGGCTGGACCGCGGACGGTCATGACGCCTTCCAGCTGGTGGCCGACGGTCCGTACGACTTCGAGGTGAAGATCGCCAGCCCGGCGACCGTGGACAAGATCTGCGGGGCCGCCGACCTGGACACCCACGGCGAGGTCAACTGCGACGTCGGCGATCAGGTGCTCGTCAACCTGAAGCGCTGGGACACCGGCTCACCGGAGTTCACCGGGCCGGTCCGGGAGTACCGCGCCCTGATCATCAACCATGAGGTGGGCCACCGCATCGGGCACGGCCACGAGGCCTGCCCGGGTCCGGGCAAGCCCGCACCGGCGATGATGCAGCAGATCTACGGACTGCACGGATGCGTGGCGAACGCCTGGCCCTATGACTCCCACGGCACCTACCTCGGTGGTCCACAGGTGCCCTGACCGGCGCGCGAACGCGCCTCCGCCGCCAACCCCCAGGGAACACGCCGAGGTCAGTGCGCCATGATCAGGCTCATCGCCTCGGCCCGCGTGGCCGGGTCCCGGAGCTGTCCGCGAACCGCCGAGGTGATGGTCTTCGCGCCGGGCTTGCGTACCCCGCGCATGGTCATGCACATGTGCTCGCACTCGATGACGACGATCACGCCGCGCGGTTCCAGTATCTGCATCAGCGATTCGGCCACCTGCGTGGTCAGCCGCTCCTGGACCTGCGGACGGCGCGCATACACGTCGACCAGCCGGGCCAGCTTGGACAACCCGGTGATCTTCCCGTCCGCGGACGGGATGTAGCCGACGTGCGCGACACCGGTGAACGGGACGAGATGGTGCTCGCAGTGCGACTGCACCTCGATGTCCTTCACCAGCACCATCTCGTCGTGTCCGAGATCGAACGTCGTGGTCAGGACGTCCTCGGGGCGCTGCCGCAGTCCGGCGAAGATCTCCTTGTAGGCCCGCGCCACCCGGGACGGCGTCTCCAGCAGACCTTCCCGGTCCGGGTCCTCCCCGACCGCGATGAGGAGCTCGCGCACCGCGTTCTCGGCCCGCTTCTCGTCGAACTCGCGGACCTCGTGCTCGCCGTCCAGCGTGATCGGGTCGGTCATCAGTGCCTCGCTCCGTAAGTTCTTCTCGGCGACATGACAGTGCCGCAGAAACCAGGGCCGCGGAAAAGCCGGGCCGCAGAACATGCCGCACAGGAAAAATGCCGCGTCCCCCAGGCTAGAACCTGGGGGACGCGGCTTACATTCCGGGGCTACCGGGACGGATCGCTCACGAGCAGCGCTCGGTCAGCTCTCCGGCCGGTCCTCGGGGACCGCCTCGATGGCGTTGCTGTCCGGGGTCGCGCCGTTCCCCGATGCGACCGCGCCGACCGCGCCGTTGGTGAGCGCGAGCTCACGCGGCGAGAGGACCGGCGGCCTGGTGGACGGCGTACGCCGGGTGGAGCCGGTCCACGCGGGGCGGGCCGGGCGCTTCACGATGCCGGAGAAGATCTCGGCGATCTGCTCCTTGCTCAGCGTCTCCTTCTCGAGGAGCTGGAGGACCAGGTTGTCGAGAACGTCGCGGTTCTCGACGAGGATCTCCCAGGCCTCGTTGTGCGCGGTCTCGATGAGCTTCTTGACCTCTTCGTCGACCAGCGCGGCGACCTCTTCCGAGTAGTCGCGCTGATGGCCCATCTCGCGGCCCAGGAAGGGCTCGGAGTTGTCGCCGCCGAACTTGATCGCGCCGAGACGCTCGGTCATGCCGTACTGCGTGACCATCGCGCGAGCGGTGGTCGTGGCCTTCTCGATGTCGTTCGCCGCGCCGGTGGTCGGGTCGTGGAAGACGAGTTCCTCGGCCGCGCGCCCGCCCAGCATGTAAGCCAGCTGGTCGAGCATTTCATTGCGCGTGGTCGAGTACTTGTCCTCGTCGGGGAGCACCATGGTGTAACCCAGGGCCCGGCCTCGGGACAGGATCGTGATCTTGTGGACCGGGTCCGAGTTGGGAGATGCCGCCGCGACCAGGGCGTGTCCGCCCTCGTGGTACGCGGTGATCTTCTTTTCCTTGTCGGACATGATCCGGGTCCGCTTCTGCGGCCCTGCCACGACCCGGTCGATCGCTTCGTCCAGCGCGGCGTTGTCGACGAGCTTCTGATTGCCACGTGCGGTGAGCAGCGCGGCTTCGTTCAGCACGTTCGCCAGGTCGGCACCGGTGAAGCCGGGCGTACGACGGGCCACCGCGCCCAGGTCGACGTCCTGAGCGACCGGCTTGCCCTTCTGGTGGACCTTGAGGATCTCCAGACGCCCCTGCATGTCCGGACGGTCGACCGCGATCTGCCGGTCGAAGCGGCCGGGACGCAGCAGCGCCGGGTCGAGGATGTCCGGCCGGTTCGTGGCGGCGATCAGGATGACGCCACCCTTCACGTCGAAGCCGTCCATCTCGACGAGCAGCTGGTTCAGCGTCTGCTCGCGCTCGTCGTGGCCACCGCCGAGGCCCGCACCACGGTGCCGGCCGACGGCGTCGATCTCGTCGACGAAGACGATCGCCGGGGCGTTCGCCTTGGCCTGCTCGAAGAGGTCACGCACTCGGGAGGCACCGACACCGACGAACATCTCGACGAAGTCGGAACCGGAGATCGAGTAGAACGGAACGCCCGCCTCGCCCGCGACGGCGCGAGCGAGCAGCGTCTTGCCGGTACCCGGCGGGCCGTACAGCAGGACACCCTTGGGGATCTTGGCGCCGACGGCCTGGAACTTCGCCGGCTCCTGCAGGAACTCCTTGATCTCGTGGAGTTCCTCGACCGCCTCGTCGGACCCCGCCACATCGGCGAAGGTCGTCTTGGGCGTGTCCTTGGTGATCAGTTTGGCCTTGGACTTCCCGAACTGCATGACACGGGAGCCACCGCCCTGCATCTGGTTCATCAGGAAGAGGAAGACCACGACGATGAGCACGAAGGGCAGCAACGACAGCAGAATCCCGACGAACGGGTTCTGCTTCGACGGCGAGACCGTGTAGCCCTTCGCGATGTCGCCGCTGTCGACCTTGCTCTGCAGCTTGGCCGCGAGGGCGGTGCCCTGCGCATCGCCGATGTAGTTCGACTGGAACTTGCTGCCGGACTCGCCGGAGAGCTTCTGGCCGTTCTTCAGTTCGATCTTGATGACGTTTTCGTCACCAGTCGTGACCTTGGCCTGCTCGACCTGGTTCTTGTCGATCGCCTGGACGACCTTGGAGGTGTCCACTGACTTGTAGCCGCCCGACGAGCCGACGACCTGCATCAACACGACCACGGCGAGGACGGCCAGCACGATCCACATGACCGGCCCACGGAAGTATCGCTTCACGTCCATCCATACGGGGCGGAAATACGCCCCGTCCCTCCTGCCCGTAGGTAAATGCTGCTGTGAGTAAAGACTGTTCTTCGGACGGTACCCCAGCATTGTCGCCAGCGACCGCACAGGACCGCTGACGATCCTGCCTTCCCCTGCTCCAACGGCGGGAATCAGGTGAGGGTTCCCATTCGGCTGTGGGCTGAACCCCTGGGGCCGTCCGGCGGAGTCCGGTCGGCGTCAGCCGCCGTACACGTGCGGTGCCAGGGTGCCGACGAAGGGGAGATTGCGGTACTTCTCGGCGTAGTCGAGGCCGTAGCCGACGACGAACTCGTTCGGGATGTCGAAACCGACCCACTTCACGTCGAGCGCGACCTTCGCCGCGTCCGGCTTGCGGAGCAGGGTGCAGACCTCCAGTGACGCGGGCTCGCGGGAACCGAGGTTCGACAGCAGCCAGGAAAGGGTGAGGCCCGAGTCGATGATGTCCTCGACGATCAGGACGTGCTTGCCCTTGATGTCGGTGTCGAGGTCCTTGAGGATCCGGACGACACCCGAGGACTGCGTGCCCGCGCCGTACGAGGACACCGCCATCCAGTCCATCGTGACCGCCGAGGACAGTGCCCGGGCCAGGTCCGCCATCACCATCACGGCGCCCTTGAGCACGCCCACCAGCAGGACGTCCTTGCCCGCGTACTCCGCGTCGATCTTCGCGGCCAGTTCCACCAGCTTGGCGTCGATCTCTTCCTTGGTGATGAGCACCGACGCGAGGTCGGTGCCCATGTCCTTCTCGTTCACCCGGGCCACTTTCAGTTGCTTGTGCATCAGCTTCGGACCGACCGGCGCCTGGCGGGCGGTCTCCGGCTCAGCTCGGCTTCGGACTGCCTTGCCGGAGAACCAGTCTGCCACCCTGCCGTTGGGCCTCGACGCGGCCGGGGAGGTTGATGGCCCCCTGCCCGCGCCAACCGGTGATCAGCCGGTCGATCTCCTCGATGTGGCGGGCGAAGAGCGAGCCGGCCGGGGAGCCCGCCGCGATGGCCGAGCGCCGCAGCACCCGGCGGCGGACGGCGGGCGGCAGGGCCTGCAGCTTGGCGCACTCGAGCCGGCCCGCCTCGTCCTTGACGCTGCCCTCGGCCTGCGCGGCCCAGGCGTCCAGGGCGTCGGCGTCGTCGCGGGAGAGCCGCGCGGTGCGCGCCAGGGCCTCCACGACGCCCTTGCCGAGCGACTTCTCCAGCGCGGGCAGCCCCTCGTGGCGGAGCCGGGAGCGGGTGTACGTGGGGTCCGTGTTGTGCGGGTCGTCCCAGACCGGAATGTGCTGAATCAGACACGCCTTGCGCGCCGTCTGCCGGTCGAGCTGGAGGAAGGGGCGCCGGTAGCGCCCGGCCGCCCCCGAGACGGCCGCCATACCGGACAGCGAACGGATACCGGAGCCGCGGGCCAGACCGAGCAGGACGGTCTCCGCCTGGTCGTCGCGGGTGTGGCCGAGCAGGACCGCCGCGGCGCCGCGGCGCTCGGCCACCGCGTCCAGCGCCGCATACCGGGCGTCTCTGGCGGCTGCTTCCGGTCCGCCGGTCCGGCCGACGGTCACCGCGACGGCCTCGACCGGGTCGAGACCGAGGCCGGCCAGCCGGGTGACGACCTCGGCGGCGCGGAACTCCGAGCCGTCCTGGAGGCCGTGGTCGACGGTGACGCCGCCGGCGCGGACGTCGAGTTTGCGGGCCTCGAAGGCCAGAGCGGAGGCGAGAGCCATGGAGTCGGCGCCACCGGAGCACGCGACCAGCACCAGGGGCCGTCGCTGCTCGTACGGGGTACCGCCGGGGCCGGTGCCGCCGGTGGGGTGCGGGGGATGTGCGCTGCCCGCGAGGAGTGCGGAGTGTTCTTTCAGTACGTCGTGGAGTACGCGGCGAACCGCGAGGCGTATCGCCGCGACCGCAGGATGGGGACCCATGTCCGCTGCCCTTCGGTGGAGTTGGGGGGTGCATCGGGAGAGATGGTCGAGTCACACAGAGTGCATAGATGGTGACAGAACCGGGCCGTTACCCGAGCATTGCACGCCAACCCCAGGCCTACGGTCCCTCGGATGGGTGAATGGCGCGGCGTGGTTGTGCCGCAGGCCTGATCAAGATGGCGCATCCCCCTTACGGTGCACCCGGGCGATCCAGTCCCTGGGGGCGGCGATCTCGGCCTTCGTCGGAAGGGTGTTCGGGGAGGTCCAGACGCGGTTGAAGCCGTCCATGCCGACCTCGTCGACGACCGTCCGCACGAACCGCTCGCCATCGCGGTACTGCCGGAGCTTGGCGTCGAGCCCCAGCAGCTTGCGCAGCGCCTGGTCGAGGCGGCCCGCCCCACGTGCCCTGCGCTGCTGGAACTTCTCCCGGATTTCGTTCACCGAGGGCACGACCAGGGGGCCGACGCCGTCCATCACGTAGTCGGCGTGCCCTTCGAGCAGGGACATCACCGCGGTCAGTCGCCCCAGGATCTCCCGCTGGGTGGGGGTCTGGACGAGCTCGACCAGCGAGCCGCCGCTTTCGTTCTCCTCGCCCTCGGGGCGGCCGCCCGCGAGGGACTGAGCCGCCTCGCGCAGCCGCTCCAGGACGGTCATCGGGTCGATCTCGGTCTCGCTCAGGAAAGACTGGATTTCGCCCTCGAGGTGGTCCCGCAGCCAGGGCACGGCGGTGAACTGGGTGCGGTGCGTCTCCTCGTGCAGGCAGACCCAGAGCCGGAAGTCGTGCGGCTCGACGTCGAGTTCCCGCTCGACGTGCACGATGTTCGGCGCGACCAGCAGCAGCCGGCCGCCACCGGCCGCGGCGACCGGTAGATCGCGGCCCGGCGGGGCGAAGGTCTCGTACTGCCCGAGCACCCGGGAGGACAGGAACGACAGCAGCATGCCCAGCTCCACACCGGTCACCTTGCCGCCGACCGCGCCGAACACGGCGCCGCCCGGCGTGTTCCCGCGCCGCTCCTGCATCTTCTCCAGCAGCGGCTTGAGGATCTCGCGGAAGCCCGCCACATTGGCCTTCACCCAGCCGGGCCGGTCCACCACGAGGACCGGGGTGTCCGCGAGCTCGGTGTCCTGCGGGACCATCCGGGTGAACGCACGGACATGTTCCTCGGCGGACTTGGCGTGCCGGCGCAGCTCGGCGACCACCGCCCGGGCTTCTTCCCTGCTGACGTCCGGACCCTGCTTCGCGAAGCGGGTCGCGGTCGCCATGGCGAGGTTCCAGTCGACCATCTCGGCACCACCGATGCGCGTCATGCGTCAACCGTACGTGCTGCGATCCGTGGACGGTGAGGTGTCGGGAGCGGTCATCCCGAACAGCCGCAGGAGGCCACCGCGGTACCGAGCCGGTCGAGCGCCGACTCGGCAGCGCCGGGAGACGTCGTGCCCGATGCCATGAAGGCGAAGACGAGCAGCCTGCCCTGTGCGTCCACCACAGCGCCCGCCAGCGTGTTCACCCCGGTCAGCGTGCCGGTCTTGGCGTGCAGCAGGCCGGTGGCGGTGGAGCCGCCGGTGTAGCGCTGCTCCAGCGTGCCGCTGAAACCCGCGACGGGCAGGCCGGTGAGGACGGGGCGCAGCTCCGGGTGGTGCGGGTCGCCGGCCCGGAGCAGCAGGGAGGCCAGCAGCGACGCCGAGACCTTGTCCCGCCGGTCGAGACCGCTGCCGTCGGCGAAGCGGGCGGCGTCCAGCGGCAGTCCGAGCTTGCCGAGCTGCGCCTCGACCGCCCCGCCCGCGCCGTCGAAGCTCGCCGGTCGGCCGGTGGCCAGCGCGGTCTGCCGGGCGACGGCCTCCGCGAGGTCGTTGTCACTGTTGGTGAGGGCCCGTTCGACCAGGCCCGAAAGGGGCGCCGAGTACGTCCTGGCCACCGGTTTCGCGTGCGCCGGGGGCCTGCCGGGTGCCGGGGCGTGTGCCGTACCGATGGACCGGTGGGCGAGCAGCAGGGCGAAGGCCCGGGCCACGTCGCCCGCCGGATCGCCGCTGCGCGGGGCGGGCCCGTGGGCGGAGCTGTCCAGCCGTCCCTCGTTCATCATCAGCGCGGTGACCGGGGCGATGTTGTCGTTGGGGCCGATGGGGTGCTGCACCGGACCCGAGTAGAGCGAGGTGTCGTATCCGATGCTCACCGACGTGACGCCCCGGTCGTGCAGCACCCGGACGGTGTCGTCGGCGAGGGCGTCCAGCCGGGCCCGGTCGAGGGTCGGATCGCCGCCGCCGCGCAACGTGAGCTGCTTGCCGTCCGGGCTCGCCAGGACGGTGGTGGCGATCCGGTGGTCGGGGCCGAGCGCGGAGAGTCCGGCGATCATGGTGGCCAGCTTGACCGTGGAGGCCGGCGTCATGGGCCGGTCCGCCTTCACCGCGTAGAGCTGCTTTCCGGTGGCCGTGTCGATCACCACCCCGGTGTGGTCGGTGCCGAGCGCCGGATCGTCCATCAGCGGGCCGAGCGTCCTGGCGAGCCCCTTCCCGGTGGGCACCGCGACGCTGCCCAGCGCCGCGAGTACCGCCGGGGCACTGGGCGCGGGCGCGGGTCCGGTGGCCCGTGACGGCTGCCCGTGATCTGCGCCACCTGTACGGGCCCGGGCGGCTGCCCAGTCCCGCTCGGCCTTACGCTGACCTGAGTCCCAGGGCCCGGATGCCGCGATCAGTCCGGCCGCAAGCACCAGGCCGGTCACGGCAGAAACAGCCGACAGCTGCCATGTCGTCACCTTCGGCATCCGCACCTGGGAGCAGCCCCTTTCGCGATCACACGTCGTCTTGGGGGACACTTAACCACTGCGTTTCCCGCGAGCACGGCACCCGGCGGTCTCGGCAGGACGCAGCACCACTCGAAGTCAGTGTTGATCATGGAGGAGCCACCCGTGGAGTTCGACGTCACCATCGAGATTCCGAAGGGTTCGCGGAACAAGTACGAGGTGGACCACGAGACCGGCCGGATCCGCCTGGACCGTCGGCTCTTCACGTCCACCAGCTACCCCGCGGACTACGGATTCGTCGAGAACACCCTCGGCGAGGACGGCGACCCGCTGGACGCCCTGGTCCTGCTGGACGAGCCCACCTTCCCCGGCTGTGTCATCAAGTGCCGCGCCATCGGCATGTTCCGGATGACCGACGAGGCGGGCGGCGACGACAAGCTGCTGTGTGTGCCGGCCTCCGACCCCCGGGTGGAGCACCTGCGCGACATTCACCACGTGTCGGAGTTCGACCGTCTGGAGATCCAGCACTTCTTCGAGGTCTACAAGGACCTGGAGCCCGGCAAGTCCGTCGAAGGAGCCGACTGGGTCGGCCGCAGCGACGCCGAGGCCGAGGTCGAGGCGTCGTACAAGCGCCTGCAGGCACAGGGCGGCGGTCACTGATCCGGTCGTCGCGGCGCTGACGCGCCACGAACTGCCTGCTGCGGGCGGTGTATCCCTCACGGATGCACCGCCCGCAGTGCGTCCGCAGGAGCCCGGGCGTTTTCCGTGCTCATACTGGGCAGGCGGCTGGCGGGGCAGGCGGCAAACACAGTCACGGAAGAGGTCGGAGCACAGCGAGTGGTCGGTGAGTCGGACGGTCCCGAGGACCGCAAGCCGCAGTCGGACGAGGTACGGAGCGCCTTCCTGCCGCCGAGCGGCACGGGCGCCACCCCGCAGGCCGGCCCCGAGGACGGCTCCACCACCTCGGAATTCGCCGTCCCCGAGGGCTTCTCCCCCGAGGCGCCCACCGAGCCCGAGGGCTCCGCGTTCACCACGCCGCACACCTACAGCGCGCAGAACTCGCCGCCCGTCTTCACCCCGGCTCACGGCATCCCGATGGTCAGGCTGTCCAAGGAGGCGCCCTGGCAGGACCGGATGCGCACCATGCTGCGGATTCCGGTGCACGAACGGCCGACTCTGGAGCCGGCGCAGCGGCGGGACGACGAATCGGGACCCGCCATTCCCCGTGTGCTGGACCTGACGCTGCGTATCGGCGAACTGCTGCTGGCCGGCGGTGAGGGCGCCGAGGACGTGGAGGCGGCGATGTTCGGCGTCACCCAGGCGTACGGGCTGGAGCGCTGCGAACCGACCGTCACCTTCACCCTGCTGTCGATCTCGCACCAGCCGTCCCTGGTCGACGACCCGGTCACGGCGAGCCGGACCGTGCGCCGCCGGGGCACCGACTACACCCGGCTGGCCGCGGTCTACCACCTGATCGACGACATCACGTCCGAGGACGTCGAGGTGTCACTGGAGGAGGCCTACCGGGGCCTCGCCGGGATCCGGCGTAACCGTCACCCCTACCCCGGCTGGGCGCTCACGGTCGCCAACGGTCTGCTGGCGGGCGCGGCATCGGTGCTGGTCGGTGGTGGTGCGCTGGTCTTCGCGGCGGCCATGGTGGGCGCCATGCTGGGCGACCGGCTCGCCTGGCTGCTCGCCGGGCGCGGGCTGCCGGAGTTCTACCAGTTCGCGGTGGCCGCGATGCCGCCGGCGGCGGTGGGGGTCGCGCTGACCCTGGCCGACGTGCCCGATCTGCGGGCCTCCGCGGTGATCACCGGTGGGCTGTTCGCGCTGCTGCCCGGGCGGGCGCTGGTCGCGGGCGTGCAGGACGGGCTGACCGGCTACTACATCACGGCCTCCGCGCGTCTGCTGGAGGTGATCTACTTCTTCATCTCCATCGTCATGGGCGTGCTGATCGTGATCTATCTGGGGCTCCAGCTGGGCGCGGACACCCTGGACGCCGAGGCGGCGCTGCCCACCGTCGACCGGCCGGTGGTGCAGATCATCGCCTCGATGGTGCTCACCTTCGCCTTCGCGATCCTGCTCCAGCAGGACCGTTCCACGGTGCTCATGGTGACCATGAACGGCGGCGTGGCATGGGTGATCTACGGGGCGCTGCACTACGCGGGTGATTTCTCCCCGGTACCGTCCACGGCCATCGCCGCGGGCCTGGTGGGCTTGTTCGGCCAGTTGTTCTCGCGGTACCGGTACGCATCGGCGCTTCCCTATGTCACCGCGGCGATCGGCCCGCTGCTGCCCGGTTCCGCGACGTACTTCGGGATGCTCTACATCGCACACAACGACCTGGACAAGGGGTTCGCCTCGCTCACCAAGGCGGCGGCACTGGCGCTGGCGATCGCGGTGGGGGTGAACCTCGGTGGTGAGATCTCCCGGCTGTTCATGCGGGCACCGGAGGCACTGGGCGGCCAGCGGCGCGCGGCGAAGCGCACGCGCGGCTTCTAGGCCCGCAGTGATCGGCCGGACAGGACCTCCCTGTCCGGGCACCCGGCCGGGCCTCACCGGCGTCTCGCTCAGCGCTTGGCGTGGCGCCTGCGGCCGCCCGGCAGGCCCGCAGCGTCCTGCACGGCCGCCTCGGTGCCCGCCTTCTTGTTCTTGGACCGCGCCCGCAGGTACTCGATCGCGATCGGGACCACCGAGACCAGCACGATGGCGACCAGGATCAGCTCGATGTGCGCGTTGACGAAAGCGACCTTGCCGAGCGCCGCCCCGAGCAGCGTGACACCCACGCCCCAGAGGGTGCCGCCGATCACGTTGTAGACCAGGAACGAGCGGTAGTTCATCCGGCTGACGCCCGCGATGATCGGCGTGAACGTCCGCACGATCGGTACGAAGCGGGCCAGTACCAGGGACTTCCCGCCGTACTTCTCGAAGAACTCGTGTGCCTTCTCCACGTTCTCCTGCTTGAAGAGCCGGGAGTCGGGGCGCTTGAAGAGCGAGGGGCCGACCTTGCGGCCGAAGAGATAGCCGACCTGATCCCCGGCTACCGCGGCGACCGCCACCAGGATGCAGACCAGCCACAGCGGCGTGCCCAGTTTCCCCGTGGTGACCAGCAGGCCCGCGGTGAAGAGCAGGGAGTCGCCGGGCAGGAAGAAGCCGATCAGCAGGCCGGATTCGGCGAAGATGACCACCAGCAGGCCGGCGACCCCGAACGTACTGATGAGGTGGTCCGGGTCCAGCCAGCTCGGTCCGAGCGCAAGGGTAGTCACGGGTTCCGGGGCTCCTGGGGTCAATCGGCAGTGGTCAGTCGGCATGGGTGCCATGCGGCAATGGCTGGCCAAAACTATCAACGCCGCGGAACGCCCCCTGGTTCCAGTGCCGGTTCCGGCGCCGTTCCTGGCGCCCCCGCGGAGGTGCGGCATCCGGGTTCTCGGGGAAGGGTGAGCGCAGGAGGTGTATGCCGGATGAGCATCGAGGATTACGGCGGCGGGCAGACCACACAGTCCGACGTCCTGGTGGTGACGACGAATGACGTCCCGGGTTACGCGGTCCAGCAGGTGATCGGCGAGATCTTCGGTCTCACCGTGAGATCACGGCATCTGGGCAGTCAGATCGGGGCCGGGCTGAAGTCGATGGTCGGCGGCGAGCTCAAGGGCCTGACGAAGACCCTGGTGCAGACCCGTAACCAGGCGATGGAGCGGCTGATCGACCAGGCGCGTGCGCGCGGTGCGAATGCGGTGCTGGCGATGCGGTTCGACGTGACCGAGGCGGCCGACATCGGTACCGAGGTGTGCGCGTACGGCACCGCGGTGGTGGTCAACCGGCTGTGAAGCCCCGGCAGCCGGGCCTCATCCGAATGGTCAGAGCGAGTCCGCACCCCCGCCGCGAGGAACGCGAGGAAGGTGAGCCCGAACGATGGCACTGCACCGAGGCGCCCACGAGGCCAAGAAGTCCGGGGAACAGCGCAAGGTCGCGGTCAACCCCTTCTTCGGCGAGGCCAACCCGGTCGCCGGGATGGACACGGCGCCGCCCACGCACCGCATCCCGGACGGTCCGCTGGCGCCGTCGACCGCGTACCAGCTGGTCCATGACGAGCTGATGCTCGACGGGAACTCCCGGCTCAACCTGGCCACCTTCGTCACCACCTGGATGGAGCCCCAGGCGGACGTGCTGCTGGCGGAGTGCCGGGACAAGAACATGATCGACAAGGACGAGTACCCGCGGACCGCGGAACTCGAGCGCCGCTGTGTGTCGATGCTCGCCGCCCTGTGGAACGCACCCGATCCCGCGGCCGCCGTCGGCTGTTCGACGACCGGGTCCAGCGAGGCCTGCATGCTCGCCGGGATGGCGCTGAAGCGCCGCTGGTCGCAGCGGGCCGCGAAAAGGGAGGCCGGCTCCCGCTATCCGGGCGCTGCCCGGCCGAATCTCGTCATGGGCGTCAACGTCCAGGTCTGCTGGGACAAGTTCTGCAACTTCTGGGAGATCGAGGCCCGCCAGGTCCCGATGGAAGGCGACCGTTTCCATCTGGACCCGCAGGCCGCGGCCGATCTCTGCGACGAGAACACCATCGGGGTGGTGGCCGTGCTCGGCTCCACCTTCGACGGATCCTACGAGCCGGTCGCCGAGCTCTGCGCGGCGCTGGACGCCCTGCAGGAACGCACCGGTCTGGACATTCCGGTCCATGTCGACGGGGCGTCGGGAGGGATGATCGCCCCGTTCCTGGACGAGGACCTGGTCTGGGACTTCCGGCTGCCCCGGGTGTCGTCCATCAACACCTCGGGCCACAAGTACGGACTGGTCTACCCGGGCGTCGGCTGGGCTCTGTGGCGCTCCCCCGCCGAGCTGCCCGAGGAGCTGGTCTTCCGGGTCAACTACCTGGGCGGGGACATGCCCACCTTCGCCCTCAACTTCTCCCGGCCCGGGGCGCAGGTGGTGGCGCAGTACTACACCTTCCTGCGGCTGGGCCGGGAGGGTTACCGGGCGGTTCAGCAGGCGACCCGTGAGGTGGCCCGAGGGCTCGCCGAACGCATCGGGGCACTGGACGACTTCCGGCTGCTGACCCGGGGCAACGAGCTTCCGGTGTTCGCCTTCACCACGGCACCCGACGTATCGGCCTTCGACGTCTTCGACGTGTCACGGCGGCTGCGGGAGCGCGGGTGGCTGGTGCCCGCGTACACCTTCCCGAAGAACCGGGAAGATCTGTCGGTGCTGCGGGTGGTCTGCCGGAACGGTTTCTCGGCCGATCTCGGTGAGCTGCTGCTGGACGCCCTGGACTCATTGCTGCCGGAGTTGCGGAGCCAGTCGGGGCCGCTGAAGGGGAGCGCTTCGAAGGTGACGGCGTTCCACCACTGAGTGCGCCGCCGTCTTTTGTCCACAGGCTGTGGACAAAAGACAGCGGCGAGGCGGTCGGGACCTACCCTTGCCCCATGGACGACGTATGGACACGGTGACCGACCGGGCGTTCGCGGCGGCGCTCTACAGCCAGGGCGACGCGGGTCTGGACACCGGCGCCTCGCTGCTCGCCGCCGCCCCGGAGGCCGACCGGGAGCTCGCGTTGCGCGGGGAGGAGTTCCTGCGCCGGGCCTGGCAGGGCGGCTGGCAGCCGGCCGATGTCGTGCGGCTGGTCCGCCGCGATCTGGCGGAGCCGCACGTCCGGCTGTTGTCTGCCCTGATCGTCTCCGAGCTGCGGGCGTACGACCCGCTGCCGCCGCGCTGGCAGTCCCAGGTCGACGAACTGGACCCGTCCGTCCGGCGCGCCGACCGCTTCTCGCAGGCGACCACCGTCCTCGAGCTGTACCGCCTGCTGCTCCGGCTGCCGGCCGTCGAGCCGGTGGGCCCGGCGCCGGGTGCGACCGCCCTCGTACCGCCGCCGCACCACGCCGAGCCGCGCACGCTCACCCGGATCCGCGCACTGCTCGCCAAGGCCGAGGCGACGGACTACGCGGCGGAGGCCGAGGCGCTGAGCGCGAAGGCGCAGGAGCTGATGGCGCTGCACAGCATCGACGAGGCCCGGCTGTCCGCAGACGGCCGGCACCGTCCCGAGACCCCGGGCGCCTGCCGGATCGGGATCGACGCGCCGTACGAGAGCGCCAAGGCGGTCCTGCTGGACGCCGTCGCCACCGCGAACCGCTGCCGCGCCGTCTGGAACGGCGCCTTCGGTTTCTCCACGGTCGTCGGCTTCGAAGCCGACCTCGAGGTGGTCGAGCTGCTGCACACCTCGCTCCTGGTGCAGGGCACTGCGGCGATGACCCGGGCGGAGGCGGCCCAGCGGGCCGGTGGGCGGCGTCGCACGAAGACCTTCCGCCAGTCCTTCCTGATGGCCTACGCGAGTCGCCTCGGCCACCGGCTGGCCGAGGCCACCGGGCAGGTGACGGCGGAGGCCGCCGGATCACTGCTGCCGGTGCTCGCGGCGCGGGACGTGGCGGTGACGACCGAGGCGGAGCGGATGTTCCCGCGGACGACGGTCAGCCGGGTGCGCGGTGGGTCGGTCGCGGACGAGGCGGGCTGGATGGACGGGACGGCGGCAGCGGATGCGGCCCGGGTGGACGGACGCACGGACGGGCGCACCGAGGGAGGGACAGCGCTAGGACGCTGACGGGACGCCCGGGATCTTCTTTCCGTCGGTCTTCTTGAAGGTGTCCTTGATGCCGCTGTTCCATGACACCGTCAGTGTCTTGCCGTCGGCGGACTCGATGGAGCCCGCGGTGCGGTCGGCATTCCCGTCGGGGCACTTGAGCGACAGCTTCGCGGTGTCGGTGAGCGTGCCCGAGCAGACCGCTCCGCCCAGCAGCGCCGCGCTGTGACCCTGAATCACCATCAAGGTGGACTTGCCGCCGGTCACCGCGGCCCAACTGCCTTCGACGTCCGCGGCTTTCACCGTTCCCGAGCCGCCGCTGCCGTCATCGCTGCCGCCACCACTGCTGTCGCTCGGCTTTCCGGCCGGCCTTTCGGACGGCTTTCCGGACGGCGCCGGTGCGGCTCCGGAGTCCTTGTCGTCGCCGCTGCCGGAACAACCGCCGATGACCAGGACGGCCGCCAAACCGGCTGCCACGACGCCGGCCGTACGTACGAGCCTGTGCACTTCCCATTCCCCCTGGATCGCTTCGGGTCGAGCTGGCCAAGTTAGCAGGGCACCGGATCGGGACCTGGTGCGTCTACAGAGCAGGAGCGGGACTGCGGCGGAGCTGTAGCGGAACGAACACCCCGCGTGCACGTGCATTTGCTCATGCAGCGGCATGTGAACACAGCTATGATCCAGCACAGTTGACATCTGTACTTCCGCACTTCTTGTACTTCCCGGGAGCGACCTGTGCACCACCCGTACAACGGCATGGCGGCAACAGAGCTTCACGGGGTCGCCTGGCAGAAGAGTGAGCAGAGCAACTCGCAGGGGTCCTGCGTGGAGTTCGCCAGGCTGCCCGGCGGAGAGGTGGCGGTACGCAATTCACGCCACCCCGACGGACCCGCCCTGGTCTACACCCCGGCCGAGATAGCGGCCATGCTGCACGGCGCCAAGGCCGGGGAGTTCGACCACCTCGTGGCGGACCAGGAAACGGTTCGCTAGTCGGTGGCGTGCAGGCGGAACAGCGCCCACACCACCTTGCCGCGCAGCGTCCCGGCCAGCGGATGCCAGCCCCAGCCGTCGGCGAAGGAATCCACCAGGAAGAGCCCGCGGCCCGACTCGGCGGCGAAGTCGCTGACCTCGCCCGCACTGGGGCTCTGCTGGCTGGGGTCACGCACCGCACAGACCAGCCGCGAGGTCCACCGCATCAGGTGCAACCGGACCGGCGCATCGTCGGAACGCGGCGCATCAGCGGGCAGGGCATGCCGCAGCGCATTGGTGACCAGTTCGGAAACGACCAGCGCGACATCGTCGAAACGTTCCGCGAGACCCCAGCCGGTCAGCGTCGACCTGGTGAAGTGTCTCGCCCCACGGACCGCCTCGAAGCGCGGCGGCAACGCACAGGAAGCAGAACTGGACACAGCCGCGGGGTCGATGGGGGGAAGCCCCTGCCTTAACGGCTCGAGCATGGTCGATCCATTCATCCCCATGCGAGGCACTCCCGGGATTCGCGGCCGTGGTCGGCGTGCGGTGGTTCGAGAACGCAGGTGCGCGGGGACCATGGTTCCCAATGCGCAGGGCAGATGCAAGGGCAGATGCACGTGCACGCGCCGGACTTGGCCCCGAGCGTGCCGTTCTGACTCTTTTCTTCCTTCGGCTGATTCTGTAGCTTCGCTCTTTCCGTAATCGATTGAGTACAGCCTGAAGCGTTTTGGTGGCAGACTGCGCCCCATATCGCGACCGGGGAGGGTTGAAAAGTGTCAGCAGGCGAGTCCTGGGGGTCATCGCAGACGTTGAGCCCCGGGGGAGGTTCCGTTGTTCGGCGCATCTTGCTGGGGTCACAGCTCCGGCGTCTGCGCGAATCACGGGGGATTACCCGCGAAGCGGCCGGCTACTCGATCCGCGCGTCCGAATCCAAGATCAGCCGCATGGAGTTGGGCCGGGTGAGTTTCAAGGCCAGGGACGTCGAGGATCTGCTCACGCTCTACGGAGTGGCCGACGACGCCGAGCGCGGTTCCCTGCTGGGGCTCGCCAAGGAGGCCAATCTCGCCGGGTGGTGGCACAGTTACGGCGATGTCCTGCCGGGCTGGTTCCAGACCTACGTCGGCCTGGAGGGCGCCGCCTCCCTCATCCGCGTGTACGAAGTGCAGTTCGTGCACGGCCTGTTGCAGACCGAGGCCTATGCCCACGCGGTGGTCACCCGGGGCAACCCCAGGGCGTCGGCCGCCGATATCGACCGCCGGGTCGCGCTGCGCCTGGAGCGCCAGAAGGTGCTGGTCTCGGAGAACGCGCCGCAGCTCCACGCGGTACTCGACGAGGCGGCCCTGCGTCGCCCCTACGGCGACCGGTCGGTGATGCGCGGGCAGTTGCAGCACCTGATCGAGATCTCCGAGCAGCCGAACGTCACGCTGCAGGTCATGCCGTTCGACTTCGGCGGGCACGCCGGCGAGAGCGGCGCCTTCACCCTGCTGCGTTTCCCCGAGTCGGACCTGTCCGATCTGGTTTACCTCGAGCAGTTGACCAGCGCGCTGTATCTGGACAAACCGGAAGAGGTGGCCCAGTACGAGCAGGTGATGGGGGAACTCCAGGGGGAGAGCCCCGACGGAGCGGGCAGCCGGGACGTCCTCCGCGGTCTCCTCCAACTCACCTGACTCACCAGTACGATGACACCAGATCAGTGGTCTGCACCCGCAGTAGCAGCACTAGGGGATGACATGTCCTTCTTCACCGAGCTGGCCCACCAGTACATCGACGGCGAGTGGCGGACCGGCAACGGCTCCTGGGACATCATCGACTTCAACCCGTACAACGGGGAGAAACTCGCCTCGATCACGGTGGCGACCGTCGAGGAGGTCGATCAGGCCTACCGGGCGGCCGAGCGCGCGCAGCTGTCCTGGGCGCAGACCAACCCCTACACGCGCAGGTTGGTCTTCGAGCGGGCGCTGCGGCTCGTCGAGGAGCGCGAGGACGAGATCGTCGGCGCGATCATCGAGGAACTCGGCGGCACCCGGCTGAAGGCGCGGTACGAAGTCCGGCTGGCGATGGAGTTCCTCCGCGAGGCGATACAGCTGGCGCTGCGCCCGGAGGGCCGGATCCTGCCGTCCCCGGTGGACGGCAAGGAGAACCGCGTCTACCGGCTGCCGGTCGGTGTCATCGGGGTGATCAGCCCCTTCAACTTCCCGTTCCTGGTGACGCTCAAGTCGGTCGCGCCCGCGCTGGCGCTGGGCAACGCGGTCGTCATCAAGCCGAATCAGAACGCGCCGGTGGTCGGCGGCGGTCTGATCGCCAAGATCTTCGAGGATGCCGGGCTGCCGGCCGGTCTGCTGAACGTCCTGGTCACCGACATCGCCGAGATCGGTGACGCGCTCATCGAGCACCCGGTGCCGAAGGTGATCTCGTTCGCCGGCTCGGACCGGGTGGGGCGCCATGTCGGCGCGGTCGCCGGCAGCCACTTCAAACGCGCCGTGCTGGAGCTCAGCGGCAACAGCGCCCTGGTGGTGCTGGACGACGCGGACCTGGACTACGCGGTGGACGCGGCTGTTTTCAGCCGTTTCCTCTATCAGGGCCAGGTCTGTATGGCCGCCAACCGCATCCTGCTGGACCGCACCGTCGCGGCGCGCTTCACCGAGAAGTTCACCGAGCGGGTCGCGGCCCTGCGGACCGGCGACCCCGCCGACCCGGAGACCGACATCGGCCCGGTGATCAACAGTTTCCAGGCCGAGGCGCTGACCGGGCTGGTGGACCAGGCCGTCGCCGAGGGCGCGACCGCGCTCGTCCGCGGCA
Organism: Streptomyces sp. NPDC051322; assembly: GCF_040689485.1. NCBI lineage: Bacteria > Bacillati > Actinomycetota > Actinomycetes > Kitasatosporales > Streptomycetaceae > Streptomyces > Streptomyces sp. NPDC051322. The sequence goes on along the minus strand of NZ_JBFBAK010000013.1, from coordinate 48,245 downwards.
CGACCCGGGGCAATCTGGTCGAGCCCACCGTGCTGGCCGGGCTGCCTGCCGACTCGCCGCTGCACCAGCAGGAGATCTTCGGCCCGGTGGTGCTGCTGACCACCTTCGACGGCGAGGACGACGCCGTACGGATGGCCAACGACAGCCCGTACGGGCTGAGCGGCGCCGTGCACACCGGGAACGTCGAGCGTGGCGTGCGCTTCGCCCAGCGGATCGTCACCGGCATGATGCACGTCAACGACTCGACCATCCAGGACGAACCGTTGGTGGCGTACGGCGGGGAGAAGTACTCGGGGCTCGGGCGGCTGAACGGTGACTCGACGGTGGAGGCCTTCACCACCCAGAAGTGGATCTCGATCCAGCACGGCCGCACGGACTTCCCGTTCTGAGACCGCCGGGCCGTAATCTGGACCGCATGTCAGCGATCCGTCTGCTCGTCCTCGGAGCAGTCCGCCAGCACGGGCGTGCACACGGCTACCAGGTTCGCAACGACCTGGAGTACTGGGGCGCCCACGAGTGGTCCAACGCCAAGCCCGGGTCGATCTACCACGCGCTGAAGCAGATGGCGAAGCAGGGCATGCTGCTGGCCCACGAGACCGCGCCCAGCACCGTGGGCGGGCCGCCGCGCACCGAGTACGAATTGACGGCGGCCGGCCGGGCCGAGTACTTCAGGCTGCTGCGCGAGGCCCTGGTCGGCTACGACCAGAAGATGGACGTGATGTCGGCGGCGCTCGGCTGCATCGTCGACCTGGAGCGCGCGGAGGCCGTCGAGCTGCTGACCCAACGGGTGCGGGCGATCGAGGCCTGGCGGGCCGAGGTCACCGAGCACTACATCCCGGAGGACGGGCCGCAGCAGCTGGGACACATCGGCGAGATCATGAACCTCTGGGTGCACTCGGCGGACGGCGGAGCCGCGTGGACGCGCGGCCTCATCGAACGGATCGAGGGCGGAGCCTACGTCTTCGCGGGCGAGGGCGAGCCGTTCGTGGGTGTTCTCGCGGAGGGCCAGGAGAATCCGTACGCCCACCGCGACGGTTGACGAGGAGGTCGTACACCGCCCACGACCGGCCGCGGAACGGCCGATTGTCAGTGCCTGCTGCCACACTCGCTCTCATGACCGAGCGGTGGGCTCTGGCGGCGGCGGAGGGCGGCGGGGCGGACCTGGCGCGGCTCGGCCGTGACGGGCTGCCCGTGGGGGACGTACTGCACGAGCCGGATCTGGTGGCAGCGGTCCGGTCGCGGCCCGACGTCGGCCGCTGGGTGTGGCGATCGACGGCCGGCATCTATCCGCGGCTGCTGGCCGCCGGCGTGCGCGTCGAGCGGTGTTACGACATCGAGGACGCGGAGCTGCTGCTGCTCGGCCACGCGGGACGGTACGGCGAGCCGCATTCCGCGGCGGCCGCCTGGGCGCGGCTGCACCACGCCCCCGTGCCGCCTGACCCGAGACCGCGGTCAGCCGAACCGGGCTCCCAGTCGTCGCTCTTCGAGCCGACGCCGGCGCACGTCCCGTTCGATGCGCTGCTCGAGGTGTACGCGGACCAGCTGCGGCGGCACGACACCGCCGAACACCCGGACCGGATGCGGCTGCTGACCGCGTCGGAGTCGGCCGCGATGCTGGTGGCCGCCGAGATGCACCGGGACGGACTGCCCTGGCGGGCCGATGTGCACCGGGCGGTACTGGACGAGCTGCTGGGCGAGCGGTATGCGGGGGGCGGTGAGCCCCGCCGGATGGCGGAGTTGGCCGACGAGGTGTCAGCGGCGTTCGGACGGCGGGTCAGACCCGAGCTGCCCGCCGATGTCGTGAAGGCCTTCGCCCAGGCCGGCATCAAGGTGAAGTCGACGCGCCGCTGGGAGATCCAGGGCCTCGGCCACCCGGCGGTGGAGCCGCTGATCCAGTACAAGAAGCTCTACCGGATCTGGACCGCACACGGCTGGAGCTGGCTGCAGGACTGGGTGCGCGACGGCCGGTTCCGGCCGGAATACCAGCCGGGCGGGACGGTCTCCGGGCGGTGGACGACCAACGGCGGCGGCGCGCTGCAGATCCCCAAGGTGATCCGGCGTGCCGTGGTGGCGGACCCGGGCTGGCGTCTCGTGGTGGCCGACGCCGACCAGATGGAACCGCGGGTGCTGGCGGCGATCTCCCGCGACCCGGGGCTGATGGAGGTGGCCGGGCATGACGGCGATCTCTACAGCGCCCTCTCCGACCGCGCCTTCAGCGGGGACCGGGACCACGCCAAGATCGCCCTGCTCGGCGCGATCTACGGGCAGACGTCCGGTGACGGCCTGAAGAACCTCGCCGCGCTGCGGCGCAGGTTCCCGGCCGCAGTGGCCTACGTCGACGACGCGGCGCGGGCGGGCGAGGACGGGCTGCTCGTCCGCACCTGGCTGGGCCGGACCAGCCCCCGGGCGGCCGGGGCGGGGGCCGAGGACGAGGGCGAAGCGGGGATTCCGCAGGACGACCCGGAATCCGCGGCCACCGGGCGTGCCTCATCGGACGCCAGGGCCTGGGGCCGCTTCACCCGGAACTTCGTGGTCCAGGGCAGCGCGGCCGACTGGGCACTGCTGATGCTGGCCGCACTGCGCCGGGCCCTGCACACCGAGGCACTCCGCGCCGAACTGGTCTTCTTCCAGCACGACGAGGTGATCGTGCACTGCCCGCAGGAGGAGACCCGGCGGGTGGCCGATGCGATCCGGGCAGCCGGTGAACTGGCCGGCCGGATCGCCTTCGGGGACACCCCGGTGCGGTTCCCGTTCACCACGGCAGTGGCGGAGTGCTACGCCGACGCGAAGTGACGGTGCCGGGTGGCTGCCGTCCGGGCGGGCCGGCCCGGATGCGTGCCGCCCGGATCGGCGGGTAGCCGAAACGACAGCATCAGCCACAGCACGAAGTGGCACGCACCGAGTGAGAGCACAAGGGAGCACGCACCGATGACTGACACCGTGAAGAGCACGCTGCCCGCCGCCGCACGGGAGACCACCGGGGACGCCCTGCAGGGCGCGTTGGTGGATCTGCTCGGCCTCTCCCTGCTGGCCAAGCAGGTCCACTGGAACGTGGTCGGGCCCCGTTTCCGCTCCGTCCACCTGCAGCTCGACGAGGTGGTCACCGCTTCCCGCGACTACGCGGACACGGTCGCCGAGCGCTGCTCCGCGATCGGTGTCGCACCCGACGGGCGCATCACCGCGCTGGCCAAAACGACCGAGCTGCCGGAGCCGGCCACCGGCTGGATCTCGGACGACGACGTGGTGGCCCTCCTGGTGGACGCACTGGGCGGCGCGATCACCCGGATGCGGGAGCGGATCGCCGCCACCGACCAGCCCGACCCGGTCAGCCAGGATCTGCTGATCGGGCTGACCGCGGAGCTCGAGAAGCAGCGCTGGATGTTCCAGGCCGAGAACCACGCCTGAGCAGATCGTCCTCGGCCGGCCGGAGTCCGGCCTCGGTGCCGGGCGGGCCGGTCGGCGCGGGCCGGCCGGGCTGCCGGATCCGGGAGGCGAGGACGGCGATGTCGTCCTCCGCGTGCCGGCCGAACCGATCCAGTACCTCGTCCAGCAGATCCTCCAGGCCGCCACCGGCCGGCAAGGTGAGACCGGTCAGCCGCCCCAGGGACACGTCGATGTCCTCGCCGCGCCGCTCCACCAGCCCGTCGGTGTACAGGAACAGGACGGAGCCGGGGGGACAGGGCAGCGTGGTGACCTCGTACCCGCCCAGCCCGGTGCCGAGTGGCGGTCCTACCGGTATCTCGGCGAGCCGGGCACCGGTCGCCGGGCCGATGAGCACCGGCGGCAGATGACCGGCGCTCGCCACGTCGCATGTCCCGCGGAACCGGTCGACGACCGCGAGCAGGCAGGTGGCGGCCCGGTCGAACCCGGATCTCTCGACCATGCGGTCGAGCTGCTCCAGGATGACGTGCGGTGACAGGTCGTCGACGGCCAGGACCCGGAGCATCGAGCGGTAATGGCTCATGGCGACCGCCGCTTCCACCCCATGGCCCATCACATCGCCCATCACCTTCAAATGACGGGCATCCGAGAGCGGCAGCACATCGAACCAGTCGCCGCCGACCATCGCACCGGGGCCGGACGCCAGATAGCGGGTGGCGACCTCGACGTGCGGGTGGGGTTCGTGCGGTTCGGAGAGCAGCGAACGCTGGAGTTCCAGGGCGATGCCGCGCTCGCGGGCATACCGCCGGGCGTGATCCAGGTCGATCGCCGCCCGGCCCGCCAGTTCCCGGGCCACCACCACATCGTCATCGGTGAATTCGGGCGAACCATCGGCCCGTACGAGCGTCAAGGAGCCCAACGGCCGGCCCCGCGCGGTCAGCGGCACGACGCACGAGGAGTGGAATCCGAGCGCCCGGTAGTCGGCGACCCGCTCGGGGTTGGGAGCGGAAACGCTGATCTGCTCGTCGCTGTACATATTGATCAGGACCGGTCGGCCGGTCGCCAGGCAGCGGGGAATCGCCCCGCCCTCCTGGTAGTCCACGTACTGCCCCGGCCGTCCGAACCGCTTCACCGCTTCCCGCAACCTCGGAACGGCGGCCATGCCCGCCCTGCGCAGCCGCACCACCCCGGTCGGGGCCGGCCGGACGGAGTGACCGACCTCCGGGGGGAAGATCTCGACGCTCGCCGCGTCGGCGAGGTCCGGAACCACGAATTCCGCGAGCTCACGGCAGGTGGTGTCCAAGTCGAGGGTGGTGCCGATGCTGGTGGATGCGGTGTCCAGCAGCGTCAGGTGCCGCCGGGCCTGCTCGAGCCGTTCCTGCTGGTGAACGTCGGCACTGACCTCCAGGACGATGCCGAGCAGGCCCCACACGCGTCCGTCCCGTTCGAGGCGGTGGTAGACGCCGTGCCAGTAGCGGGTTTCCGGGCCCGATGACGCGGGTGTCTGCCCGCTCGTCGTCACCTCGCGGGGCTGCCCGCCCTCGAGCACCTCGCGCAGCAGGCTCTCCTTCGCGTCGATGCCGGGCAGTACTTCGGAGATGGTCCGGCCCAGGTGGGCGGCGGCCGGGATGCCGTTGAGCCGTTCGAGCGCCGGGTTGACGTACAGGTAGCGAAGCCGGGTGTCGAGCAGGGCGACGCCCGCCATGGTGTCTCCGAGCAGCATGCCGACGGCTGCCGCGTCGAACGGCAGGGCCTCCTGCGCTTCGGCGGACAAGGCAACCTCCCCGGGACGGTTCCTGTATCCCATGGTCGGCCGCTCGGCGCCCCGGCGCATCCGACCGGTACCTGACGTCTGTGTGCCGGGACCACCGGCCACCGCAGCCGGAACCGGTCAAGCGGCTACGGGCCGACGTCCTGGCTGTCGTCGATGCCGTACTCCAGCCGGTCGAGCACGTCGACCACCCCGTCGACGTCCCGGCACAGGCGGACCGCGATCGGGATCACGCTCCTGCGCTCGACGAACCCGCTGAGCGTGACATGGCCGTCGGCGACGTCGACCGTGATCGCCGAGGGCGGCAGTCCCAGGGTTCTGGTGAGGACTCCCTCGAGCACTTCCTCCCGGATCGCCCGATCCCGGCGCAGGAAGATCTGCAGCAGATCGCTGCGGCTGATCACCCCGACCAGTCGGCCGTCGCCGTCGACCACCGGCAGACGCTTGACCCTTCTGACCTCCATCACCCAGCCGGCCTCGACGATCGTCCACAGCGGGCGGGCGACGACGGCGGGGCCGGTCATCAGCCCTTCGGCCGTGGTCGCGTCGGCCTTGCGCATGTCATCACGGACCCGCCGCTGTTCGGTGACACGCGGCTGCTCATGGCCGTCCGGGAGGACCGCGGTCAGGCCGAGCAGTTTGCGGAGCAGGTCGGCCTCGGAGACCACGCCCACCGGGCGCTCCTCGTCGTCCACCACGGGCACCGCCGAGATGTGGTGCTCAGCGAGCAGTTGTGCGATCTCCTTGAGGAAGGTGCCCCGCTGCACGCGCACCACATCCGTCGTCATCATGTCGCCGACGGTCCGGCTCGACGTCACGCGGAATCACCCTGCCTTTCCTGGCCCACCACCGGATCGGCCGCTCGTCGTTCCGGCCGTCCCGCTTCCCTGGTCAGTGTTCTCCTGACCCGTCCCCGGAACGCGCAGATCGGTGCCGAGAGATTCTCGCGCCGGTCACACCCGTGGTGGATCACCGGGCGAACAGGCAGCTGCCGAGGGCTATCAGTGCCGGCACCTTGACCGCCTCGAAGGCGATGTAGAACACATGGGCGGAGGAGCGGGGCAGCTCCTCCCCCGCGAGCACCCGGTCGGAGCGTCGGTTGAGCCGGGGCCGGATCACCGCGAGCTGTCCCGCGAGCAGGACCGCCGCCACCGCCGTGAGCACGGCGACCGGCAGAGTCGGCTGCCCGGTCGCGACCAGCACGATCACCGCGACCGCCAGGACCGCTTCCACCAGATTGAGGGCCCGGAACACCAGGCGTCCGATCGCGAGCCCGATCGGGACGGTGACCCCCGGGGCCCGGAACTTCAACGGTGTCTCCAGGAAGGAGATCGCCAGCACCATGCCGAGCCATACGAAGGTAACGGCGCCGGCCGCCGCTGCTGACGGGGTGTTCACAGGTTCTCCCAGGGACGGTTGCTTCTCATACGGCAGGCGCTCGTGCGGCGGGTGCTCATGCGGCGGGCGTGAGGTGGGCAAGGCAGGCGTCGGGCTCGACGAACGGTTCGAGCCGGGTGGCCTCGACGGGGGCCCGCAGCTCCGCCAGGGCGCCCTGCATCAGGCCCAGGTGGAGCGGGCAGACGATCGGTCCGAACTCTTCGGCGAGTTCGAGGAAGGGGCAGTGCCGCAGCCGCAGACCCTCGGGCACTTCGTCGCCGCCGTCCACGGCCTCCGGTTCGAAGCCCAGCTCGGCCAGCAGTCCGGTGAGCCGCCCGACCGATTCCGCGCCGGTCGCCCGGTGGAACGGAGGCGGCTGCTCGACCAGGTACCGCCCCCAACTCCGGCCGGCCTCGGTGGCCTCCGCCCCCGCGTCGGGCCCGGTCGACGCCAGCCGGCTGAGCAGGATCCTCGCCAGCAGGTGGTACCCGCGGCGCCCGCCGCGGTCCATCCCGGGCCGCGGTGCGTACACCGTACGAGGACGGCCCGGCCCGACGAGCTTCTCCAGTGTCCGCTCCACCGCGCCCTGCGATACCAGAGCGTCCAAGTGGAAGCGGACCGTGTTGGGATGCACTCCGACCCGCTCCGCCACCTCGTTGACCCCCAGCGGGGTCTCGGCTTCACGCAGCAGGTCAAGCACCATGCGGCGGCGCGGGGTTACCGCGGGGCCGCGCTGGTCGTCGGGCACTGTGTCCTCCTCACGTCCGGCGCGCATTCTCCACGGCGTAATTTCTACGAATGATACATGTAAGAATAGGGACCACTAGATGGGACGAGAGGAAACAACGTGGCGCCGTCTTCCGAGATCTACGTCCAGTCGACCGATACGGATCCGAGCGTCCGGGCCCGCGCCGTGGTGCGACAGGAGCATCGGCCCCTGCGGGACGGACTCGCGGCTCTCACCACGACGGGCGCCGCACCCGAGGCGCTGGTCGACTTCTGCACCGGCGAGCTGCGCGACAGCCTCTCGGCCGCCGACGAAACGCTCTGGGCGCCAGCCTCCGGTGCGGCCGAAACCCGGCTGCTGGTCCGGGCGTTGCGCGTCAGCAGGGCCGCGATCGATCGGCACATCGACGAGCTCGCCGCCGGCGACACCGGAGCTGTGACAGGTCCGCACCGGGCGGGTGGCGGCCGGTGAGTGACAGCGCTCCGGTGCCCCGCGCCCTCTACGACGTCAACGCCCTGACCGATCAGCCACCGGAAACGTCCGGGGCCGTCTGGCGGTTGGCCGAATCCGGACGCCAGCTCGACGCCAACGTCGTCCATCTGCCACCGCTGCAGCGCGTCGACACCCACACCGAAGCGGAGTTGGACGTCCTGCTGCTGGTCGTCGCCGGCCGGGGCACGCTGGGCACCGAGGAAGGGTCCGAACCGCTCGGCGAGGGACGGCTGATCTGGCTGCCGCACGGCTCCACCCGCTCCGTGACCGCGGGCGCCGAGGGCCTGTCCTACCTCACCGTGCACCGGCGCCGCCCCGGTATGCGGATCGGCCACCACCCATCCGGCCCGCGCCCGACCTCCGCAAGCGACTGAAAGACCGCCGGGAAGCGGCGCGGTGCGCCGCCTCAGCCCCAGAATGCCTGGGCCAGCGCCGCCCCCACGAAGGCGGCGCCGAGTCCGGCCACGACACTCGCCGCCACGTTGGCCAGGGCGAAGAAGCGGGCCCCGTCCTCGGCCAGGCGCATGGTCTCGTAGGAGAACGTCGAATACGTCGAAAGCGCCCCGCACAGCCCGGTGCCGACGAACAACTGCACCTGGGAGGAGGCCGCCCCGGCGGTCACCGCACCGGTGAGCAGGCCGAGTACCAGGCAGCCGCTGACGTTGACGGCGAAGGTGCCCCAGGGGAACACCGTGTCGTGCCGGGACTGGACCGTGCGGTCCGTGAGATAACGCAGCGGGGCGCCGATCGCCGCTCCGACGATCACCAGCAGCCAGTTCACCGATCCTCCGTGTCGCGGCCGACGCCGGTAAGGACGACTTCGCAGTGGTCGAGCATGACGAGCCCCTCGGGGACCAGCTCGTCGAGTTGCGGAAGAAACCCGCGGATCCGTTCCTCGGTGTCGACGATCATGATCGCCACCGGCAGGTCCTCGCTCAGCGACAGCAGCCGACTGGTGTGGATCAGAGCGGAAGCGCCGTATCCCTCGATGCCCCGGAAGACGGAGGCACCCGCCAGCCCCGACCGGTGCGCCCGGTGCACGATCTCGGTGAAGAGCGGCTTGTGGTGCCAGACATCGCACTCACCGATGAGAATGGTGAGCCGCACGGCCGGTCCGGTCAGCCTCATCGCTGCCTCCGTTCGAAGATCCGGCGGGTCAGCGTGACCGCGGTCCAGACCGCTGTGACCGCCGCGAGCAGGGTGAGTACCAGGTACACCAGGCCGGTCCGGGCATGTCCGTCATCGACCAGGCGCTGGATGTCGACCGCGTAGGTGGAGAAGGTGGTGAAGCCGCCCAGGACGCCGGTGCCGAAGAACGGACGGACCAGCCGGTGGGCCGACCGGACATCGGTGATGATCACCATGAAGACGCCGATGACCGCACAGCCGATGACGTTGACCAGCAGCGTCGTCCAGGGGAAGGTGCCGGCCTCGGTGGGCCAGAGCAGGGCGGCACCGTAGCGCGCGCAGGCTCCGATGCTGCCGCCGAGCGCGACCACGGCCACGACCGGCAGTTGCCCGCGTCGCAGCTGTCTGCGCTGCGCGGAGACGTGCAGGTCGAGGTCGGGGTCGACAGGCCCGTTCAGCATGGGTGCCGGACGCTTTGCCACGTGGTTCTCCTACTCGCCGGGCAGGGCGGTGCAGCCGAGTGCACGCCGTCGCAAGTAGGGACCGTTGGCGGCGTCGTCACCGCGGTTCGGGTACGGCGGGCCCCACCGCCGCGATGGTGGTTCGGAGAACAGCCATCGGGACGAGTTTATCGCGTGCGGAGGCCCCGCTCCTGTCGGCCCGGCATGGCGACTCGAGGTGCCGCGCAGGCCCGCTCGGAGGTGCAATGGAAGGAGATAGGGATCGTCGGCAAGGAGGCCCCGGATGCCCAAGGCGACGCGATTGCTGACCGTGCTCCCGCCCGAGTACCGCGAACGCCTGCTGGAGCTGGCGCACGACGTCTCCTTCCCGCAAGACGCACGGATCTTCGAAGAAGGGGGCACGGCGGACCGGTTCCTGGTGATCCGCTCGGGCACGGTCGCACTGGATCTGGAGGTGCCCGGCCGTCGCCGGATGACGGTCGGCACGCTGAGCATCGGCGATCTGCTCGGCTGGTCGTGGCTGTTCCCGCCGCACGAATGGGACTTCGGAGCTGAGGCGTTCAGCCCGGTGCGGGCCCACGAGTTCGACGGCCCCGCGGTCCGCTCACTGTGCGAGTCGGAGCCGGCACTGGGTTTCGTACTGACCCGAGCCATCGCCAAGATCCTCGCGCACCGGCTCGAGATGACCCGCGGGAAACTGCTCGACCAGTACGCGCTGCACGGCGGCCCGTACATGTGAGAGGCCGGGCCCGCCGACCGCCCGGTTACACGGGGGCGGTGAGCAGCGGTCGCAGTACGCCGTCGCTCAGCCGGGCGACCAGCGGTACGGCGAATCGACGTGCGGTCCAGGTGGCGGCGAACCCCACGACGCCCCCGACCACGAGCGCGGCCAGTACGTCGTGCGGGTAGTGGGCGCCGACGTAGACCCGGGACGCCGCCATCAGCAGAGTGAACACAGCGGCCAGGGCGCTCAGCCGCCGGTCGACGAGGAACAGCGCGGCTGCGACGGCCGCCGCGACGGTGGTGTGGTTGCTGGGGAAGGCGTAGTCATTGACCGGCGGGCACTTCTCGATCAGGAAGTCGTGCGGCAGCGCACGACAGGGCCGGGGTTCGACGAAGACCGACTTGATGCCGTCGTTGACGAGGTAGGCGAGCACGGCGGCGACCGGGGCCGCCAGAGCCGCTGTCATGACGGCGTGCCCCTGTCGCCGTGCGATCCACCAGCCCACCAGCATGAAGACGGCGAACAGAGCGATGCCGTAGCTGGTGAATTCGGACACCGTTCCGTTCAGCCAGTGGGTGTGGCGCGCGAAATCGGTGACGTCGCCGTACAGGCCGCCGTCGATGCCTGCGCCGTCCAGGGCGTGCCCGGCGAGGGTCGTAGTCGTCATCGGGTAGAGGCCTCCGGAGCGAGGGGGTGTGCGCAGGCGGGCTAAGGGTCTACAGAACTGTAGTCGATGAAGCCGGGCGGTGCTTTTCGCCCGGCTGGGCCCGACTGGAACCGACTGGGACCGACTGAAACCGACTGGAGAAGTTTTGCACGGTTCGGGCCATCGCTTGCTCCCGGCCGGACGGCGGCTCATGGTGGAGAGACCGAGGCGAAGGCGGTCGAGCGGTATGACGCGATCCGAAAGCGCCGGGGACGACCGCACGGCGTGGCCGGAGGATCCCGTCGACGAGGCGGCCAGCGCCCGGGCCACCGTCAATCCGCACGGCGTCGTGTCCGGTTGGAGTGAGGGCGCGCGTCGGCTGCTCGGCTACCGGGCCGCGGAGATCGTCGGCCGGACCGCGACCGTACTGCTCGCCGGTGATCCGCCCGCCGAGGTGCTGCGGTCGTTGGAGACCCGGCCGAGGTGGACGGGGCCGGCGACGCTGCTGCACCGGGACGGCCACCACGTCACGGTGAACGTGCTGGCCCAGCGCCCGGCGCCGATGGGGACGACCGGCGAACCCGGCGGGGGCGGCCACTGGCTGCTGGTCACCCCGCTCGTCCGCCCACCCGAGCCGTCCCAGGACGACGCGCTGCTGATGTGGTCGTTCTCCCAGTCGCCGTCCACCATGGCGCTCTACGACACCGGCCTGCGGCTGCGGCGGGCGAACGCCCGCATGGAACGGGCGACGGGCCTGTCCGAGGCGGAGATGCGGGGGCTACGGGTTCCAGAGGTCGTGGTCCACCCGGAGAGCGACCGAACGGAGGAGTCCATGCGGCGGGCGCTGGCAACGGGCGAACAGCAGCACCTGCGGCAGACCCTGCGCCTGACGACACACGAGCGCGAGAGCGTGTGGACGACGTCGCTCACTCCGGTGCGGGACGCCGACGGGACGATACGGGGCGTGCTCCTTTCCGCGCACGACATGACCGAGGAGCACCTGGCCCGGGCACGGCTGGCGCTGCTCAACGACGCCAGCATCCGCATCGGCAGCACCCTGGACCTCCCGCGCACCGCGCAAGAACTGACCGACGTGGCCACTCCCCGCCTCGCCGACTTCGCCACCGTCGACCTGCTCCCCTCCATCGAAGGCGGCACCGACCCACGCGCCGGCGTGCCGAGCAGCCCCGTGGTGCTGCGCCGGGTCGCCGGCCAGTCCGTTCTGCCGGGCTGCCCCGAGGCCGTGGTCCGGCGCGGCGCGGTGGCGACCTACCCGGACACCTCACCGGCGGCCGAGTGCCTGGCCCTGGGCCGGCCGCTGATCCGGGCGGTGACCGACCCCGGGGTGGCCAGCTGGGAGAGCGAGGACCCGGACCGGGCCGAGCGGGTGCGACGGTACGGCTTCCATTCGGTGCTGGCCGTGCCGATGCGGGCCCGCGGCATCACGCTCGGCGTCGCCACCTTCTCCCGCCACCGGCGTCCGGAGCCCTTCGAGCAGGACGACCTGCTGCTGGCCGAGGAGATCACCGCCAGGGCCGCGGTATGCATCGACAACGCCCGCCGCTACACCCGCGAGCGCCGTACCTCCCTCGCCCTGCAGAGCAGCCTGCTGCCGCAGCGCCTCCCCGAGCAGGCCGCGGTGGAGGTCGCATCCCGCTACCTGCCCGCCCGTGCCCAGTCGGGGGTCGGCGGCGACTGGTTCGACGTGATTCCGCTGTCCGGCGCCCGGGTCGCGCTCGTCGTCGGCGACGTCGTCGGCCACGGCATTCAGGCCTCGGCCGCCATGGGAAGGCTGCGCACCGCCGTACGCACGCTGGCCGATGTCGATCTGCCGCCGGACGAACTGCTGACGCACCTGGACGATCTGGTCATCCACCTGGCCGAGGCCGGCAGCACCGGCGACACCGGCGGTGACATCGGGGCCACCTGTCTGTACGCCGTCTACGACCCGGTCTCCCGGGTCTGCACCCTCGCCCGCGCGGGTCACCCGACGCCCGCGGTGGTCACCCCGGACGGCGCGGTGGAGTTCATCGACCTCCCCGCGGGCCCGCCGCTGGGCCTGGGCGGCCTGCCCTTCGAGGCGACCGAGATCGAACTGCCCGAGGGCAGCCTCCTCGCCCTGTACACCGACGGTCTCCTCGAAACCCGGGGCCGCGACATCGACGAAGGCGTCGACACGCTGCGGGACGTGCTGGCCCGGCCGGAGGAGTCGTTGGAAAGGCTCTGCGACACCGTGCTCCGGGCCATGTTGCCGGACAGGCCTACCGACGACGTGGCGCTGCTGGTGGCCCGTACGCGCGCGCTGGACACGGCCCACGTCGCCACCTGGAACGTGCCGGCCGATCCGGCAGCGGTCCCCGACGCACGTAAGAACGCGTGCCGGCAGCTGGCCGAATGGGGCCTGGAGGAAGCCGTGTTCGTCACCGAACTCGTCGTCAGCGAACTCGTCACGAACGCCATCCGCTACGGCGGCGCCCCCATCCGGCTCCGGCTGATCCGCGACCGCAACCTCATCTGTGAGGTCTCCGACAGCAGCAGCACCGCCCCGCACCTGCGCCGGGCGCGCGTTTTCGACGAAGGCGGCCGAGGGCTGCTGCTGGTCGCCCAGCTCACCCAGGGCTGGGGCACCCGCCAGACGTACACCGGCAAGACGATCTGGGCCGAACAGACGCTCCCCGCCGACTGACGGACCGGGGCTCAGCGAGAAGCCGCCCGGCGGCTGCGGCGCCGCGCGAGCCGGTGGAACGCGCTCGGGGCGCGGGTCGGCGCGGGCAGCGCGCCGGAGACCGCGTCGGCCAGCAGCGTGCCGACCGTCTCGGCCGCGCAGGCCCGGTTGGCGCCGATGCCGCCGGAGGGGCCGCGTTTGATCCAGCCCACCACATACGCGCCCGGCCGGCCGGTCACCCGCCCGCCCCGGTGCACGACGGTGCCGGTCGCCTCGTCGAACGGCAGCCCGGCCACCGGCACACCGCGGTATCCGATCGCCCGCAGCAGCAGGCCGGCGGGGATCTCCGCCTCCGACGGGCCGGCGCCGGCGTCCTGGGTCGAACCGTCCGTAACGCGCAGGCCCCGCACGCTTTCGCCGCCGAGTATCTCCCGGGGACCGGAATGGAAGCGGAAGACGATGCGCCGCCCCGGCGCCGGCCCGAGCGACCAGTCCACCCGGGCGCGGCCGACGCCCTGCAGGACCGCTGCTCTGTCGTTCGGCCCGGCGGCGTCGATCGACGTACCGATCCGCGGATCGTGGTCGTCCACCACCAGCCGCACACCGGACAGGTGCTTCAGCGCCAGCAACTCCGACCGGGTGTATGCCGCGTCCGCGGGCCCGCGGCGTCCGAGCAGCACCACCTCGCGTACCTTGCTCGCGCGCAGCGCTTCGAGTGCGTGCCCGGCGATGTCGGTGCCGGCCAGCGCCTCCGGGTCGCAGACCAGGATGCGGGCGACGTCGAGGGCGACGTTGCCGTTGCCGACGACGACCACCCGCTCGGCGGACAGGTCGACGGTGTCCGCCGCGACCTCCGGGTGGGCGTTGTACCAGGAGACGAACGTGGTCGCGGCGATACTGCCGGGCAGGTCCTCGCCCGGGATCCCGAGCCGGCGGTCGGTGGCCGCGCCCACCGCGTAGATGACCGCGTCATGGTGCGCGGCGAGTTCCTCCGCGGTGATGTCCCGGCCCACTTCGAGCCCCAGATGCGTGCGCACCCGGGGATGGGTGTGGAACCGGGCGAAGGTGTCACCGACCTTCCGCGTCGCGGGGTGGTCCGGCGCCACGCCGTACCGCACGAGGCCGCCCGCCACCGGCAGCCGGTCGACCAGGGTCAGCTGGGCGTTGGTGTGCAGCAGCAGGTCCTCGGCTGCGTACATGCCGGCCGGACCGGTGCCGACGACCGCGACCCGGATCGGCGCGAAGTCGGACGGCAGACTGCGCGCGAACGTCGGCGCACCCCAGGGGTGGAAGTTCGGTCCCTCGTCGACGCGTTCCGGCTCGACGCCCTCGAAGTACGCCGCGTTGATCGCGGCGTACTCCTGCTGCGTGTCGGGCAGGCTGTCCACCGGCAAGACCGCGTCCACCGGACAGGCGTCCGCACAAGCCCCGCAGTCGATACAGGTCCTGGGGTCGATGTACAGCATCTCCGTGCTGCCGAACGCCCGCTCCTGCGGTGTCGGGTGGATGCAGTTGACCGGGCAGGCGGCGATGCAGGTGGCGTCGCTGCAACAGGTCTGCGTGATGGCGTAGGTCATCTCGTCGGCTCAGATCAGGTTCGCACGCTTGTAGAACATCAGCGCCGGCTTGGTGAGCAGGCCGGCCGATGCCAGGAAGTCCATCAGCCCCGAACAGCTGGAGCGCATCATGGACTTGTGGTGCTCGTTGGCGCGCGCCTCGCCCACAGCGCGCGACGCGTCGAGTCCGGCGTTCGCGTAGACGTCCTTGTTCACCATGCTGGTGACGATGACGTAGGAAGCGATCGCGACGACGACGGCATGGATCCGGCGGCGCAGCCAGCCGGCCTTCTGCAGGCGCCTGCGCGTCTCGGCGCGGGCGAACTTCATGTGCCGGGACTCCTCGACGACATGGATGTTGTTGATGGTGCGGACGAACGGCGCGACGCGTTCGTCCCGCATCCAGTCGCGCTGCATGACGTCGAGGACCTCCTCGGCGACCAGGATCGCCGCGTACGCCGCCTCGCCGAAGGCAACCGTCTTGAAGGCCCTGCCCAGTTCCAGCGCGATCCTGCGGGGTCGATAGGCCGGTGCGCCGAGCTTCTCGGCGCCACGGGCGAACATGATCGAGTGCCGGCACTCCTCGGCGATCTCGGTGAGCGCCCACTGGACTTCCGCGCGGGTCGGGTCCTTGGCGTACACGTCGCGCAACACCATCTGCTGCAGGATCATTTCGAACCAGATGCCGGTGCTGGCGACCGATGCGGCCTCCTGCCGGGTCAGCTCCTTGCGCTGCTCATCGGTCAGTTCGCCCCAGTAGGCCGTGCCGTACAGCGTGCTCCACTCCGGGCTGGCACCGTGGAAACCCTTGTCCAGCGGTGTTTCCCAGTCCACCTCGGTGGCCGGGTCGTACGAAAGCGTCGCGGCCGAATCGAGCAACCGCCGTGCGACGTCGTCCTCCTGGCGGTCCCGGGTCTGCGGCCGAACGGTGCTGCTTGCCATGGTGCGGCTCCCTCGATTCGAGTCTGCAGGTCCTTGTTCGCTGGTGCGTAGGCGCGCGGCAGCCGTCGTCGTCACCGACGGGCAGCCCCGCACGGCTTGTTAGACGGACCGTATAACAAGGGCGCCGCCGGGCCTACCCCCCAGTAGGAACTGGTGCGCAGGATTTCCGGCGGCGCGGAGCCGTCGTAGGGAGCCGCCGGAAGGTCAGCGCCGCATCGGCCCCCAGGAGCGACGCAGCCGCATCACCTCGCGGACGGCGTCGTCGATCACCGCCAGGTCGATCCAGCTGACCGGCCGGACCTCGCACAGCAGCGGTTCGTTGTCCGGCCCCCGGCCCGCTTCCCGGCCGGACAGCGTCCACGGCCGGACATCGCCGTCGCGGTCCCGGCGGAGGTGCGAGTAGTCGTACAGACGCCGGGCCACCCACAACCCCACGGGCCGGTCGCCCCACCACGGCTCCAGCGCGAGAGCGTTCACGGACAGCCCCGGCAGGGGGACGCCGGTCAGGTGATCCGTACTGGTCGGGGAGCACAGATCGGCGGCGGGGCCACCGGACCACCGGACGTAGAGGTCCTGGCGCTCGACCACCAGGGACCCCAGCTCATCGAGGGAACGGGTCACTCCGAGCCGGGATTCGTCGTACGCGGGCCCGCCTCGTTCCCCTTCCTCGCAGCTCACCGTCGCCTCACCTCCCTGCACGCGCTCACCGCAAGTACCCGTGTCGCCCGGCTCCACGCACGGCGCACGACCCGGGCGATCGTCAGAGCAGATCCTCCAGCCCCGGCACCGGGACCACTGCATCCGGTTGTTGCGCGGTGAGGGACTGTTCCGTCCAGATGATCTTGCCGCGCGGGGTGTAGCGGGTGCCCCACCGTTCGGCGAGCTGGGAGATGAGGAAGAGGCCCCGGCCGCCCTCATCGGTGGTGGCCGCGTAGCGCAGGTGCGGGGAGGTGCTGCTGCCGTCGGAGACCTCGCAGATCAGTTTGCTGTTGTAGAGGAGCCGGACGCGGATGGGCTCAGCGCCGTAGCGGATGGCATTGGTGATCAGTTCGCTGAGGATGAGTTCGGCGGTGAAGGCGAGGTCGTCGAGACCCCAGGTGGCCAGTTGCCGGGAAGCCTCGGAGCGCACCCGGGCCACAGCGGCCGGATCGGCGGGCACGTCCCATTCGGCGATCCACTCCGCCGCCAGCCGGCGGGTGCGCGCCACCAGCAGGGCGACGTCGTCGACCGGGCGCGGAGGGAGCACGGACTCCAGGACCCGGGCGCAGATCTCCTCCGGGCTGCCGCCGGAGGAGCCGAGCGTGCGGGCCAGCAGGTCCAGGCCGGTGTCGATGTCCCGGTGGCGGTCCTCGATGAGCCCGTCCGTGAAGAGGACCAGCCGGCTGCCCTCCGGGAGCTGCACTTCGGTGGATTCGAAGGGCATGATGCACAGGCCCAGCGGCAGGCCGGCGGGCGCATCGGGAAACTCCACGCTTCCGTCGGGGTGTACGAGCGCCGGGCCGGGATGCCCGGCCCTGGCCATGGTGCAGTTGCCGGAGACCGGGTCATAGATCGCGTACAGGCAGGTGGCGCCGGTGATGCCCGCGCCGTCGCGCGCCCGCTCCTCCGCGTCGATGCGATCCACCAACTCGTCGAGGTGACCCAGCAGTTCATCGGGCGGCAGATCCAGGCTCGAGAAGTTGTGCACCGCTGTGCGCAGGCGGCCCATGGTGGCCGCCGCGTGCAGGCCGTGGCCCACCACATCGCCCACCACCAGGGCCACCCGCGCGCCGGGCAGCGGGATGATGTCGAACCAGTCACCGCCGACTCCGGCCCGCGCCGGCAGATACCGGTAGGCGACATCCAGGGCGCTCTGCTCGGGCAGCACCCTGGGCAGCAGGCTGCGCTGCAGCGTCACGGCCATGGCGTGCTCGTGGGTGTAGCGGCGGGCGTTGTCCACGGAGATCGCCGCCCGCGCCGTCAGCTCCTCCGCGAAGGACTTGTCCTCGTCGTCGAAGGGGCGGGGATCCTCCGCTCGCCAGAAGGTGGCCAGCCCCAGGACGACACCCCGCGCCCGCAGCGGAACAGTGACGAGGGAGTGCATCCCGTACTCCAGGATGTTCCGGATGGCCTCGGGTTCGTCCAGCTGCCAGGCGGACCCGGTCAGCTCCGGTTCCATCACGGCCTCCTCCCTGCTCAAGGCCGCAGCAGAGGGAGACGAGGGGCTGAAACGGATCACGCCGCCCGCGGGGAAGAGGGGGTGGTCCGCCCGGATGCCGCTGACGGCCGCCCGGCGCAGCGCGGCGCCGGCGTCCGTCGGCTCCTCGCCCTCCAGCACCGGATCCACCAGGTCGACGGTGACGAAGTCGGCGAAGGAGCCGGTAGCCACCTGCGCCAGTTCCTCCGCGGTGCGCACCACGTCCAGGGTCGTGCCGATCCGTACCCCGGCCTCATAGAGGAACGCCAGTCGCCCGCGCGCCGCCTCGGCCCTGCCGGTGAGCGCCGCGAGCTCCGTGGTGTCCCGGAGCGTGGCGACGGTGCCGGCGGTTCCGGCCTCCGGCCGGGTGCCCCGTACGTTGATGGCCAGCAGACGTTCCCCGGCAGGGTGGACCTCATCGGTGGCAACGCGTCCGGAGGCCAGCAGCCCTGCGGTGCGCGGCGACAGACCGAGCTCGCTGACGTGGCGCTGCTCGGAGTCGGGGGGCAGCCCGAGCAGCCGCCGGGCCTCGTCGTTGGCCAGCAGCAATCGACGGTCGGGCCCCAGGATGAGGACGCCCTCCTTGACGGCGTGCAGCACCGCGTCATGGTGGTCGTACATCCGTGTCATCTCCGCCGGGCCGAGCCCATGCGTCTGCCGGCGCAGACGTCGGCTCACCAGAGCGGAGCCGCCCGTGGCGAGCACCAGCGCAACGGCCGCGGCGCCGAGGAGCACCGGCATCTGCCCGTTCACCACGCCGGACACGTTCGCGATGTTGATGCCCGAGCTGACCAGGCCCACCACCGAGCCGCGGCTGTCCTTGACGGGCACGAGGGCCCGGACCGCGTCAGTGGGCGTTCCCTGGTACACCTCCGTGAAGGCCTCCCCCGCCGCGGCTCGCGCGATGTCGCCCGATGAACGCTTACCGATGAGGTGCGGCAGGGGGTCGGTGTAGCGCACCCCGTCGGTGTTCATGACGTCGAGGAAGTCGACCCCCGCGGCCCGGCCGGCTCGCACGGTCAGGGGCTGCAGCTCCGCCGTGGGGTCGGGGGCCCGCAGCGCCGCCACGAGGCCCGGGGCATTGGCGAACGATTCCGCTGCGGCGAGCGAACGGTGCGCGGCATCGCGCCGGCCGGCGGTACGGGCCTCGAGGAACAGCGCCACCGCTGCGGCGGCCACCAGCAGCACCACGAGGACCGCCTGAAAGACGAACACCTGACCGGCGACGCTGCGGGTCCCCCGAGTCCGACGCGGGCGCGGCCCGGCAGGGCTTGGCGTGGCCCCCTCGGTAGGTGTCGGGGCGGGCTCACGCCGGTGCGAGCCGAGGGCGGACCGAAGGAATCGACCGAAACGTCCAGACATAAGCCGTATCTAACACCGGGGCCTCTGCCGGGGCCGCCCGCCGAATCGCGCGCCGCAGCGCGGAAACGTCGGGGCGCCCCGGTCCGGCGGGACCTCCGCCGGTCCGCAGCAGGCGCTTTCAACGATTCTCGTCCGGCGTCTTGTCGGCACGAGCCGACGTGCCCTACCGTCCTTCCTCGAAGCATCGAAGCGCTTCGACGTGTCACCTCGTGTCCGCCGTCCCCCCACGTTCCCGACACTTGAGGAAGTCACCGCCATGAGTCCCCTCACCCGTCGCACACTCATCAAGAGCGCCGCGGTCGCCACCGCGGCCGTCGCGGGCGGCCCGGCGCTGTCCGCAGGACAGGCGTCCGCCGCCACGTTCGTCAAGGGCGCCGACATCAGCTGGCTGCCACAGATGGAGGCGGGCGGTTACACCTTCCGCAACTCGTCCGGCACCCAGCAGGACCTGTTCACGATCCTCAAGGGCTACGGCCTCGGCGCGGTCCGGTTGCGCACCTTCGTCAACCCCTCCAACGACCCGGGCAACGGCCACTGCAGCATCGCCGAGACCGCGGCGCTCGCCAAACGCGCCAAGGCGGCCGGCATGCAGGTGATGATCGACTATCACTTCGGGGACACCTGGAACTCCGTCGGCACGCAGAAACCGCCCGCCGCCTGGCAGAACATGTCCTACAGTCAGATGCTCGACGCGATGTACGACTACGTCTACCACACCATGAACGTGGTCAAAGCCAATGGCGTCACGCCCGCCTGGGTCCAGATCGGCAATGAGATCAACTCCGGAATCTGCGGCACCACCGGCTCGCTGGCCCACCACCCCGACCAGATGACCGGGCTGCTCAACGCCGCCCATGACATGGTCAAAGAGGTCTTCTCCGGCGCCCAGGTCCTCATCCACCTGGCCCAGCCGCAGAACTACGACTCCATCACCGCGTTCCTCAACGCCTACCGCGACCACGGCGGCGCCTGGGACGTCACCGCGTTCTCCTCCTACGGCAGCGCCGGTGTCGCCGCGGGCATCGTCGGCAACATGAACTCGGCCAGGAAGACGTACGGAAAGCCGGTCATGCAGGTCGAGTTCGGCGGCCGGTACGACCGGGCCGCTGCCACCGAGGCCGCCCTGCAGGCCTACATCAGCAACCTCAAGAGCATCGGCGCACTCGGCATTTTCTACTGGGAACCCGAGGTCTACGCCCCCTTCAACACCTACAACATGGGCGCCTGGGATCCGTCCACCCGCAGGCCGACCTCCGCGATGGACGGATTCCGCAACGCCTGAAGCAGGGAGCGGTGCCCGGCGTCACCAGCCCTCGTCCACGGACGGAGCTCGACCGGCAGAGCGGCGGGTCCGCGTACGCTCGCGGCCATGTCCACCGTGCCCGCCGCCGCCCAGGTCCTCGCGATCCTGCGGTACCTCTCGCATCAAGTCGGCCCGGTCCCGGCGGCCGCCATCAGCCGTGACGTCGGGCTGCCCCGGTCGACGACTTACCACTTGCTGGACACGCTGGTCCGGGAGGACTTCGTCGTCCATCTCCCGGAGGAACGCCGTTACGGCCTGGGTGTCAGCGCGTTCGAGCTCGCCTCGGGCTACAGCCGGCAGGCCCCGTTCGAGAGGCTGGCCAGGCTGCCGCTGGCGATGCTGGTCGACGGCACCGGGCACAACGCGCACCTGGCCGTGCTGCACGGGCGCGAGGTCATCTACGTCATCGAGGAACGAGCACCGGGACGTGCGCCGCTCGTCAGCGACGTCGGGGTCCGGTTGCCGGCCCATCTCACCGCCAGCGGCCGGGCCGTTCTGGCGCGGCTGTCCCGGGCGCAGGTGCGGGCGCTCTTCCCCGATCCCTCGGTGTTCGTCTCCCGCGACGAGCCGGGGCCGAGCTCGCTGTCCGGGCTCCACAACCTGCTCGTCGAGGTCCGCAGGCGCGGCTACGCGACGGAGGAGGGAGAGGTCACCCGCGGCTTCTCCTCCGTCGCCGCCGCCGTCCTCGACCACAGCGCCCACCCGATCGCGGGCGTCGCGGTCACCTTCCCCGGCGCGGAGGTGGGTCCGGAGCAGCGCGAGCGGATCGCGGGGCAGGTGGAACGGACCGCCCGCGAGCTGAGCCGTCGCATCGGCGGGGTGCTGGAGGCTCCTCGGGCTTCGGCGGAAGGGCCGGACCGGAGCGTATGAGCTCCGGGCCCGGCCCTTCGTGCACGGGCAGGTCGGTCAGCTGAGCCGGCCGACCGCCGACTCGGCGGCGGCCAGCGCGTTGCCGTCGGCGACATAGCGCACGGTCGCCTCGATCTCGGGGGCGAGCCAGCGGTCGGGGCCGGGACCCTCGACCGTCGCCCGCAGTCCGTCACGTACGGCGGCGGTGCCCGGCGCAGGCGTCAGCGGGGCGCGCAGGTCGAGGGCGCGGGCGGCCGTGTACAGCTCGACGGCGAGGACGCGGGTGAGCCCGTCGATGGCGCGGCGCAGCTTGCGAGCCGCGGACCAGCCCATCGACACGTGGTCCTCCTGCATGGCACTGGAGGGGATGGAGTCGACGGAGGCGGGAGCCGCCAGCCGCTTCAGCTCGGACACGATGGCCGCCTGCGTGTACTGCGCGATCATGTGGCCGGAGTCGACACCCGGGTCATCGGCGAGGAAGGGGTTGAGGCCGTGGTTGCGGGCCACGTCGAGGAAGCGGTCGGTGCGGCGCTCGGAGACCGAGGCCAGATCGGCGACGGATATGGCGAGGAAGTCGAGTACGCAGGCGACGGGCGCGCCGTGGAAGTTGCCGTTGGACTCCACCCGGCCGTCGAGGGTGACGATGGGGTTGTCGACCGCGCTGGCGAGTTCCCGGGCGGCTACCGTCTCGGCGTGCGCGAGGGTGTCGCGGGCAGCGCCGTGCACCTGCGGGGAGCAGCGCAGCGAGTACGCGTCCTGGACGCGGGTGCATTCCGGGCCGCGGTGGCTGGCGACGATGTCCGAACCGGCCAGCAGCGCGCGCAGGTTGGCGGCGCTGTCGGCCTGGCCCGGGTGGGGGCGCAGCGCCTGCAGGTCGGCGGCGAACACCGCGTCGGTGCCGAGCTGGCCCTCCACGCTCATCGCCGCGGTGATGTCGGCGGTGCGGAGCAGCTGCCGCAGGTCGTGGGAGGCCAGGACGAGCATGCCGAGCATGCCGTCGGTGCCGTTGATGAGGGCGAGGCCCTCCTTCTCCTGGAGGACGACCGGCGTGAGGCCCGCCTCGGCGAGCGCCTCACCGGACGGTTTGCGTACGCCCTGGGCGTCGCGCACCTCGCCCTCGCCCATCACGGCGAGTGCGCAGTGCGCGAGGGGTGCCAGGTCGCCGGAGCAACCGAGGGAGCCGTATTCGTGGACCACCGGCGTGATTCCCGCGTTGAGCAGGGCGGCGTAGGCCTCAGCGGTCTCGGTCCGTACGCCCGTACGGCCGGTGGCGAGGGTGGACAGGCGGAGCAGCACGAGCGCGCGGACGACCTCGCGTTCCACCTCCGGACCGGAGCCGGCGGCGTGCGACCGCACCAGGCTGCGCTGGAGCTGGGTGCGGAGTTCACCCGGGATGTGGCGGTTGGCGAGGGCGCCGAATCCGGTGGAGACGCCGTAATGGGGCACCACGTCGTCGGCGAGGCCCTCGATCACTTCGCGGCTGCGCGCGATCTCTTTGCGGGCTTCGGGGGAGAGTTCGACGCGGGCGTCGTGGCGGGCGACGGAGACGACTTCGTCGGCGGAGAGCGGGCCGATGCCTATAACAACAGTCATACCTCCATGAAGCCGCACGCCGGCGGCGGGAGGCGATACCCGGAAAGGCAGAAGTGTCTGGGATCCAAGACACGCGTCAGTGTCTCGGATCCCGGACAGGTGTCGTGCGCGGCGCCTACCCCCGCCGGACCGGAACGGTCATGGTGGTGGGCGTCTCCCCGGGCTCCTCCGCTGCGGGCGTCTCCGGACCACCCGCCCGCGACGCGGCGTCGCGTGGGCGGACGCACAGGGCGTACAGGCCCCAGAGCAGTGCCAGCCATACGGCACCCACGACGAGGGCGACCCTGGTCTCGCCGGAGAAGGCGAGGAGAACCATGACGCCGGCCATGAAGGCGATCGTGACGATCTGGGCGAGCGGCCACAGCGGTACCGGGTAGCGCAGGGCGGCCGCTTCCTCGGAGGACATGTTCCGCCGTGCGCTGACCTGGCTGAGCAGGATCATCAGCCATACCCAGACCGTGGCGAAGGTCGCGATGGAGGAGATGATGAGGAAGATCTTCGCAGGCATGAGGTAGTTCAGCAGGACACCGAGCAGCAGGGCCGCGATCATGATGACGACCGTCATCCACGGCACGCCCTTGCGGGAGAGCCGCCGCATGACGGCCGGGGCCTGATCACGCTGCGCCATGCCGTACATCATGCGTCCGGCGGCGAAGATGTCGCTGTTGATCGCGGACAGGGCGGCGACGATGACGACGACATTGAGCACGGTGGCCGCGGACTTCACGCCCAGTACGGCGAAGATCTGGACGAAGGGGCTGCCGGAGGAGTCGACGTTCTGCCACGGTTCGAGCGACATGATGACGGCAAGCGTCAGAACGTAGAAGAGCACGACCCGGATCGGGATGGAGTTGACCGCGCTCGGGATGGTCTTTTCCGGGTTCTCCGCCTCGCCCGCGGTGACGCCGATGATCTCGGTGCCGCCGAATGCGAACATCACCACGGCGAACGAGATGACGAATCCGTGGATTCCGTGCGGAAAGAATCCGCCGTTGCTCCAGAGGTTCGAGATTCCCGCGTGCGCTCCGCCGTGACTCAGGCCGAGGACCAGGATCGCGACACCGGCGACGATCATCGCGACGATGGCGGCTATTTTCGCCAGCGACAGCCAGAACTCCAGCTCGCCGAAGACCTTGACGCTGAGCAGGTTGAACCCGCCGATGACGAGGATGGCGGCCAGCAGCCAGATCCAGCGCGGCACGTCCGGGAACCAGAATCCCATGTAGAGACCGAGTGCGGTGATGTCCGCCAGACAGACGATGACCATCTCGAACGCGAAGGTCCAGCCGGTCATGAAACCGGCCAACGGCCCCAGATATTTTGTCGCGTATTCGCCGAACGAGCCCGCAGACGGCGAACTGACGGCCATCTCACCGAGTGAGCGCAATACCAGAAAGACGGCCGCGCCGCCGATCAGATAGGCCAGGAGGACAGCCGGTCCGGCGGCTCTGATGGATTCGGATGACCCGTAGAAGAGCCCGGTGCCGATCGCTGAGCCGAGTGCGATGAAACGTATGTGGCGCGAGCGGAGTCCTCTGCTCAGAGTCGCCGTTTCGGTTGCCAACTGTGCCCTCCCTTGGGACCAGTGGTGACGAGGGGTGCGGACGCCGGGTCCGGAGGTTCGGGGACCGATGAACTCCGCACGCCCCGGGAAGCACCCTGTATATTCCTGTATATACAGGCGTTGTCAAGAGGTGATCCAGTGAGTGAACAGGGCCCGACGTCGAGCACGTCGCCCGCGGTCGGGCGTGCGCTGGACATCCTGCTGCACCTCGCGGTCCGCCCGGGGCCGGTGAAGACAGCCGCGATCGCCCGCGACCTCGGTATCCCGCGGTCATCCGCCTACCACATACTCTCGGTCCTGGCCGAGCGGGGATTCGTCACCTACCTCCCGAAGGAGCAGGCCTACGGGCTGGGGGTCGCGGCCTTCGAGATCGGCTCCGCCTACCTGCGGCACGAACCCCTGGAGCGCCTGGCCCGCCCCATCCTGCACAACCTCGCAGGCCGGCTCGGCCGGACCGTGCACCTGGGCATCCTGCACGGCGCGGAAACGGTCTACCTGCTCAAGGAACGCCCGCCCGCAGGACGGTCCCACGACGCCGATGCCGTCCTCGTCACCGACATAGGCGTCCGGCTGCCCGCCTACCTGACGGCCAACGGCCGGGCCATCCTCGCGCACTCCGGCGAGGCACAACTGCGGGCTCTCTTTCCGCGGCCGGGCGACCTCATCACCCGTACGGGCAAGGGACCGCGCTCACTGGCGGAGCTGCTGGGCCTGCTCGCCCGGGATCGCGGGCGCGGCTGGTCGGAGGAGACCGAGCTGGTCTCCCCCGGATACCGGTCGATGGGTGTGGCGGCGTTCGACCACCACGGACGGCCCGTCGCGGCCCTCAGCAGCACCTGGCACACCCACCACTGCCCCCACGACCCCGGCCACCTGCGGGAGGTCCTGCAGCAGGGCGCGCACCGGCTGACCGCCGCTCTCCGCGGCCGCGCGCCCGAGCGGCCACCCGGCGGAGGTCACCTCGCGTCGAAGGCGCCCTCCAGCCGGTAGCGGGAGCCGGGGTGCAGCAGTCGCGCGGTACTCACGAGCGCGCCCCGGGACCAGGTGCGTCGCTGGATCAGCAGGCAGGGTTCGGAACGGGCGATGTCGAGGATGGCGCATTCCTCGGCCGAGGCGAGCACCGCCTCCACGACGTGTTCGCCCCGCTCGAGCGGGGCGACCGCGTTGAGGAAGGTGAACGGTGTCCGGTCGGTGAAGTCCTGCTCGAGGTAGTCATGAGCGAAGGCCGGGTTGACGTAACGGTCCTCGAGCTGGATCTGCACGCCGTTCTCGCTGTGTACGACTCGCGAGTGGAAGACCACCTCGCCCTCGGTGACACCGAGCTCGGCACTGACCTTCGGCCCCGCATGCTCCTCGCGTACCAACAGCACCCGGGTGTCGTGGCGGTGGCCCCGCCGCCGCACCTCTTCGGCGATGTTGTGCACCTCGACCAGGCCGGAACTGCCTTTGTCCAGCGCCACGAAACTGCCCACGCCCATGACCCGGCGGATCAGCCCCTGCGTCGCCAGCTCGCGCAGGGCACGGTTGACGGTCATCCGGGAGAGACCGAGCGACGCCACGAACTGGCTCTCCGACGGCAGCGCGTCGCCCTCCCGCCAGCGGCCACTGACGATCTGCTCGGACACCAGGTCCTTCACCCGCTGGTACGCCGGAGCAGCACTCGAAGCCCGCTCCTGGTAGAGACGGACCAGGTCCGCAGCCTCCACGGCCAAGCCGCTCACCCCACCCGTCGCCGTCTGTCGCGCATGCCCCGCCAGGAAATTCTATGCGGGCCCGATCCGGTTTCTCGGATCCGAGAAACCCGCAGCGCGCGGCTGGTCCTCATCCCGGCCGCCGCCTGTGATGGAAAGCGTACGCAGTTTCCCCCCGGCCAGGAGGCCCCCATGACCAGCGTTTCTCCGGGTTCCCGGACCATCCGGGCACCCCGCGGCACCGAACTGAACTGCCTGGGCTGGCAGCAGGAAGGCGCGCTGCGCATGCTCATGAACAACCTCGACCCCGAGGTCGCCGAGCACCCGGAGGACCTGGTCGTCTACGGCGGCACCGGCAAGGCCGCCCGCAACTGGCCCGCCTATGACGCCATCGTCCGCACCCTCAAGACGCTCGAGAACGACGAGACGCTGCTCGTCCAGTCCGGTAAGCCCGTCGGTGTCATGCGCACCAGCGAGTGGGCGCCGCGCGTGTTGCTCGCCAACTCCCATCTGGTCGGCGACTGGGCCAACTGGGAGGAGTTCCGGTCCCTGGAGGCACGCGGACTGATCATGTACGGCCAGATGACGGCCGGTTCATGGATCTACATCGGCAGCCAGGGCATCCTGCAGGGCACTTACGAGACCTTCGGCGCCATCGCCCGCAAGAAGTTCGACGGCACCCTGGCCGGGACCATCACCCTCACGGCGGGGCTCGGCGGCATGGGAGGCGCCCAGCCGTTGGCCGTGACGATGAACGACGGTGTCGCGATCTGCGTCGACTGCGACCCCACCCGTATCGAGCGCCGCATCGCCCACCGCTACCTCGATGTCGCCGCCGACGACCTCGACCACGCGCTCCGGCTCGCCGTCGAGGCCCGCGACGCCCGTACCCCGCTCTCCATCGGCCTGGCCGGCAACGCCGCCGAGGTCTTCCCGGAACTCTTGCGGCGCAAGGCGCCCATCGACATCGTCACCGACCAGACCTCTGCCCACGACCCGTTGTCCTATCTGCCCGTCGGCGTGAGCGTGCAGGAGTGGCACGAGCAGGCGGCCAAGGACCCCGCCGCCTTCACCGAACGGTCCCGTGCCTCGATGGCCGAACACGTGGCAGCCATGGTCGGATTCCTCGACGCCGGCGCCGAGGTCTTCGACTACGGCAACTCCATCCGCGACGAGGCCCGCAAAGCCGGCTACCAGCGGGCGTTCGACTTCCCCGGCTTCGTCCCCGCCTACATCCGGCCCCTGTTCGAGGAGGGGATGGGCCCGTTCCGCTGGGCCGCGTTGTCCGGTGACCCCAAGGACATCGAGGCCACCGACAAGGCCATCATGGAACTCTTCCCGGAGAACGAGCACCTGCACCGCTGGCTGAAGATGGCCGACGAGCGGGTCGCCTTCGAGGGCCTGCCCGCCCGCATCTGCTGGCTGGGCTACGGCGAACGGCACCGCGCCGGCCTGCGCTTCAACGAGATGGTCGCCTCCGGTGAACTGTCCGCCCCGGTCGCCATCGGCCGCGACCACCTCGACTCGGGCTCCGTGGCGTCGCCCTACCGCGAAACCGAGTCCATGCTCGACGGCTCCGACGCCATCGCCGACTGGCCGCTGCTCAACGCCCTGGTCAACACCTCCTCCGGCGCCTCCTGGGTGTCTCTGCACCATGGCGGCGGCGTCGGCATGGGCCGTTCCCTGCACGCCGGCCAGGTGTGCATCGCGGACGGCACCGAACTCGCGGCGCAGAAGCTCGCCCGCGTGCTGACCAACGACCCGGGGATGGGCGTCATCCGCCACGTGGACGCCGGCTACGAGCATGCCGGCGACGTCGCACGCGAGCGCGGTGTTCGCGTGCCCATGGCCGAGACCGACACCGACTCCGACACCAAGTGAGGACGGAAACCGTGACAGTCCCCGTGGACCTGCCACCCGAACCGTGGACGGGCCGCGACGACGGGCCCGGTACGGACAACCTGCGCTGGCATCACATCGTGGGCATGGGCACCGCGCAGACCCAGGAGCAGACCCAGGAGTGGGACGCCGCCTTCGTGGGTTTCCGCAGCGACGAAGGGGTCCGGCGCAACAAGGGCCGACCGGGCGCGGCAGCCGGGCCGGCCGCCCTGCGCGCCGCCCTGGCCCCGATGGCGCTCCCCCAGCCGCTGCAGGCACTGGACGCCGGTGACATCACCGTCGGCGACGGCGACCTGGAAGCCGGGCAGCAACGCCTGGCCCGCGCGGTCACCCTGCTCCTCGACCGACGGCGCGGCCGCCCCGTGGTGGTCCTGGGCGGCGGCCACGAGGTCGCCTACGGCAGCTATCTCGGACTGGCCGACAGTCGGGCCGTACTCGACGGCGCCCGCCTCGGAGTGCTGAACCTGGACGCCCACTTCGACCTGCGCGACGACGACCGGCCGAGCTCCGGCACTCCGTTCCTGCAGATGGCGCGCGGTGAGGAGCAGCACGGACGACGACTGAACTACGCAGTGCTCGGGGTGAGTCAGCCCAGCAACACCCAGCGGCTGTTCCACACCGCCGAGAAGCTCGGCGTGCGCTATCTCCGCGACACCGAGTGCGGAGCGCTCTGCGTCGCCGGCGTCGATCTCTTCGTCGACGCATTCCTGGCCGGCTGCGACATCGTTCACCTCAGCATTGATCTCGACGTGCTGCCGGCCGCCGCGGCGCCGGGGGTGAGCGCACCCGCCGCCTACGGCGTCCCCATGGAGATCATCGAGTACGTGTGCGCCCGGGTCGCCGCGAGCGGGAAGCTGGCGCTGTGCGATGTCGCCGAGCTCAACCCGGACCTCGACGCCGACCACCGCACGGCCCGTGCCGGGGCACGCCTGGTGCACCGCATCGTGACCTCCCCCGTGACCGGAGAGACCCCGGCCGGAGAGGCCCTGGCCGGGCAGACCCTGGCCGGAGCTGCTCAGCGCGCGTTCCCGGCAGCAGAACGGCTGCAACCGGACCCGTGAGGGGGCTACGGTAGGGGCCGGCTGAGCAGACCGGAAGGGCGGCAGCACGGGGATGACGTCGACGGGGGACTTCGAGGCCTCGGTGCAGCGGCACCGGCCGGAGCTGCTGGCGCACTGCTACCGGATGCTCGGCTCGGTCCACGACGCCGAGGAACTCGTGCAGGAGATGTATCTGCGGGCGTGGCGCGCGCGGGACCGTTACGACCCGTCGCGTGCTTCCCTGCGGACCTGGTTGTACCGGATCGCCACGAATGCGTGTCTGACCGCGCTGGACGGCCGCGCCCGCCGCCCGATGCCCTCCGGTCTGGTCACCGAGAGCGAACCGCTGGGCTCGCTCGTCCACGGCGGGGAGGCAACCTGGTTGCAGCCGCTCCCGGACAGCCTGCTCGGCGCAGGCGACCCGGCCACCGCGGCGATCGACTGGGGCAGCCTGCGGCTGGCCTTCGTCGCAGCGCTGCAACTGCTGTCACCGAGAGAGCGCGCCGTCCTGATCCTGCGCGACGTGCTCGACTACCCGGCGGCGGGGGCAGCGGACATCCTGGAGACCTCGGTCGCGTCCGTGAACAGCTCGCTGCAGCGGGCTCGTGCCCGGATCCGGGCCGCGGGCATGCCGGAGGAGCAGGTCACTGAGCCTTCCGACGCGGAGCAGCGGTCGTGGGTGGACCGGTACATGGCGGCCTTCGTCCGCGCGGACATCCCAGGACTGCTGCACATCGTGACCGAGGACGTCCTCATGGAGATGCCGCCCATGGTCAACTGGTTCACCGGCCGGGAGAACTACGCCGCATTCATGGGCTGGGTGTTCGACAAGGCCGGCACCGCCTGGCGGTTGCTGCCGGTACGGGCCAACGGGCAGGCCGGCTTCGCCGCCTATCGGCGCGGGGACGGCGGCGTGTTCGAGCTGCACACCCTGCAGGTGTTCACGGTCACGGGCGGCGGCATCAGCCGGGTCTCGGTCTTCCAGGACCCTGACGTATTCGCCGCCTTTCCCCTGGCGCAGAAGCTCGACGGCTGATCCGCCGCCGGCGCGGGCCCGCCCGAACAGGTGCGGGCGGACCCGGCAGGACCGGCTGCGGATCAACTGGCGGGCTTCGCCGGGCTGTTGTGGTAGCCGGCGACCAGCCAGGCACCGTCGGTCTTCTCCAACACCCACGTCGCGTACGTGACCCGGTCGGCGGGCACCTCGGACTCGCCGGGGAAGAGGATGCCGGTCTCGCTCACGACGATCGCGCCGTCACGTCCCAGGAACCGGATCCCCAGCTGTCGGTCGGTCGTCGTGGTGCCCTTCAGGAAGGAGGCGAACCCGGCCGCCATGCTCTGCCGGATCTCCTCGCGGGAGGCGCGCAGCGAGCCGGGCAGGATCGCGGTGGCCTCCTGCGTGTAGTCGGCGACGAAGGCGTCGGCGTCGCCGGCGTCCCACGCCTGGTAGACGCCCTGGAGGACGGCGGTGATCGCCGACCTGTCCTTCGCGCGGTTATCGGACATCGTTCTCTCCCGTCATTGCACTCGGCCGGGCCCGAAGAGGGCCCGTCAGTACATACCGGCGTGCCTCTCGGAACTCATCGCGCGCATCTCAGGAACTTTCTCTCCGGAGCGGGCGGAGAGGCAGGGCCCGGGGGGACGGGACAGTCACGACGCGAGTCAACCTCTGCGCGGGTAGCGGGGCGTCATCAAGCGGTCACCGCCAGGGACACCAGCCGCGCACCGTGCGGGGCATCGTCCGCGACCGCGAGGGCGACGTACCGGGCCTGCCCCGACAACCGCAGCGACGCGGTCGTGCTGCGGCCGGGGAGCGCCCCGGCCTGCCGGTACGTCAGCCCGTCGGTGCTCGTCTCGATCCGGGCGGCGGGCGTCCGGCCGCCGGTCCAGCGCGCGGTGACCCTGCCGAGCGGCACGACCGCACCCAGATCGACGACCATCCGGCCGCCCGGCCCCGGCGTCCACGCGGTGTGCGGGTCTCCGTCCACCGCGGCGGCGGGGTCCGACATGCCGGCCGGCAACGGCGACGTCGGGAAGGTGACCCGCTCCAGCGCCAGGTCGTCCAGCGGATAGGGCGCCGTGCCCGGCAGCGTGACCGTGCGGGCGCGCCCCGACCGCAGCGTGACCCGGACCGTGCGACCGCCCGGGGCGGCGACCTCGACCCGGCAGGACGGGCCGCGCAGCACGACGGTCGCCGCGTCGCGGACCTCGGCGCTCAGCCCCACCGGCAGTCGGCCGTCCCGCCCTCGCAGGACCGCGCGCGCCGGGGCCACCACCGCGGCAGCCGGGCCGAGCGCGGCCCGGAACACCGTGCCCTGCGCGGTCACCGTCTGGCCGCCCGCGTACAGGGTGACGGCGCGGGTGTCCTGCGCCACCGCGACCTCGGTGGCCACCGCCGCGCCCGAGAGGTTGAACAGGCTCAGGTGGCCGCCGGCGGTGGAGGCCCGCACGGCCTCGTGGCCGGCCTCGGGCGCCGGGCGCGCCGCCGCGGCGCGGACCGCCCCCGGAGAGCCGTCGGGCAGGCCCTCGACGAGCAGCGGCGCCGCCGGCCCGTCCGAGAGGATCACCGTGTCGCCGTACACGGCCAGGGGGCTGGTGCCGCCCCGGACGACGAACCCGGCCCGGCCGTCCACACTGATCCACCCGCCGTCGCTGCTGAGATCGGCCGGCGGGTAGGCGACCAGATCGGTCCAGGACGAACCGTCGGCGGAGCCCTGCACGGTGTACGCCTCGCCGGCCGCCGTCTCCCAGCTCAGCGAGACCCGGTCCATCGCGGCGGGCCCGGTCAGGTCCACCTCCAACCAGCTGTCGGCGCGGGTGCGCTGGGCGACCGAGACCGCCCAGCGGGAGGCCGGGTCGCCGTCCACGGCGAGCGCCGCGCCCTTCCCGGTGTCCGCGGAGGACGAGGACGCGGTGCCGCCCCGGGCCAGATCGGCGCCCGTGGCACCGTCGCGCACCTCGAACGCATAGAGCGAGTAGCCGTACTTGGGGTGACCGCGCCGGCCCAGCATGCGCAGGTACCGGTACGTACCGCGGGGAAAAGTCAGGCGGTCGGTGCGCGGACCGGCCGTCGGGTGCCCGGCGTTGCCGCTGTCGGCGGCCGCGACGGTGGCCACGCCCTCCGCAGAGGTGTACGTACGGCTGCCGTCGAGCCCGGCGATCCCCGGCATGGTCAGGTTGAAGACCTCGATCCGGCCCTCGCCGGCCGCCGTGCCGGTCGTGGCGTAGACGACCTCGCCGCCCGGCAGCGTCGTGAAGCCCGCGTACCCGCTGTCCAGGGCGAGCAGCACCGCGCCGGCGTCCAGGCCGTCCCGCAGCTCGGTGTACGTGGCGACGGAGCGGCCGACGACGTTGCCCGACGTGGTGGGCAGGAACATCGGAGTACTGCCGCTGAGTGAGAACAGCCAGTCGTCGTGCGCCGGTTGCCAGCCGAACTTCACGAAGCCCGGCTTGGTGACCGCGCCCGCCCAGGCCCGCGGCGTCTGGTGGGCGACCAGCCCCGGCCCGGTGCCGAAGTCGGTGACACCGGCGGCCCGGCGGAAGAGCTCCTCCGCGGTGAGCGCGGTGACCCGTCTGCCCTGCGCCGCCCGCCACTCGTGCAGCAGGTAGCTGATGGCCAGTTCGGCACGCGCCTCGGGTTCGTACTTGGGCTCGCCGGAGAACTTGGTGATCCGGTCGGCCGGCGCGTATGCCTGGTAGGCCGGCAGGCGCTTCGCAAGGGCGGCCTCGGCGTAGGCGGCGGCCCGGTCGCCCAGCACCTGGGCGAGGAACGCGACAGGAATGACGTCGCGGCCGTAGAGATGCTCGCGGTCGTTGACCATCGGCATCAGCGGCTCGCCGGAGTCACTCATCACCGCCAGCGTGGATGCCCAGAGGCGGTCCGCGTTCGGCTGGGCGGTGAGGACCTCGGGCAGCGGCCGGCCGGCGGTCAGGAAGTGGACCGCGTTGCGGCCGGACGTGCGCCACAGCTCGCACTGGTAGTGCGGCCCGAACGAGCCGTGGTTCTCCACGATGAAGGTGTCGTAGAGGTTCTGCGCGGTGTTGTCGCTGACCGGGACACCGTCCACGACCGCCGCATTGGCCCGGTCCGCGGCTGGCAGACCGGTCTCGTTGCGGCTCCACCTGCCGTACCAGGAGTTCCAGGACGCATTCCGGGAGTCGTCCGCGGCCCAGGCCAGCGCGGGCGCCAGCGACTGGGCGTAGACGCCCATCTCCTCCAGCTTGGTGTCGCCGACGTGGTTGCCGCGCAGTCCGTCGGGCGTCCAGCTCCCGGACAGCGGGTCGTTGCCCGATCCCAACGAAGTGGTGTAGGCAGCCTGTTCGCGCACGATGGTGTCGATGTGTGCACGCGTCGCGGCGTCCAACTGGTCCCACAGCAGGCGGGCGGCGAGCACGAAGTAGAGCTGGAAAGTGGTGTCGAAGAACAGGGTCTTGCCCCACTCGGTGCCGCCGGTCAGACGGTTGGAAGCGGCGAAGTGGGTGAGGGTGGCCAGGGTGCGGGAACGCAGCGTGTCCTCGTCGATCCCGGCGATGTCGGCGTCGTAGCCGCCCCGGGTCAGCAGCAGGGCGTGCCCGAGGACGACGGCGAAGCCGAAGTCGCCGGCCTTGTAGTGCCCGGCGGCCGCGTCCCACTGAGTTTCGGTCCACCGGGTGTGGCGCAGCAGAACCTGGTGGTAGGCGGCGGCGACGGGGTCCGGTGGGGTGCTGGACGGGACGATGCCCAGGGGTGCCTCGCCCGCCCGGGCCGCGGCCCGGGCGGGCGAGGCGGTCGCGAGCGTCACCGGACCGGCGACCAGAGCAGCCGCCATTCCAGCGAATTGGGCGAAACGACGGCGGCTCAGCGGGGTTGTGCGGTCCTGCACGGCTGGCTCCAACCTCGGGGGTCGGGCGCCGACACCCACTAGACAACGTTGTCAGACGCCGGTCATTCTTCGCACCCCCCTCGCCGCCGTCAACCCCTGCGGACACCGGTGCCCGTTCGAGCCCTGCGCGGAGGCCCCGCAGCCGACCGAACAGGTCATGTGGATGAACATTGGACTGCACTGTGAACCGTGACGAGAGAGGACGCTAACCGCTGCGACGAAGAGGGGTCAACCCCGCTTGCGAGCGGCCCGAACGTTCATGTGGGTGAACTCCAGCGACCCGGGCCGAAGTCCCGGAATCCGGCGAACGGGCTGTGGCCTGCGGCTTGTTGGCAAGCTCGTGATGTTGAGAACTGTTTCTTTGTTTTGACTCTTGACCGCAAAACGAACACGACAGCAAACTGTGCCCCGTCTTCCCTCGCTGGGCGAAGGGCACTGCGTGCTCCGGTAGGCACGGCCGGGCACCACCGACTGCCCCTGCCCTGTTCTTCCGGCACTCCCGTGACGAGTACCGCCTCTGTCCCAGCCCGGACGCGACGCGTCCGCGGTGCGCGCCTTTTCACGACACGTCAGCGGAGCAGCGCCGACCGCGCTGTGCCGCAACGAGACGAGGAGCACCTCATGACCGGAATCAACCGTCGCGGCTTCATCAGGGCCGCCGGGCTCGGATCCGCCGCCCTGGCACTGCCGCTGACCGCCGCGGCGGGCAGGGCGAGCGCGAGCACCGGTGGGTCGCAGGCCCTGAAGGCGACCGTGCAGGCCTCGGGCGCCTGGCAGGTGACCGCCAGGGAGCTGGGCTGGACCTTCAGCGGTTCGGTCGGCTCGGCGGCGACCGACATCGCCACCAGGCCGGGATCGGACGCACTGGGCCGCTACACCGAGACCACGTTCACCTTCCAGTCGGGCGCGCGGAAGGGCGGCATCCGGGTCTACAAGGGCGCGTCCTCCGTCGTCTTCACCGACACCTACGTCCGGGCCGGGACCAACGGCAATCCGTTCCCGACCTTCACCGGCTACCCGAAGCTCGCCCACCGGCTGAGCCACAGCGACTGCTTCGGGCGGTTCCAGTTCAACACCTTCTCGGGTGCGTCGGACAGCCCGTGGGTGTTCTTCGACGCGGCGGGCCACACCTTCGTGCTGTCGGCGGCGAACCACTTCCAGGAGGCGCAGACCGGGGAAGGCGCGGACGGCTCGATCGCGGCCGGCGTGATCAGCTCGATCGGCACTCTGCCGGCCGGCTACACCCGGCAGACGATCCTGTCGGCCGCGGCCGGTGTCGGGGCCGCGCACCGCGCCTGGGGCACCGCGCTGACCAGGCTCGCGGGCAAGCCGCTGCCGGCCAACGACGCGGGCGTGATGCTCAGCACCCTGGGCTACTGGACCGACAACGGCGCGGACTACTACTACGAGTACGAGCAGTCCAAGGGCTACACGGGCACGCTGCTGGCCGTCCGCGACGAGTGGGCGTCCCAGAAGATCCCGATGGGCTACCTGCAGCTCGACAGTTGGTGGTACCCCAAGGGCCCGAAGGGCGACTGGAACGACCTGCCGGACGGCACCTCCCGGTACGAGGCGGACAAGGAGCTGTTCCCGGACGGACTCGCCGCGTTCCAGAAGCAGTTGGGGATGCCGCTCGTCACCCACGCCCGGTGGATGGACAAGACGAGCCCGTACCACGGCGAGTACGCGATGTCGGACAACGTCGTCATCGACCCGGCGTTCTGGCAGAGCGTCATGGACTACCTGCGCGACAGCGGAGTCGTCGTCTATGAGCAGGACTGGCTCTGCAACAACGCCAAGCCCGCCGAGAACCTCACCGACGCCGACGCGTTCTTCGACAACATGGCCCACCACGCGGCGAGCGACGGCCTGGACCTCCAGTACTGCATGGCGCTGCCGCGCGACTACCTGCAGAGCACCCGCTATCCCAACCTGACCACCATCCGGGTCAGCGACGACCGCTTCGACCGGCCGAAGTGGGACATGTTCCTCTACGACTCGCAGTTCGCGGGCTCGCTCGGGGTGTGGCCGTGGGTGGATGTGTTCATGAGCGGCGAACTCAACAACCTGCTGCTGGCGAACCTGTCGGCCGGGCCGGTCGGCGTCGGGGACAAGCTGGGGAAGGTCAACGCCGACCACCTGTTCCAGGTGGTGCGTCCCGACGGGGTCATCGTCAAACCGGACGCGCCCGTCGTCCCCACCGACGCCACGTACGTCGGCGAGGCAGCCGGGAAGCTGCCCGCCATGGTGGCGTCCACCCATGTGGCCCACAGCGGGCTGACCTACCGTTACGTCTTCGCGTACGCCCGGCAGTTCGTCCCCCCGGAGCAGACCTACCAGGCGGAGGAGGCGAAGCTGTCGGGAGTGGTCGTCGGCCGGGACAATTCCGGATACTCCGGCAACGGTTTCGCCGACTACCAGCACGCCGACGGGGACTACGTGGAGTGGACGGTGCAGGCGCCCGCCGCGGGCACTTACACGCTGCAGTTCCGCTACGCCAACGCCTCCTTCACCGACCGCCCGCTCGCGGTCGCGGTGAACGGCGGTGACGCCCGGACCCTGTCGTTCCCCTCGACCGGCTGGTGGACGTCGTGGAGCGTCGTGGGACTGACCGTCACCCTGGCCGAGGGTGCCAACACCGTGCGCGCGACCGCCACCGGGTCCAGCGGCGGCAACATCGACTGGCTCGGCGTCACCCGGGGCTCCGTGCCGACCGGCCTGTCCCAGAACGCCTCGTTCACCCTGAAGGAGCTGGGGACGACCGGGCGGGCCTACGTCTACGACTACTACGCCGGCACCGGCGAACTGGTCTCCACGGGCGGCCGGGTGAGCGCCACCGTCACCGACGGCACCTACTGGGTCGTGGCGCCGGTGGGCGACTCCGGCATCGCCTTTCTCGGTGACGCCGGGAAGTTCGTCGCGCACGGCACCAAGCGCATCGAGCACCTGAGCGACGACGGGCACGTGCACGCCACCATCGCGTTCGCGGCCGGCGAGGGGCCAGTGACCCTGCACGGTTACGCGCCGCGCAAGCCGGTCGTCACCGCCACCATCGGAAGCGTCGGCGCGGTCGCCTACGACCGGTCGGCCAAACGCTTCACGGTCACCGCCACCGCGGCGGCGAACAACCGGGCCGCCCTCACCATCAGGCCCTGACCGTGGTCCACCCGGCTCGCTGCTTCGGTCAGATCGGACGGACTCGGCGGTCTGCGGGCGGTCACGTACCGCTGTGCCGCAGACTGGCACCGATCGCTTGACCGACCAGGAGATGGATTTCATGACTGACCGGCCTTTGACGCTGATGGCAGTACACGCTCACCCGGACGACGAGGCCACCGGGACGGGAGGTGTGCTGGGGCGTTACGCGGCGGAGGGCATCCGCACGGTGCTCGTCACGTGTACCGACGGTGGCTGCGGTGACGGTCCGGGTGGTGCCAAGCCGGGCGAGCCGGGGCATGATCCGGCTGCCGTCGCCGAGATGCGCCGAGGCGAGCTCGAAACGAGCTGTGAGGTCCTGGGGGTGGATCATCTTGAGCTGCTCGGGTATGCCGACTCCGGAATGATGGGCTGGCCGGCCAACACCGCGCCCGGATCGTTCTGGAGTACGCCGGTGGATGAGGCGGCCGCTCGGCTCGCCGAGCTGATGGTGCGTTACCGGCCCGACGTCGTCGTGACCTACGACGAGAACGGGTTCTACGGCCACCCGGATCACATCCAGGCAAACCGGATCACGATGGCAGCACTTTCGCTGACCGGGATGGCGTCGAAGGTCTACTGGACGACGGCGCCGCGCTCGATGATGAAGGAGTTCGGGACGATCATGCGCGAGTTCGGCGCGGACTGGGAGGAGCCGGACCCGTCCGAGGCCGGAGCGGGTCCCGAAATCGGCCTGCCCGACGAGGAGATCACCACGTGGGTGGACGCCACTGAATTCGGCAGCCAGAAGTTCGACGCGCTGGCCGCGCACGCCAGCCAGGGTGAGAACATCTTCTTCCTGCGGATGGGCAAGGAGAGGTTCACGCAGCTCATGGGCGTGGAGACGTTCGTCCGGGTCCACGACACCACCGGCGCTCCCCTGCCCGAGAACGACCTCTTCGCCGGCCTACGCTGACCCCGGTCAGCGGCCGCCCCTCGGACCAACCAGGGGCCACCCGGTTGAGCACGAGTGTTGTTAACACCGCGTGGGCTTGATCATGGCGAAGGCCCCCGTGCGTGGTGAAGGTGTCGAATCTTCACCGCACGGAGGCCTTCGTGTCCCAACGTGTCCGCGCAGGCCGCCCGGCAGCCCATGACAAGCGCGTCTACATCTTCCACGGCACCGTCGCCTTGATCCGACTCCGCCCGTGATCTCCGCCGGGTCTAGTAGCCGGTCGCACCGTCGAGCATCTCGCGCAGGATGTCCAGGTGCCCGTTGTGGCGGGCCGTCTCCTCGGTGAGGTGGAGGAGGATCCAGCGCAGATCCACGTGGCGACCGTCGCGGATGGCTCGCTGGGCCTGCTTGTCCAGGCCGTTCCCGGCGACCAGCTCGCGGTAACGGGCGCTCTGTTCAGCGTATTCGTCGAGCAACTGTGCGAGCGGGAAGTCGACGGCAATACGCATCTCGCGGTCGGGGTCCTCCTCTGTCATAGGGGCCCGGTCTTCCTCGCCGAGGAAAACCACTTGGAACCAGTAGTACTCGACCCAGCGGAGGTGGTTGATCACCCCGCTCATGGTCATCAGCGGTGAGCCCGGCAGGAGCGCCTTGCGGGCGTTCTCCTCGGAGACGCCATCACACTTGGCGCGGGCGGTGTCACGTGCGTAGTCGAGAAACGTGGTGAGCTGAGTGCGCTCGTCCCACGCGGGCGGCGTGTCGTCCATTCTGGTCATCGAGCGAAGCGTCCCCGATCACCGCGACCGATGTCGAGGCATTTATCGAAAGACCCAAGCTGCTTCGCCCACCCAGCCCCCTTGCCCGGCGGGCCGCTCCAGCGAATCAGCGCCGGTGGACCGCCCGGCATGAGCCGCCGGACAGGCCCTAGCCAGACCCGCCGGTGCGTCCAGGGCCGGTCGCACCTGTCGAAGGACGCCATGCGCCGCATGGGCGACACCTTCATACCCAGCCCGGAGCGTCTGACCAAGCCCCGCCAGGAACCTGAAGTTGAGATCGCCGCTCACCGCACGGCCCGTCCCGCCGCCGATGATGTGGATCGTGCCGCGCGAACGAGAAAGCCCAGCTCAGATGCTGTCTGAGCTGGGCTTTGAATGAGCCGCCTTCGGGATTCGAACCCGAGACCTACGCATTACGAGTACGAAAGCAATCGTGCCGCCCAGTGATCCGTAGGGCTGCCAGATCTCGTTTGCCTGATGAGAGCACTTGAGCGACACTCGCTCGTGCTGCGTCGTGTTGACCGATCCAAAGGCATCCGCGCTCCCCTTGCGCTCCCCTGTCCACTCTCGGCGTTGCGCAGCACGGCTTTGCTTCACTCCCTGCAACCCCGGCGGGACGACTCGGGCGTGTGGGCTGTCTGATCCACGCCCTTGTCTGGCCTGGATCGCCGAGTCGAGGCTCTCCCAAGGCGTGTTGAGTGCGGAAGATGATGCTTACGGTTGTTGGCATCACACAACTGGGCCGCATTCTGATCAGTCGGTTGCAAGGACAGGGATTTGAATCTGTCGAGCGATTGGATCAGCCCCATCGGTTCGAAACGGTCGGGCGGCCGACTCCCAGGGTCATTGCGTGATCAGGATCTGTCCGGGTTCGTCACGTGAGGCCGAGGGTTTGTAGGGGCCGGAGGTAGTCGCGGCCGGCGTGGCGGAGGGCGGCGGCGATGTTGGTCTGGCCGTCCTGGCGGAAGATGCTGATGGCGAGGTTGCGCAGGGAAGCCATGGTGCGGGGCAGGGTGCCGGTGCGGACCTTGGAGTCGTCCTCGCGGAACGTGCGGTCCCGCACGTGGTGCAGGAGGTTCTCGATGCCCCAGTGGCCTCTGATCCAGGTGACGAGTTCAGTGCAGGTGGCGTCGAAGACACTCAGGCTGGTGATCAGGTAGACGCGCTCGATGGCCAGCTTCCCGGTGCTCAAGTCGCGTCTCCACCGCACCACTTGGATAGCCTG
The DNA here is from genome assembly GCF_040689485.1 of Streptomyces sp. NPDC051322. Classification (NCBI taxonomy): domain Bacteria; kingdom Bacillati; phylum Actinomycetota; class Actinomycetes; order Kitasatosporales; family Streptomycetaceae; genus Streptomyces; species Streptomyces sp. NPDC051322. The sequence continues at coordinate 7,945 of NZ_JBFBAK010000013.1, read as the reverse complement.
CCGGGCGCCGGGGTAGTCCAGGTGGCTGAACGCGGCGGCTTTGAGCCGGCGGATCTCATCGCGGTGGTGGGCGTGGTCGCGGGTGCGGTGCCCGAGCGGGATGTCCCGCCAGGGCAGCTTCCTGACCTGTGCGTGCAGGCCGGGATGGTTCTTCTTCACGACAGCCACGTAGTGAGCGCCGCGGCCGATCAGATAGGCCCCGTGATCATGCTGGGTGTGCAGGGCGTCGGCGGTCACCACCGAGTTCTGTAGATCCAGGCCGTCCAACAGGGGTGCGAAGGAAGGGATCTCGTTGCTCTTGGAGGCGACCTGCCGCTGGGCCAGGACCACGCCGAGATGGTCCATCGCCGCCAGCAACTGAATCGCCGTGGCGGTCTTGGTCCGCGAACCGCGTACCACCTTGCCGCCGACCGCGATCACCCGCCGCACCGGCCCCGCCTTCGTCTCCGGTTCAGTCGGGGATGGCGTTCTGGCCTGCAGAAACGCGCCGATCGCCGCGTCCAGCGCATCACCGTCCACACGCTGCAGCAGGCGACGCACCGTTGCGGCGTGCGGTACCGGTCGCAGACCGGTGAGTGGATCGGCCGCGAAGCCAAGGACACCCAGCGCATACTGCGGGGCATCCGTGATCCACTCGCTGATCGCGATGAGCGAGCGGGCCCCGGTCAGCACTGCCGATACGGCCGCGCACAGCAACGCGACCGCCGGATACCGCAGTCCCCGCACATCTCGGGGATCGGCGACCAGGATCAGGAAACGCCGCAGGTCAGCGACATCACTTGAGGTGAGGGAATCAGTCGTGGAGCCCAGTTGCTCCAGCACGGAGGGGATCGGCGATGATGTTCGGGCAGGCACTGTCTCGCTCGGTTCTCATGGGTCTCGACAACCACATGATCACCGGCACCGTGCCTGCTCTGCGCTCCGGGGCCCCTTGCCGCACAAAGGACCTGACGACACGTCACTCACGAGACCGGCGAACCGGACCAATCCCAATCACGCAATGACCCTGCACCGCCACCACCTCGCCGCCGATCTCCGCTGCTGGTTCCAGCTCCTCGCCCTGGACGGCGAGCTCGCCAAGGTCACCCCGAAGACCCTGCGCTACCGCATCCTCCACGTCCCCGCCCACCTAGTGCGCGGCCAGCGCAAACGCCGTCTGAAACTCCCCGACACCTGGCCTTGGGCCACGGCGATCATCCGCGCCTTCGAACGGATCCTCGCCCCGCCCCACCCCACCCGACCAGCACGAACGACCTCATCGAGCATCGAGAGGAGGCTCACCCGCAAGCTCCGGGACCGTGGAACCCGACGTCATCCGGCACGTCAGCCGACGCGCACCCCTGACCGGAACCGTCCCCGGACAGGGATCAACGCGACATCACGGACGCAAGACCAACCGGATGTCGCCGTGAAACAACGAGGCCAGGCCCGTCGGGAAGGATCACCTCAGCTGACGTTCAGTCACCCGTCACTGTTCTCCTGAAGTAAATTCCATTTTGACATTGAGAGTCATCATTCGCGATGCAAATTTTGGGACCGCTGTCGTTCTTTACACTCATGATATCGATTGTGCAGTTGGCGTATCGGAGTTCAATGGCGGTTCCTTTTTTCATTGATTTGTCAGTGGAGGTCGTCGACGGGAATTTATATATCTTCCAACTCAGTGGGGCGGGGTCGGCATGACAATCCGCATTGAATTCTGCGACGGCAACGCCGGAGGATGAAAATCCTCCTGATTCATAGAATGTGATGCGCTCGCCCTTGTCGCCAGCCCAAGAGCCGAGAACCTGGCTTCTATTTAGGGGTGCCAGTTGTATCGATGATCCGACGAACAAATAATCGACCAGGACGATTCCTGTCGCAACGATGCAAAGAATCGCTATTATGCAGAAGAGTGCGATCGTCAGTGGGTGCAAACGACGTCGCGGGACTGGAGAACGAGCCCAGTACTGTGGTGGTTGGTTTCGATTTTCGTATCTTGAATTCATGGCTGAGTGCCTTTCTTGATCATGCGAATAGCTGTGCCGCAGACTGTTTGGCGTCTGCGGCACAGCTAGCTAGTACGTGCAGCCGATTGTGGCGACCGCGCCCGAACTAGTATCTGAGAATTTCTGACCAGTTGAATGTTTCCGTCATTGTTGCACCAGGACCCGCTGTGATGTCTGGCATGTCGTACTGATGGTTGAAAGAGTGTTTATCTGTGGTGTTGTTGGCGGTGAATTGCACGGTGATCGTCCTCGATGGCTTAGAGACGGCCGACACAACGCCGTTCAGGCTGTAGCTGCCCAGGAAGGCATCCGCTGGATTCCGGGTCCCAACGCGGCCGTTGCTAATCATGCCAGCAAGGTCCGTCACTAGTTGGGGGATAGTCGCTGGATCCCGGTACCTAGTTTGCCTCTGCTCGCCCTGGACATTGCCATTATTGGTTCGCGCAAGTGTGATGAAATCACTCCGGAGTCCACTGACGGTCGAGTCCTTCTTCAGGTTTTCTAGGAATGATTGACCAGGACCGAAATATTTGGCTCCACCGGATCCAGTAAGCCATTGATATATCAGCGAATACTGATTTCCGCACTGCACGTTGAGGGCAGATCCCACCCCGGTCTTTCGTCCGAGATACCCCGCTCCAATCCCTGCTGTGGTGATGATCGCGTTACTGAGCATGTCGCCTACATGCTTCGCTCCCAGTTTCGCCGCAGCTCCCCAATCGATTCCTGGACTGTGGTGGAAGCAAGCGCCGTCGTTCGAGTTCGGGATCCACCAGCACGTCCCAGCAGGGTCGTACCGATATGTGGGGCCATTTCCGACATAGGCGTACGAGGATTCACCGGGATCTTCTTGGCTCGGGTTGTAGGGATCAGGGCTGGTAAAGCGTCCCTGATCCGGGTCATATGTACGAGCCCGCATGTTGTAACCAAGGGCATCGGCGAGGGAGGCATCCTCACCACCGGCAGGTTCTTTGTACTGTCCTGCGTACCCAAAGTTATTATTCGGCTGATTGGAATCCACGCCAGGGCCGCCAGCGCCGAAGGCACTTGAATACTCGTATGTCTTGGCCTGACTTCCAGAGGCCGTAGTGAGATCGGTGATAGAACCAATCAGATCGCGATGGTAATAATACAAAGCGTCTGTACCGGCACTTGACCGGTGTTCAGATTCTACGGCTCCGTCTGGGTTGTACTCATAGTCCGCGTACAGCGAGCCAGTCGAAGTGTATTCGGCTGCCAACTGCGGGATGTCGTTGTTGATGTCCCAGGCGAGACTGACACCGGTCTTGGTTCGTTTGCTGCGGTTGCCGTCTGAGTCATAGGTGAATCCCCAAGTTTTGCCGCCGGCCGTCATGGAGGTGAGCTGGTTGTTTGGGTCGTATCCGTAGGTCTGGTTCCCAGCTTTCGTCTGGTTGCCATCGGAGTCGTATTCATATCCGGTGGCGGTGGAACCCGTCACGGTTTTGGTGAGTTCGTCAGCGTCGTTGTAGGTGTAATTGGTAGTTGTGCCTTTTGCGTCGGTGCGGGACTTTCGATTTCCTGTCTTGTCGTAGGTGTACATGGTGGTTGGTGCTCCAGTGGGGCATGAGTCGGCTTTGACCGTTGATGAGCATTCCGTGTTGAGGCGCCCGGCGGCATCGTAGGTGTAGTACTGCGATTTGGCTGTGCTCTGACGGGTGCTGTCGACACGCTTGGGCTGGCCTGCTGGATCGAGAACGGCGTGCCAGGCGGAGAGAGTGGTGCCGGCTTTGGTGGACGCGATGTCGGTGAGCTGTCCAGCTGCGTTGATCGTGCGGGCTTCGCTGTAGCCGTTAGCCGTGGGCAGTCTGGTAGTGGTCAGGTTTCCTGCGTCGTCGTAGCCGTAGGTGACGGTGGAGTTATCGGTGGTGGAGGTGTGCCGTTTTCCATCATCGTCGTACGTGTATGTGCTTGTGCGGCCGTGGGGCAGGGTTCGCGTGGCTAGGTTGCCAGCGTCGTCGTAGGTGTAGGCGAATCCCTTGGTTTGGCCGGGCACGGAGACTGCTGTGAGCTGGTTGTTCTCGTTGTAGTCCAGGGTCCGCTTGCCGGTTGCATCTGTGATCTGGTGTCGGTTGCCCGCGGCATCGTAGACCGTGGTTACCGCGGGGGTGCTATCTGAATACTGGATGGTGACCGGCTGCCCCAGGGCATCGTGTGTGGTGGTGGTTTTTACTCCGCGTGCGTTGGTGACGGTTTCTTGGTTCCCGTCTGCGTCATAGCTGTAAGAGACCTTGTGGTTGAGCGGGTCGGTGACGGTCTTGAGGCGGTGGGCGTCGTCGTAAGCGTATGCGGTTGTATGGGCGTTGTCGTCGGTGCGCGTTTGAATGTCTCCGGCGATGTCGTAGCCGTAGGTCGTCAGACCGCCGTCCGGGGCTGTGACTGTCTTGATGCGGCCCAGTTCGTCGTATGTGGTCTTTGTCGACTCACTGTTGGCATTCGTTGCCAGGGTCTGTTGGTTTTGAGCGTTGTATTCAGCGGTCTCTGTGTGTCCGAGCGGGTCCGTCGTCTTTTTCAGATTTCCGGCAGCGTCGTAGCTGTAGGTGGTGGCGTATTTTGCGGGGTCAGTACCGGTGACGTTGCCGCGAGGGTCGACGGAGGTGGTAGGGCGTCCGTCGTGGTCGTAGGTCCAAGTCGTCGTGTGACCCAGTGGTGTTGTTTCGCTCTTGAGGTACCGCGCCGCGTCGTACGCGTACGTAGTGACTTTTCCACGCGGGTCTCTGACAGTCTCTACCTGGTCATCGTCGGTGTAGGTGTAGACCGTGGTCTTCTGCCGTGGGTCGGTGACCGACTTGACGTTGCCGTTTTCGTCGTACTTGGTGGAGGTGACGTGGTTCAGAGGATCGGTCACCTCGGTGGGCCGGTCAAGTGCGTCATATTTAGTGGTTGTGGCAGCCCCGGTCGGGTCGACTGTCTCCTCGAGGTTCCCGTTGCCGTCATACCCGTAGGTTGTCGTGTATTTGGCTGGGTCGGAATTTGGCAGGTTTCCACGCGGTGTGGTGACTGAGACGAGGTGATTTTCACTGTCGTAGCCGTAGGTGGTGCGGTTGTTGATTTCGTCCACTCGGGCCTTGGGGTTGCCCTGCTTGTCATACTCTGTGGTGGAGAACTTCTTGTCGGGTCCTGTTACTTTCTCTAGACGATCTGCCGAGTCGTAGTCGTAGGTGGTGACGCGGGTGAGGGGGTCGGCAACTGTCTTGGTGTTGCCGTTGCTGTCGTAGGTGTAGGTCGTGGTGTGATTATCCGGGTCGGTTGCTTTCCATAGCCTTCCGTGGTCGTCATAGTCGAAATGAGTTGTGTATTTAGCGGGGTCGGCTCCAGGGACGTTCCCACGGGGGTCCGTGGTTGTTTTGATTCTTCCTGCTTCGTACGTATGGGTTGTCTGGTTACCTTCGGGGGTTGTGACCGATTTCAAGAGCCCCGTACTGTCGTACGCGTAGCGCGTTACACCCCCTCCGGGGGCCTGCTCTGTTTCGATCTGTCCGTCGGGTGTGTAGGTGTAGGTGGTGACACCATTTGGGCCTGTGACCGTTTTGATCCGGTCGGAAGTACCGTCGTACCCGTACACGGTCTTGAAGCCTCGGCCGTTGGTGTAAGTCTTGAGGCGGTCGGTGGTATCAAATTCGAACAGTTCGGTGGTTCCACCCTTCATCTGGGAAGCCAGGTTTCCACGGGCATCGTATGTGCGCAGCGTCTGACTGCCGTTGGCGTCGTATTCAGCAGTGTCGTTCAGGTGCTGGTCGTATTCGCGGTCGTTACCGCCCCCTTCGGGCCGGTAACTGTTCATGAGGACACCCGCCTGGTAGATATCCGTCCAGATTCCGCCGTTGGGATCAGTCATGTCGGACTCGCCGGAGCCTGCGGGTGCTCCATTCGTGGAAGTCCAGGAAAAGCTGTAAGAGTTGCCCGAGGCGTCGATCTGCTTCTTGATTCGCCCGGTCGAGGGGTCGTAGAAGTTCTGGGTGACGGTGTTCTGGTTGGGGTCCACCACTGTGGACAAAAGTCCATCGAGGTATGTGTACTTGGTGATGCCCCCGTCGGTTCCTGTCACCGAGGCCAGTTGACCGCCCACATAGCCGTAGGTGACTTTGTGTGTGTCCGGCAGGGTCACGCTGTTGAGCCGGCCCGTTGTCGTGTCGACATCGAGAGTGGTCTCCCGCCCAACTGCGTCAGTGATCTTCGTGAGATTCCCGCCGGAGTAACTGAACGTCAGCCCCTCGCCGCTTCCATTGGTCCAGCTCGACAGAACCCCTGCGGCATCGAAGGTCCGGCTGGTGTGATCGATGTTGGTGACCTTAAAGCCACCGCTCGTCGCGGTGAGCACATATCGCACGGGGGCGGGGGCTGCGTAGGTGCCGTCGCTGTTCTTAGTGAAAGTGATCCGCGCGCCGTCTGACTCGTAGAGTGTGGCTTTGCCTGTTTCGGGGGTTATCCGGGACTCGAAGGAGAGCTTCCACCCCTTTCCCAAGAGGCCGTCGCTGTCCGTCGCTGCTGATGAGTAGTTGCGAGTCAGTGTCAGAGGAAAACCCATACCGGGCACCGTCGTGTCATCGATTGTCTCTGTGACAGCTCCGGTAGCGGTGTTGACTGGGTCGGCGATGGATGTCTGGTAAAAGCAAGTGCACGCACCTGAGAGACTCTGCCCGATACCTGGTGTGTAGATTGCTGGTGCACCTGGGCTGGTCACCGTTGCTGTCCACTTCGTAGGCAGCCAGTACTCTGCATATGTGGGTTTCGCCTCCCCGGGAACCTTGTAGAAGTGGTTGGTCATCTCGGTGGCGTAGGAGAGCTTCGCGTAGTAGACGGTGCCCGCCTTGCCAGCGAACACTCCGTCTACAGCCGACCATACGCAGGTGTGAGGTGCGCTTCCCCCACCTATCCACCTCAAACACTCTGCTGTCGTTTCAGCATCGTTCGCCGAGAACGAATTCTCGCTGTTCATTCTGGTGGCGACCAGCTTGTTATCCGAAGCCTGGTACACCTGCATCCGAATGAACCGTGGTGTTGCTGCTGGCTCCCCTGTCCAATCGGCCGCAACGTTCCAGGTTGTCTGTCCGGGCTGGTAGTTGGGTGCCACCCTAGGATTTGTGGGAGGGTTTGACGGTAGCGCTGATGCCACTCCGGATGGATCCAGCTGAGATTCATCGTTAACGATGTAGATGGAACCCCAGTAGGCTCCCTGGATTACGGGGAGTTGGATGTCCTGCGCCTGAGCTGTCGACAGTGATTTGGCAGGTTGCCCTGCAGTCAGAGGTTTGGGGTCGCTGGACGAGGCCCGTTTCTCTTGCTCTGCCCACTTATTCAGGCGTTTTTCGTGTCGTAGTGCTGGGCCCAGTTCCCGGAGTTGTTGGTCGCGTTTCACCTGGGCTCTTCGCTCATGCGCGGTCATGGCCTTCGCCGGCTTGAGCGGCTTGGACGGGTGCGCAGCGATAGACGCCTTGACGTGTGTTTGTGAACTGGCCTGAGCGGACGCAGCGCTGAGAGCCCCGCCTCCTGCTAGCACGGCCAGTACTGCTGTTGCGCCGATGAGACGCCTAACCCGCGTGCGGACTTGCAGCACGGATCCTCCCCAAGGTGTGCAGGCAACTGCCTGCAAGCAAATAGACTTGCAAATCTTTGCAGGTTCATGACATCTACGGTCAACGTCTCCACAACTCGCCAACGTGACATGTCCCACAGTCTCCTGCGTGCAAGCAGAGAGTCACTTTTTCCATGCACATGCTGGTAGAGCTTTCCAGATGTATGGATCACGTGAGGGCAGTTCTGGAAATGTGCTCGCGTGGTGATCATCACGTGCCTGTAGGTACAACCGTTCGGTATATCTGAGTGCCAAATGGGGAACGCTCTCGCTTCCTAATGCTGTTGTCAAGCAGTCATAGTCACTGGAGGTGCGACTTGATAGCACCGTCGGTCACGGATCAAGGCCCACAGAACGTTGACGC
>NZ_JBFBAK010000012.1:0-124255 GCF_040689485.1 Streptomyces sp. NPDC051322 | reverse complement strand
CGCCCGGTTACATTCCGAACCCGGAAGCTAAGCCTTTCAGCGCCGATGGTACTGCAGGGGGGACCCTGTGGGAGAGTAGGACGCCGCCGAACAATCTTTGAAGGACCTTTGGTCCCAGCGTTCACGCTGGGACCAAAGGTCCTTTTTTTATTTCCCGATGCGCGGCGGATGACCGACTGCGTGAGAATGATTGCGTTACCCGAAGACAGGAGTCACACCGATGTCCACCAACTCTCCCGACGACCGTCCGGAGCGCGAGCCGCGTCGCCGGGACGGCGGCGACCAGGGCGGGTCCCGAGGTGGTCGTGACGACCGTCCGAGTGGTCCCCGCCGGGACAACGACCGTGGTGGCTTCCGCCGTGACGACCGCTCCGGCGGCCCCCGCCGTGACGACCGCCGTGACGACCGCCGTGGTGATCGTCGTGACGACCGTGGTGGTCGTCCGGCCGGTGCCGGTGGCGGGTACCGCGGTAACCGCGATGACCGGCCGAGCGGGCCTCGTCGCGATGACGACCGTGGTGGGCGCCCCAGTTCCGGCGGCGGTGGCTACCGCGGTGGGCAGCGCGACGAACGCGGCGGACGTCCTGGCAGTGGTGGCGGGTTCGCCCGTCGCGACGACCGTCCGCCCTTCCGGCGCGATGACCGACGCGACGACTCCCGTGGTGGACGTCCCAGCAGTGGTGGCGGTTTCGAGCGGCGTGATGACCGTTTCGGCGGTCCGCGTCGGGACGACCGGCGTGATGACCGGGGTGGTCGTCCGGCCGGTGCCGGTGCTGGTGGCGGGTACCGCGGGAACCGGGACGACCGGCCGAGCGGGCCTCGCCGCGATGACGACCGTGGTGGGCGCCCGAGTTCCGCCGGCGGTGGCTACCGCGGTGGTGACCGTGGGGGCTTCCGCAGGGACGACAGCCGCGGTGACACCCGGGGCGGTGACACCCGTGGCGGTGGCTTCCGTGGGGGTCGCGATGACCGTCCGAGCGGCCCGCGCCGCGATGACAACCGCGGTGGACGTCCCAGCAGTGGTGGCGGGTTCGCCCGTCGCGACGACCGTCCGCCCTTCCGGCGCGACGACCGGCGCGACGACCGCTTCGGCGGCCCCAGCCGCGACGACCGCCGTGGCGACCGGCGTGATGACCGTGGTGGTCGTCCGGCCGGTGCCGGCAGCGGTGGCGGATACCGCGGTAACCGGGACGACCGGCCGAGCGGGCCTCGCCGCGATGACGACCGTGGTGGCAGCTTCCGTCGTGACGAACGCCCCAGCGGCGGGGGCGGTTACGGTCGGCGCGACGAGCGTGGCGGTAGCCGTGGCAGTGACCGCCGTGACGACCGGGGCGGCTTCCGCGGTGGGCGACGCGATGAGCGCAGTGGTGGGTTCCAGCGGGACGAGCGGGACCGCGACCGCGAGCCCATCAAGCGGCTGCCGATCCCCGAGGACGTCACCGGCCAGGAGATCGACAAGGACGTGCGGCAGGAGCTGATGAGCCTGCCGAAGACCCTCGCCGAGGACGTCGCCAAGAACCTGGTGATGGTCGCCCGGCTGATCGACGACGACCCCGACGAGGCATACGCGTACTCGCGTATCGCCCTGCGACTGGCCTCCCGGGTAGCTGCCGTACGTGAGGCGGCCGGTTTCGCCGCGTACGCCACGCAGAAGTACTCCGAGGCGCTCGCGGAGTTCCGTGCCACCCGCCGGATGACCGGCACCGTCGAACTGTGGCCCGTCATGGCGGACTGCGAGCGCGGACTCGGGCGGCCGGAACGTGCCATGGCGATGGCCGGTGAGCCGGAGGTGCAGAAGCTCGACAAGGCGGGACAGGTCGAGATGCGTCTGGTCGCGGCCGGTGCACGCCGTGACATGGGACAGATCGATGCGGCGATCGTGACGCTGCAGAGCCCGGAACTGGCGTCGAACTCCGTGCAGCCGTGGACTGCCAGGCTGCGTTACGCGTACGCCGACGCACTGCTGGCCGCCGGACGCGAGGACGAGGCGCGCGAGTGGTTCGCCAAGACCATCGAGTGCGACAAGGACGGCGCGACGGACGCTTCGGACCGGCTTGCCGAGTTGGAGGGCGTCGAATTCGTCGACGTCGAGCACGAGTCCGGCGACGAGCCGGACGACGGGCCCGAGGACGAGTCCTGACGCAACGTCCGCTGATCGGACGAAAAGGGCGGTGCCCCGGGAGGAAGCTCCCGGGGCACCGCCCTTTTCCGGTCGTCAGTCGAGGCTGAGACTGCGCAGCACCAGCCCGGTGGCCGGCTTCGGCCCGAACGACGTCGACTTCCGGGGCATGGTCACGCCCTGCCGGGCGAGTTCCAGTACGACCTCCTCGCGTACCGGATGCATCAGCACCGCCGTACCGCCCCGGCGTTCTGCCTGTTCGACGGCCGCGTCCGTGGCATGGATGTACGTGATGTGCTCGGGAGCGTCGGGAATGCGCCAGACCTGATCGAGGAGCGTGTGATGGAGCACCGTCGCGTCCAGGGTGCGCCAGGCCGGCGGATGGTCCCGGGGCACCGTGCGGGCGAGGAGTTCCTCGTCCGGTCGGTCGATGAGGTGGAAGCCGCCGTCGCCCGCCAGCAGAAACGCGTTGCCCGTGGCGGCCGCCTCGGCCAGGGCATCCAGCGCCCGGGGGAGGCCGTCGACCTCCCGGATGCGGAACAGGCCCTCGATCGCGTCCAGCGCCTCGGCGACCGGGACTCGGTGCAGCAGCCGGTGGATCGCCCGGACCTGGAGCGGATGGCGGACCGTGTCGATGAGCAGCACCAGTCCGTAACCCCAGGGGCCGGGACCCGGGTGTTCGGTGCGCAGCCGGAGATAGGTCGCCCAGCGATGGTGCCCGTCGGCGATCAGCGCCTGCCGATGGGCGAGGTCGGACTGGGCCTCGGCGATCTCCGCCGGGTCGGTGAGGGACCAGAGCCGGTGGCTGAAACCGTCCTCGGTGGTTGTCGCGAGCAGCGGCGGACGGGCGATGGCGCGCTCGATGACGGCCGCCGCACCGGCCGCATGCGTCTCGCACCCCGGACCGGCCTCGCGCCCCCGGCCCGCCCCCGTCGCGCTGCCGTCGCTGCGGTAGGTCAGCAGGAGCGGCTCGAAGTTGGCGGCGGTCGCACGCATCAGGGCCGCCCGGTCCTCGACGATGTCCGGCATCACCGCCTCGTGCGGAAGGACCACACCGTGCTCGGGGCCGGAGAGGGCCAGCGCACCGATCAGTCCCCGCTGCAGCAGTTCGCCCTTGCGCTGCTCGTAGACGTACAGAGCGGGTTCGGGATCCGGGGCGAGAATGCCTTCGGCGAGCCAGTGGGAGAGGGTCGTTGCGGCTTGTTCGTTGCGAGCCGCAGGAGTGTCGGCCTGCGGCAGGATCAGCCGGACGATGTTGTGCGGATCGGCGGACTCCAGGTGCAGGAGCCCGTCGGGCCTGACCACGACGTCGTAGGGCGGCGATGTCACGGCGGCGAGGCTCCCCACCCGCTCGGGGACGTAACGCAGCCCACGGAAGGGGAGCAGTTGCAGTCCGGCGTCCGCTTGCTGACCACGTTTGCTCATTGCTGCATGGTAAGTGGGGTTTCGATATGCGGGATGATCGGGGGAGAACCCCGGAACGAGGAGTGCGATGAGCCGGCAGAGCAGGACCAGGCCCGAGGGCAGCACCGCGGCGCTGAGCGAGGCGTACGACACTGCGCTGCTCGACCTGGACGGGGTGGTGTACTCGGGCGGAGAGGCGATCGCCCACGCGGTCGCCTCGCTCGGAACGGCGCGGGACGGCGGGATGCGTCTCGCGTACGTCACCAACAACGCGCTGCGGACGCCGGACGCGGTGGCGCGGCATCTGACCGAGCTCGGGGTCCCTGCCGAGCCCACTGACGTCATCACCTCGTCACAGGCCGTGTCCCGGCTGATCGCCGATCAGGTTCCGCAGGGGGCACGGGTGCTGGTCATCGGCGGCGAAGGACTGCGGGTCGCGCTGCGGGAGCGCGGGCTCGAGCCGGTGGACTCGGCCGATGACGGTCCGGTGGCCGTGGCGCAGGGGTACGGCGGCCCCGAGCTGGCCTGGTCGCGGTTGGCCGAGGCTGCGTACGCGATCAACCGCGGGGTGCCGTGGTTCGCCTCCAACACGGATCTGACCATTCCCACCCCGCGCGGCATCGCTCCCGGTAACGGTGCGGCGGTCGAGGTGGTCCGCATCGCGACCGGCGCCGAGCCGCAGGTGGCCGGGAAGCCGCTGCCGCCGATGCACCGGGAGACCGTGCTGCGGACCGGGGCCGAGCGGCCGCTGGTGGTCGGGGACCGTCTCGACACGGATATCGAAGGCGCTTTCAACGGAGGCGTCGACTCGCTGCTGGTGCTCACCGGAGTGACGGACGGGCCGCAGCTGCTGGCCGCGAAGCCCGAGCACCGGCCGACGTTCGTCGACGCCGATCTGCGCGGGCTGCTGACCGGGCAGCCGGAAGTGGCCGCTGCGGACGGCACGTTCGGGTGCGGCGGATGGACGGCGTCCGTCCGGGGTGGAGAGCTGGTCCTGGAGGGGGATGGCGGTCCGCTGGACGGGCTGCGGGCGCTGTGCGCCGCGGCCTGGACGGAGGCGGGGGACGGTTCCTGCGTTCTCGACGCCGGGAAGGCGCTGTCCCGGGCCGGGCTGTGAGGCGCCGGCCCGTGAGGGATGGGCAGGGTAGGCTAACCTAACCGGGTGTTGGTCGACAGTCCTCCCGAACAGCGCGCGGACCCCGCCCCCGCGCCCCCCAACCGCGCAGTGCCGCGCGCCGCCGGGCTGCTCCTTGCTCTGGCTGTGCTGCTGGTGGTGGCCGTCGCGAGCATCGCGATCGGCGCCAAGGCGGTGCCGCTGGGCGACGTGTGGCACGGCCTGGCGCACAGCTCGGGCCGGGGCAACGACGTACTGATCCGCGAGGTGCGTCTGCCGCGCACCGTGCTGGGGCTGCTCGTCGGGGCCTCGCTGGGCGTCGCCGGAGCGGTGATGCAGGCGCTCACCCGCAACCCGCTGGCCGAGCCCGGCGTCCTCGGCGTCAATGCGGGGGCGTCCGCCGCAGTGGTCTCCGCGATGAGCTTTCTCGGCGTCAGTTCCTTCACCGGCTACGTGTGGTTCGCGTTCGCGGGCGCCGCGGTCGTGTCGGTGCTGGTGTACGCGCTGAGCGGAAGCCGCGGTGCCACACCGGTCCGGCTCGCGCTGGCCGGCACAGCGGTCAGCGCGGCGCTCTTCGGCTACGTCAACGCCGTACAACTCCTCGACTCGGCCGCGCTGGACAAGTTGCGCTTCTGGACGGTCGGTTCGCTGGCGTCCGCCACCTCGGGGACCGTCTCCCAGGTGTGGCCCTTCGTGGCGGCCGGACTGCTGATCGCGCTGCTGATCGGCCGGCCGCTCAACGCGATGGCGCTGGGGGACGACACCGCACGGGCGCTCGGCGCCCATCTGACCCGTACCCGGATCCTGTCGATGATCGCCGTCACCCTGCTCTGCGGCGCCGCGACCGCCGCCTGCGGTCCGATCGTCTTCATCGGGCTGATGGTGCCGCACCTCGTCCGGGCCATCACCGGTCCGGACATGCGGTGGACGCTGCCGTACGCGGCGGTGCTCTCGCCGGTGCTGCTGCTCGGCGCCGATGTGGTGGGCCGGGTCGTCGCCCGTCCCGCCGAGCTCCAGGTAGGGATCGTGACCGCGCTCATCGGCGGGCCCGTCTTCATCTTTCTCGTCCGCCGCCGGAGGATGACCCAGCTGTGAAAGCGATGCACGCGATACGCACCCCGGCGGGGTTCTCCCTGCGGGTCGACATCAGAGCGGTGGCCGTGACGGTGCTGCTCGCGGTGGTCGCGCTGGCGGCCGGCGTGGTCCTCATCGGGAGCGGCGACTACCCGATCGCGCCCGGCGACGTCGTCCGTACGCTGTTCGGCGGCGGCAGCGCGGCCCAGGAGTTCATCGTCAACGACCTGCGACTGCCGAGAGCCCTGGTCGGGCTGCTGGTCGGAGCGGCGCTCGGGGTCTCGGGAGCGGTCTTCCAGTCCATTTCCCGCAATCCGCTGGGCAGTCCGGACGTGATCGGCTTCGGGCAGGGCGCGAGCGTCGGGGCGCTCACCGTGATCGTGCTCTTCCACGGCGGAGCAACCGCCGTGGCCGGCGGTGCGATCGTCGGCGGCCTGGTGACCGGCATCGCCGTGTACGCCCTGGCGTGGAAACGCGGCGTGCACGGCTATCGACTGGTCCTCGTCGGTATCGGCGCCGCCGCGATGCTCACCGCCTGCAACAGCTACTTGCTCACCAAGGCCGACCTGGTCGACGCGACACGCGCCGTCGTCTGGATGACGGGTTCCCTCGACGGACGGGACTGGTCGCAGTTCTGGCCGCTGTCGGTGACCAGCGTGGTGCTGCTGCCCGTGGTCATCGGACAGGGGCGCAACCTGAGGATGCTGGAGATGGGCGACGACGCCGCCCATGCTCTGGGGGTACGGGTCGAGCGGACGAGGCTGGTGCTGTTGCTGGCCGCGGTGCTGCTCACCGCGGTGGCCACCGCGGCCGCCGGGCCGATCGCCTTCGTGGCGCTGAGTGCGCCCCAGCTGGCCCGGCGGCTGACCCGCTCGCCGGGGGCGAATCTCCTTCCCTCGGCCTGCATGGGCGCGGCCCTGCTGGTCGTCGCCGACTGGATCGCCCAGCAGGCATTCGGCGACCGGCAGTTGCCGGTGGGAGTGGTGACCGGGGTGATCGGTGGTTGCTATCTGCTGTGGCTGCTGGTCTCCGAACGCAAAGCAGGACGGATCTGATGACTTCCAGGAGCACGCCCATGCAGCGACTCACCGCCGAATCGGTCACCCTCGGCTACGAGAAGCGGATCATCGCGGAGGACCTCTCCGTGCAGATCCCCGACCACTCCTTCACCGTCATCGTCGGCCCCAACGCCTGCGGCAAGTCGACGCTGCTGCGCGCCCTGTCACGGATGCTCAAGCCCTCACAGGGGCGGGTGCTGCTGGACGGACACGCGATCGGGTCGATGCCGGCCAAGAAGGTCGCCAGGACGCTGGGTCTGCTGCCGCAGTCCTCGGTCGCACCGGACGGGATCACGGTCGCCGACCTGGTGGCGCGTGGTCGCTACCCCCACCAGGGGCTGCTGCGGCAGTGGTCGCCCGAGGACGAGCGGATCGTCGAGGAGTCGATGGCGTCGACCCGGATCGGTGAGCTGGCCGATCGCTATGTCGACGAACTCTCCGGCGGCCAGCGTCAGCGTGTCTGGATCGCGATGGCACTGGCCCAGCAGACCCCCCTGCTGCTGCTCGACGAGCCGACCACCTTCCTCGACATCCAGCACCAGATCGACGTGCTGGATCTCTGCGCGGAACTGCACGAGACGCAGGGCCGCACCCTGGTGGCCGTACTGCACGATCTGAACCATGCGGCGCGTTACGCGACCCACCTCATCGCCATGCGCGACGGTGCTGTTGTCGCCGAGGGGCCGCCCGAGCAGGTGGTGACCGCTGAGCTGGTGGAACAGGTCTTCGGGATGCGCTGCCAGGTCATCGACGACCCGCAGACCGGGACCCCGCTGGTGGTGCCGGCCGCGCGGAAGGCCCGGGCCCGCACCGCCGCGGCCGACGCCGTGGTCAGAGAAGCGTTCTGAGCCGCAGCAGATCGCGGAAACCGGCCTCCAGGCTGATCCGGCCCGACGCCCAGGCCTTCGCGAAGTTCAGTTCGCCCGCGACCAGGGAGACCAGGTCGTCGCCCTTCATGGCGAGCCGGATCTCCGCCTTGTCCGGTGGTGGCCCCTGACGTGTGTCGAGCACCTGGATCCGGCCGTCCACCAGGCGGCCGGTGAAGGTGACATCGAGGTCGGTGATGCGGCAGCTCAACGACCGGTCGAGCGCTGCCGCGCTGCGCACCTGGCTGTTCGCCTGCGCCATGTTGTCCGAGAGTCTGTCGAGGGCACTGCGGCACTCTTCTGTCGTCGCCATCGTGATCGACCGTACCGCAGCGCTTCGCGGTAGCGTCTGGGCATGAGTGACTCGATCGCGGGGCCCTCCGACACGGAGCCCGGGCCGCAAGCCGCTGAGGTACCCGACCCGGCCGCTCCCGCGCCGCTGGGCGTGACGCGTACCCCCACCGGCGACGAAGCGGTGGACGCGGTGCTGGACCGGCTGGCCGACGCCGACCACCTCGCCGCCGACGGGCATGTCGAGGTGTACGAGGATGTACATCGGGGATTGCGTGCGGCGCTGGACGCGCTCGACGCACAGCCGGGACCGCAGGCCCCGGCCCGTGGCCCCCTTCCGTACAACAGCAGGAGCTGAACCGAACGTGGCAGGAGTGGCACGCCGCCGCCTCGACGCCGAGCTGGTCCGCAGGAGTCTGGCGCGCTCGCGCGAGCACGCCAGTCAGCTGATCGCCGCCGGGCGGGTGACCGTCGGCGGCGCCACCGCCACCAAGGCGGCCACCCAGGTCGAGACCAGTGCGGCCGTGGTGGTGCGCAAGGACGACAGCGACCCCGACTACGTGTCACGCGGCGGACACAAGCTGGCCGGTGCCTTCACGGCCTTCGAGCCGCTCGGGCTGAAGGTCGCGGGACGGCGGGCGCTGGACGCGGGCGCGTCGACCGGTGGCTTCACCGATGTGCTGCTGAGGGCCGGCGCTGCGCAGGTGGTCGCCGTGGACGTGGGGTACGGGCAGCTCGCCTGGTCGCTGCAGAGCGACGACCGGGTCACCGTGAAGGACCGTACGAACGTACGCGAACTCACCCTCGAAGCGATCGGCGGCACCCCGGTCGACCTGGTCGTCGGGGACCTCTCGTTCATCGCGCTGGGTCTGGTGCTGCCCGCTCTGGTGCGGTGTGCCGGGCCCGGCGCCGATCTGGTGCTGATGGTCAAACCCCAGTTCGAGATCGGCAAGGACCGGCTCGGCAGCGGCGGCGTCGTGCGCAGCCCGCAGCTCCGTGCCGAGACGGTCCGGACGGTGGCACGGCAGGCCGCGGAGCTGGGCCTGGGCGTACGCGGGGTCACCGCGAGTCCATTGCCGGGCCCGTCCGGGAACGTCGAGTACTTTCTGTGGCTGCGGGCGGACGCGCCCGCGCTGGACCCGGCGGAAGTGGACCGTGCAGTGGCGGAGGGGCCTCAGTGACAGACACAGCACCGAATGCGGCGGAACCGCGCGCGCCACGCACCGTTTTCCTGCTGGCGCACACGGGCCGGCCGGCCGCCATCCGCAGCGCCGAACTCGTCGTGCACGGGCTGCTGAAGTCCGGCATCGGCGTACGGGTGCTGGAGGCGGAGGCGGCCGATCTGCCGCTGCCTCCCTCGGTCGAGCTGGCCCCCGCGGCGACCCCTGCCTGCCTCGACGGGTGCGAACTCCTGGTGGTGCTCGGCGGTGACGGGACGCTGCTGCGCGGCGCCGAGTTCGCCCGGGCGTCCGGGGTGCCGATGCTCGGCGTCAACCTCGGCCGGGTCGGCTTCCTCGCCGAGGCCGAGCGGGACGACCTGGACAAGGTGGTCGACCGGGTGGTCGGCCGTTCCTACCAGGTCGAGGAGCGGATGACCGTCGATGTCGTCGTCCATCAGAACGGCAGCATCGTCCACCGGGACTGGGCGCTCAACGAGGCCGCCGTGCAGAAGACCGAACCCGAGCGGATGCTGGAGGTCGTCCTGGAGATCGACGGCCGCCCGGTCACCGGTTTCGGCTGCGACGGAATCGTCTGCGCCACGCCGACCGGTTCGACGGCCTACGCCTTCTCGGCGGGCGGCCCGGTGGTGTGGCCGGAGGTGGAGGCGTTGCTCATGGTGCCCATCGGCGCGCACGCCCTCTTCGCCAAACCGCTGGTGACCTCGCCGACGTCGGTACTCGCGGTCGAGGTGCAGCCGCACACCCCGCACGGCGTGCTGTGGTGCGACGGCAGGCGTTCGGTGGAGCTGCCGGCCGGTGCCCGGGTCGAGGTGCGCAGGGGCGCCGTACCGGTCCGGCTCGCCCGGCTGCACCACGCCTCTTTCACCGACCGGCTGGTGGCCAAGTTCGCCCTCCCGGTGGCCGGCTGGCGCGGGGCGCCGCACTAGGGGGCAGGGCGCGTCGCGCAACACGAGCAAAACCTCGTATGGTCGGGGTCGTGTTGGAGGAGATGCGGATACGGTCGCTGGGAGTCATCGACGACGCGGTGGTGGAGCTGTCACCCGGCTTCACGGCGGTGACCGGCGAGACCGGCGCGGGCAAGACCATGGTGGTGACCAGCCTCGGACTGCTGCTCGGCGGGCGGGCCGACCCCGCCCTGGTGCGGCTCGGCGCCAAGTCGGCACTGGTCGAGGGGCGGATCACCATGCCCGCCGGCGCACCGGCCACCGTCCGCGCCGAGGAGGCCGGGGCCGAGCTGGACGACGGTGCGCTGCTCGTCAGCCGTACGGTCTCGGCCGAGGGACGCTCACGGGCGCATCTCGGCGGGCGGTCCGTGCCGGTCGGGCTGCTCGCGGAACTCGCCGACGAGCTCGTCGCCGTGCACGGGCAGACCGACCAGCAGGGGCTGCTGCGCCCGGCCAGGCAACGGCAGGCCCTCGACCGGTACGCCGGGGACACGGTGGCCGTGCCACACGAGAAGTACGCCGCCGCGTACCGCAGGCTGCGGGCGGTCGTCACGGAGCTCGAGGAACTGACCACCCGGGCCCGCGAACGGGCCCAGGAGGCGGACCTGCTGCGCTTCGGGCTCGACGAGGTGGCGGGTGTGGAGCCGCTGCCGGGCGAGGACACCGATCTCGCCGCCGAGGCCGAGCGGCTGGGCCACGCCGAAGCGCTCGCCTCCGCCGCCGCCCTCGCGCACACCGCGCTGGTAGGTGACCCGGAGGACCCCGAAGGCGTGGACGCGACGACGCTGGTCGCCGGGGCCGGCCGGGCACTGGACGCCGTGCGCTCCCACGACCCGGCGCTCGCCGCGCTCGCCGAACGCATCGGGGAGATCGGCATTCTGCTCTCCGACGTGTCGGGGGAGCTGGCAGGGTACGCCGACCGTCTCGACGCCGATCCGCTGCGGCTGGGCGCCGTGGAGGAGCGGCGGGCCGCGCTGACCCAGCTCACCCGTAAGTACGGCGAGGACATCTCAGCCGTGCTGGCCTGGGCCGAGAAGGGCGCGGCGCGCCTCACCGAGCTGGAGGGCGACGACGAGCGGATCGGTGAGCTGACGGCGGAGCGCGACGCGCTGCGGGCCGAGCTGTCTCTGCTCGCCCAGGCACTCACCGACGCCCGGACCGAAGCGGCCGACCGATTCGCCGACGCGGTGACGGAGGAGCTCGCTTCGCTCGCCATGCCGCACGCCCGGGTCTCGATCGATGTCCGCCAGACCGAGGACCCGGAGGGCATCGAGGTCGGCGGCCGGCTGGTCGGGTACGGCCCGCTGGGCGTGGACGAAGTCGAACTGCTGCTCGCACCGCATCCCGGTACCGCCCCGCGGCCGATCGCCAAGGGAGCGTCGGGCGGTGAACTCTCGCGCGTCATGCTGGCCGTCGAGGTGGTCTTCGCGGGGGCCGACCCCGTACCGACCTACCTCTTCGACGAGGTCGACGCCGGGGTGGGCGGCAAGGCCGCCGTCGAGGTCGGCCGCCGGCTGGCCAAGCTGGCCAGGTCCGCCCAGGTGGTGGTCGTCACGCACCTGCCGCAGGTGGCCGCGTTCGCCGACCGGCAACTGCTGGTGGAGAAGACCCACGACGGTTCGGTCACGCGCAGCGGCGTCACCGTCCTGGAGGGTGAGGACCGGGTGCGGGAGCTGTCCCGCATGCTGGCGGGCCAGGAGGACTCGGAGACGGCGCGTGCGCACGCGGAAGAACTCCTTGCCACGGCCCGGGGGGACGCGGGCTGAGCGCCCGGCCCGGTGGCCTCGATCGCCGGGCCCGCCACGCACACCGCGGACTGTAGCGGCCCCGGGACCCGGGGCGGGCCCCCGCGCCCCTAGGGTGGCCGTATGAGCAGACACGGCGCCCGCACCACCGCATTCCTCGCCGCCTACGCCGCGACCCGTACCGTCGCGACCGCGCTGCGGCGCCGGCCCCCCGGCGGCTCCGAGCGCTGGCAGCGGACGAACTACGCGGGCCGAGTCGTCGACCTCTGCGCGGGACCGGCCACCACGCTCGGCGCGGCCGCCGGGACCCTCCCTGCCGGAGCCCGTGGAGCCGCCGCGCTCGCGGTGCTCGTCGCCGGTGCCTGCGGCGGATACGACGACATCGTCGGCGCGGGCGACCCCCGCCGTGGGTTCCGGGCGCATCTGTCCGCGTTGCGGCAGGGCGAGATCACCAGCGGCGCGGTGAAACTGTTCGGCATCGGCGCGGCCGGTCTGGCCGTCGGTGCGGTACTCAAGGAACGGCCCGTCGACCGGCTGCTCGCCGGAATCGTCGTGGCCGGCAGCGCCCACCTCGTCAATCTGCTGGATATGCGCCCCGGACGAGCCACCATCGCCGTGCTCGGGCTGGCCGGCCCCGGCCTGCTGCGGCGCGTCCCGGGCGGTGCGGCCGCCGCCGCCCCGATGGGGGCGGCGGCGGCCGTGGTCATCGACGACCTGGGCGAGCAGACCATGCTCGGGGACGCGGGAGCACACGCGCTGGGGGCTGCCCTCGGAGTGGCCATCGTCGCGGGGAACGGCCGGGCGGGACTCGCCGCCCACGCGGCAGCTCTGGTCACCGCGGCAGCGTACGGTGACAAGGTGAGCCGCGCGGCGGCGAGTTGAGTTGCGGCCCGGTCCGCGACAGTTCGACCCAGCACCGCGTAACCAGTGGACTGCTCACCCAGACGAGTGACACCCCTCGGCGTTGACTCGACCGCGTCGGCCCTCACCCTCCGGGAGAGCGCCGGAACGCGCGTGCGGGCTGGCATCCTGGGGCGCGACATCCCGCCCGACGCCGACTCAGGAGCTCCGGTCAGTGAGCAGTACCCAGGTCCCGCCGTACGGCCGATCGCCGCTGCGTGCCGTCCAGGTACTGGGCGGAGGCAGCGCGGGCAGCAGCGCCCACGTCCGGTCGATCGCCGGGGGACTCGTCGAGCGGGGCGTCCAGGTCACCGTGTGTGCTCCCGTCGAGTTGGAGCAGTCCTACGGCTTCGGCGGCGCCGGTGCGCATTTCCTGCCGGTGCCCCGGAGCAGCGACCCGGCAAGCGTCGCCGCGCTGCGCTCCGCCTGCGCCGGGGCCGACGTCGTCCACGCGCACGGGCTGAACGCCGCCGTCCGCACCGCGCTCGCGCTGAGCGGGCAGCGGCTGCCGTTGGTCGTCACCTGGCACACCCGCTCGCACAGCGAGGGCGTGCGATGCCACCTGTTGCGGCTGCTGGAGCGAAGGGCGGTCCGGGCGGCCACCGTGGTGCTGGGCGCCTCATCCGATCTGGTGGACCGGGCCCGTAACCGGGGGGCGCGCGACGCGCGTCTCGCGCCGGTCGCTGTCCCCGCACCCCGAGCGGCGGCCGGCCGGGACGGGAGCAAGGTGCGCGCGGAACTCGGCGCCGTGGGACGGCCCTTGCTGATGGCCGTGGGCAGCCTGGAGCCGCACCGTGGATACCGGACGCTGCTCGACGCGGCCCGGCTCTGGCAGCGACTCGACCCGGCGCCGCTGCTGGTCATCGCGGGCGAGGGCCGGGAGCGGGCGGCATTGCAGCACCGGATCGAGACCGAGTCGCTTGCCGTCCGCCTGATCGGCAGGTGCGAGGAGGTCACCGAACTGCTCGCCGCGGCGGATCTCGCCCTCCTGCCCAGCCGCTGGGAGGCGCGCTCCCTGCTGGCGCAGGAAGCTCTGCGTCTCGGTGTACCGCTGGTCGCCACCGCCGTCGGCGGAACACCGGAACTGGTCGGTGACGCGGCCGAACTCGTCCCGTACGGTGACCCGTCGGCGCTGGCCGCCCGGGTGACCGCACTGCTAGCCGACCCCGCACGCCGCCGCTCGCTCGCTGCGGCCGGCCGTATCCAGGCGTCGAGTTGGCCGACCGAGGACGAGACCGTCGCTCAGGTACTGAGCGTGTATGACGAGTTGCTGCAGTCGGCTGTCACGCGCTGACGCGTCAGGAGGTGTGCCGACGGGCCCGCAGGGCCAGGCTCAGCGCCAGCACGGTCTGCGGATCCTCCAGATCGGTGCCCAGCAACTCGGCGATCCGGGCCAGTCGGTTGTACAGCGTCTGCCGGTTGAGATGCAGCTCGCGTGCCGTCTCCGCCTTGCGGCCTGCATGCGCCAGATAGCTCTCCAGGGTCGGCAGCAGCGCGGGCCGCGAGGTGCGGTCGTGCTCGCGCAGCGGACCGATCGCCCGGTCCACGAACGCCGCCAGATCGGGTTGGTCCCGCAGCCGCCACAGCAGCAGATCGATGTCGAGGCGGCGCGCGTCGTACCAGGGCCGGTCGGGGAGCCCCTGGGCCGCCGTCGCGGTCTCCGCCGCGTGCCGCAGCCCCGCCGAAGCCGCGGCCCAGCCGCCCGCCTCGCCGACCACCACAACCGGTGCATGGCCACCGGCCCGCTCCAGGCCGGCCCGCTCCACACCGGCCCGCAGCGCCACCGCGACCCGGTCGGCCACCGCGGCACGTTTGGATTCAGTACAGCCGGATTCGGTACGGAGTCCGACGAGGAGCGGCACCCGGCCCTCCACCGGACGGACACCGAGCAGGACCGGCACGCCCACCGCGCCGAGCTCCTCGAGGACGGCGCGGGCCAGCACCGCCCAGTTGCCCGACGGCGACAGCTCGGCGGCCAGCCGCATCACCACCGGCAGCAGCGGCCCGTCGCCGGGCTTGAAGCCCAGCACCCGGGCCTGGGCCGGCGCGTCCTGCGCGGTGATCCGGCCCTCCGCGAGGTCGGTGAGGAAATCGCCCCGGCCGCGGGCTGCGAGCTCCTCCTCCTGGCGGGCCTGCATCAGCACGACGGCGAGGATGTCCGCCGCCTGCTCGGCCGCCATCCTGTGCACCGGCTCCGGCGGCGCCGACACCGGCAGCAGCGCCAGCCTGGCCCGGACGGAGCCCGGACCGGACCCGCCGCCCGGCACCTCGACCAGCACGGCACCGGCCGGCCGGTGCCCGCGCAGCCCTTCCCACACCTGCAGCGGCTCACCCTCCCCCGCGGCGTAGAGCAACTGTCCGTCGGGCGTCTCGAGAAAGACCGGATTCCGGGCGAAATCCGCCAGCACGGAGAGCACCTGGGGCACCCCACCGCCGTCGAGCAGCGCCCGGGTGCACCTGCGGTGCACCTCTTCGGCCTGCTGCAGGAGGGCGTAGTGACCGTTGACGATTTCGGTGTGCACCTCCTCCGTCACCGAGACGAAGGGCACCTCACGGTGCAGCTGGACCAGCGGTAGCCCGGCCGACTGCGCGGTCTCCACCAGCGGGGCGGGCAGTCGGCTGAAGCGCGGACCCAGCTCCACCACGAGCGCCGCGATCCCGCGCTCGGCGAGCCTGCGCACGAACGCCCGCTGCTCGGCGGGCCGGGTACCGAGCGCCAGACCCGTGGTGAGTAGCAGTTCACCGCCCTTGAGCAGTGCGGCGATGTTCGGCGCCTCACCGGCGTGCACCCAGCGCACCGTACGGTTCAGCCGGTCGGCGCCCGCCAGTACCTCGGGCAGACCGGCACGCAGCCCCGGTAGCTCGAGCGCCCGTCGCACCGTGATCCCGCCCTGGTTCTCCACAGTCCGACGCTACAGGGCCCCGGAGGCTGCCCGGAAGCGTCCGGCCGCAGGTCAGCCCCCGTACGCCCCGGATGCGGTCAGCCGCAGAGCCGTGTCGATCAGCGGCACATGGCTGAACGCCTGCGGGAAGTTGCCCACCTGCCGCTGAAGCCTCGGGTCCCATTCCTCGGCGAGCAGGCCCAGATCGTTGCGGAGCGACAGCAGCTTCTCGAAGAGCCTGCGCGCCTCATCGACCCGGCCGATCATCGCCAGATCGTCGGCGAGCCAGAAGGAGCAGGCCAGGAAGGCACCCTCGTCACCCTCCAGGCCGTCGACCCCGGCCGCGGTGCCGGCCGTCGGATAGCGCAGCACGAATCCGTCGCTGGTGGACAGCTCGCGCTGGATGGCCTCGACGGTGCCGATGACCCGCTTGTCGTCCGGCGGCAGAAAGCCCATCTGCGGGATGAGCAGCAGGGAAGCGTCCAGCTCCGTCGACCCGTACGACTGGGTGAAGGTGTTGCGCTCCTTGTCGTAGCCCTTCTCGCAGACATCGCGGTGGATCTCCTCGCGCAGGGCGCGCCAGCGCTCGAGCGGGCCTTCGGCGTCGCCGGACTCGATCAGCTTGATGGTCCGGTCGACGGCGACCCAGGCCATCACCTTGGAGTGCACGAAGTGGCGGCGGGGCCCGCGCACCTCCCAGATCCCCTCGTCGGGCTGGTTCCAGTGCCCCTCGAGGTAGTGGATCAGCTTGAGCTGCAGGAGCGAGGCGTAGTCGCTGCGGGCCAGGCCCGACATGTGGGCGAGGTGCAACGCCTCGGTCACTTCGCCGTAGACGTCCAGTTGCAGTTGGCCCGCCGCCCCGTTGCCGACCCGGACCGGGGTGGAACTCTCGTAGCCGGGCAGCCAGTCGAGCTCCGCCTCGCCCAGTTCCCGCTCGCCGGCGATCCCGTACATGATCTGCAGGTTCTCCGGGTCACCGGCGACCGCCCGCAGCAGCCACTCGCGCCAGGCACGGGCTTCCTCGCGGTAGCCGGTGCGCAGCAGCGAGGAGAGAGTGATCGCGGCGTCGCGCAGCCAGGTGTAGCGGTAGTCCCAGTTGCGGCTGCCGCCGATGTCCTCGGGCAGCGAGGTGGTCGGCGCGGCGACGATTCCGCCGGTCGGTGCGTAGGTGAGCGCCTTGAGGGTGATCAGCGAACGGACCACGGCTTCCCGGTAGGGGCCGTGGTAGGTGCACTGCTCGACCCACTCACGCCAGAAGTCCTCGGTCGCCGCCAGGGCGTTCTCCGGCTCCGGAAGCGCGGGCGGTTCCTTGTGCGAGGCCTCCCAGCTGATGGTGAAGGCGACGCGCTCCCCGGGGCCGACGGTGAAGTCGGAGTAGGTGGTGAGGTCCTCGCCGAAGGTGTCCACCGTGGTGTCGAGCCAGACCGAGTCGGGGCCGGCGACCGCGACCGTACGGCCGTCGACCTTGTGCACCCACGGGGTCACCCGGCCGTAGCTGAAACGCTCCCGCAGGGCGGAGCGCATCGGGACCCGTCCGGTGACGCCCTCGACGATCCGGATCAGTTGCGGGGCGCCGTCGCGGGGCGGCATGAAATCCGTCACACGGACGGTGCCGCGCGGCGTGTCCCACTCCGATTCGAGGATCAGCGAGTCCCCGCGGTAGCGGCGCCGGTCGGCGTCCGGAGGGCATGCCGAAGAGGCATGTGCCGGCCCCAGGCGCCAGAAACCGTTTTCCTCGGTTCCCAGCAGCCCGGCAAAGACGGCGTGTGAGTCGAAGCGGGGCAGGCACAGCCAATCGGCCGTGCCGTCCCGGCAGACCAGGGCGGCGGTCTGCATGTCTCCGATGAGTGCGTAATCCTCGATGCGCCCGGCCACGTGCAATCTCCAGTCGAACGGCCACGTCGCCCCTGGGGGCGCTTGCGTTGCAGTCAAGGGATCGTTGACGAGCGCTTGTTCCGGGAACGGGCGGGGTGGTGCCGGTTTCCGGCCGTCTCGGCAGCGAGTGTCCGAGCAGGATACGACGCACCCTAGTGATCTGCATGACCGGTCCGGCAACCTGGCTGGGCCGAACGAGTGAGCGTCGGGTGAGTGATATGTGACCTCCCGGTGAACGCGGTGGCTCGCGTGCCCGGACGCAGCCTCCCGCTGCCGCTGATACCCTGGTGGCCCGTGGCCCGGTGGCTCTCATGCCCCCGAACCGCAGCGGCGGCACCCCCGGAGTCCTCCGGAGCCTCGTGCCGGCACGCACCTCAGATCGCGACCACGGGAGCCCCCTCTTGGCCATGCAGACCGCTGCTTTCCGAAACAGCACCGCCACGACGACCAAGCACATTTTCGTCACTGGGGGTGTCGCCTCCTCCCTCGGCAAGGGTCTGACCGCCTCCAGCCTCGGTGCGCTCCTCAAGGCCCGCGGTCTGCGGGTCACCATGCAGAAGCTCGACCCGTACCTGAACGTCGATCCCGGCACGATGAACCCCTTCCAGCATGGTGAGGTCTTCGTCACCAACGACGGTGCCGAGACCGATCTGGACATCGGACACTACGAGCGGTTCCTCGACGTCGACCTGGACGGCTCCGCCAACGTCACTACAGGACAGGTGTACTCCACGGTCATCGCCAAGGAGCGGCGCGGCGAGTACCTCGGCGACACCGTGCAGGTCATCCCGCACATCACCAACGAGATCAAGCACCGCATCCGCCGGATGGCCACCGACGACGTCGACGTCGTCATCACCGAGGTCGGCGGCACGGTCGGCGACATCGAATCGCTGCCCTTCCTGGAGACCGTCCGGCAGGTCCGCCACGAGGTCGGCCGGGACAACGTCTTCGTCGTGCACATCTCGCTGCTGCCCTACATCGGCCCCTCCGGCGAGCTGAAGACCAAGCCCACCCAGCACTCGGTGGCAGCGCTGCGCAACATCGGTATCCAGCCGGACGCCATCGTGCTGCGCGCCGACCGTGACGTTCCGACCGCCATCAAGCGCAAGATTTCGCTGATGTGCGATGTCGACGAGGACGCCGTGGTGGCCTGTGTGGACGCCAAGTCGATCTACGACATTCCCAAGGTGCTGCACACCGAGGGCCTGGACGCCTATGTCGTGCGCAAGCTCGATCTGCCGTTCCGCGATGTCGACTGGACCACCTGGGACGATCTGCTCGATCGGGTGCACAACCCCGATCACGAGGTCACCGTCGCCCTGGTCGGCAAGTACATCGACCTGCCCGACGCGTATCTCTCGGTCACCGAGGCGATCCGCGCGGGCGGCTTTGCCAACAAGGCGCGGGTCAAGGTCAAGTGGGTGACGTCCGACGACTGCAAGACGCCGGCCGCCGCCCGGCAGCAGCTCGGTGACGTCGACGCCATCTGCATCCCCGGCGGTTTCGGCGAGCGCGGCGTGACCGGGAAGGTCGGCGCGATCCAGTACGCCAGGGAGAACCGCATCCCGCTGCTCGGCCTCTGCCTCGGTCTGCAGTGCATCGTCATCGAGGCCGCGCGGAACGTCGCCGGCATCCCCGACGCCAACTCCACCGAGTTCGACGCGGCCACCGCGCACCCGGTGATCTCCACCATGGAGGAGCAGCTGGCGTACGTCGAGGGCGCCGGTGACCTCGGCGGCACCATGCGTCTCGGCCTCTACCCGGCGAAGCTCGCCGAAGGCTCGGTGGTCCGGGAGGCGTACGCGGACGAGCCCTACGTCGAGGAGCGCCACCGCCACCGCTACGAGGTCAACAACACCTACCGCGCGGAGCTGGAGAAGAAGGCCGGCCTGGTCTTCTCCGGTACGTCTCCCGACAACAAGCTCGTCGAGTACGTCGAGTACCCCCGCGAGGTGCACCCCTACCTGGTGGCCACCCAGGCCCACCCGGAGCTGCGCTCCCGGCCCACCCGGCCGCATCCGCTCTTCGCGGGGCTGGTGAAGGCCGCGGTGCAGCGCAAGACCGGCGAGTAGCCGCCGGCGATACAGCGATACGGTTGACCGGGGTGGGAGTCCCACAGGACTCCTGCCCCGGTTTCTTTTGTGGAGAGGACGCTTTCATGGCCAGCAGGGACGCCATCAAGGACACCGCCGAGGAATGGCAGGTGGTCGCGACCGCCACCCCCTTCACCGGCAACAAGACCAGCGTCCGCACCGACGACGTGGTCATGCCGGACGGCGCGGTCGTCCACCGCGACTACCAGGTGCACCCCGGTTCGGTCGCCGTCCTGGCACTCGACGAGGCGGGCCGTGTCCTGGTGCTGCGCCAGTACCGGCATCCCGTGCGCCACAAGCTCTGGGAGATCCCGGCGGGCCTGCTCGACGTCCCGGGCGAGAACCCGCTGCACGCCGCGCAGCGCGAGCTGTACGAGGAGGCGCACGTCAAGGCCGAGGACTGGCGGGTGCTGGCCGACGTCTACACCACGCCGGGCGGGTGCGACGAGGCCGTACGGATCTTCCTGGCGCGGGGCGTCTCCGACATCGAGGGCGAGCGTTTCGAGGTCGCCGAGGAGGAGGCCGACATGGAGCTCGCGCGGGTCGAGCTGAAGGATCTCGTACGAGGTGTACTGGCCGGCGAGTTGCACAACACGTGCCTGGCCGTAGGAGTCCTGGCACTGACCGCAGCGCTGAATGGCGAGGGCCTCGACGGGCTCCGCCCGGCGGACGCGCCCTGGCCGGCCCGCCCGTTCGAGGCCTAGCGGTGGTTCGGCGGACCGAGGCAGGGCGGTCCCAGGATCGGCGGGTCCGGTGATCCGCCGATCCGCCAGTCGGATGATCGGCTGATCCGAGTGGCGGATTCGGCCCCAACGGTCCGCCGGACCCGTCTGGCTACCTGAACTACGCTCGGCACTGTCCGGTCCGGGCCCCCGGCGGACTGGTGCGCTGGCGGACGGAGCGAGGCCCGTGACGGATCAGGCGGTGGAGTCGGTCGGCCGGGCCGCGACCTCGAAGGCCGCGCCGGCAACGGGGCAGTTCCTGGGCCGGCGGCGGGAGTTGAAGGCGCTGCGGGCCGACATCGAGCGCGCGGGCCTGGACACCATGGCCGGCCGCAAGGGTGCCGGGCCCCGGGTCCTGCTGATCGCCGGACGGCCCGGTTCGGGCCGCAGCGCCCTGGCCGGGGAACTGGCCGGGCAGCTCGCAGCCGACTACCCGGACGGTTTGCTGCGGGCGCGGCTCAGTACCCCCGGTGGCGACGCGGTCAGCACCGCGGAGACGGCCCGTGAGCTGCTGCACGGGCTCGGTGTACCGGCCCCTCCGGGAGCAGCCGAGGAGGAGCTCACCGAGCTGGTGCGCGCCGCCCTGGCAGAACGCCGGGCGCTGCTGCTCCTCGACGACGCGACCGACGCCGAACAGGTCGAGCCGTTGCTGCCCGACGCGTCCGCTTCGCTGGTGCTGGCCACCTCGACCGGCCCGCTGACCGGTCTCCCCGATGTCCGCCCCTGCACGCTCGGCGGCCTCGACACCGGCTCCGCGGTCGAGCTGCTCAGGCGCTTCGCCGGCACGGTGCGCGTCACCGTGGACCCGCGGACCGCCGAGACACTGGCCGAGGAGTGCGGAGGCCAGCCCGCCGCGCTCGTCCTGGTAGGGGGCTGGCTCGCAGCCCGGCCCAAGGCGTCGGTCGCCGATGTCACCAAGCAGCTGTGGATCCTGCCCGACGGCGCGGAGGAGCCGCGGACCGTCTCCAGGCCGCTGGCCCGCGCCTTCCGGTTCGTCCACGGCTCGCTGCCGCAGCCCGCCGCGCGGATTCTGCGCCTGCTGTCCCTGGCACCCGCCGGACTCGCCGACGCGCACACCGCTTCCGCCCTGGCGGGCTGTTCGATCCCGGCGGCGCAGGCCGCACTGGAGGAGTTCGCCGCACTGGGACTGCTGCGGGCGCACGGCCCGCAGTTCGAGGTGCCGGGCTGCCTGATGCCCCTGCTCGGCGCCCTGGTGACGAGCCAGGATCGTCCGGCCGAGGTGGAGTTGGCCCGCGCCCGGATGCTGGAGCGGACCGTCCGGCTGCTGCAGTCCTGCTGGGCGATCACCGAACCGGACGGATCGGTCGTCCGCAGGAAGCTCGCCGGGCTGCCGCGCTCGCTGCGGTTCACCAGTGCCCCGGCCGCCGCCGCATGGCTGCGGCAGATGCTGCCCGCACTGCTCGCGTCGGCTCGGCTGGCTGCCGCCGACGGAGAGCTCGACACCCTGGCCAGGCGGCTGGTGGCCGCGCTGGTGAGGGCGCTCGCGGCCCACCGGGGCACGGACGCCGCGGCGCCCGAGCGGTACGCACTCCACCAGCTGCTCCTCAAGATCGCCGAGCGGCGCGGGCTGCACCGGGAACGGGCCGCCGCGCTGCTCGATCTGGGCGATCTGGACGCCGGCGCCGGCCGTATCCAGCAGGCGCTGGCCCGGTACAGGGCCGCGCTGGACGCCGGGCGGTCCGCCCGTGACCCGTACACGACGGGCCGGGCGACGGAATCCGTCGGCGGCGCCCACCAGGAACTGGGCGACCTGCAGCGGGCCGCCGACTGGTACGGCAGGGCCCTGGCACATCGGCAGTCGCGCGGCGAACAGGCGGACGAGTCGCGGCTGCACGGTCGGCTCGGGACCGTCCAGGCCCGGGCCGGACAGTACGTCGATGCGCTGCGGAGCTGGCGGGCGGCCGTGGCCGGGCACCGCCGGCTCGGAGACCTCGCCGGCCAGGCCCGGGCGCTGGGCGAGCTCGCCGGGGTGCAGGAGTCCGGAGGGCAGCCGGACGAGTCGCTGCGCACCCGCACGGAGGCGGTGGAGTGCGCCCGCCGGGCGGTTGACGTGCGGCTTCAGGCGGCGCTGGAGCTGCGGCTGGCCGATGCCCTGGACCGGCGCGGGGACGCCGCGGCGGCTCGGCTGCACAGGGGTTCGGCCGAGAGACTGCTGGTCGATTTGAAATCTGCCTACGAAATCCGTGGTGTATCTGCGGAAGATTGATGCTTTGAAAGGCTAGACAGGGAGAAGTCCTTCATTAGACTGGGTTCGTCGCGTGTATCCGTGGTGCCTCCAGCTGTGCTGGGCATGTTCGGGTATGTCTGGCATTGCCCGAGTTATCCTCCTGAGCCAAGGACCGTGATCTACGTGAAGGTCGGCATCCCCCGCGAAGTCAAGAACAACGAGTTCCGGGTGGCGATCACCCCCTCCGGTGTGCACGAGCTGGTGCGCCACGGTCACCAGGTCGTCATCGAACAGAACGCCGGCGTCGGATCGGCGATCCCGGACGAGGAGTACGTGGCGGCGGGCGCCCGGATTCTCCCCACCGCGGACGAGGTCTGGGCCACCGCCGACCTGCTGCTCAAGGTGAAGGAGCCGATCGCGGAGGAGTACCACCGGCTCCGCAAGGACCAGACGCTCTTCACCTACCTGCACCTCGCCGCGTCACGCGAGTGCACGGACGCCCTGCTCGCCTCCGGCACCACCGCCATCGCGTACGAGACGGTCGAGACCGCCAACCGTCAGCTGCCGCTGCTCGCCCCGATGTCCGAGGTGGCCGGCCGGCTCGCTCCGCAGGTCGGCGCCTACCACCTGATGCGTTCGGTGGGCGGCCGCGGGGTGCTGCCCGGCGGTGTGCCCGGCACCGCGCCGGGCAGGGCGGTGGTCATCGGCGGCGGTGTCTCCGGCTGGAACGCCACTCAGATCGCCGTCGGCATGGGCTTCCACGTCACCCTGCTCGACAAGGACATCAACAAGCTCCGCGAGGCGGACAAGGTCTTCGGTACGAAGGTGCAGACCATTGTCTCCAATGCCTACGAACTGGAGAAGGCGGTCGTCGAGGCGGACCTCGTCATCGGTGCCGTTCTCATTCCCGGAGCCAAGGCGCCGAAGCTCGTCAGCAACGCGCTGGTCGCCAAGATGAAGCCCGGAAGTGTACTTGTCGACATTGCGATTGATCAGGGTGGCTGCTTCGAGGACTCCCACCCGACCACGCACGCCGAGCCGACCTTCCAGATCCACAACTCGGTGTTCTACTGCGTGGCGAATATGCCGGGAGCGGTGCCGAGCACGTCCACCTATGCACTGACCAACGCCACCCTGCCGTACATCGTGGAGCTGGCGAACCGCGGCTGGGCGGACGCGCTGCGCCGGGATTCCGCGCTCGCGCTGGGCCTCAACACCCATGACGGGCAGGTCGTTTACGGCTCGGTGGCCGAGGCGCACGACCTTCCGCACACCGAACTGAGCACGCTGCTCGGCTGACGCGTCAACACGCGCCGTCAATCTCGCGCAACCGGCCGGACCTTGCTCCCAGAGGTCCGGCCGGAGTCGCTTACGTCCTCTTTGTTCCGCTCGCTCAACTCGCCGCGAACATAACGCTTCAGGCGATTCGTACACCCGCGAATCGTGCTCTGTGCCCCCTGTGCGCCCTTGACAGAGGGGTGTTCGGTTGCCGACACATGGGGTCGGGTCCGGCGGATTGTGTTGCTGCGAAGCGGTGACACGCCATAGAGTCGCCCATCGTCGGCATGATGCCACGCTGACCTATCGATAAAGTTTCCTGGTCACGTCCAAGGAGGTAAGACGACTTGTGAATGAGTCGACATTTACTCCCGGGGGTGGTCACCCAGGAGCGCCTGCTCGGAGCCATGGCCCTGCGGGGCGCGAGGCTGTCGGCTCCGTCGCTGTCCGCGCCTTCGCAACACAAGAGCACATGACGACAGCCCACCAGAGTATGGACGGCCAACACGTGAACGCCAGGGCCGGCGACCGGAGTGGCGATACGACCACCCATCTCGCCGTCTACAACGAGGTACCCGAGGGTCATTTCTACGACCCGGACGCCGAGTACGAGCCCGACCCGGAGTACGCGGCCACGCTCGCCCCGGACGCTGCCCGCCAGCGCCGCGAGCGGATCGGCCCGACCGGACGGCCGCTGCCGTACTTCCCGATCCCAGGACCGCTGACCGACCACGGGCCGGCCAAGATCATCGCGATGTGCAACCAGAAGGGCGGCGTCGGCAAGACCACGTCGACCATCAACCTGGGTGCCGCGCTCGCGGAGTACGGACGACGGGTCCTGCTCGTCGACTTCGACCCGCAGGGCGCGTTGTCCGTGGGTCTCGGCGTGAATCCGATGGAGCTCGACCTCACCGTCTACAACCTGCTCATGGAGCGGGGCATGGCGGCGGACGAGGTGCTGCTGAAGACCGCGGTTCCCAACATGGACCTGCTGCCGAGCAACATCGACCTGTCGGCCGCGGAAGTGCAGTTGGTCAGCGAGGTGGCCCGGGAGTCCACGCTGCAGCGGGCACTCAAGCCGCTGATGCAGGACTACGACTACATCGTGATCGACTGCCAGCCGTCGCTCGGTCTGCTGACCGTCAACGCGCTGACCGCGGCGCACAAGGTGATCGTGCCGCTGGAGTGCGAGTTCTTCGCGCTCCGCGGGGTGGCGTTGCTGACCGAGACCATCGAGAAGGTCCAGGAGCGGCTCAACCCCGAGCTCGAACTCGACGGCATCCTCGCCACGATGTACGACTCCCGCACGGTGCACAGCCGTGAGGTGCTCGCACGCGTGGTCGAAGCCTTCGACGACCACGTGTACCACACGGTCATCGGGCGGACCGTGCGCTTCCCGGAGACGACCGTCGCCGGCGAACCCATCACGACCTACGCCTCCAACTCGGTCGGCGCGGCCGCTTATCGTCAGCTCGCCAGGGAGGTGCTCGCCCGGTGTCACGCCGAGTGAGTCTGCCGGGCGCCGACGAACTGTTCCGTACCACCGGAGGAACGGCACTCCAGTCGTCGTCCCCGAGGCGTCCGGTCAACGGCGAGCAGCCCCGGGTACCCGCGCCCGCGGGGGAGAGCGATTCGGTGGCCTCCGCCGCCGAACGCGCCGAGCCGCAGGCCGCCGAGCACTCCACCGCGGGGGCGGAGGCGCCGGAGTCCCGCACCAGGAACAGCGAGGCGGAAGCCGCCGCGGGCGGCCGCCGGGCGCAAGAGGGGCGCACAGCCCCGGCGCCCGCCCCGCAGACCGGACAGCAGCAGCGCCGCCGTGGTGGCGGCCGGGGGGCCAACCGGCGTCCCACCGGTCGGGAACGCCACGACGAGAAGATCACCGTGTACGTCTCGGCCGAGGAGTTGATGGACCTCGAGCACGCCCGGCTGGTGCTGCGCGGGGAACACGGCCTCGCCGTGGACCGCGGGCGTATCGTCCGGGAGGCGGTCGCCGTGGTCCTGGCGGACCTGGAGTCACGCGGTGACGCCAGCATTCTGGTGCGGCGGCTGCGCGGGCGCTGAGCGGCTGCGCGCCGGTGACCCCGCCGCGCCCGTACCTCCGTACCCTGGACCCGATGCCCACCGACGACTCCGCTCAGCCCCGCCGCCGCGCCCTCGGGCGTGGCCCGGGCGCAGCTCCCGTGGCGTCGGGGGCACCGGTGGCGCACCCGACGCCGGAACGGCCGGCCCCGGCGCCGGAACCCGTACCGGCAGTACCGGCCGCACCCGCACCGGCCCCGGAACCCGTACCGGCAGTACTTCCACCCCTACCCGAACCCGCGCCGGACACCGCACCGGCTCCGGTCCCGGTGGAAGACACCGCAGATGGCCGGTTCAAGGTCCGACTGGCCAATTTCGAGGGCCCTTTCGATCTGCTGCTGCAGCTGATCTCCAAACACAAGCTGGACGTCACCGAGATCGCGCTGTCCA
The DNA here is from genome assembly GCF_040689485.1 of Streptomyces sp. NPDC051322. Taxonomy (NCBI): domain Bacteria; kingdom Bacillati; phylum Actinomycetota; class Actinomycetes; order Kitasatosporales; family Streptomycetaceae; genus Streptomyces; species Streptomyces sp. NPDC051322. The sequence continues at coordinate 98,049 of NZ_JBFBAK010000012.1, read as the reverse complement.
AGGTCACCGACGAGTTCATGGTGCACATCCGTGCCATGGGTGCCGACTGGGACCTCGACCAGACCACCGAGTTCCTGGTGGTGGCCGCCACGCTTCTCGACCTGAAGGCCGCACGGCTGCTGCCCGCCGCCGAGATCGAGGACGAGGAGGACCTCGCCCTGCTGGAGGCGCGCGACCTGCTCTTCGCCCGGCTGCTCCAGTACCGCGCCTACAAGCAGATCGCGGAGATCTTCAGTGAGCGGCTGGAGGCCGAGGGCCGGCGTTACCCGCGGACCGTGGGCCTGGAGCCGCACCATGCGGCGCTGCTGCCCGACGTCGTCATCCGTATCGGAGCCGAAGGCTTCGCGAAACTCGCCGTCAAGGCGATGCAGCCCCGGGCCCGGCCGCAGATCTATGTGGACCACATCCATGCGCCGCTGGTCTCCGTGCAGGAGCAGGCGGAGATCGTGATGGCACGGCTGCGGGAAGGTGGTGACGTGAGTTTCCGCACGCTCACCGAGGACGCGGCCGACACACTCACGGTGGTGGCGCGCTTCCTCGCCCTGCTGGAGCTGTACCGGGAGAAGGCCATCTCCCTGGACCAGCAGGAGGCGCTCGGCGAGCTGCTGGTGCGGTGGACCGGGGGAGACGGAGCGAAGCCGGCCGTCACCGACGAATTCGATCAGTTCGACCACCTGGTGGAGGAGAAGGCGTGAGTGATCTCAAGCCCGCGCTGGAGGCGGTCCTGATGGTCGTCGACGAGCCGGCCACCGAAGAACACCTGGCCAAGGTGCTCGACCGGCCCCGGCGCGAGGTCGCCGACGCGCTGCGCGCGCTGTCCGACGAGTACACCGTCCAGGGGCGCGGCTTCGACCTGCGTCTGGTGGCGGGCGGCTGGCGGTTCTACACCCGTCCCGAGTACGCCGAAGCGGTCGAGGGATTCGTCCTGGACGGGCAGCAGGCGCGGCTCACCCAGGCCGCTCTGGAGACGCTCGCGGTGGTCGCGTACCGCCAGCCGGTGAGCCGTTCCCGGGTCTCCGCGGTCCGCGGGGTGAACTGCGACGGGGTCATGCGGACCCTGCTGCAGCGCGGTCTGGTCGATGAGGCGGGCGCGGAACCCGAAACAGGTGCGATCCTGTACAGGACGACGAACTACTTTCTGGAGCGAATGGGCCTGCGAGGCCTGGACGAGCTCCCGGAGCTCGCGCCCTTCCTTCCCGAGGCGGAAGCGATCGAGGCCGAGACACAGGAAGGTGTGCCGTCGTTCGATCCGGATGCACCGGACGGTCCGGACACCGACGCAGACGACAAGACGGAACTTTGATGCGAAGCAACGGCAGGAACAGCGGAAGCGGCAACCGGGACAACCGGGGTGCGGGCGGGAAGACCCCGTCCTCCCGGCCCAGGTCCGGCGGAGCGCGCGGCGACAAGCAGGAGGAGCGTCCGCGCCGGCCCCGCCCCGAGGAGCGCCGTTACGACGTCGGCACCGGTTCGTCCGAGGAGCAGGGCCGCAAGTCCGGCGGCGGCAGCCGCGGCGCTTCGGCGCGCGGTGGCGCCAAGGGCGGCCCGAAGAGCCCGAAGAGCGGGGGCGCCCCGCGCCGTGGCCCGCACGGGCAGCGGGAGACCTCCAGGCCGCGCGAGCTCGACGCCAAGATCGAGGAGCGCAACCGGGAGCGGCACAACAAGCCGCAGGTGAAGACCCCCAAGACCTTCCCCGGTGCCGAGGAGGAGGGCGAGCGCCTGCAGAAGGTGCTGGCCAGGGCCGGTATGGGATCGCGGCGCGCCTGCGAGGAACTGATCGACCAGGCCAGGGTCGAGATCAACGGTGAGATCGTCATGGAGCAGGGCCGGCGGGTCCTGCCGAAGGACGAGATCAAAGTGGACGGCCTGACCGTCGCCACCCAGTCGTATCTCTTCTTCGCGCTGAACAAGCCGGCCGGCGTCGTCTCCTCGATGGAGGACCCGGACGGGCGTCAGAACCTCGGTGACTACGTCACCAACCGGGAGACCCGGCTGTTCCACGTGGGCCGTCTCGACACGGAGACCGAGGGCATCATCCTGCTCACCAATCACGGCGAGCTGGCTCACCGGCTGACCCACCCCCGGTACGGCGTCAAGAAGACCTACCTCGCCGCGATCCAGGGCCCGCTGCCGCGCGACCTCGGCAAGCGGCTCAAGGACGGCATCGAGCTGGAGGACGGATACGCCCGCGCCGACCACTTCCGGGTCGTCGAGAACACCGGGAAGAACTACCTGGTCGAGGTGACCCTGCACGAGGGCCGCAAGCACATCGTTCGCCGGATGCTCGCGGAGGCCGGGTTCCCGGTCGAGAAGCTGGTCCGGGTCAGCTTCGGCCCGATCCCGCTGGGCGACCAGAAGTCGGGCTGGCTGCGCCGCCTGACCAACACCGAGGTCGGCATGCTGATGAAGGAAGTCGGCCTGTAGGCCCGCACCCGCAGGCCCGGCCCCCGCTTTCGCGGGGGCCGGGTTTTTTGCTTGTGGCGGCCCCTCGCCTCCTTTATAGTCATAGTGACCATAAAGGAGGCGGGCGTGAGTCTCGCAGACGTACTCGACCCGTTGCAGCAGCCACTGGTGACCGTCCTGAACACCCCGGTGAGCTGGACGGAGGTGCTCGGCTTCGGCAGCGGTGCGCTCTGTGTCCGGCTCGTCGCCCGGCAGCACATCGCCAACTGGCCGATCGGCATCGCCAACAACGCCTTCTTCATCCTGCTGTTCCTGCAGGCAGGCCTGTACGCCGACGCAGGCCTCCAGTTCGTCTTCATCGCCCTCGCCGCCTACGGCTGGTGGACCTGGACCCACGGGGGTGGACCAGGCCCCGAGCTGCCGGTGCGGCGTACCGACCGCACCGAGTGGGGCCGGCTGCTCGCGGCGGGGGCGGTGGGGACTCTCGGCCTGTGGGCCCTGCTGGCAGGTGCGACCGACTCGACCGTCCCCTTCTGGGACGCCCTGACGACCGCGCTGTCGCTGATGGCCACCTACGGCCAGTGCAAGAAGCTCGTCGAGTCCTGGTGGCTCTGGATCGCGGCGGACGTGGTGTACATCCCGCTGTACGCGTACAAGGACCTCTATCTGACCTCGCTGCTCTACGTCGGGTTCCTCGCGCTGTGCGTCGTGGGTCTGCGCAACTGGCGGGGCGACGAGGCACGGCAGTCGGCCGGGGTGCCGGCATGAAGAAGCACGGACACGGCCTGGTCCTCGGCAAGTTCTATCCGCCGCACGCCGGGCACCACCATCTCGTCCGGACCGCACAGGACCGCTGCGAGCAGCTGACCGTCCTGGTCTGTGCCGCCGCCGTCGAGTCGCTCTCCCTCGCGGACCGGATGGCCTGGATGCGTGAAGTGCACCCGCAGGTACGGGTGGTGGGTGCCGTCGACGACATCCCGATGGACACCGGCGACCCCTTGATCTGGGACGCGCACATGGCGGTCTTCCGCGGCGCGGTGCCCGAGCGCGTGGACGCCGTGTACACCTCCGAGCGGTACGGGGACGAGCTGGCCCGCCGGTTCGGCGCGGAGCACGTGCCGGTGGACCCGGACCGTACGGTCTTCCCGGTGTCCGGGACCGCTGTGCGCAGGGCCCCGGCGGACTGCTGGGACTTCCTGGAGCCGCCGGTGCGCGCCGGACTCGTCCGCCGGGTCGTGGTGCTGGGCGCGGAGTCGACCGGGACGACCACTCTGGCCCGGGCCCTGACCGAGACGTACCGGCGCCGGGGTGGGGTGTGGGCGCAGACCCGGTATGTGGCCGAGTACGGGCGGGAGTTCAGCGAGCAGAAGCTGGCAGACCTACGGGCCGTACGACCGGACGCCGACTGGCAGCAGGTCACCTTCCGAACGGAGGACTTCCCGCTGATCGCCCAGGGCCAGGCCGAGCGGGAGAACGCGGCGGCCCGCACCGGATCGCCCGTGCTGTTCTGCGACACCGACGCCTTCGCCACCACTCTCTGGCACGAGCGCTACCTGGGCGGACGCAGCGAGCAGGTCGCCGCACTCGCCGCACGGGGCAGACAGCACCTGTGGCTGCTCACCGACCATGTGGGCGTCAGTTTCGAGGACGACGGGCTGCGCGACGGCGCGCATCTGCGGCCCTGGATGACAGGCAGGTTCCGCGAGGAACTCACCCGCGCCGGGCGGCCGTTCCGCATGCTCAGCGGCTCGCACCGACAGCGGCTCGATACCGCGGTCGCCGCCGTGGACGCGCTGCTGACCGACGGCTGGAACCTCGCCGACCCGCTCCCGGAACGCCATCGGGAGGCCACCGGATGACGGGCGGCGCGATGCACGGCTATGACCCGCACGCCTTCGAGCCGTTCGCCGTCACCGTCGACCTCGCCGTCTTCACCGTCAGGGACGCCGAACTGCAGGTGCTGCTGATCCGGCGCGGCCAGGAGCCCTACCGGGGCGCCTGGGCGCTCCCCGGCGGATTCGTCCTGCCGACGGAGTCCGCCGAGGAAGCCGCCGGGCGCGAACTCGCCGAGGAGACCGGGCTGTCCGACGCGACCCTGGCCCACCACCACCTGGAGCAGCTGCGGACCTACAGCCGGCCGGACCGCGACCCCAGGATGCGGGTCGTCTCGGTCGCCTACACCGCGCTCGTACCGGACCTGCCGGAACCGCAGGGCGGCGGCGACGCGGCGCACGCCCAGTGGATGCCGGTGGACAGCGCGCGCGAACTCGCCTTCGACCACGCACGGATCCTCACCGACGCGCACCACCGGATCGGCGCCAAGATCGAGTACTCCTGTCTCGCCACCTCCTTCTGCCCGCCCGAATTCACCCTCGGCGAGCTGCGGCAGGTGTACGAGACGGTCTGGGGCACCGCACTCGACCGCCCCAACTTCCGGCGCAAAGTCCTTGCCACACCGGGCTTCGTGCAGGCCGTGGCCGGCGCCGCGCGCCTGACCGGCGGCCGGGGCAAACCGGCCGCCCTCTACCGGGCGGGCCCTGCCACCGCCCTGCACCCACCTCTGCTGCGCCCGGAAGGACGAACCGAATGAGCCCCACGAGCAAGCCCGTCACCACCACGGAACGCGCCGCGACAGGCGCGCTGATCGGACTCGCCCTCGGAGACGCACTCGGTTTCCCGACCGAGTTCAACGACGTCCCCACGATTCTGGCCAAGTGCGGCCCCTGGCGGGAGATGGAGCTGCCCAGGCCCGCCTTGGTCACGGACGACACCCAGATGACGCTCGCGCTGGGCAAGGGGCTGCGGACCGCGACGGAAGCCGGACCGCCGGCGCCGGCGACCCTGGTGCCGCCGGTACGCGCGGAGTTCGTGACGTGGTACCACTCGCCGGAGAACAACCGGGCCCCCGGCAACACCTGCCTGACCGCCTGTGAACTGCTGGACAGCGACCGGCCCTGGCAGCAGGCGAGCCGGATCGGCTCCAAGGGCTGCGGTGCCAACATGCGGGTCGCGCCGATCGGTCTGATACCCGGCCTCAGCGAGGAACAGCGCGCCGGAGCGGCGCAGCTGCAGTCCGCCCTCACCCACGGCCACCCGACAGCCCTGGCCGCGAGCGATCTGACGGCCCGGGCGGTGTTCCTGCTGGCCCAGGGCACCGAGCCGACCGGGCTGGTGGGGCAACTGCGTTCGTACGCACTCGAGAACCGCACCCGTTACCACGAGCGCTGGCTGGGCGATCTGTGGACGCACTCCCAGGACGCGACCCCCGACGCCTTCATGGCGCGAGGCTGGGACGACTGCCTGGCCGCCCTCGACCGGCTCGTCGGCGCCCTCCGCGCTCCGTCCCCCGAGACGGACCCCTGCCTGGCGACGGGCGACGGCTGGATCGCCGAAGAGGCCCTGGCCACAGCGCTGCTGTGCTTCCTGCTCTTCCCGGACGAACCGGTCACGGCGCTGCGTCGGGCGGCCTGCACCCGGGGCGACTCCGACTCGATCGCCTGCCTGGCGGGCGCGTTCGCCGGCGCCCACCTGGGGCCTGGCGGCTGGCCGGAGGAATGGGCAGAACGCATCGAGTACCGGGACGAACTGCTGGCACTCGGCACGCTCTGGGACGCTTGAGCCCTTTCGACGTCGGGTGCGCGGCCTCAGTCCACGACGCGCTCCACGACTTCGCCGTACGGACCCGGCCGGCGTGCTGACCTCTGCCGGGTCCGGAAAAGGAAGTCATCGATCCGCGCACGGTCCGGCTCCGGCGGAAGCGCGGTCCGGGCGGCCGCCTCGTCGCACTCATCGGCGAGGCGGGCCATCCGGCGCTCGATCTCCGGCCACGGCACCTCGCCGCGTTTCACCGCGAGCAGCCGCTCCCGGTCATCGCCGACGTCGATCACCAGGGAACCGGTCCGCAGCAGGTCCCAGCAGCCGGCCATCAGCCGCAGCAGATGCATGGCGTGCTTCCAGCGCGGGGCGCCGTACTGCCGTACATCGGCCGTCAGCTTTTTGCGCTGGCCCAGCGCGTACCGGGTGAAGGTGCGGTGAACGGTCCGGGAGAGGAACGCGTCGCGCAGCGCCAGCAGCTCCCGGCCGGTGGCGTCGACGTGCTCGATGAGCGGGGAGTGCAAGCACTCCAGGATGTTCGGGTTGGCCCGCAGGGCCAGCTCGCAGAAGCGCTCCAGTTCCCAGGAGAACTGCTCGTCGGCCGGTCCCTCCACATGGGTCGGCGGCTTGTCGAAACTCCAGAACGACGGGGTCGGCGCGAGGAAGACACCACGGCGGTCGGTGTCACTGGAGTCGGTGGCCAGACCGAAGGCGCGCGAACCCATCACGCAGGAGTAGACGGTGTGGTCGCGCACCAGCGCTTCCGGGGTGAGTCGCATGCGCGAGAGGCTACGCGAGCCGCCCGGCCGTCTCGGAGGGCGGTCGCAGACGCCGCACAGCTGGTCGGCTGACTACTCTGAACCGAGCAGCGCAGCACAGAACAAGGAGCACGACGTGGCGGTACGAGCGGTCCGGGGCGCGGTCCAGCTGGAGCGGGACGAGGCCGGACACCTGGAGGAGCAGGTCGGCGCCCTGCTCACGGCTGTACTGGAACGCAACGACCTCACCCCGGACGACCTGATCAGCGTCTGGTTCACCGCCACCCCCGACCTGCACAGCGCCTTCCCGGCGGCCGCGGCCCGCAAGCTCGGCATGGTCGACGTCCCGCTGATCTGCGCGCAGGAACTCGACATCGCCGGCGCCATGCCGCGCGTCGTGCGGGTACTGGCGCACATCGAGAGCGACCGGCCCAAGGCCGACATCGCGCATGTCTACCTCGGTGCGGCCGGGGCGCTGCGCAAGGACATCGCCCAGTGAGGACCGCCCTCGTCATCGGAACCGGCCTGGTCGGTACCTCCGCGGCGCTGGCACTGGCCGGGCGGGGGATCACCGTGCACCTCGTCGACCACGACGCGGCCCAGGCACGGACCGCGGCCGCGCTCGGCGCCGGCACCGACGAGCCGCTCGAAGGGCGGGCGGACCTGGCCGTCGTCGCCGTGCCGCCCGCCCACGTCGCCAGGACACTGGCCGACGCGATGCGCAGGGGCGTGGCCCGGGCCTACCTGGACGTCGCCAGCGTCAAGGGCGGACCGCGCAGGGAACTGGAAGCCGTGGGCTGCGACCTGGCTCCCTACATCGGTACCCACCCGATGGCCGGGAAGGAGCGCTCCGGCCCGCTGGCCGCGACCGCGGACCTCTTCGAGGGCCGGCCCTGGGTGCTCACCCCGACCCGGGACACCGACACCGAGGTGCTCAATCTGGCGCTGGAGCTGGTGGCGCTCTGCCGGGCGGTACCGGTGGTGATGGACGCCGACGCACACGACCGGGCTGTGGCACTGGTCTCGCACACTCCGCAGCTGATCTCCTCGATGGTCGCCGCCCGCCTCGAGGAGGCGGACGAAACCGCCGTGCGACTGTGCGGCCAGGGCATCAGGGACGTCACCAGGATCGCCGCGTCGGACCCGCGGATGTGGATCGAGATCCTCTCGGCGAACCCGGGCCCGGTCGCTGACGTGCTGGCCGGTATCGCCGATGACCTGGACGAGACGGTCCGGTCGCTGCGGGCGCTGCAGTCCTCGGACGAGCAGAAGCGGCGCAGCGGTGCCGGCGGCATCGAGGACGTACTGAAGCGGGGCAACGCAGGCCGGGTGCGGGTGCCGGGCAAGCACGGTGCGGCGCCCGCTTCGTACGAGGTGGTGGCCGTCCTGATCAGCGACCGGCCCGGCGAGCTGGCCCGGATCTTCGCGGATGCAGGCCGGGCCGGGGTCAACATCGAGGACGTGCGGATCGAGCACGCGACGGGCCAGCAGGCGGGCCTGGTCCAGCTGATGGTGGAGCCGAGCGCGGCCTCCGTGCTCTCGGCGTCGCTGAGGGAGCGGGGCTGGTCGCTGCGGCAGTAGCGGGGGCTGCGCCGGACGGCGTAACGGGGTGGTCGGTCCAGCCAGTAACCTTGGGCTGGGCGCATCGGCGTCCCAGCCAGACTCCCCGTGAAGCAGGAAGGTGTCCGTCACCGTGGAAACCGCCGCCCGGATCGCCCCGGCAGCAGTGATCGTCGCCATCGACGGCCCCTCCGGCACGGGCAAGTCCAGCACCTCGAAGGCCGTGGCCGCCGCGCTCGGGCTGAGCTACCTGGACACCGGCGCCCAGTACCGGGCGATCACCTGGTGGATGATCAGCAACGGCATCGACGTCCAGGACGCGGCAGCCGTCGCGGTGGCCTCGGCCAAGCCGTCGATCGTCTCGGGTACCGACCCGCTGTCCCCGGCCATCACGGTCGACGGGGTCGACGCCTCCGGGCCGATCCGCACCCAGGAGGTCACTGCCAAGGTCAGCGCGGTCAGCGCGGTTCCCGAGGTGCGGGCCCGGATCACCGAGCTGCAGCGTTCCATCGCCGCCGCGGCGGCCGACGGCATCGTGGTCGAGGGACGCGACATAGGCACCACGGTCCTTCCCGACGCTGACCTGAAGGTCTTTCTCACCGCCTCTCCGGAGGCCCGGGCGGCCCGCCGCAACGGCGAGCTCAAGGGCAAGGAAGCCGCTGACCTGGCCGCCACCAAGGACGCGCTGATCAAGAGGGACACGGCCGATTCCAGCCGCAAGACCTCGCCGCTCGCCAAGGCGGACGACGCGGTCGAGGTGGACACCACGGAACTGACCCTGCAGCAGGTCATCGAGTGCGTCGTCACCCTCGTCGAGGAGAAGCAGGCCGCCAAGTGACGGCACCCGCGCTACGTGGCGCCGCCGTAGGGCGGGGTATCGGCATCGGGCTGATGTACGGGCTCTGGCGGCCCCGCGTCCTCGGTGCCTGGCGGGTCCCGGCGAGCGGCCCGGTCATCCTGGCGGTGAACCACGCGCACAACATCGACGGGCCCATGGTGATGGGGACGGCGCCCCGGCCGGTGCATTTCCTGATCAAGAAGGAGGCGTTCGCCGGCCCCCTCGACCCGTTCCTGCGCGGGATCGGTCAGGTGAAGGTGGACCGTACGATCGCCGACCGGGCAGCGATCACCCAGGCGCTCGGCGTGCTCGCCGACGGCGGGGTCCTCGGGATCTTCCCCGAGGGCACCCGAGGCGAGGGCGATTTCGCCTCACTGCGGGCGGGGCTCGCGTACTTCGCGGTACGCGGCGGTGCGCCCATCGTGCCCGTCGCCGTACTCGGCAGCCGGGAGCGCCGCGGCGGACGGTCGGCGCGGAGCCCGCTGCCGCCGCTGCGCAGCAGGATCGACGTCGTCTTCGGGGATGCCTTCGACGCGGGGGACCCGCACGGGCGGCGTACCCGCAAGGCGCTGGACGACGCCACGGTACGGATCCAGCAGCGGCTGACCGGCCACCTGGAAAGTGCCAGGCGCCTCACCGGGCGCTGAGTGAGACTTGAGTAGTGGACCGCGCAACCGCGGTCCATCGATGACGTACAAGAGGAACGGACTTCATGAACGACCAGCACGACCACGGAGCACTCGGCGACGCCGAGTACGCGGAGTTCATGGAGCTCGCCGCGGAAGAGGGCTTCGACGTCGAAGACGTCGAAGGCGCTCTCGAAGAGGCCTCGCACGGCCCCCTGCCCGTCCTCGCCGTCGTCGGCCGGCCGAATGTCGGCAAGTCGACCCTGGTGAACCGCATCATCGGCCGCCGTGAGGCCGTGGTGCAGGACAAGCCGGGCGTCACCCGCGACCGGGTCACCTACGAGGCCGAGTGGGCCGGACGCCGGTTCAAGGTCGTAGACACCGGTGGCTGGGAGCAAGACGTACTGGGCCTCGACGCCTCCGTCGCGGCCCAGGCCGAGTACGCGATCGAGGCATCCGACGCGGTGGTCTTCGTCGTCGACTCGACGGTCGGCGCCACCGACACCGACGAAGCCGTCGTCAAGCTGCTGCGCCGGGCCGGCAAGCCCGTCGTGCTCTGCGCCAACAAGGTCGACGGCCAGAGCGGCGAGGCGGACGCCACCGCGCTCTGGTCGCTGGGCCTCGGCGAACCGCACCCGGTCTCCTCACTGCACGGCCGGGGCACCGGCGACATGCTGGACGCGGTGCTCGAAGCGCTCCCCGAAGCGCCGGCCCAGACCTTCGGCAGCACCGTCGGCGGCCCGCGCAGGATCGCGCTCATCGGCCGGCCGAACGTCGGCAAATCGTCCCTGCTGAACAAGGTGGCGAAAGAGGACCGGGTGGTCGTCAACGAGATGGCGGGGACCACCCGGGACCCGGTCGACGAGCTGATCGAGCTCGGCGGCGTCGTCTGGAAGTTCATCGACACGGCCGGTATCCGCCGCCGCGTGCACCTCCAGGAGGGCGCGGACTACTACGCGTCGCTGCGTACCGCCGCCGCCGTCGAGAAGGCGGAGGTCGCCGTCGTGCTCATCGACGCGACCGAATCCATCAGCGTGCAGGACCAGCGCATCGTCACGATGGCCGTCGAGGCGGGCCGGGCGATGGTCCTCGCGTTCAACAAGTGGGACAACCTCGACGAGGAGCGCCGGTACTACCTGGAGCGCGAGATCGAGACCGAGCTGGGCCAGGTCGCCTGGGCACCCCGGGTGAACATCTCCGCGCGCACCGGACGGCACATGGAGAGGCTGGTCCCGGCGATCGAGACCGCCATCGAGGGCTGGGAGACCCGGATCCCGACCGGCAGGCTGAATGCCTTCCTGGGCGAGATCGTGGCCGCGCACCCGCACCCGGTCCGCGGCGGCAAGCAGCCGCGGATCCTCTTCGGAACGCAGGCCGGCACGATGCCGCCGCGTTTCGTGCTGTTCGCCTCGGGCTTCCTGGAGGCGGGGTACCGGCGCTTCATCGAGCGCCGGCTGCGCGAGGAGTTCGGCTTCGAGGGCACGCCGATCCACATCTCGGTGCGGGTGCGCGAGAAGCGCGGGCGCAAGAAGTAGTTCAGGTGGCCCTGCGCGGGCCGGGCGGCAGCGCTGCCGGGACATGGGTCCCGGTGGACTGCCGCTGCCAGAACCCGACGTTCTCCGCGGGCCGGTGACCACTGCTGTGCGGGCCGCTGCCGTGCAGGCCCGCGCTGTGCGGGCCGGCGCTGTGCAGACCGGTGGTGTGCAGACCGGTCCCGTGGGGACCGCTGCCGTGCTGCCCGGTGCCGAAGGCGGTGAAGCCGGTGTTCTCCTCGTTGCTTCGGTCGCCGGGGAGGGTCCGGAAGGCTCTGCGGTACTCGGAGCAGAGCGCGTCGTAGATCGGCGTGGCCGAGCGGCTGCTCGACGTGTCCTGCGACGGGCGCATGGCGGGAATCTGATGGTACGGCTGGCGGCTCGGCTCGTATGGGTGCACATAGGGGAAACGATCAGGTCGCTCGTGGGATGCGGTGCGGCGCGTAATGGTTTCTTCCGCCCGAACATGCCGATAACCCCCGGTACCGGCATGCGGCGGCCGGGGGTTACCGGAAGGGCCGCTCAGGTACCGGCCAGCGGCAGGGCGGCGGCGACCAGCGCGCCGCGCATCGCCGCTCGGTCCAGGGCGTCCCGCAGCAGGTCCTCCCGCCCCTGCTGGCCGATCGAACCCACCGGCGCCGCATAGACGAGCACGGTGTGCGACTTGTTGGCGGCCGAGCGCCAGTCATCGGTGACATGCAGCGGCTGGTGGGCCTGCCACCAGGACACCGGGCTGCCGCCGCCGGAGCCCGGCTGCAGGATGGCGTGCAGCTGGCCCATGGCGAGCAGCACGGACCAGCCGGGCAGAGCGGCCGGCACCTGGTTCAGATCACCGATGGCACGAAAGCCCTGTTCATTGAGGAGCTGGAGGAACTCGTCCCCGGTCTCCGGTGAGCCCGGGCGGACGACGGGTGCGGTCGGTTCGACGACCAGCGCGGGATGGAGTTCGCCCTTGATCAGCACCAGGCCACTGGTGATGCCCAGCACGGCCTGCTCCGCACCGGCGGCGACCGGGGATGCGTGCGCCGGTCCTGCTGCCGCCGCCGAGCCTTCGCCGGTGATGCTCCGTACGGCACCCTGCAGCTGCGTCTCGGAGACCCTGACCACCTGCGAGGGGATGCAGGTGGCGTGGGCGAAGGCGAGCACAGCGGTTTCGTCGCCGACGAAGAGCACGGTGCTGGTGCGCTCCTGCGCGGAGTCTCCCGGGGTTCGGCAGGAGGTGCAGTCGTAACTGCCGGAGGCGGTGTCGCCGGCGAGCAGCTGATCAGCTTCTTCGTCGCCGATCTCGGCACGTACGTCCTGGCTGACGTCGAGCATGCGCGGCACGGGTGGCTCCTCGAACTCGGTTCGTGCGCCGGGCAGTTCCCGGCTATCAAGAGAACAACGGGCGATCCGTGGCCGGGGTCACGCGTAAAGGCGAACGGAATCGAAAGTCCCCGGCTGCCCAGGTACAGTCCATTCACAGCAGTCACATGAGAAACACGGGGGATGCGGCGGCGACATGCACATTTCGTTCATGCTTCACAACGCCTACGGCATAGGCGGCACCATCCGGACCACCTTCACGCTCGCCGAGACGCTCGCCGAGCAGCACGACGTGGAGATCGTGTCGGCGTTCCGCCATCTCGACCGGCCGACCCTGGGCGCACCCGCCGGCGTGCGGATGAGTCACCTGGTGGATCTGCGGAAGGACAGCAAGAGCTACGACGGCGACGACCCGGAACACTCCAGACCGGCGACCGTCTTCCCGCGCGGCGACAACCGCCACCGGCAGTACAGCCGCCTGACCGATGCCCGGATCGCCCGTTACCTGAAGACCCTGGACGCCGATGTCGTGGTCGGTACCCGTCCCGGCCTGAACGTCCACATCGCCCGTCAGGTGCGGCGCGGGCCGGTCCGGGTAGGTCAGGAGCACCTCACCCTGGACAGCCATGGCGGGCTACTGCGCCGCGAGATCGGACACCGCTACGGGCTGCTCGATGCCGTCACCACCGTCTCCGAGGCCGACGCGGAGTCCTACCGCCGCCGACTGGCGATCTCCGGTCTGCGTGTCGAAGCCATCCCGAACAGCGTTCCCGAGCCCAGACTCCCGCCCTCCGATTCCACGGCCCGGTGGGTGGTGGCAGCGGGGCGGCTCACCGAGACCAAACGGTTCGACCTGCTGATCCGGGCCTTCGCCGAGGTGGTCGCGGTGCGCCCCGACTGGCGTTTGCGCATCTACGGCAGCGGTGACGCGAGCGGGAACGAGAAGAGCAGTCTGCGCACGCTCATCAATGAGCTGGGCCTCTACAACCACGTGTTCCTGATGGGGCCGGCCAACCCGATCGAGCCTGAATGGGCCAAGGGATCGGTGGCCGCGGTCACCTCACGTCTGGAGTCCTTCGGGATGTCCATCGTGGAGGCGATGCGCTCCGGACTGACCGTCGTCTCCACCGACTGCCCGCACGGCCCCCGCGAGATCATCAGCGACGGCGTCGACGGCCGGCTGGTGCCGGTCGGCGACACCGGGGCGATTGCCGCAGCGCTCCTCGAGCTGATCCAGGACGACGGGCTGCGCCGCCGGATGGGCCGGGCCGCCAGGCAGAACGCGGCCCGCTTCGATCCGGCCTTGATCGCCGGGCGTCATGAGGCCCTGTTCGCCGAACTTCTGGCCGCCCGCGGAGGCGCCCGGCCGCGCAGCGCCCTGAACGACGGCCTGAGCCGTGCCCGGGGCACTCTGCTCGGCAAGGGATACGCACTGAGTAGCCGGGTTGTCGCACGGGCACGTAAGGGGAGAGTCGCATGAGCCGGTCCGATGCCGCACCACAGCTGTCCGCTGACTGCACGGCCGACGCCGACGGCGCGCTCACCTTCGAACTCGCCGTTCCCGACCGCGCCGGTCCCGGCGTCACCGCCTCCCGCCCCGCGGCGCTGGTGCTGAAGCGCCGCGGCAGCGACGACCGGCTCACGCTGGCGCTCACCGTGGCCGGTGACGGACGGCTGCGCACCGTCCTGGGCGCCGGTGCCGAACTCGCGGAGGGCCGCTGGGACGTGTTCGCGGAGTGCGGCTCCGAGGGCGAGCGACGCATCGAGCCCGGCCTGCGGGACCTGCGGACGCTCGTCGACCGGGTGCCGCCCGCCGCTGCCCGGACGGTCGTCGCCCGGGTGCCGTACCGGACCGTCAACGGGAAGCTCTCGCTACGCTGCTGGATGCGCGCTCCGCACGCGGAAGCGGGCGAGCTCACCGTGCGGGACGGGGCGCTGACCGTGCGGGGACAGCTCTACGGGGCGGTATTCGGCCCCCACGCCACCCTGGAGGCCCGGCTGCGCGGCGCGCGCGGCCAGGTGCACCGGGAGGCTGTGACGGGTGGTGCGGAGGGCGGCTTCAGCTGCACGCTGCCGTACCGGCCGCTGGCCGGGGACGGTCCGGCGGAGTCCCGGTTGTGGGATCTGTGGCTGCTGCCCGAGGGGTCGAACGGACCGGACATCCGGATCAGCAGGATCCTCGACGACCTCGCCGACCGGAAGAGCGTCTTCGTCTATCCGCCGTCGTTCTTCGCCCTCACCGGCAGCGGCAGTGGCAGTAGCAGTAGCAGTGGCGAGGGTGGCAGCGGTGATGGTGGCGACGGGCAGGGCGGTGCGGACACGGCCGCGAGGGCGGCCCCGTACTACACCGTGGACAACGACCTCAGCGTGCGGGTGGACCCCCGGCCGCGCTGACCGGGCACGCATGCCGAGCGGCGGCGTCCGGCATGTGGGCGGTGCGGATTTTTATGCGAGGCGTGAGGATCGTGTAGGGGATCCGTGAATTCATGCCGGGCCGGTCTGCGTCTGCGGCATTCCGGAGTGGTGGGCCGGCGAGAAATTGAGCGCTGTCTTCCTCGGTATGCCGCCGGGCGCTCGCGGTCGAATTACCGGAGAGTAATCCATGCGGTGTTCGCCCGATGTCCCCTTGGATTTTTCTTTGTCCTGAACGCCCATTCGAGTGAAGCCGTCGAGGCCGAAGAGGGTCGTGGTCCTGTGACAGAAGTGTGACGCGTCAGCCGTACCGTCGTGCTGTCGCGGCCGGGGCGCCGCGCTTTTCCCGTGGCGTCGGGGCGCCTACGGTGGGTGCCATGGCACCCATTCCGGCTCCTCCCGTACAGCCAGACGACGACCCCGACAGCTATCTGGGCCTCGACGGCGCACGCGCCGAGGAACGGGCCCGTGAGCGCGGCTGGACCACGGTGAGATCCCTGCCGCCGGGTTCGGTCATCACCATGGAGTTCCTGTGGGGCCGGCTCAACTTCGAGGTCACCGACGGCACGGTCACCCGCTGCTGGCCCGGCTGACCCACCGGACCGACAAGCCAGGTCGGCCCGCTTCTCGGCGGAGCCCTACGCGGGGCCGCCCGGCACCGGGCGGGCCTGACTGCCCCGTGCCGGGCGGTCGGCGTGCGAGGGCCGGCGGCTGACCACCGGAGTCCCCGGTGCCCGCTCGGAGCGGGGCGTATGCGGCCGCGGCGATTGCGTCGTGGTGGGATACGGCGCAGTGGCATGGGGCGCCGCGAGGTGCGGTGCGGTGAGGTGCGATGAGCCTGTGGGGCCGGACGAGCGCCCGGCGGCGCCCGCCGGCTCCAGGACCGGTTCCTCCCCGGCGGTCGCAGCGGAGCGGGAGTCCCCGGCAGGGGACAGCGCGGACCCGACGG
The DNA here is from genome assembly GCF_040689485.1 of Streptomyces sp. NPDC051322. Lineage (NCBI taxonomy): Bacteria > Bacillati > Actinomycetota > Actinomycetes > Kitasatosporales > Streptomycetaceae > Streptomyces > Streptomyces sp. NPDC051322. Next base: position 82,072 of record NZ_JBFBAK010000012.1, on the reverse strand, counting down.
CGACCGGGACGGGCACCGGGGCCGGGGTGGTGGTCCCGCGAAGCCGCCCGCGTTCGCGCAGCCGTGCCCGGAAGGCGAGCACCGCCGTCTCGGTACGGCCGATCAGCGGCTCGCACCAGGGCAGTCCCAGCAGGATCAGCAGCCCGGCGGCCCAGCCGAGCAGTACGTCGCTCAGCCAGTGGGTACCGAGATAGACGGTCGTCGCGCCGACGCCGAGCGCCAGCGAAGCGGAGCCCACCGAAAGCCAGCGCCTGGCCGTGGGCGTGGTCGCCAGGTACGCGAGGATGCCCCAGGTCACCACGGCGTTCGCGGTATGACCGGAAGGAAATATATCGCCGCCGGCGAAGAGCTCGGCGGAACCGATCTGGGTGGCGTAGTGCGGGCCGAGGCGCCCGAGCCCGAGCTTGACCGCGCCCACGGTGACGTTGAGCAGCAGCAGCGCGGCGCCCAGGGTCAGCAGGGGGCGCAGCGTGTGCTGGCGCCAGGAACGCCAGCCCAGCCAGGCCATGACCATCACCGCGGTGGGGCCGCGCTGGCCGAGCACCACGAAGTAGTCGAGGAAGGCATGCAGCTGCGGCCACTGCTGGTAGGGCCGGAAGAGCATGACCTTCCAGTCCAGCTCCACGAGCCAGGACGTGGTCAGCACGGCCACCACGATGGCGAGATAGAACGCCAGCGTCGCGCCCAGCAGGGCCACCCGGTGCCGGCTCATTCGCGGGATCTCCAGCCGCGGCGGCTCGGGCTCCCGGTCCAGGCGGGCAAAGATTCGGTCGATACGCACCCAATCGACGTTACAGCGGGCGAGTGTCGCGCCTGGCCGTTCCGGTCTCTTTGTGATGACGATGTGATGTGGACTATGTCTCACAGCCCGGCTTATTCCAACGCAATGTCGAATAGTGGGCGGCGATTGTCGCCTTATGTGAGAAAGCTTCTTACATTCGCTTTATCAGACCTGCGGTAAAGGCCTTTTCTGGCGGGGATTCACGCGGAATTCTCCCGGTCGTCCGTGCTCGGCGCGGTGAGTTTTCAAGATCACCCGCACCCTGCCGTACGGCGTACGGCAGGGTGTCGAGGCCGCCCGATGAGAGATGGGCCACAGGACACCGGCAAGGTGTCGCGTACGCTGGCGACTCACTCGCCCGTCGACGCCGGGCCCCGGTGGACGCACGCCGTCCCCGCAGGTCCGCCGGGTGCGAGGGAATCACTGTGGGAGGTACGTGCATGCCAGGGACGTCCATGACCGGCAGGCGCACAGGCGCCGGCGCCGCCGGCGGTGCCAACCGCTGGACCGTCCTCGTCGTCCTCTGCGTCAGCCTGCTGCTGGTCGCGCTGGACGCCACCGTCCTGCATGTCGCCGTTCCGGCCGTCACCGAGGACCTGCGTCCCAGCGCCGTCCAGCTGCTCTGGATCGTCGACGCCTATCCGCTGGTCTGTGCCTCCCTGTTGATCCTCTTCGGCACCCTGGGCGACCGGGTGGGCCGCCGGCGCGTTCTGCTGATCGGCTACGGGCTCTTCGGTGCGGCTTCGGCCGTCGCCGCGTTCGCGGCCGGCCCGGAGATGCTGATCGGGGCCCGTGCCCTGCTCGGCATCGGCGGAGCGATGATCATGCCGGCCACGCTGTCGATACTCCGGGCGGTCTTCCCGGACCGCCGGGAGCGCGCGGTGGCCATCGGGGCCTGGACCGCGGTGGCCGCGGTCGGTGCCGCCATCGGACCGGTCCTCGGAGGTTTCCTGGTCGAGAACTTCCGGTGGGGTTCGGTCTTCCTCATCAACGTCCCGCTGGTGCTCGTACTGGTGCCGGTGGCCCGCTGGCTGCTGCCCGAGTCGAAGGGCGGCGCCGACGGCCCGTGGGACGTGCTCGGTGCGCTGATGGCAGCGGCCGGGGTGCTCGGTGTGGTGTTCGGCGTGAAGCGCATCGGCGCCGGCGAGGAACTCCTCGGCCCCGAGACGCTGGCCCCGCTGGTCCTGGGCCTGCTGTTGCTCGTGCTGTTCGTCCGGCGGCAGGAACGCCGGGCGCACCCGCTGATCGACATGCGAATGTTCTCCCGGCCCACCTTCACCACGGCGGTCGGCTGCATCGTCCTCGCCATGCTGGCACTGGTCGGCCTGGAACTGATCGCGGTCCAGTACCTCCAGCTGGTGCTCGGCCTCAGCCCCCTCGCCACCGGCCTGCGGCTGCTGCCGCTCACCTTCGCCGCCATCACCGCGGGCGTCACCGGCTCCTGCGCGCTGCGCCGGATCGGGCCGCGCCGGATGGTCAGCCAGGGCTTCGTGCTCACCGCCGCCGCGGTGCTCTGCCTGGTGACCATGGGTGACCACGACCGGCCGTGGCTGCTCACCGTCGCCTTCGTGCTGCTCGGTTTCGGGCTGCAGGCCACGCTCTTCGGCGCCTACGAGTCGATGCTCAGCGACGCGCCCGCGGACCGGGCGGGCGGCGCCGCGGCGATCGGCGAGACCGCCTACCAGCTCGGGGCCGGTATGGGCATCGCCCTGCTCGGCAGCGTCATGAATGCGGCCTACGGGCCCGCGCTCGCCACGGTGCCCGGCGTCCCCGCGCCCGCCAGCGATCAGGCATCGAACTCGCTCGGTGAGGCCTACCAGGTGGCCGGGCATCTCGGGGGCCCGGCCGGCGAGACGCTGCGCAACGCGGCGCGCGGAGCCTTCGTGCACGGGTTGCATGTGACACTGCTGGTCAGTGCGGGGCTGCTGCTGTGCGGCGCGCTGGCCGCGCTGCGGCTGCCGCGCGTGATGGAATGCGGGGCTGCGGACGAGCCCGCCGCCCAGGCCTCCGCGCCGGCCGACGAACCCGCCGCCAAGGCATCGGTGCCGGCCCAGGCAGCGCCCCGGCTGCGACGGGCGCCCGCCGAGGCGGCCGGCTCTGGACGGGCGGGGCGTTGAGCCGTAACGTCGACCACAGGCTGTAACTAACACTGCTAGTTTTATCCGCGCGAGCCGCCGGAGGCATCCCCGTGTCCGCATCTTCGAAGCTGCCGCCCTTCGACCCCACCGACCCCATCGGTCTGGACGACCTGCTCGGTGACGACGACCTCGCGATCCGCGACACCGTCCGGTCCTGGGCGGCCGACCGCGTCCTGCCCCATATCGCCGAGTGGTACGAGCAGGGCGAGCTGCCCGGCATCAGGGAACTCGCCAGGGAACTCGGTTCCATCGGCGCGCTCGGCATGTCACTGCAGGGGTACGGCTGCGCGGGCGCCAGCGCGGTCCAGTACGGCCTCGCCTGCCTGGAACTGGAGGCGGCCGACTCCGGGATCCGCTCACTGGTCTCCGTACAGGGCTCGCTCGCCATGTACGCGATTCACCGCTTCGGCTCAGAGGACCAGAAAAAGCAGTGGCTGCCCGGCATGGCGGCCGGCGAGGTCATCGGATGCTTCGGCCTCACCGAGCCCGACCACGGTTCCGACCCCGCCGGCATGCGGACATCCGCACGGCGCAGCGGTGACGACTGGGTGCTGACCGGCCGGAAGATGTGGATCACCAATGGATCAGTGGCGGGCGTCGCGGTCGTCTGGGCGCAGACCGACGACGGCATCCGCGGATTCGTCGTGCCCGCCGGCACGCCCGGCTTCTCGGCCCCGGAGATCAAGCACAAATGGTCACTGCGCGCCTCGGTCACCAGCGAGCTGGTGCTGGACGACGTGCGGTTGCCGGCCGACGCGGTGCTGCCCGATGTGACCGGGCTCAAGGGGCCGCTCAGCTGCCTGAGCCACGCGCGCTACGGGATCGTCTGGGGGGCGATGGGGGCCGCCCGGGCGAGCTTCGAGGCGGCGGTCGAGTACGCGAAGACCCGGGAACAGTTCGGCAGGCCGATCGGGGGCTTCCAGCTCACCCAGGCCAAGCTCGCCGACATGGCGGTGGAACTGCACAAGGGGATTCTGCTCGCGCATCACCTGGGGCGCCGGCTCGACGCCGGGAGGCTCCGGCCGGAGCAGGTCAGTTTCGGGAAACTCAACAACGTGCGGGAGGCGATCGAGATCTGCCGTACCTCGCGCACCATCCTCGGCGCGAACGGCATCTCGCTGGAGTACCCGGTGATGCGGCACGCCACCAACCTCGAGTCGGTCCTCACCTACGAGGGCACGGTGGAGATGCATCAGCTGGTGCTGGGCAAGGCGCTCACCGGTCTCGACGCGTTCCGGTAGCCACACACTCCGGTAGCCACACACTCCGGCGGCCGGACCGACCGGCGAGCGCCCTGCTCAGCTCTGGTTGAAGAAGCCGCCCTCGGTGGGCCGGCCCGCGGCGTCCCCGCTGACGATCCGGGTGTCGGCGGGCGTCAGCAGGAAGACCCGGGTCGCGACCCGGTCGATGGAACCGCGCAGGCCGAAGATCAGTCCGGCGGCGAAGTCCACCACCCGCTTGGCGTCCGCGGGCTCCATGGCGGTGAGGTTCACGATCACCGGTACGCCGTCGCGGAACATCTCACCGATGCTCCGGGCGTCCCGGAAGCTGTCCGGAGTGATCGTGGCGATCCGGCGGCTCTTCTCCTGTGCCGACTCGGCGGCGACGCGGACCCGGGGGTCGGTCACCCATGCCTCGGCGGGGGCAGCGGTCGCCGCTCCCTCCGCGTACTCGTCGTCGTAGTAGCGGTCGTCGTCGTTGTCCTCGACAAGGCCCAGCCAGGCACTCGCCTTGCGTACCGATCCCATGGACGCCTCCTTTCACCCGCGGTCCGTCTGCGTTCCGCATCCCTATGGTCGTCCATGATGCGGATCGCGCGCCAAGCGGATAAGCAGAGCGGAGGGCATTCGTGACGGTACTGGTGCAGAACTTGTGGCGGTTCGTCAGGATTATTCCTACGCAGGACTGCTGACGTAATGAAAATAAGATCTTTCGGGACCGTCTGGGTGACGGCTGAGACGTACGGGTGACGGAAGGGTGGAGCGCATGGGCGCGGGCGCGGACGACGCGAACAGCACGGGCGGCGCCGGCGGTCCGGGTGGCGGTCAGGACACGGCGGCCGCTGACTGGGCCGACTGGCACGAACAGCGCACCACGACCGTCTCCGCGCCGTACGGCCCGCTCGCGCTCACCGGCACCCACTGGCTCGACGACGCGGCGGAGGGACTAATTCCGGCCGTTGCGGGCCATGGGGAGGCGGCCCGCGACGCGGTGGTGCTGACTGCCACCGCGGAGGACGGACTGACCCTGGACGGAGAGCCGTTCACCGGCCGGGCAGTGCTCACCGCCGACCACGTACCGGCCGCATCCGCCCGTCTGGCCCAGGGGGAACGGCATCTGGTCGTGGTGTACCGCGAGGGGCTCTGGGCGATACGGGGCTGGGATCCCTCGTCCGCGGCCCGGCGGGCCTTCGCCGGGATCGATGCCTCCGCGTACGAGCCGAGGTGGGTGCTGCCCGGGGTCTTCCGGCCCTACGCCGAGCGCCGCACCGTCCGGGTCCCGAACGCCGATGGCCGCGACCGCGGGCTCGGCCTCACCGGTGAACCGGCCTTCCGCATCGGGGGCGACGAGCACGCGCTCCAGGTCGCCACCGAGGACGACGGTTCGCTGTGGCCTGTCTTCGCCGATGCGCACGTCATCTGTCCTTTCCCACCACCCGGCAACACCCTCCCGATTGACGTCCCGGCAGGAGAACGCACGGTTCTCACCGGGCAGCACGGGCGCCGCTGTGCGTCGCCTGTGCGCCCGGCCGAAAGGCGCCCTTGCGCCTGATGGCCGGTTCGCGTTGTACTCCCGGAAAGCGCTTGTCAGGGGCACGGCGGAAACACACCGTCCGGTCCTGCTGGCTGCGCCTCCGGGTCCCCCCACCCTGACGGACCCTCGATTCCCTTCGGAAGGAACTGAAGTGAGGATCAAGCTCACCACCCCCCAAAGCGGCTCCGCGAGACGTGCACGGCTGATCGCCGTCACCTCCGGCCTGATCGTCGCGGCCGCGCTGACCGTACCCACCGCCCACGCCGACCAGGCCAAGACGTACAGCCCGCAGCAGCTGGCCGCAGCCAGCACCGCGGTACAGAGCGCGAATGTGGCAGGCACCGCCTGGTACGTCGACAAAGCGACCGGCAGCTTGCACGTCACCGCGGACAGCTCGGTCTCCCAGGCCGAGATCTCCGGGATCATGCACGAGGCCGGCGCCAACGCCGGTGCGGTGCACGTCGAGCGCGTGCCCGGCACCTTCAACGAGCTCCTGTCGGGCGGCGACCCGATCTACACCACCCAGTGGCGCTGTTCGGTCGGCTTCAACGTCCGCAGCGGCTCGAACTACTACTTCCTCACCGCGGGGCACTGCACCGAGGGCTCACCCGCGTGGTACACGAACGCGTCGGACAGCACCAGCATCGGTCCGACGGCGGGCACCAGCTTCCCGGGCAATGACTACGGCATCGTGAAGTACAGCAACACCTCGCTGGCCCACCCGGGCACCGTCGGCGGTCAGGACATCACCAGTGCGGGCAACCCCACCGTGGGGCAGACGGTGACCCGGACCGGCTCCACCAGCGGCACCCACAGCGGCAGGGTCACCGGGCTGAACGCCACCGTCAACTACGGCGGCGGTGACGTGGTGTCCGGCCTCATCCAGACGACCGTCTGCGCGGAGCCCGGTGACAGCGGCGGTCCGCTCTACGCCGGTTCCAAGGCCCTCGGTCTCACCTCCGGCGGCAGCGGCGACTGTACGTCGGGCGGCACGACCTTCTTCCAGCCCGTCACGGAAGCGCTCAACGCCTACGGAGTCAGCGTCTACTGACGGTCCGCCGACGGGTGGTCCGTACTCCGCAGTGCTGCCGGCCGCAGCTGGCCCCCGCCCGGTCCTCCGGGTGGGGGCTCTTGCGTACTTTTGAGAGGATGTCGGAGGGAGAGCCGGGGGGCTCGGAAAAGGCGGGGGCGTATGAAACGCATCGGAGTGACCGGGCACCGCAGCATTCCGCACGAGGCTGTCACTCATGTGAAGGACGCGCTGCACGCCCTGCTGTGCGGCCATTCGGGCTCCCTGGAGGCGCTCTCCAGCCTGGCGGCCGGCGCGGACCAGCTCTTTGCCGGCATCGCGCTCGAATGCGGTGCGGAACTGACGGCGGTCATCCCCAGCGGCGACTACGAGCTGGGCTTCGACGACGAGGGCGAGCTCGCCCGCTACCAGTGGCTCAGAAGCCGGGCCACCCAGGAGGTCCGGATGGCCTTCGCCCATTCCACGGACGAGGCGTACTACGCGGCGGGCACCTATATCGCCGACAACTGCGACCGCCTGGTGGCGGTCTGGGACGGCCGGCCGGCCCGCGGGCGCGGTGGTACCGGCGACATCGTGAGCTACGCCATCGGGAAGGGCAGACCGGTGACGGTCATCTGGCGCGACGGAGTCCAGCGCGACTAGCGGGAGGAGCCGCGGCCGGGCGGGTCAACTCCCGTGCCGGGCCAGCCACTCGGTGTACTGGGGCGAGACGATCCGCTCGGTCTCGTACACCACCGACGACCACTGCTTCTCGGTGAGCCGGCCCTCCATCGCGATGTGCAGCGCCCTCAGCTTCTCCTCGACCAGCGCATGAGCGGAGATCAGCGGCTGATGGCGGCGGAACTCGCCCCAGGCCACCCCGGAGGCGGCCGTGGCGGAAAGTACCCCGGCCACCGCGGTGTTCTCGGTCACCGAAAAGGCCCGCAGCACCCCCAGGATCAGCGCGACCAGGACGAGCAGGGCGAAGGCGCTCGACCACAGCGCGGTCGCCAGCAGGGACACCTCCTGCTTGCGGCGGTACCAGTTGCGCTGCTCGATCAGCCGGTCCCGTACGTAGGTCTCCTTGCGCACCTCGAACGACTTGGCGCGCAGCACCCGCATCTGAGGTGTTATCAGGTCGTCGTCCGGTGACTCGAGGGTCCAGCCCACCGTCCGCAACTCCTCGAGCTGTTCCTCGACCCGGGAGGTGAACAAGACGTCGGCGTCAGGGGATTCGGCGTCGAAGGGCGCACCGTGCACGGCGTAGCGCCAGCACATCGACTTGATGAAGTCCGCTGCGGAACGGTTGAGTTGCCACTGGGACTTCGCCTTGCGCCGGGACGTGCTGAAGGTCAGCAGCAGCACCCCGGCGTACGCCACCGCGGGCAGCACGCCGAACGCCTGCAGTCCGCCGCCCAGCTCCACCTGCCAGGGCACCGCTGCCAGCGCGGCCCCCACCACCAGAAGAACCAGTTGAGCGCGGGTGGAGCCCACCGCCTCTCCTTGTCTGGCGATGGCCAGACCGTCGGCGCGATGGAACAACGCGGGCAGATCGGCATTCCGGAAGACCATGCTCCGTCCGGGACCGGGTAACGCCGTCACGTGAACCCCCGTCTGCGACTTCGGACCGCCCGGCCCAAGTCTTCACTCTTTAGGTGGAATGGTGACTTCCATATTTCCGGAAGGCATGCGACGCAATGCGCTTGTTACCGCTGGTGGCGCTCAGTTGCCTTCGGTCTGCATGAGAGTAAAGTCGACCCGCCGACACTGCAACGGTGCATGTATCGGTATTCCAGCCCATGTCCGGAAAACATCCTTCAAGGACGGTCGCCACCATGTCCGTAACTTCCGCCTCCTTCGCCGCGGCGAAGAAGCCACGCGTTCCGCTGTCCGAGATCGATGTGCGCGGGGCCGAGGCCGCCAAGCAGCTCGGCAGGGTGCTCGTCACGTCGAACGGCCGCCCGATGAGGACCTCGACCTTCAACTCGGCGCTCTAGACCGGTCGGCCCTCTAAACTGGCGGAATGACAGGACCCCTGGTCCCCTTCCGCGAGATCGTTCTCAAGGTCCACAGCAGATGTGATCTGGCCTGTGACCACTGCTATATCTACGAACACGCAGATCAGAGCTGGCGTACTCGCCCGAAAGCAATCTCTGACGAGGCGATTCACTGGACGGCTCTGCGACTGGCGGAGCATGCCAGGACCCATGCCCTGCCCTCCGTGTCAGTGATCCTGCACGGAGGGGAGCCACTACTGGCGGGTCCCGCGCGACTGCGCCGCATCTGTGAGGAGCTCACCGAGGCCCTGGAGGGCGTCGCGGAGCTCGATCTCCGGATCCACACCAACGGGCTGCAGCTCAGCCCGCGCTACCTCGAACTTTTCAGCGAATTCCAGGTCCGCGTCGGTATCTCTCTCGACGGCGACCAGGAATCCAACGACCGCCACCGTCGCTTCGCCGACGGCCGCAGTAGTCACCCACTCGTGCTCAGAGCCGTGGAACTGCTGCGTCAGGAGCGGTACGCCCACCTCGATCTCGGCCTGCTCTGCACCATCGACGTGCGGAACGATCCCGTCGCCGTATACGACGCACTGACCGCTCTCGCCCCGCCGCGTATCGACTTCCTGCTTCCGCACGCCACCTGGGACGACCCTCCGCACCGGCCTGCCGGTTCACCCACCGCCTACGCGGACTGGATCCTGACGGTCTTCGACCGGTGGGATGCGCAGGGGCGGCAGATCCCGGTCCGGCTCTTCGAATCGGTGCTCTCCACGCTGAACGGCGGCCCCAGCCTCACCGAGTCGCTGGGCCTCGCCCCCACCGATCTCGTGGTGGTCGAGACCGACGGCACGCTGGAACAGGTCGACTCTCTGAAGAGCGCCTACGAGGGCGCCGCGTTCACCGGGTTCGACGTGTTCACCCATGCCTTCGACGAGGTCGCCGCGCACCCCGGGATAAGGGCCCGCCAGCTGGGTCTCGCGGGGGTCGGCGAGAAGTGCCGGCAGTGCCCGGTCGTCCGGTCCTGCGGGGGAGGCCTCTACACCCACCGCTACCGCGACCGGTCCTTCGACCACGAGAGTGTCTACTGCACCGACCTGGCGGCGCTGGTGCACGGTATCGAGACCCGCACCGCCGCCGCGATGACCGCGCCGGCCATCGCGGACCCGGTCGAACTGGACGCCGCGCAACTGTCCCTCTCCCGCACGCTGCTGGCTCATCTGCACGCCGATCTGGACGGCCGGGGCGGCGAGCGGTGGGCGGAGGCCTGGGAACTCGCGGGCCGGGTGGACCAGCGCTCCGACGGCATCTTCGACACCGTGATCGGCCATCCCTACGCCCGCAGCTGGCTCCTCGGCGCCGCCGAGGCCGTGCAGCGGGGGGACTTCGGGCCATCGGACCGGCTGGCCGCGTACGTCGCGGCCGCAGCGGTACGCGGTGGTGCCGACACCCCGGTCACCGTGGCCTACGACGACGGCCTGCTCCAGTTGCCCACGCTGGGAGCTTTACGGCTCGCGGCACCGGGGGACAGCGGGCACGCGGTGGTGCGCCGCGTCGAGAAGGGGTTCCTGGTGCGGCTCGGGCACACCGAGCACCGGGTGGTCCGCCCCGAGGAGATCACGGACGGCTGGCAGCCGGTGCGCCGACTCGGCAGGGACGGCGCGCCGGACCTCTTCCTGGACGACCTCGATCCGTACCGCGACTGCTATGGCACACCGGTCACCCCACGCCTCGGCCTGGCCGAGGCCGCCGACTGGAGCCGCCGGCTGGCCGGAGCCTGGTCGGCGCTGCGCGAGGCCGTCCCCGGACAGGCCGATGAGGCGGCGGCCCGGTTGACCACGGTGACCCCGCTGGCCACCGGCGAACCCCGGGTCGGACGGCACGGACCCGGCGCCCTGGGCATCGCCGCGCGGGAGCTCACCCCGGAAGGCCTGCTGCGCGCCCTGCGCCGGGCGAAACTGCGGGCCCTGCTCGACGTCACCGACCTCTACGCCCAGGACGGCGGCTGGCTGCACCCGGTGCCCTGGCAGCCGGATCCGCTGCCGGTCTCCCGGTTGCTGGCCGGGGTGTTCGAGGGCGTCGCGCTCGCCGCATACCGCAAGCGCGCGGGAGAAGACCCGGGAGAACAGCGGGGCGGCGCCCGGGCGCAGATCCGGTCCGCGCTGGAAGTTCTCCAGGGGGCGGCCGAGCTGACGGTCAGCGGCAAGAGCCTGGTGGCCGCCCTCCGGGACGAGTGGGAAGGGACAGTTCGTGACTGACCGGGCCCGGCTGGCCGACGAGCTGAGCGCCCTCGGGGTGACACGCGGCGCGACGCTGCTCGTGCACGCATCCCTGGGCGGCACCGCACTGCGCGCCGGAACGCTGCGCGACGCGCTGCTGGACGTCCTGGGGGACCAGGGCACCCTGGTGGTACCGGCCTTCACGCCGGAGAACTCCACGACGTCCTCGGCCCATCTGCGGCAGGTGACGGGCCTGACCGCGCGTGAACGGGCCGCGTTCCTGGCCTCGATGCCGCCTTTCGATCCCGGCCTGACACCGTGCCTGGGGATGGGCCGGCTGGCTGAATGCGTCCGGCGTACCGAAGGCGCACGGCGCAGTGCGCACCCGCAGACCTCGTTCGCCGCGCTGGGCGCGCAGGCCCGGGAGCTGGTAGAGGGGCATCCGCTGGACAGCCACCTCGGTGAGAAGTCACCACTCGGGAAACTGCTGGAAGCCGGGGCCGACGAACTGATGATCAATGTGGGATTCGAGGTGTGCACCTCGTTCCACCTGGCCGAATACCACCTGGCCGAATACCGCATTCCGCATATCCCGCTGACGACGTACCGCTGTGTGATCCGCAGGAACGGACGGCGCGCATGGTTCGAATACCAGGACATCGCACTCGACGACAGCGATTTCGAACTGATCGGTGCGGACTTCCCCCGGATGAAGGTCCGGGAGGGAAAGCTGGGCAATGCGGCGGCCATGGTGGTGCGGATCGGGGAGGCCGTGGACCACGCGGTGAAGTGGATGACTGAAAAGCGGCGTTGATTGACCGAACGTCGACGGGGTGGAGCCGGTCCGCTCCGGAATGATGTCTTCTTGGAGGACGGGGGGCCAGTTGGCAGCAACAGAACAGCCGAGAGCGGCGAACCACAGGCCGTACTTCTTTCTCAGCTATGCGCACACGCCCAAGCACGGCGCCGTGGGGCCGGATCCCGACATGTGGGTCGAGCGGCTCTACCGTGACCTCTGCGGCCATGTGATGGCCATGACCGATCTGCCCGCCGGAGCCCCGGCCGGCTTCATGGACAGGGAGTTACGTTCTGGAGAGGGCTGGTCCGAGCGGCTCGGTGAGGTCCTCGCCACCTGCCGGGTGTTCGTCCCGCTCTTCTCGCCGCGCTATTTCGTCAGTGAGATGTGCGGCAAGGAGTGGTACGCCTTCGCCCAGCGGGCCATCCAGCACCAGGCCCGTTCCAACCGCACCACCGAGGCGATCGTGCCTGCCCTCTGGGTGCCGGTGCCGCCGCACCAACTACCGGGCCCCGCCGAGCGTTTGCAGTTCAACCACCGGGCCTTCGGCGACCGGTACGTGACCGACGGCCTGTACGGACTGATCAAGCTCCGGATATTCGCCGAGGAGTACGAACGGGCCGTCTACGAACTGGCCAAACGGATCGTGAGTGTCGCCGACGCGTCGGACGTCGGCCCCGGCCGCCCCGTCGACTACCGGCTCGCGCCCAGCGCCTTCGGCCCGCCGAGTCCCGGCCCGCGCCCGATGCAGCTGACCGTCGCGGCGCCCACCCGGCACGATCTGCCCGACGGGCGGCACGCCGAGTACTACGGGGACACCCCGCTGGACTGGAATCCGTACCAGCCGGACTCCGCCAGACCGCTGGCCAGACTGGCCGAGGATCTGGTGCGCTCGCTCAACTACCAGGCGACGGTGACCTCCTTCGACGAGGAGGTGCTCCATCTCGACGGGAAACAGCCCCCGTCACGCCCCGAGGTCCTGCTCGTCGACCGCTGGGCGCTGCACGACGAGGAGCGGCGCAGGCGGCTCGCCGCCTTCGACTCGGAGAACCGCCCCTGGGTGAGTGTGGTGGTCCCGTGGAACCGCGACGACCACCAGAGCAGAGCATCCGAAGCCGAACTCAGCGCCCGGCTCGAAGCCACCATGCCGTCCAAGATGCAACAGGGCCGCGCGGCATCGCGCGCCGCGGCCAAGGGGGTGCCGAGCATGGAGGCCTTCGGCCAGATCCTGCCCCAGGTCGTGGAGGCGGCCGCCCAGCAGTACCTGAAACACGCCGTGGTCTACCCGCCGGGCGGCGGCGGCCACAGCGAACGACCGCGGCTCATCGGCCCGATGGCCACCGAACAGGCCACCACCCACTTCATACCCGGTACGCACGACAACGCGCTCGATGCGGAGGACACGGATGACGGCAGGGCGTGACGGACGCATCGTCACCTTCTATTCCTACAAGGGGGGCACCGGCAGGACCATGGCCCTGGCCAACACGGCCTGGATCCTCGCCGCGAACGGCAAACGCGTCCTCGCGGTCGACTGGGACCTGGAGGCACCCGGTCTCTACCGCTTCTTCCACCCCTTCCTCGACCCGTCCACTCTCGGCGCGACCACCGGGATCATCGATCTGATCACCGAGTACGCCTGGGCCGCGACCAGCCCAGTCGCCCGGCCCGACGACTGGCACCGGGACTACGCCCGGATCCAGCAGCACGCGGTCTCGCTGACCCCGGAAACGCTCGGCTGGGAGTTCCCCGACGGAGGCACTCTCGACTTCGTGTCGGCGGGCCGGCAGAACCGCGAATACTCCGCCACCGTCTCCACGTTCGACTGGGACAACTTCTACGACCGGCTCGGCGGCGGCCACTTCTTCGACGCTCTGCGCGACGACATGAAGGCCAACTACGACTACGTCCTCATCGACAGCCGGACCGGTCTGAGCGACATCGCCGACATCTGCACGGTCCATCTGCCGGACGCCCTGGTGGACTGCTTCACCCTCAGCGACCAGTCCATCGACGGCGCCGCCGCGGTCGCCCGGCAGATCGACAAGCACGACGGCGGCCGCGGCATCCAGATCCTGCCGGTGCCCATGCGCATCGACGAGGGCGAGAAGGAGAAGGCCGACGCCGGGCGGGCGCTGGCCAGGCTCCGGTTCGACGGACTGCCGCGCGGACTGTCCGGCGAGGAACTCACCGCCTACTGGGGCGCGGTGGAGATCCCGTACCGCCCCTACTACGCCTACGAGGAGACGCTGGCGACCTTCGGCGACGAGGCCGGGCTCACCAACTCGCTGCTCTCCGCCTTCGAACGGCTGGTCGCCGTCGTCACCGACCAGCAGGTCACCGCGATGCCATCGATCCCCGAGGAGACCAGGCTCCGTATCAGGGACGCTTTCACCCGCCGCCGCCCCGCGCTCCCCGCCGATCTGCTGCTCAGCTATGTGGCCGAGAACCGGATGTGGGCCGACTGGATCGAGTCGGTGCTCACCCGGGCCGGCTTCCGGGTGGTACCGCGCGACGTGTCCGCGGAGGCGGGGCCGTCCGACGCGGAGACCGCGGCCGCCGAGGGCGCCGCCCGTACGGTCGTCGTCCTGTCCACCGCCTACCTCAAGTCGGCCCGCGCCGTGGAGGTCTGGCAGCGCTCTGCGGCCGAGGACCCGTCCGGGACCCGCCGGCATCTGCTGCCGCTGCGCGTCGGCGACGTACGGCTGACCACGCCCTACATCGACCGCAACCCGGTGGACCTCTTCCGGCTGGACGAAGTGCACGCCACCGCGGCCCTGTTGCGGGCGGTGGACCGGCCGGTGCAGCTCGCCGACGGTGCGATGTCCCCCGGGCCGCGTTTCCCGGGGACCGTACCGAAGATCTGGAACGCACCACCCCGCAACTCCGGCTTCACCGGGCGTTCCATGGTCCTGGAGCGGATGCGCGACCAGCTCGGCGGCGGCGTGGCTGTGGTACTGCCGCAGCCGCAGACGCTGTACGGACTCGGTGGGGTCGGCAAGACCCAGGTGGCTCTCGAATACGTGCACCGCTTCATGGCCGACTACGACCTGGTGTGGTGGATCTCCGCCGAGCAGACCGACGATGTGGTGGCCGGCCTCGCCGAGCTGGCAGTCCGGCTGGGGACGCAGGGCGCCGACGACATGGCCGCGGCCTCCCAGGAGGCCATCGATCTGCTGCGGCGCGGAGTGCCCACCCCGCGCTGGCTGCTGGTCTTCGACAACGCCGACGACCCGGAGCAGCTCAAGCGGTTCTTCCCGCCGGGCGGCCCGGGCCATGTGCTGGTGACCTCACGGAACCAGACCTGGTCGCAGTACGGGGACGCGCTGCCGGTGGACGTCTTCCTCCGCGAGGAGTCCGTCGAACACCTCCAGCGCCGGGCCCCCGGCCTGTCCGCCGAGGACGCCGCGCGGGTGGCGGAAGCGGTCGGCGACCTGCCGCTGGCCGTCGAGCAGGCGGCCGCCTGGATCGCGGAGACCGCCACCCCCGTCAACACCTATCTGGAGCAGCTCGCCCAGGAGGCCGAGAGCGTCCTCGGGCTCAACCAGCCGGCCGGCTACCCGGAACCGGTGGCCGCCACCTGGAACGTGTCCATCGCCCGTCTCAAGGAGCGCTCGCCCGCCGCGGTGCGACTGCTCCAGCTCTGTGCCTTCTTCGCCCCCGAGCCGATCTCCGCCAAGCTGCTCTACAGCAGGGAGATGATCGACGCGCTCAAGCCGTACGACGCCACCCTCCAGGAGAAGCTGGTACTGGGCCGGGTCATCCGGGAGATCGGCCGCTTCGCGCTGGCCAAGGTGGACCAGGTGGGCGGTTCCATCCAGGTGCACCGGCTGGTGCAGGCCGTCATCAAGGCTCAGCTCAGCCAGGAGGAGCGCAACGAGGCACGGCACGCCGTGCACCGGATCCTCGCGGGCGCCAGACCTGATGGCGACGAACCGATAGACAACCCCGACACCTGGCCGGATTTCGCTCCCATCTGGCCGCACCTGGGCCCGTCCGAGGCGAGGCTCTGCAAGGAACCCGAAACCCGCCGGCTGATGATCGACCGGGTGCGTTACCTGTGGAAGCGGGGCGATTTCGTCACGGCAGCCGCGCTCGCCGGGGAACTGCGTGAGGTCTGGCGCGAGCAACTCGGCAGCAATGATCTGCAGTATCTCTACCTGCGCTTCCACCTCTCCAACATCCTCCGCTCACGCGGCCGTTATGTGGAGGCGATGGAGCTCGACGAGGAGACGCTGGAGCGCCAGCGGGCCCAGCTGCCCGAGCTCGGCCCCTCGCATCCGCACACCTACATGACCACCAGCGCCCTGGCCATGGACCTCGGCGCGCTCGGCGAGTACAGCAGGGCCATGACGCTGGCGACCGAGGCGTACGAGGGGTTCAAGGAGATCTTCGACGAGTCCCATCCGAGGACCCTCGCGGCCGCCAACAACCTGGCACTGAACCTGCGGATCGCCGGGGAGTACGCCCGCGCCCGGGAGATGGACCAGGACGTCTACGACCGGCGCACCGAGGTGCTCGGCCCGGAACACCCGTACACCCTCTCCTCCGCCCAGAACCTGGCACGCGACCTGCGAGAGGTCGGCCGGTACGACGACTCGGCCGCCCTGCTCGCCCGTACGTACGACATCTTCAAGCAGCAACTGGGCAGGACCTTCCCCGGCACCCTCGCCGCCGCCAAGAGCCTGGCCGTTTCGCTGCGCAGGGCCGGCCGGACGGAGGACGCGCGGCGGCTGACCGCGGCCACCCGCGACCGGTACCGCATCAAGTACGCCGCGGCCAACCCGGACACGCTGGCCTGCGAGCTGAACTTCGCGGCCGACCTGTTCGCCGCCGGCGACGCGGTGGCGGCCCGGGACGCCGCCCAGGGTGTGGTGGACGAGTATCTGAAGGTGCCGGGCGAGCGGCATCCGTACACCCTCACCGCCATCAACAACCTGGGCATATACCAGTGGGCCTGCGGCTCGCTCGACAGCGCGGAGTCGCTGCTCTCGGGGGCGATCAGGGCGATGAGCGAGGTGCTGAACGAGCGTCACCCGCAGGTGCTCTTCGCGACGGTCAACCTCGCCAACGTCGTCGCCGACCTCGGTGATCCGGAGCAGGCGCTGCGGATCGAACGGGCCGCCGTCGGCGCGCTCCGCGAGGTCATCGGCGCGCACCACCCGGAGACGCTGGCCAGTGCCTCCAACATGGCGGTCTCGCTGGACGCACTGGGCCGCAAGGAGGAGGCACAGCTGCTGCGGGCGGAGGTCGTGCCGGAACTGCAGCGGCAGCTGGGGGACGACCATTCCTATGTGGCCATCGCGAGCGATGCGCGGCGGTTCAACCGCGATCTGGAGCCGCTTGTCGTGTAGTGGCTGCGGGGGCGGCGCTCAGTCGTCCAGCAGCCAGTTCAGGATGCGGGGGAGAGCGTGCAGCGCGTCGAAGTGCGCGGCGGCCGGTTCGAGTACGGCCGTCGCGCCCGGGATGCGCCCGGCCAGCCAGCGCGAGTGGCCGACCGGCGAGAAGACGTCCTGCACCCCGTGCCACAGCAGGATCGGACCCCGGATGTCGGCGGGGTCGAAGCCCCAGGGGCGGCTGAAGGCCAGCGCGTCGTCGATCCAGCCGTACGGTGAAGTGCGCAGCGCCTCCTGGTAGTTGCGCAGCAGCATGGCCCGTACGCCGGCGTCGTTGACGACCCTGCGGTCGGAGTCGGTGAGATCGCTGAACAACTGGTCGAGCAGCCGGACCGGGTTCTTCCTGATCTCCGCCGAGCGCGGGATGAGCCGGGCCGCGAGGCCGGCGGGATCCTCGGACGCGCTGGTGTACTCCCTGACGTTGGACGCGGCCATGCCCTCGAACCAGTCCAGCCCGTCCGCGTCCCGGGGGGCCAGCGTCACCAGGGCCGCGGCTCTGGTCACCCGCTCGGGCAGCAACGCCGCGCAGGCGAGCGCGTGCGGGGCGCCGCCGGAGCGGCCGGCCACCGCGAACTTCTCGAGGCCGAGCGCGTCGGCGATGTCCCTGACGTCCTGGGCGACGGCGGCGACGTTGCGCCCGGGCAGCCGGTCGCTGCCCCCGTAGCCGGGCCGGTCGAAGGCGATGAGCTGCATTCTGCGCTGATAGAGGACCATGCCGCGTGGTGCGGGCCCGAGTCTGCTGCCCGGTGTGCCGTGCAGCAGAAACACCGGCCTGCCGTGCGGATCGCCGAGACGCTCCACGGTCAGGTGCCGGCCGTCCGTCGCGCGCACCCGTCCACGCAACCCCGGCCCCCCCGCGCTGTATGCATGCGTCGTGTGCACTGGCATCCCCCTTCGCATCGATGATTACCCATGGAGGGTCATGTCCGGGACTCCCTTTGGCGGGAAAGCGGGGTTACCGTCGAAAGGCACGTCCAATTCGGACCCTGGGGGCCGTGATGGTCGAGGAACTGATGTCGGCCGGTGCTGCGGTGGTGGCTGTCGGCGCCGTCTATCTGATGGCGGGGGCCCGGGTCGTCAAACAGTACGAGCGCGGTGTGGTCTTCCGGCTGGGACGGCTGACGGATGCGGTGCGTGGTCCGGGTTTCACCATGGTGGTGCCCTTCGTCGACCGGCTGCACAAGGTGAACTTGCAGATCGTCACGATGCCGGTGCCCGCGCAGGACGGTATCACCCGGGACAATGTCACTGTCCGGGTGGACGCGGTGATCTATTTCAAGGTGATCGACG
Organism: Streptomyces sp. NPDC051322; assembly: GCF_040689485.1. NCBI lineage: Bacteria > Bacillati > Actinomycetota > Actinomycetes > Kitasatosporales > Streptomycetaceae > Streptomyces > Streptomyces sp. NPDC051322. Next base: position 63,692 of record NZ_JBFBAK010000012.1, on the reverse strand, counting down.
CGGCCCATGCTCTCGTGGAGGTCGAGGACTACCGTTTCGCGGTGTCCCAGATGGCGCAGACCTCGCTGCGTTCGATCATCGGTAAGAGCGATCTCGATGATCTTCTCTCCAACCGGGAAAAGCTCAATCAGGGCCTGGAATTGATGATCGACAGCCCGGCCGTGGGATGGGGCGTGCAGATCGACCGGGTGGAGATCAAGGACGTGTCGCTGCCGGAGACGATGAAGCGGTCGATGGCCCGGCAGGCCGAGGCGGACCGGGAGCGGCGGGCCCGGGTGATCAACGCGGACGCCGAACTGCAGGCGTCGAAGAAGCTGGCCGAGGCGGCCGGCGTCATGTCGGACCAGCCGGCCGCTCTGCAACTGCGGCTGCTGCAGACCGTCGTCGCGGTGGCAGCCGAGAAGAACTCCACGCTGGTGCTGCCCTTCCCGGTCGAACTGCTGCGCTTCCTGGAGCGGGCGACGCCACCTCAGCAAGCGGGGACGGCTACCGAGCCGGCGCCCCGGCCGGCGGAGCCGGCAGTCGAACCGGTGGCGGGGCCGGATCCTGCGGCTTCCGTGGCGGAGCCGGTGGCGCCTGCCCATTCGTGAACGCCATGCGGTCGGTTTGTTGCTGTCATGTGCGCGTCCTGAAGTCGACCTTGTGTGCGAGCTGTGCCTGTCGGGATAGTGGGCGGCTCAACCATCCTCCGTGTCCGGACACCCCACTGACCGGATGCGGCCCCCACAGGAGGTCGACAGTTGAAGCACCGACGCATACCCAAGCGCCGGGTGGCCATCGCGACGGGCGGCGCTGCGGCGCTGATCGCCGCGGGTGTCACCTTCCAGACGGCCAGCGCCAGCGAGGGGACCCCCACGCCTCTCGCCAGGACGCTGTCCGTGACCGCGGCCGGGAACCTGGCAGCGACGCTGACCCACCGACTGGGCGCCGACACGGCCGGTTCGTACTACGACGCCAAGAGCAAGCACCTGGTGATGAACGTCGTCGACGAGGCGGCAGCCCAGGACGTACGCAAGGCGGGGGGCAGGGCGAGAATCGTCGACAACACCCTCGCCGAGCTGAAGAGCGCCCGTAGGACCCTGGTCGCCAAGGCATCGTTGCCCGGCACCTCATGGGCGGTGGACCCGGTGAGCAACAAGATGGTCGTCACCGCGGACCGCACCGTCTCCGGCGCGGAACTCGGCAAGCTGGACGGAATCGTCAAGGGACTCGGCTCCACGGCCGAACTCAAGAAGAGCTCCGGAGAGTTCAAGCCCCTCATCGCGGGCGGCGACGCCATCTGGGGTTCGAACGCGCGCTGTTCGCTCGGCTTCAATGTGGTCAAGGACGGCCAGCCGTACTTCATCACCGCCGGGCACTGCACCGAAGCCGTCACCAGTTGGTCCGACACGCAGGGCGGCTCCCAGATCGGCACCAACGCGGCCTCCGACTTCCCCGGCCACGACTACGGCCTGGTGAAGTACACCTCGGACACCCCGCACCCGAGTGAGGTCGACCTCTACAACGGCAGCACCCAGCCGATCACCAAGGCCGGCGACGCGACCGTCGGGATGGCCGTGCAGCGCAGCGGTTCCACCACCCACGTGCACGGCGGTAAGGTCACCGGGCTCGACGCCACCGTCAACTACGGCAACGGCGATGTCGTCAACGGGCTCATCCAGACCGACGTCTGCGCCGAGCCCGGCGACAGCGGCGGTGCGCTCTTCGCGGGCGACACCGCGATCGGTCTGACCTCGGGGGGCAGCGGCGACTGCTCGGCCGGCGGTGAGACGTTCTTCCAGCCGGTGCCCGCCGCGCTGGCCGCCTTCGGCGCGTCGATCGGCTGATTATTCCCGCGCGATCCCGGCCCGGCCCGTCCTTGCGGCGGGCCGGGCCCATGCTCGGCGTGCCTCAGACAGCCGGCGCCGGACGTCTGCGGACGGTGGACATCGCGAGGGTGATCACCGTGCCCACCACGGCCCATCCGGAGAGCACCAGCAGCGGCCCGATGACGGCGTTGCCGTCGAAGTACGCGATGGAGCGTGCCACCCAGGTGCCCGCGCCCGGCGGCAGCCAGGGGCCGATGGCCCGCCAGAACGGTGGCAGCATCTGCAGCGGGAAGGCGCCGCCGGCACTCGGATTGCCCCCGATCACCACCAGCAGGACGGCCAGGCCGATCCCCACGATGCCGGTGAGCGCCTGCAGGGCGAGCGTGATCGCTCCCACCGAGAAGACGACCAGGGCGCCGAGCCCCCACAGCCCCAGGACACTGCCGGGCAGGGCGCCGAGCAGTGGTCCGACGATGACCGCGCCACCGAGCCCGCCCGCGATCGAGTAGAGCGCCATACTGGCGAGCCTGATCACCGCGCGGGGGCCGTTGGCGGCGCGGGAACCCGCGCTGATCGCCAGGATCGAGGCGCAGAGGTAACCGCCGACGCACCAGCCGACGACCAGGTAGAACGCGGAGAGCCCGTCGAAGTCCTGCGCGGACGCCGGCGCCACATCCACCACGCGTACGGTGCGCTGCTGCCCCTTCTCCGCCCGGTCGATGAGTGTGGTGAGCGCCGACGACAGTACGGTCCCCCCGCCCGACGCGACCAGCAGGGTGTCCTTGCGGCCGCGGGCGTCGACGATCAGGGCGCCGCCGAGATCGCGGTTCATGACCTGTCGGCGGGCCTCGGCCGCGCCGGCGACCGTACGCGGGTCCAGCGGCCCGCCGGGGAGCGCGTCGAGTCTGCCGACGAGCCGCGGCGCGGCCTGCGCGGGCGCGACGACACCGAAGGGGACGTCCTTCGGTGCGGGGCTGTGCAGCGCCCCCACATAGGACGCGATGAACAACCACTGCAGCACCAGCACGCCGACGACGAGCAGTGCGGCCCGCGGGGTGACAGCGGTCTTCATCTCGTCGAGAAAAGTCATGGGCCCAGGGTCCGGGGGAACGGGTATTTCCGCAGGTGGGGAGCGCCCGAATGGCTGAAGGGCCGAGGCGCGCCCAGTGAATCGTACGCACGTTCGAAACTTGGTCTATGGTGGAGAAGAAGGAGGCTGGGGGTCCCTCCGGCCGGTGGCCGGGGAGGCTCGAATCACTGGATCAGGAGGTGTGGCGGATGTCCGGTTTCACGCATCTGCACACCGTTTCCGGCTTCTCCCTGCGGTACGGGGCCTCGCACCCGGAACGGCTCGCCGAGCGTGCCGCCGAGCGGGGCATGGACGCCATCGCCCTGACCGACCGGGACACCCTCGCGGGCACCGTCCGTTTCGCCAAGGCGTGCGCCCGGGCGGGGGTGCGGCCGTTGTTCGGGGCAGAGCTCGCGATCGGCGGTCGGGTCCGCGAGGAGGGGCCCACCCACCGGACGCGCGCCCCGGTGCGCGGGGGGATGTTCGTCGACGAGTCGGCGCCCCGTGCGACCTTCCTCGCCCGTGACGGGGCGGCGGGCTGGGCCGGCCTGTGCCGACTGGTCACCGCCTCGCACGCCGGTACGGGCCGGCCCCTGCTGCCCTGGGCGGGAAACCACGGCGAAGGTCTTGCCGTGCTGCTCGGCCCGGACTCCGAGGTCGGCAGGGCGCTCGCCGCGGGCCGCCCCGACCGGGCCGCCGGCCTGCTCGCCCCCTGGCGGGAGATCTACGGCGACGCCCTGCGCCTCGAAGCCGTCCACCATGGTCTGAAGGGCACCGGCGCGGGATCGCTCAGGCTCGCCGCTCGCACGGTCGGCTTCGCCGCGGAGCAGGGCGTGCGCCCCGTGCTGAGCAATGCCGTCCGTTACGCCGACCCCGGCCAGGGCCCCGTCGCCGACGTCCTCGATGCCGCGCGCAGGCTGGTGCCGGTCGATCCGCGCAAGGGGCTCGACAGCGGCGAGCGCTGGCTCAAGGGGGCCGGCGAGATGCTTCGCGGCGCCGAGCGGATCGTCGAAGCGGCAGGCTTCCGCCGGGACACCGCCTACCGACTGCTGGACGAGACCCAGGCGCTGGCCGCCTCCTGCGTCGTCGATCCCGAGGACGACCTCGGCATGGGCACCGTCCACTTCCCCGAGCCGCACCTGGTCGGCGCCGCGCGCCGCACCGCGCAGCGCGTCCTCGCCTCCCGCAGCGCCGCCGGTATGGTGCTGCGCGGCTATGACGGGCGCCGCGACTACTGGGAGCGGATGCATCACGAGCTGGACATCATCGCCTTCCACGGGCACGCCTCGTACTTCCTGACCGTCGCCCAAGTGGTGCGCGACGTGAAGGAGATGGGCATCCGGGTCGCGGCCCGCGGCTCCGGGGCCGGTTCCCTCGTCAACCATCTGCTGGGCATCAGCAACGCCGACCCGGTCGAGCACGGGCTGCTGATGGAACGCTTTCTGTCCAAGCGCCGGACCGCGCTGCCCGACATCGACATCGACGTCGAGTCGGCCCGCCGGCTGGAGGTCTACCGCGCGATCATCGGCCGCTTCGGCACCGAACGGGTCGCCACCGTCGCCATGCCCGAGACCTACCGGGTGCGTCATGCGATCCGGGACGTGGGCGCGGCCCTGTCCCTGGACCCGGCCGAGACCGACCGGCTGGCCAAGGCCTTCCCGCACATCCGGGCTCGCGACGCCCGCGCCGCCATGGACGAACTGCCCGAACTGCGCGCCGTGGCGGCCGACAAGGAGAAGTACGGGCGGCTGTGGGAGCTGGTCGAGGCGCTGGACGCACTGCCGCGGGGGATCGCCATGCACCCGTGCGGGGTGCTGCTCTCCGATGCCTCCCTGCTGCGCCGCACGCCGGTGATGCCGACCAGCGGCGAGGGCTTTCCGATGTCCCAGTTCGACAAGGACGACGTGGAGGACCTCGGGCTGCTCAAGCTCGACGTGCTGGGGGTGCGGATGCAGTCCGCGATGGCGCACGCGGTCGCCGAGATCGGCCGGGCGACGGGGGAGCGCCTCGACCTGGACGACCCGAAGCAGGTGCCGGCCGGCGATCCGGCGACGTACCGGCTCATCCGTTCGGCCGAGACGCTGGGCTGCTTCCAGATCGAATCGCCGGGTCAGCGCGATCTGGTGGGGCGGTTGCAGCCCGCCGGCTTCCACGATCTGGTCGTCGACATCTCGCTCTTCCGGCCGGGGCCGGTCGCCGCCGACATGGTCCGCCCCTTCATCGAGGCCAGGCACGGTCGCGCGCCCGTGCGCTATCCGCATCCCGATCTGGCCGGGGCGCTGAGCGAGACCTACGGGGTGGTCGTCTTCCATGAGCAGATCATCGAGATCCTGCGGATCATGACGGGCTGCGGCCGGGACGAGGCGGACCGGGTGCGCCGGCTGCTGTCGGAACCCGAGTTGCAGGGACAGATCCGTGCCTGGTTCGCGGAGCTGGCCGAACAGCGGGGTTACCGGGCCGAGGTGATCGCCCGCACCTGGGAGATCGTCGAGGCCTTCGGTGCGTACGGCTTCTGCAAGGCGCACGCGGTGGCCTTCGCCGTGCCGACGTACCAGTCCGCCTGGCTGAAGGCGCATCACCCCGCGGCTTTCTATGCCGGATTGCTCACCCATGACCCCGGGATGTATCCGAAGCGGCTGCTGCTGGCGGACGCGCGACGGCGCGGGGTGCCGGTGCTGCCACTGGATGTGAACCGGTCTGCGGTCGCTCACCATATCGAACTGGTGTCTGGCACATCCAGTGCATCCAGTGCTTCCGGCGTATCCAGCACATCCAGCACATCCAGTACCTTCGGTATCCGGCTTGCGCTGTCCGACGTCCATGGCATCAGCGAGGCCGAGTCCGCCCGGATCGTGGCCGGGCAGCCCTACTCCTCGCTGCTGGACTTCTGGCAGCGCGCCCGGCCGGGGAAGCCGGTCGCCCAACGGCTCGCTCAGGTCGGCGCGCTGGACGCGTTCGGCGCGAACCGCCGTGATCTGCTGCTGCATCTCTCCGAACTGCACGCGGGGCGGCGGGGCTCCGCGCACAGTGGTCAGCTCGACATCGGCGAGGCGCAGCAGGATCCGGGGCAGCAGGTGGCATCGGCCGGCCTGCCCGATCTCAACGACGAGGAACGCCTCAGCGCCGAGCTGGGTGTCCTCGGCATGGACTCCTCGCGTCATCTGATGGAGGACCACTACGCCTTCCTGAAGGAGCTGGGCGCGCTCTCCGCCCAGCGGTTGCGGTCCGCCGAGCACGGACAGAGCGTCCTGGTCGCGGGCGCCAAGGCCGCCACCCAGACGCCGCCCGTACGGTCGGGGCGCCGGGTCATCTTCACCACCCTGGACGACGGTACGGGCCTGGTCGACCTGGCGTTCTTCGACGACAGTCACGCCGCCTGCGCGCACACCGTCTTCCACTCCTGGCTGCTGCTGGTGCGCGGGGTGGTGCAACGGCGCGGGCCGCGCAGCCTCAGTGTGGTCGGTTCAGCGGCCTGGAATCTGGCCGATCTGGTGGAACTGCGGCGTACCGGCGGGCTCGAGGCGGTCGCCGCCGCGCTGGCCGCGCCTGCGGTGCCCGAGGCGGAGCCCGGGCCGGGGGCCGAGCCCGGGTCCGAGCGCGAGCCCGGGGCCGGGGAAGAAGCGGGGTCCGGCGCCGACCGCCGTATCCAGCTGCCCACCGGCTATGAGATGCACCCCTGGGCGGATCTCAAACCCGCCGGCGACCAGGTCGCCACCGGGCGCAAGCTCTGGCACTCCAGCCCGGGGAGCGCGGGATGATCCTCTACGTACGGTTCACGCCCGAAGCCCTGCCGCTCGGCCTGATCGAGGACCTCACCCCGGTCGTCCAGGCGTTCCCGCCCGACGCCGCGCTCATCGACGTGCGCGGCGCCCAGCGGTATTTCGGGCGGAGCGCCCCCGAGATCGCCGCCCTGCTGCGGGTGCGGGCGCTCGCCCACCACGGCCTCGACTGCACGATCGGGGTGGGCCCCAACCCGCTGCTGGCCCGGATGGCCGCCCGGGAGGCCCGGCCGGGGACGACCCTGGTGGCGGCTGACGCGGTGGCCTTCCTCGCGGACCGGCCGGCCGGCGCGCTGTACGGGGTCGGGCCGAAGCTGGCCGGCACCCTCTGCTCGTACGGGCTCGACTCCATCGGCAGGATCGCCGAAGCGCCGCCGGCCACGCTCCAGCGGATCCTCGGCGCGCGCGCCGGACGTGAGCTCCAGGAACGGGCCCGCGGCATCGACCGTACCCAGGTCGTACCGAACGCGGCGGCCCGCTCGGTCGCGGCCGAACGCGCCTTCCCCCGGGACGAACTGGACCGCGAAAGGCACCGCCGAGCCCTGCTCTCGCTCGCCGGTGAACTGGGGGCCCGGATGCGTGACGACGGCCAGGTGTGCCGCTCGCTGACGCTCACCGTGCGGTACGCCGACCGGTCCACCACCACCCGGACCCGTACCCTGCGCGAGCCGACCGCGCACTCGGCGGCGCTCACCGCGACGGCGTACGCGATCCACGAATCCCTCGGGCTGCAGCGGGCCAGGGTCCGGGGGCTCGGGCTGCGCGCCGAAGGGCTGACCCCGGTGGAGCACTCCGCGCACCAGCTGACGTTCGACCCGGCGGACGAGAAGGCGCGCAGGATCGAGGCGGTGGCGGACCGGGCGCGGGCCAAATTCGGCCCCCGGGCGATCCTGCCCGGCGCGCTTGCCGCGTAGAACCCCGGTGACCGGCGAAGATCGACTCCTGATCCCCCATCAGATCTTTACCGACGCGTAACTTCCCCCGCTACCTTACTGGCGCGTAATTTGAGCGATGAAGAACCTTCTTGTGGTCCGGACCACAGGGCGAACAGTCATCGCAACTCCCTTGAGCCGCAAGGAGAACACTCGATGCTGCCCTGGAAACGTACTCTCAGGACGCTCCCCGCCCTGCTGCTGACCGCAGCGGCCACCCTGATCCCGGCCGCCACCACGGCCCACGCGTCGTCCGCTCCCAGCCGCGGATGGAACAACTACTCCTGCAAGCCGTCCGCGGCCCACCCGCGACCCGTGGTCCTCGTCCCCGGAACCTTCGGCAACGCGATCGACAACTTCCTCGCCCTCGCCCCGTACCTGGTCAACCGCGGGTACTGCGTCTACTCCCTCGACTACGGTCAGCTCCCGGGCGAGACACTCTTCGACGGGCTCGGCCCGATCGACGCGTCGGCCGGGCAGCTCTCCGTCTTCGTCGACAAGGTGCTCCGGGCGACCGGCACCTCGAAGACGGACATCGTCGGCCACTCGCAGGGCGGCATGATGCCGAACTACTACCTCAAGTTCCTCGGCGGGGCCGCCAAGGTGAACTCCCTGACCGGCCTCGCACCCGACAACCACGGCACCGACCTGTCGGGTCTCACCAAACTGCTGAAGTACTTCCCCGCCGCGACGGACATCCTCCGGAAGGGCGCACCGGGACTCAGCGACCAGATCGTGGGCTCACCCTTCCTCACCAAGCTGAACGCGGGCGGCGACACCGTCCCCGGAGTGCGGTACACGGTCATCGCCACCAAGTACGACGAGGTGGTGACCCCCTACAAGTCGCAGTTCCTGAAGGGCCCCGACGTCACCAACGTGCTGGTCCAGGACAAGTGCGCGCTCGACCTGTCCGAGCACGGCGCCATCGGCCTCACCGACCGGATCGCCTACCACGAGGTCGCCAACTCCCTCGACCCGGCCCACTCGACCCGCACGACGTGCGCCTCGGCCGTCGGCTGAGCGGGGACGCCGGCGAGACCGGCCGGCAGCGCGGCCGGCCCCCTCGGGAGGGCCGCCGCGCACCGAGCCGGCCGGACCGGTCGTAGCGTGTCCGCATGAGTGATGAGATCCGGCCCGCCGTGGCCGATGACACCCCGGCGGTGCGGGCCGTGACCGAGGCCGCGTACCACCGGTACATCGAGCGGATCGGCGTCGTCCCGGTGCCGGTGGAGGCGGACCACGCCGCGAATGTGGCCGCAGGACGGGTGTTCGTCACCGGGACGCCGGTGGTGGGAGTCCTGGTCCTCGTCCCCGAGGCCGACCATCTCTTCCTGGAATCGATCGCGGTCCACCCGGACGCGCACGGCACGGGCATCGGCCGCCGGCTGCTCCGCTTCGTCGAGACGTACGCGGCGGAACGCGGACTCGGCGAGATCCGCCTCTACACCAACGCGCTGATGTGGGAGAACCAGAAGCTCTACACGCGGTACGGCTACGAGCTGATGGAGCGGCGAGCGGACGGGCCCTACGACCGGCTGCACTACCGGAAGCGGCTCACGGGCTGACGCGCCGCCCTCCGCCGACGGGCCAATCAACTCGATTGTCAGTGGTGACTGAGATCATCGGAGCATGACGATCGACTGGGATGCCGCTGCCGGCACTTTCGACGAAGAGGCCGACCACGGACTGCGGGACGCCGGGGTGCGGAAAGCCTGGGAGGCCCGCCTGAGGAGCTGGCTGCCCGACGCGCCGGCCGATGTGCTCGACGTCGGCTGCGGCACCGGAAGCCTCGCCCTGCTCGCGGCCGAACAGGGCCACCGGGTGACCGCTGTGGACCTCTCGCCGCGCATGGCCGACCGGGCGCGGGCCAAACTGGCCGGCGTCGACGCCGAGGTGCTGGTCGGTGAGGCGTCCCGGCCGCCGGTCGGGGAGCGCACGTTCGACGTGGTGCTGGCCCGCCATGTGGTGTGGCTGCTGCCCGATCCCGAGGCGGCGCTCAAGCACTGGTGCTCGCTGCTCAAGCCCGGGGGCAGGCTGGTGCTGGTCGAAGGCGTCTGGGGCGGCGTCGGGCTGTCCGCCGGCCAGCTGATGGCGGCCCTCGACCCTCTCACCTCATCGGTCCATCACACCTTGCTCTCGGCCGACCCGGCGCTGTGGGGACGGGAAGTCGACGATGAGCGGTATGTGCTGGTGGCCATGGCCTGAGACCTGCCTGTTCAGGCGGACGGCAGCTGCCCGCGTGCGGCGAGCAGCTCTGTTGCAGAACGCCTGTCCCGGCTCGGTGGTCTCGTAGGCAACGCCGACCTGCGCAGAGTACGGGCCGGCCAGAGTGGTCGCCTCTCATTTTCCGCCGCGGGCACCCGTGATGGGGGAGAATCGTCCGGTGACTCTGAACATCGCCATGGACACGGCCTCCGGGACCGCCCCGTACGAGCAGTTGCGCACCCAGATCGCCGAGCAGGCCCGCTCGGGGCGGCTTCCGGTGGGCTACCGGCTCCCCACGGTGCGCGGGTTGGCCGAGGAGCTCGGCCTGGCGGCCAACACGGTCGCCAAGGCCTACCGGGCGCTGGAGACGGACGGTGTGATCGAGACGCGGGGGCGCCACGGTACGTATGTCGCCGCCGCCGGGGATGCGGCTCAGCGGGAGGCAGCCGAGGCCGCCCGTGTCTATGCGGAGCGGGCGGTGCGGCTGGGGTTGAGCGCGGACGTGGCACGGGCTGCGGTGGATGAGGCGCTGCGGGCGGCCTACCCGGCGTAGTACGCCGCCCTTTCCGCGTGTCCGCCCCGGCCGTTCACAAATACAGCCCGGCGTCCGCCCCCCGCTCCTGAGCCGGCACCGCAGCCGGCCCCGCACCCCGGCGCAGGGCGTACAGCTCCGCGAGTGTGGTGCCGTCCCGGCCGATGCCCTCGTCCGTGCCGAGCCACGCCGCAGACTCCTTGCGGGTCAGCGCGCCGACCTCGATGCGGGCCAGGCAGCGGCCCGGCCGGACCACTGCGGGGTGCAGGCGCTCCAGGTCCTCGTTGGTGGTGACGCCGACCAGGACGTTGCGACCCTGGCCGAGCAGGCCGTCCGTGAGGTTCAGCAGACGGGACAGGGCCTGGCCCGCCGTGTGCTTGGCCTCGCCGCGGATCAGCTCGTCGCAGTCCTCGAGCAGCAGCAGTCTCCAGCGGCCCTTCGCCGAGCCGTCGTCCTCGCCGATCGCGATGTCCATCAGATAGCCCACGTCGTTGAACAGGCGCTCCGGATCGAGCACGCAGTCGACCTGGCACCAGTCCCGCCAGGAGCGGGCCAGCGTCCGCAGGGCGGAGGTCTTCCCGGTGCCGGGCGGCCCGTGCAGCAGCAGGAGCCGGCCCGAGATGTCGTCGGGGGTGACCTTCATCAGGCCGTCCAGCGCATCGGCCACCGGCGCGGTGTAGTTGGTCCGCACCTCGTCCCAGGTACCGGCCGCGATCTGCCGGGTGGTGCGGTGCGGGCCGCGTCGCGGTGAGACGTACCAGAACCCCATGGTGACGTTCTCCGGCTGCGGTTCGGGCTCGTCCTGGGCACCGTCCGTCGCCTGCTTCAGCACCCGCGCCGCCAACTCCTCGCTGACCGCGGTGACCGTGACGTCGGCGCCGCGGTTCCAGCGGGAGACGAGCAGTGTCCAGCCCTCGCCCTCGGCGAGCGTCGCGCTGCGGTCATCGTCCCGGGCGGCGCGCAACACGGTCGCGTCCGAAGGCAGCAGGGTGCGCCCCTTCTTCACCCGGTCCAGCGATGAGCTGTGCGAATACGGCTGCTCGCCCGTCGCGAAGCGGCCCAGGAACAGCGCGTCGACGACATCGGACGGCGAGTCGCTGTCGTCGACGTTGAGCCGGATCGGCAGGGATGCCTCAGGGTTTGCGGACATGGCGCCCATGATCCGGCACGGCGGCGGCAGACGCACGCGCTTTGTGCGACACGCAGTCAGCTGCCGGGCGCCCCCCGGATGGTAGTGAGTCCGTCAAGTTACTGAATAGTTGGCATGAACACTTCCAGTCGCATCTGTTCCCTGGTACGACAGTTGAGGCGGAAATCCTGCTAAGGGAGGTTCCATGAAACTGTCCCGAATCGCGACACTCTCATCCTCGCTCCTGCTCGCCGTCGGACTCGCCCTCACCGGGGCGAACGCGGCCCAGGCAGCCCAACAGGCCACGCCCACCGGCTATGTGGCCCTCGGCGACTCGTACTCCTCGGGCGTCGGTTCCGGCAGCTACGACAGTGCCAGCGGCAACTGCCTGCGCAGCACCCGCGCCTACCCGGCGCTCTGGGCGGCCGCACATTCACCCTCGTCGTTCCACTTCGCCGCCTGCTCGGGTGCTCGTACGGGTGATGTTCTGTCCGGCCAGCTCTCCTCGCTCGGTACCTCGACCGGGCTCGTCTCCCTCACCATCGGCGGCAACGACGCCGGATTCGCGGACACCATGACGACCTGTGTGCTGCAGTCCCAGTCCTCCTGCCTCTCCCGCCTCGCCACGGCCAACAGCTACATCGACTCGACCCTGCCCGGCCTGCTCGACCAGGTGTACTCGGCGATCACCGCCCGGGCGCCCGCCGCACATGTCGTGGTGCTCGGCTATCCGCGCTTCTACGAACTGAACGGCAGCTGCATCGCGGGACTGAGCGAGACCGAACGCAGCGCCATCAACGCCGCTTCCGACCACCTCAACTCGGTGACCGCCAAGCGTGCGCTCGACCACGGGTTCGCCTTCGGCAGCGTCACGTCGGCCTTCGCCGGGCACGAGATCTGCTCCGGCAGCAGCTGGCTGCACAGCGTCAACCTGTTCAACCTGACCGAGTCCTACCACCCCACGGCGGCCGGCCAGTCCGGCGGCTACCTGCCCGTACTCAACGCCGAGGACTGAGCCCCGGAGGACCGGGATCCCGCGGACCGCACGTCGTCAGAGAGGAGGCCTCTTCCTCCGGGGCCTCCTCTACCGTCCAACTCGCCCTGGAATCGGATGAATTCGGGGAGTTACCGTCAACACCCGTACGGGAAAGGTGAATCCGGCGGCCGGGATACACGCGTGTCATCGGGGGACTGTAGGGTTACTGTGCCCCGGGCCGGGTGCCCTCGTACGGGTGGGGAGTGACATGGAACAGATAACAGTGCGCAGCAGGCCACGAGTGCCTGCCATTACCTGCGGAAGCGGTGCGACCAGCTCGCGTCTCGACCGTCATCTCTCGGTGCTGGGCGGCCCTGTCGTCCCGCAGCGCGAGTCGGCGGAGGCGACCTCGCTGATGCGTGAGCTGACCTCACGCGACGTCGCGCATTCCAGCACGGGACGCGGAGCGCGGGTCAAGCTCTTCGCGCCGCTGCGGCGACTGCGCCGCTCACTCTTCGGCAGCCGCGGCTGAACGCAACGACACGGACGTCACATCAGGCGATCACACCGTTCAGGCGATCACGCAGTCCCGGCGCAGCGCTGCCGTCGCCCCCTCCGTCATCCCCAGGGCCCGCAGCAGCGCGTCGGTGTGCTGGCCGAGCTCCGGGACGCCGCCCATCCGGGGGTCCTCCCCACCCGGCATGGTGATCGGCGGCAGCAGCGCCCGCAACGGTCCGGCCGCCGTTTCCACGTCCCGCCACCTGTCCCGTGCTGCGAGCTGCGGATGCGCGGCCAGCTCGGCCACCGTATTGAGCCGTGCGCAGGCGATGCCCGCGGCATCGAGCCGCTCCACCGCTTCCTGGGTGCTCAGCGTCGCCAGTGCTTCCGCGACCACCCGGTCCGTCCGCTCGCGGTGGGCCGTCCGCGCCCGGTTCGTGGCCAGCTCCGGATCGACCGCCAGCTCCGGCCTGTTCAGCACCTGTTCGGCGAGTCTCCGCCACTCCCGGTCGTTCTGCACGGAGAGCAGCACCTTCCCGCCGTCGGCCGTCGGATAGGCGTCGTAGGGCGCGATGACGGCATGCGCGACCCCGGTGCGCGCCGGTGCGGTGCCTCCGTGCATTCCGTGGTGCAGCGGGTGGCCCATCCACTCGGCGAGGGAGTCCAGCATCGAGACCTCCACCGGCCCGCCGAGCCCGGTGGTGCCGCGGCGCAGGAGTGCGGCGAGCACTCCGGAGAACGCGTACATCGCCGCCGCGATGTCCGCCGCCGGAATACCGGCCTTCACCGGCTGCTCGGGGGTGCCGGTCACCGAAACCAGTCCCGCCTCGCACTGGACGAGCATGTCGTAGGCCCGTTTGTGCGCGTAGGGGCCGCCTGCCCCGTATCCGGAGATGTCCACGGCGACCAGCGCCGGATGCGCCGCGCACAGGGCGGCCGCGTCGAGGCCCATCCGGGCGGCCGCGCCCTGGGCGAGGTTCTGTACGAACACGTCGGCGTCCGCGATGAGCCGGCGCACGATGTGCAGGCCGCGGGGGTCCTTGAGGTCGATCGCGATGGACTCCTTGCCGCGGTTGCACCAGACGAAATGCGAGGCGAGGCCAGCCGCAGCGGTGTCGTATCCGCGGGCGAAGTCGCCGCCGTCCGGCCGCTCGACCTTGATGACGCGCGCGCCCAGATCGGCGAGCTGACGGGTCGCGAAGGGGGCCGCGACGGCCTGTTCGACGGCGACGACGGTGATGCCGTCGAGGGGCAGCGGCTGAGTGCGGTGAGGAGTCACCCTGCCATGATCCTCCCCGGTCCGCCGACCGGAGCAGCGGGCTGTCAGAGCAGGGCGAACTGTCCTTCCGGACCCTCCTCCTGGTGGTCCAGTACCGATGCGGGGCGACGGGCGGCCGGGGGCGCCGGGATGACGCCGGCTTCTCGTAGTTCGACCCGGTCGATGCCGTGGCCCGCGGCCAGCTGCCGACGCAACTCCTGCTGAACCGGGTCGAGTTCACTGAGGAGTGCCAGTACGGTGATCAGTTCGAGCAGCTCCGACGTCCACTCCTGGGGCCAGGCGGACGGCCGAATCGACTCCAGCGTGCCCGGTTCGGCGGGCGCGCTGCGGCGCTCGAACCACAGCTTCAGCATCCGGACCCCGCCGACCCGGACGTTCCATGCCCCGGCCGGAACCGGTGCGATGCGTCCCGAGCCGAGCCGCAGGACCTCCTCGTCCGGCTCGTACCTGATGTCCTCCGGCCGGGCCGGGACGGCGGCCCGCACATAGGGGCGGCGGCCGCCGGGCAGCCTGGGCCGCTCGGTGCCGCGGGAGCCGCGCAACTGGATCCGCAGCGCCCGCTGCCCCAGCTCGACCCCGGCCCGCCAGAGGCCCGGGTCGGCGGTCAGCGGTACGGCACAGCCCCGCGGTGAGGTGGTGGCAGCGGTGAGCGCCCAGGCGAGAAATTGCTCCGCGGTGACCTCCGCGCCGTACTGCGCGGTCAGCCGGGCCGACAGCCCCGGTGCGAGATTGGGCTCGACCCCTCCGGGCCTGCGGTAGAGCGGCCGGATCCGGCCCGGCCGCCCCGCGGCGGAACACCCGTCCGGCAGCAGGGCACTGACCAGCAGGGCGGGCCCGTCAGCAGCCGGCACCCGGCCCTGCTCGGTGGCGAAGAGCTGCCGGTCGTCGGCCACCCGCCAGAGTTCCGATCGCGCCGCGTCGAGCAGCCGGTGATCGGGGATCAGCCACTGCTCGTCGAAGGGGCCGTGCGTGATCCGTACCGGCGGCGGGCACGGCCCGGACTCCCGCGCCAGCCGACCGGTTCCGGTCCGCTGTCCCGGCAGCGCGCTCAGCGAACTGTTCGGTGTACGCATCCGGGTGGAGCGGAACAGCCGCTCCTGGTCAGTCCCTTCGGCCCGCACCAGCCGCTCCCAGCGGCGCTTCAGCGAACCCTGGTCCGGTGCCATCACCCAGCCGCGTCCCAGCCGCAGGGGTGCCACCGACCAGGGCATCAGCTCATCGAGCAGGGGCGCGTCATCCGTCACGTTCCGATGCTAAGGGCCGTCCCGACGGGACAGCCCTTGGGCCGGTCCGCTAGGGAGCTTCCACCGTCACCGAGAAGGAGAACCGGTCGCCCCGGTAGCGGATCCGGGCCACATCCACCGGCCTGCCCGCCTCGTCGTAGGTCACCCCCGTGTAGTGCAGGATGGGCGAGAGCAGCGGCACTTTGAGCAGTTCGGCGGTCCTGGGGTCGGCCAGAGTGGCCTCCAGGGTGTCGGTGATCCGGCTGATCCGCACCCCCACCTCGTCGCGCAGCACCTTGGTCATGGGCCAGCGCTCCAGGTCGGCGGCATTCACCGCCGCGGCGATCTCCGGACGGAGCGCGTTCTCCGCCCAGTTGGTGGGCTCCCCGCTCTCGTCGCAGCGCAGCCGGGTGTAGCCGACGACCTCGTCGAGGTCGGGGAAATACTCGGCGACCTCGCCCGGTACCGCCATCGGCCCATGGCTGAGCACGGTGGTGAGCTCGCCGGACTGCTGGGCGACAATCGCGTCGATCGATCCCAGCAGCCGGCGCGGCGCGCTCGGGCGGGCTCCCGGCGCGATGAAGGTGCCGCGCCGCCGGTGCCGGCTGATCAGCCCCTCGGTCTCCAGCTCCTTGAGGGCCTGGCGCATGGTGAGCACGCTGACGCGGTAGTGCCCGGCGAGCTGCTCCTCGGTGGGCAACCGCAGCGGGTCGTGCGGCCGGCGGCCCAGTATGGAGGCGCGCAGCGACTGCGAGACCTGGTACCACAGCGGCAACTTGCGGTTCAGCACCAGCGAGTCGGGCGCGAAGGCGGTCACGGGGCATCTCCGTCCGTACTTACGACCTGCCGGTGGCCCCGGGGGAGTGCCCCCCGGACCTCCAGTGACGCTGCAGACCCTGCCATACGTCGTCGTACCCGGACTGCAAGTGGTCCGCGGTCGCCGCCTGCTCGGTCGCTGTGACCGGCCAGCGCGTCTCGAACATGAAGGCCAGTCCGTCGTCGATCTTCTGTGGCTTCAGCTCCGCGGTGCTCGCCCGGTCGTAGGTCTCCTGGTCCGGGCCGTGCGCGGACATCATGTTGTGCAGCGAGCCGCCACCCGGGACGAAACCCTCCGCCTTGGCGTCGTACGCGCCCTCGATCAGGCCCATGTACTCGCTCATCACGTTGCGGTGGAAGTACGGCGGCCGGAAGGTGTCCTCGCCCACCAGCCAGCGCGGCGCGAAGACCACGAAGTCGACACCGGCCAGGCCGGGGGTGTCGGACGGTGAGGTCAGCACCGTGAAGATCGACGGATCCGGGTGGTCGTAGCTGATCGACCCGAGCACATTGAAGCGGTGCAGGTCGTAGACGTACGGCACATGGTTGCCGTGCCAGGCGACGACGTCCAGCGGCGAGTGGTCGTACGTCGCGGCCCAGAGGTTGCCGCAGAACTTGTTGACCACCTCGACCTGACGCTCCTCTTCCTCGTACGCGGCGACCGGGGCCAGGAAGTCCCGCGCGTGCGCCAGGCCGTTGGCGCCGATCGGGCCGAGGTCGGGAAGCTGGAAGGGACGGCCGTAGTTCTCGCAGACGTAGCCCCGGACGCTGTCGTCCAGCAGCTCGACCCGGAAGCGCACACCGCGCGGGATCAGCGCGACGTGTCCCGGCTCGGCGCGGAGCAGCCCGAATTCGGTGCGGATGAGCAGGCCGCCCTGCTCGGGCACGATCAGCAGTTCGCCGTCGGAGTCGCTGAACACCCGGTCGGTCATCGCCGAGTTGGCGTGGTAGAGGTGCACGGCCATACCGGTGCGGCAGGCCGCGTCGCCGTTCCCGCCCAGGGTCCACAGCCCGGCCAGGAAATCGGTACCGGGCGGGGGCTCGGGGAGCGGGTTCCAGCGCAGACGGTTGGGGTCGGGCGCCGTCTCGGTGAACGGGGCGCAGCGCACCGCGCCGTTGTCGATCCGGACGAAGGGCGGGTGAGCTGCCGATGGCCTGATCCGGTACAGCCAGGAACGCCGGTTGTGGGCCCGGGGCTCGGTGAAGGCGGCGCCGCTGAGCTGCTCCGCGTACAGCCCCAGAGGTGCGCGCTGTGGGGAATTGCGTCCGTGCGGCAGGGCGCCGGCCACCGCCTCGGAGGAGTGTTCGTTGCCGAAACCCGAGGAGTAGGTCAGTCCGTCCGCCGTCTTCCGCGCTTGTTCGATGGTGGTCATCGCTCGCTCCAGATGCCGAAAGAATCCTATGTTCCACAGTAGGATTGCGCTTACTGAACGTCAATGCGAGGAAACAGCGCGCGTTCCCCGGTGTGAGCCGCCGGGCGGTCCGTATAACGACGATGAGCTGAGCGTGAGGAAAGGTCGGTTCAGGCCATTCCCAACCGGTGCGTAACCGGCTAGTTTGCGCCCCAGTCGTCTCTTCCGGTCACAACAGCTCTTCTGGTCGCAGCCGCCGCGCTCATCGCCCCGGACGGAAATCCATGTCTCGCGCCATCTCCCTGCACAACATTTCCAAGACGTACGATCGCGGCGTCCGCGCCGTCGACCGGGTGTCGATCGAGGTCGAGCCGGGTGAGTTCCTGGTGCTGCTCGGCCCGTCGGGGTGCGGAAAATCAACCGTCCTGCGCATGATCGCCGGTCTCGAGGACGTCACCGAGGGCGAGGTGCTCCTCGACGGGGCGTACGCCAACCACCTGCCGCCGGGGCAGCGCGGCATGGCCATGGTCTTCCAGAACTTCGCCCTCTATCCGAGCATGACCAGCCGCGACAACATCGGTTTCCCGCTGCGCTTCGAAGCCCCCGGCGAGGATTCGTCGGCCCGGGTCGAGGCCACCGCCCGGATGCTCGGCATCGAGGACGTCCTCGACCGTTACCCCGGCCAGCTCTCCGGCGGGGAGCGGCAGCGCGTCGCGATGGGCCGGGCGATCTCGCGGCGTCCTTCGGTGTTCCTGATGGACGAGCCGCTGTCGAACCTCGACGCCAAGCTCCGCAGTCATCTCCGGGCCGAAATAGCCCACCTCACCCGCGAGCTGGGAGTGACCACCGTCTACGTCACGCACGACCAGGCCGAGGCGATGTCGCTCGGCGACCGGGTCGCCGTGATGCGCGGAGGGGTGCTCCAGCAGATCAGCAAGCCCCGTGACGCGTACGGGCTGCCGGAGAACGTCTTCGTCGCCGCTTTCATCGGCACGCCGCGGATCAACCTGCTCCAGGCCGTGGTGCACGCGCCGCTGGAGGGCGCGATGTCGATCGATCTGGGCCGGCAGCGGCTGCGTCTTCCCGAACCGCTCAGCACCGACCACCAGCTGCTCCGCATCCAGCAGGGCAGGCAGCTGATCGTGGGTCTTCGCTCCGAGGCGGTGCGGATCGCCCCGCCCAGTCAGGCCCGCCCGGGTGAGGTGCCCATCAGTGGCCTCGTCGAGCACATGGAGTACCAGGGGCACGAGGCGCTGGTGCACCTCAACACCGGCTCGCAGCCCGCGGTCGTGCCCGAACTGGAGTCGCCCCGGCCGGGGACCGCCGCACGCCGCCGCAAGGGCGGTGCGCCGACCGGGGTGCTGAGCCGGCTGAAGGAGCGGGCCGCCCAGCACGTCTCGGGACCCGTGGTGGTCCTCGACGGGCCGGAGACCGAGCTGCCGCCCCGGCCGTCGTACAGCCCGGACCGTCCCTCCATCGGGGCGAGCGATCTGGTGGTCCGCACCAGCCCCGATCTGCGGGTGCGGACGGGCGCCCAGGTGCCGCTGCTGGTCGACCTCGCGCATCTCTATGTCTTCGACCACTACGGCCGCCGGATCTGCCCGGCGCCGCAGGACCTGCCCGGTCTCGACGAGGGGCCGCTCTGACGGTTTCCGGCCAGGCCGGCCCGGCGGACGGACCCGCCGGGCCCCAGGCATGCCCGGACTCCCGCCGCCTGCTTTCCTGAAGAACGACGTCCTCGCCACCCGGCGGGGCCCTGGCGCCGGAAAACTAACAGCGCTAGTTTGGGCAGCCGGGACAGAACAGCCGGGACAGCCGGACGACGACCGCACGGACAGCAGCGCAACGCAGGTTCTGGAGGAGAGCGATGAAGCCCCATGACGGCATGTACATCGACGGCGAGTGGCGGCCGGCCGCGGGACAGGAGACCATCGCGGTCCTGAATCCGGCCGACGAGCAGGTCATCGGCCACGTCCCGGCGGGCACGCCGGAGGACGTGGACCTGGCGGTACGGGCCGCCCGTGCGGCGTTCCCGGCCTGGGCCGCCACCGCACCCGCCGAGCGCGCGGCCCGGCTCGCGGCGCTGCGCGATGTGCTGGTGACCCGCAAGGACGAGATCGCCGAGACGGTGACCGCCGAACTCGGCTCCCCGCCGCAGTTCTCCCAGCTGGTGCACGCCGGGGTGCCCGCGCTGGTCGCGGGTTCCTACGCCGAGCTGGCCGCCACCTATGCCTTCGAGGAGAAGGTCGGCAACTCGACCGTCTTCTCCGAGCCGGTCGGGGTCGTCGGTGCGATCACGCCGTGGAACTACCCGCTGCACCAGATCGTCGCCAAGGTGGCCCCCGCGCTCGCCGCCGGGTGCACGGTGGTGCTGAAGCCCGCCGAGGACACCCCGCTGACCGCTCAGCTCTTCGCGGAGGCCACCCAGGAGGCCGGACTGCCCGCCGGGGTCTTCAACCTGGTCACCGGTATCGGTACGGTCGCGGGCCAGGCGCTGGCCGGTCATGACGGGGTCGACCTGGTCTCCTTCACCGGCTCCACCGCCGTCGGCCGGCAGATCGGCGCGGTGGCGGGGGCGGCCGTCAAGCGCGTCGCTCTCGAGCTGGGCGGCAAGTCCGCCAACGTGATCCTGCCGAGCGCCGATCTGGCCAAGGCGGTCAATGTCGGGGTCGCCAACGTGATGGGCAACTCGGGCCAGACCTGCAGCGCCTGGACCCGGATGCTGGTCCACCGCGACCAGTACGACGAGGCCGTGACGCTGGCGGCGGCCGCAGTGGCCAAGTATGTGCCGGGGGAGCGGGTGGGCCCGCTGGTCAACGCCAAGCAGCAGGCGCGCGTCCGCGGTTACATCGAGAAGGGCGTCGACGAGGGCGCCAGGCTCGTCGCAGGCGGCCCCGAAGCGCCGCTGGCGCGGGGCTATTTCGTCAGCCCGACCGTGTTCGCCGACGTCACCCCGGAGATGACCATCGCCCAGGAGGAGATCTTCGGCCCGGTCCTCTCGATCCTCCGCTACGAGGACGAGGACGACGCGCTGCGCATCGCCAACGGCACGGTGTACGGGCTCGCGGGCGCCGTATGGGCCGGTGACGAGGCGGAAGCGGTGGCCTTCGCCCGGCGGATGGACACCGGTCAGGTCGACATCAACGGCGGGCGGTTCAACCCGCGTGCGCCCTTCGGCGGTTACAAGCAGTCCGGCGTCGGCCGCGAGCTGGGCTCGCACGGCCTCGCCGAGTACCTCCAGACCAAGTCCCTCCAGTTCTGAGCCCGGGAGCACCGCACCATGGTCCGCGCCGCAATCCTGCCCGCCGTCGGCTCTCCGCTGGAGATCGCCGACATCGATCTGCCCGCACCCGGTCCCGGTCAGGTCAGAGTCCGCCTCACCGCCGCCGGAGTCTGCCACTCCGACCTCTCGCTCAGCAACGGCACCATGCGTGTCCCGGTGCCCGCCGTCCTCGGACATGAGGGCGCGGGCACCGTGGTCTCCGTCGGTGAGGGCGTCAGCCACGTCGCCCCCGGCGACGGAGTGGTCCTCAACTGGGCGCCCTCCTGCGGAGCGTGCCACGCCTGCACGCTGGGCGAGGTGTGGCTCTGCGCCAACGCGCTCTCCGGCGCCGGGGACGTCTACGCGCGGCGGGTCTCCGACGGGACGGAACTGCATCCGGGCCTGAACGTCGCCGCGTTCGCCGAGGAGACCGTCGTCGCCGCCAACTGTGTGCTGCCCGTCCCCGACGGTATCCCGCTCACCGACGCGGCCCTGCTCGGCTGCGCGGTCCTCACCGGGTACGGCGCGGTGCACCACGCCGCACGGGTCCGAGAGGGCGAGTCCGTCGCGGTATTCGGCGTCGGCGGGGTGGGCCTCGCCACCGTGCAGGCCGCTCGTATCGCCGGTGCGTCGACGATCATCGCGGTGGACGTCTCCCCGGCGAAGGAGGAACTGGCGCGCGCGGCCGGCGCCACCGCGTTCGTGGTGGCGTCCGAGAACACGGCTCGTGAGATCCGGTCCCTCACCGGCAAGCAGGGGGTCGACGTCGCTGTCGAGTGCGTGGGGCGGGCGGTGACCATCCGCACCGCGTGGGAATCGACCCGGCGGGGCGGCCGTACCACGGTGGTCGGTATCGGCGGCAAGGACCAGCAGGTCACCTTCAACGCCCTGGAGATCTTTCACTTCGGGCGCACGCTGGCCGGGTGCGTCTACGGCAACTCGAACCCGGCGGAGGACCTGCCGGTGCTGGCGGAGCACGTCCGGAGCGGGCGGCTCGATCTGGGGGCGCTGGTGACCGAGCGGATCGGCCTCGAGGGCATCCCGGCGGCGTTCGACAACATGATCGCGGGCAAGGGCGGGCGCGCGCTGGTCATCTTCTGAGCCGCCGCACCGCTTCGTACTGCAGGGCCAGCCCGTCCACCAGCGCACCGAGTCCCGTCTCGAAGGCGCCCTCGTCCACCTGCTGCTGCCGCTCGGCCAGCAGGTGGGCCTGGCCGAGGTGCGGATAGTCGGCCGGGTCGTAGGCCGTCTCGTCCTCGACGAAGCCGCGGGCGAAGGAACCGAGTGCCGAACCGGTGATGAAGTACCGCATCAGTGCTCCGATGTACGTCGCCTGCGCGGGCGGCCAGCCCGCCCGCACCATCCCGCCGAACACCGCATCGGCCACCCGCAGCCCTGCCGGGCGGCGGCCGGGGCCCTGGGCGAGCACCGGGACGATATTGGGGTGGTCGGTCAGCGCCGAGCGGTAGGAGACGGCCCAGTCGTGCAGCGCCGTGCGCCAGTCGCGGGCGTCGTCCTCGTCGAACATCGACAGGTCGATCTGGGCGGACACCGCGTCGGCGACCGCGTCCAGGATCTCGTCCTTGTTACGGAAGTGGTTGTAGAGCGACGGCCCGCTGACCCCCAGCTCCGCGGCGAGCCGCCGGGTGGACACCGCGGCGAGCCCTTCCGCGTCCACCAGGGCGCTCGCGGTCGTGACGATGCGCTCTCTGCTGAGGAGGGGCTTGCGTGGGCGGGCCATGGCGCACATAGTAGGGCCTGCCGACTAAAAACTAGCAGTGCTAATTAATCGTGACGTGAGGTGCCCGAATGAACCTGGAGCTGAGTGAGGAACAGGCGGCGGTGCGGCAGCTCGCCAAGGACTTCGTAGGCCGCGAAGTGACGCCGCATGTCGTCGAGTGGGACCGGGCGGAGAGCGTCGACCGCGGCATCGTCAGGAAACTCGGCGCGGTCGGATTCCTCGGACTGACGATCCCCGAGGAATACGGCGGCTCCGGCGGTGACCACCTCTCGTACTGCCTCGTCACCGAGGAACTCGGGCGCGGCGACTCATCGGTGCGCGGCATCGTCTCGGTGTCGCTCGGCCTGGTCGCCAAGACCGTCGCCCACTGGGGCGACGAGGAGCAGAAGCGGCGCTGGCTGCCCGGTCTGACCTCCGGGGACCTCATCGGCTGCTTCGGCCTCACCGAGCCGGGCACCGGCTCCGACGCGGGCAACCTCACCACCCGGGCCGTCCGCGAGGGCGGCGGGGACTACGTCATCAACGGCGCCAAGATGTTCATCACGAACGGCACGTGGGCCGATGTGGTGCTGGTCTTCGCCCGCTCGACGGACGCCCCCGGCCACAAGGGCGTGTCCGCCTTCCTGGTCCCCACCGACACGCCGGGTCTGAGCCGCCGGCCGATCCACGGGAAACTCGGACTGCGCGGCCAGGCGACCGCCGAGCTCACCTTCGAGGACGTCCGGGTCCCGGCCTCCGCGATGCTGGGCCGGGAGGGCAAGGGCTTCTCGGTCGCGATGTCCGCCCTGGCCAAGGGGCGGATGTCGGTGGCCGCCGGCTGCGTGGGCATCGCCCAGGCGGCGCTCGACAGCGCGCTCCGGTATGCCGGCGAGCGCGAGCAGTTCGGAAAGTCCATCGCGCAGCATCAGCTGATCCAGGAGCTGATCACCGATATTTCGGTGGATGTGGACGCCGCCAGGCTGCTGACCTGGCGGGTCGCCGATCTGATCGACCGCGGCGAGCCCTTCGTCACCGAGTCGTCCAAGGCGAAGCTCTTCGCATCCGAGGCCGCGGTGCGTGCCGCCAACAACGCGCTGCAGGTCTTCGGCGGCTACGGCTACATCGACGAGTACCCGGCGGGCAAGCTGCTCCGCGACGCCCGGGTGATGACGCTCTATGAAGGCACCAGCCAGATCCAGAAGCTCGTCATCGGCCGCGCGCTCACCGGGGTCTCCGCGTTCTGATGCCTCCGCGTTCTGGTGTCTACGCGTCCGATGAGTACCGGAGCTGAGTATCCGGACGGATGCGGGTCCGCCGCGGCCGTCCGATGCTCTCCTCATGAGTGACACACAGGTCAAGCAGCAGAACACCGCCGCGTACCACGGACAGGCCGTCGCGTCCTTCGCCGTCGCGCTGGCGGCCATGGCACTGGGCATCCTCAACCTGGACGTCGACGTCTGGGTGCGGGCGTTCCTCGGCCTCGGGCTCCTCTACCTCACCACCTCGGCGTTTCACCCTTGCCAAGGTCATCAGGGACCGCCAGGAGGCCGGGCAGATCGTGAACCGGGTCGACCAGGCCCGGCTGGAGAAGCTGCTCGCCGACCACGATCCCTTCCAGAAGATCTAAGCGCTTGCTCACCTTCGGGTATGGTGTGCGTCCTGCACCACGGGAGGAAGGGGCGAGCAATGAGCACGGCGGAGGAGACGGTCGGCGGCGAGGACATGCCGTGGGCCGAGGTCAGTCCCGAGGCTGCGAGGCGGTTGCTCGTCGCCGCGGTCGAGGCCTTCGCCGAACGCGGCTACCACGCGACGACGACCCGCGACATCGCGGGCCGCGCGGGGATGAGCCCGGCTGCGCTCTACATCCACTACAAGACCAAGGAAGAGCTGCTCCACCGGATCAGTCGGATCGGGCACGAGAAGGCGCTCGAGATCCTGGAAACGGCGGTCGACGGCCCCGGCGCCGCCGCAGACCGGCTCGCCGCCGCTGTGCGCTCCTTCGTCCGCTGGCACGCCGGGCACCACATGACGGCGCGGGTCGTCCAGTACGAGCTCGACGCGCTCGGCGACGAGCACCGCGCGGAGATCATCGAACTGCGCAGGCGGAGCGACGCGGCCGTCCGCGGCATCCTCCAGGACGGCGTCGATGCGGGGGAGTTCGACGTCCCGTACGTCCCCGGCACCGCGCTCGCCGTGCTGTCGCTCTGCATCGACGTGGCCCGCTGGTTCAACGTGGAGGGCCGCCGGACGCCCGACGAGGTCGGCGTGTTCTACGCCGACCTCGTCCTGCGCATGGTCTCCGCCCGCGCACCGCGGCCCGCCCAGCGATAGGGCCACGGATCAGAAGTAGTACCGGGAGACCGACTCGGCCACGCACACCGGCTTGTCGCCGCCGTCGCGCTCGATCGTGACGGCGGCGGTGACCTGGACGCCGCCGCCCGCCTCGGACACATCGGTGAGTACGCCGGTGGCCCGGAGCCGCGAGCCGACCGGCACCGTGGCGGGGAAACGCACCTTGTTCGTGCCGTAGTTGATGCCCATCTTGACGCCCTCGACCCGCAGGATCTGCGGAACCAGGACGGGCAGCAGGGACAGCGTGAGATAGCCGTGCGCGATCGTCGTGCCGAACGGCCCCGCCGCGGCTTTCTCCGGGTCGACATGGATCCACTGGTGGTCGCCGGTGGCTTCGGCGAAGAGATCGATCCGCTTCTGGTCGATCTCCAGCCAGTCGCTGTGCCCCAGCTGCTCGCCGACCCCGGCTCGCAGTCCTTCGGCGGATGTGAAGATCCTCGGCTCTGCCATGTTCGTGATCCTGCCTTCCCAAGGGGAGTGTCCAAGCGCTTGCTCAGCATTATCGGGGAGGGCCTCTGCTGTCAACGACCGTTGTCGGTAGGCTTCGCGGAGTGCCGCAGATTCCGGAAAAGATTCATGAACTCACCGTCGGCCAGCTGTCCGCGCGGAGCGGGGCCGCCGTCTCCGCCCTGCACTTCTACGAGTCGAAAGGCCTGATCAGCAGCCGCCGGACCAGCGGCAACCAGCGGCGCTACAGCCGTGACGCGCTGCGCCGGGTCGCTTTCGTACGCGCGGCGCAACGCGTGGGTATCCCGCTCGCCACGATCAGGACCGCCCTGACCGAACTGCCCGAGGAGCGCACGCCCACCCGCGAGGACTGGGCGCGGCTCTCCGCCGCCTGGCGATCGGAGCTCGACCAGCGCATCAGTCAGCTCGGCCGGCTCCGCGACCACCTGACCGACTGCATCGGCTGCGGCTGCCTGTCATTGGAGACCTGCGTGCTCTCCAACCCGGACGATGTCTTCGGCGAACGGATCTCCGGCTCCAGGCTGCTCCCCGAGCGCCGCGAACCCCCGGCCTGAGCCGTCCCGGCCTGAGCCGTCCCCGATCTGAGCCGGGGACGGCTAGGCGACCGAGGCGAGCGCGGTGTGCCGCTCCTTCCTGGCTCCGGTCAGTGCGGCCGGGGTGAGCACCGGCTGCGGCACCAGAATGCCGCACCGGGTGCACACCGGACCCGACCACTCCTCGTGGGCGGCCTCGGCGCGCCAGCCGATCGAACGCTCCGCGCACACCGGGCAGCAGGCGGCGGGATCCGCCCGAAGGGCGGAAATCAGCCGCCGCAGAACCTCGGCCAGCGGCCACGAGGGATGTACGGCGGGGTCGGCGCACCAGACCACTCCGCACCCGCCCCAGGTGCGCCGGTGCCAGTCGTCGAAGGGGCCGGGGCGGCGCAGGCCCGCGTGCTTCTCGCGCTTGCGGCGCTCCGCGAACTCGGCCTCGTAGGCCAGCCAGACGGTCCGCGCCTCCTCCAGTTCGTCGAGCGCGGCAACCAGCCGCGCCGGATCGGGCGCCCGGTCCTCGGGCCCGATGTGGTGCCTGGCACACAGATGGTCCCAGGTCGCCCTGTGTCCGTAAGGCGCAAACCTCTCCAGACACTTGCGCAGCGAATACCGCCGCAGCGCAAGATCGTGATGAGGGTCGCGCACCTCTCTCGCGAGGCTCCGAAAACCGGCCATCGCACTGCCACCTCCGTCGCTGGTGCTTCGGCGTCATGGGATGGACGTACGGCTACCCGATTCGGCTCCATCGAATTTCGGATGGGAGCCATCACTCATGCGCTGTTGCGGTTTCGCCGGCGGCGCCGGACCGGCATCCCGGTCGCCGTGTGGCGATTCGGAAAAGGTGACGCATGTTCACCTTACTGACGAGTCACCTCGCCAGTAACGTCCGGGCATCGGCCTCCCCACAGGAGCATTCATGCGACGACGCACCGGAAAGCTCAGAACTGCCACAGCCGTAGCGGTGTTCGCGCTCGGCACGGGCCTGCTGGCTCCGCTGCCGCAGGCGACCGCCGCCGACCCGGACCCCACCGACTACTGCCACAGTCAGTGCGACGACATTCTGCCGCCCGGCGAGAACGGCAACGCCACCCTCGCCGACATCCTCGCCAACCGGGTGCTGGGTACCCGCCCCGCGCACAGCGCCGACCAGCTCGGACCGTACGACGCACTGCCTGCCGGGGCCTCGTCCCTCACCGACTCCACGCTCAACAGCTTCTTCAACGACGCCTCGTTCGGCGTCCCCGCGGACCAGGTGGCCTCGGTCACCAAGCCGCGCGACGACGTCAGCATCACCCGCGACAAGAAGACCGGCGTCCCCCACATCAAGGGCACCACCCGCTACGGAACCGAGTTCGGCGCCGGCTACGCGGCCGGTCAGGACCGGCTCTGGCTGATGGACCTCTTCCGGCACATCGGCCGCGGCGAGCTCACCTCCTTCGCCGGCGGAGCTCTCGCCAACCAGGGCCTGGAGCAGGAATTCTGGCCGCAGGCCCCGTACACCGAGCAGGACCTCCAGGACCAGGCCGACAAGATCGCCGCAAGCAGCGCCCGCGGCAAGCAGGCCATGGACGACGCCCAGGCCTATGTCGACGGCATCAACGCCTACCGGCAGAAGTCCAAGGACGGCCGGTACTTCCCCGGCGAGTACGTGCTCACCGGCAAGATCAACGCGATCACCAACGCGGGTGAGATAGAACCGTTCAAGATCACCGACATGATCGCCCTCGCCTCGGTCGTCGGCGCGCTCTTCGGCGGTGGCGGAGGCGGCGAGGTGCAGGCCGCGCTGTCGCTGCTGTCCGCCCAGCAGAAGTACGGCGTCACCGAGGGCAGCAAGGTCTGGGAGTCCTTCCGGGAGCGCAACGACCCCGAGGCGACGCTGACCATCCATGACGGCACCAGCTTCCCGTACGCGGGCAAACCGGCGAACCCGAAGGGCGCCGCCCTGCCCGATCCCGGCTCGGTCAAAGCCGAACCGCTCGTGTACGACAGGACCGGCGGCGCCAAGACCGACGCCAGGACCCCCGTCGACGCCCCGAAGAGTCTCAAGCCGCTGCAGGGCATCTACGACAACGGCGTGCTGCCCGCCAACCTCTTCAGCAGCAAGAAGGGCATGTCCAACGCCCTGGTGGTCTCCGGCAAGCACACCGCGAGCGGACATCCGGTCGCCGTGTTCGGGCCGCAGACCGGCTATTTCCTGCCGCAGTTGTTGATGCTTCAGGAACTCCAGGGCCCCGGCATCAGCGCCCGCGGCGTCTCCTTCGCCGGCGTCGGGATGTACATCCAGCTCGGCCGCGGCCAGGACTACGCCTGGAGCGCGACATCGGCCGGCCAGGACATCACCGACACCTACGCCGTGCAGCTCTGCCAGGACGACACCCACTATCTCTACCGCGGCGTCTGCACCCCGATGGAGAAGATGGAACGGACCAACTCCTGGAAGCCCACGGTCGCCGACTCCACGGCGGCCGGCTCCTACCGGATGCAGGTCTACCGCACCCACTACGGGATCGTCACGCACCGGGCGACCGTCGACGGCAAGCCCGTCGCGTACACCTCGCTGCGCAGCACCTACGGGCACGAGGCGGACTCCATCGTCGGCTTCCAGATGCTCAACGACCCGTCGTACGTGACGGACGCGAAGACCTTCCAGCAGGCGGCCTCGCACATCGGCTACACCTTCAACTGGTTCTACGCCGACTCCCGGCAGGCCGCGTACTTCAACAGCGGAATGAACCCGGTGCGCGCCCCCGGAGTGGACGCCTCGCTGCCGGTCAAGGCCGAACGGGCCTACGAGTGGCAGGGCTTCGACCCCGTCACCCACACCACCGACCTGACACCGGACGCCGAACACCCGCAGTCGGTCGGCCAGGACTACTACGTCTCCTGGAACAACAAGCAGGCCAAGGACTATTCGTCGGCCGGCTTCGGCAACGGCTCGGTGCACCGCGTCGACCTGCTCGGTGACCGGGTGGCGAAGCTGGTGGCCAAGGGCGGCGTCACCCGCGCCGCGCTCACCCGCGCCATGGCCGAGGCCGCGGTCACCGACCTGCGGGGCGAGGACGTGCTGCCCGAACTGCTCGACGTCGTACGGAGTAAGCCGGTCACCGACCCGGAGCAGGCGAAGGCCGTCGAGCAGCTGGAAGCCTGGGTCACCGACGGCGCCCAGCGCAAGGAGAACGCCCAGAGTTCGCACGTCTACAGCCATCCGGACGCGGTGCGGATCATGGACGCCTGGTGGCCTCTGCTGGTGGAGGCCGAGTTCGAACCGGGCCTGGGTGACGGTCTCTACTCCGCGCTGACCGCCGACCTCACCATCGACGAGTCCCCGTCGGCGGGCCACGGACCGACCGGTGCGCACGCCGGATCCGCCTTCCAGTACGGCTGGTGGAGCTATGTCGACAAGGACATCCGTACGGTCCTGGGCCGCCCGGTGCAGGGCAAGCTGGGCCGGACTTACTGCGGAGGCGGCGACCTGAGCGCCTGCCGTGACGTCCTGCTCACCACGCTCGGCCAGGCAGCGGCCAGGACGCCGGCGCAGGTCTACCCCGGCGACGCCGGCTGCGCCGCCGGTGACCAGTGGTGCTCCGACTCGATCATCCAGCGCCCGCTGGGCGGCCTGCAGTTCTGGCCGATCCAGTGGCAGAACCGGCCGACCTACCAGCAGGTCGTCGAGTTCCCCGCACACCGCTGAAGCGGCTGCGGGCCGGCCCGGAAGCCGCCGGTCCGGCCCGCAGAGCTCGCTCAGCGGTAGGCCAGATACCGCTTCCGCACCGCACGGAAGGCCGCCAGTTCGTCCTGCCAGTCCGCCACCACCTCGTCCGTACCCGCGCCCGCGTCGATCATCGTGCGGACCCGGGTGGAACCGGTCAGCTTGTCGATCCAGTTGTCGGAGCGCCAGGCGAAGCCGTCCCACACCTGCTTGGCGGTGACCAGCAGTCCGATGGCCGTACGCACCGGGTCGAAGGTCTCGCGGTCCTGGACATGGAGCTGGACGCCACCGGCCGTCCTGCCCTGGAACTTGGAGAACGTCGGCGCGAAGTACGCCTCCCGGAAGGCGACACCCGGCAGTTCCAGTGCCTGGGCCGCCTCCGCCCACTTCCGGTCGATGCCCTCGGCGCCCAGCAACTCGAACGGGCGGGTGGTGCCCCGACCCTCGGAGAGGTTGGTGCCTTCGAAGAGGCAGGTCCCCGAATAGACCAGGGCGGTGTCCGGCGTCGGCATGTTCGGGCTGGGCGGCACCCAGGCCAGTCCCGTCGCGTCGTAGAAGTCCGCACGGCGCCAGCCCGACATCGCCACGGTGTCCAGTTCCACCGGCTTCGTCAGGAACTCCCCGTTGAACAGCCGGGCCAGCTCCGTCACCGTCATCCCGTGCGCCTGGGAGATCGGCTGCCGCCCCACGAAGGTGGCGAACTCCTTGTGCAGCACAGGACCGAGCGCGGCCCGGCCGGTGACCGGATTCGGCCGGTCGAGGACCACGAAACGCTTCCCGGCGAGTGCGGCCGCCTCCATGCAGTCGTACAGCGTCCAGATGTAGGTGTAGAAGCGTGCACCGGCGTCCTGGATGTCGAAGACCACCGTGTCCACACCCGAGGCGGTGAAGATGTCCGCCAGCGGCTGCCCGCTCCTGGTGTAGGTGTCGTAGACCGGCAGCCCGGTCGCCGGGTCGTCATAACGCCCCTCCGAGCCGCCGGCCTGCGCCGTCCCGCGGAAGCCGTGCTCCGGCCCGAAGACGGCGGTCAGCTTCACCCGGTCGTCGGCGTGCATGACGTCCACGATGTGGCGCACCGCGCCACGCTCGGCCTCGGCCGAGCGGGTGGTGCCCCCGCCGGTGATCCCGGTCGGATTGGTGACGATGCCGACCCGCTCCCCGTGCAGCAGCCGGTAACCGTCCGCCGCCAGCCGGTCGAAACCGGTCTGCACCCGGCCGCCGCGTGCCGCGGGTCGCGCGGAGGCCGTACCCGCCGTGGCCGCGACGGCCCCCAGCGCACCGCTCGCGGCCAGCAGTCCCCGTCTCGACAAGTTCATCGGGCTACCTCCAACATCTCGGCGTCTGTCATGGGCACGCACGCTAGTCCTCCCCCCTTCCCCTGCCACATACCGACTGGTTAGTCTGCTGATGCATTCAACGGAGAGGCAGGTCCTGATGGGTACGGTCGACGGCGCGGGCGTAGTGGTGACAGGGGCGGGCGGTGGTATCGGTGCGGCGCTGGCCCGCCGATTCAGCGCGGAGGGCGCGCGGGTCGTGGTCAACGACCTGGACGCGGCGAAGGCACGTACGGTGGCCGATGAGATCGGTGCCACGGCTGTCCCCGGGGACGCGTCGGAGATCGTGGACGCCGCACGGAAGGCGCTCGGCGGCCGGGTCGACATCTACTGTGCCAACGCGGGCCTCGGCTCACCCGGCGACCCCTTCGCCGACGAGCAGGTCTGGGCCTCGGCCTGGGACGTCAACGTAATGGCCCATGTGCGCGCGGCCCGGGCGCTGCTGCCCGACTGGCTGGAGCGCGGCGAGGGCCGGTTCGTCTCCACGGTCTCGGCGGCCGGCCTGCTGACCATGATCGGCGCCGCGCCGTACAGCGTCACCAAGCACGGCGCGCTGGCCTTCGCCGAATGGCTCTCCCTGACCTACCGCCACCGCGGCGTCAAGGTCCATGCGATCTGCCCGCAGGGCGTGCGGACCGACATGCTGTCCTCCGCGGGCTCGGCGGGCAGCCTGGTCCTGGAGCCGACCGCGATCGAGCCCGAGGACGTCGCCGCCGCGCTCTTCGACGCGATCGCCGACGACCGCTTCCTGGTGCTTCCGCACCCCGAGGTCGCCGGGTACTACCGGGCGAGAGCAGCCGAGCCCGATCGGTGGATCACCGGGATGAACCATCTCCAGCAGAAGTGGGAGGCCGGCCGGTGACCGGGTCGATCTACGCGGCGAAGCCCTGGCTCGCCCAGCTGAGCGAGGCCCAGCGCGCCCCGGTCCATCCGGCGGCCACCCTGGTGCACGCCTTCCGCGACACCCTGTCCCGGGTGCCCGAGCAGCCCGCGCTCGCCTACTTCGACGGACGGCTGTCCTACCGGGAGACCGACGAGCTCTCCGACTCGGTCGCCGGTCACCTCGCGGCCCGCGGTGTGGCGCGCGGCGACCGGGTCGCGATCATGCTGCAGAACACCCCGCACTTCGTGCTGGCCCTGCTCGGCGCCTGGAAGGCCGGAGCGACCGTCGTACCGCTCAACCCGATGTACAAGTCGGCCGAGGTCGGACACGCGCTGAGCGATTCCGGCGCCACCGCGCTGATCTGCTCCGACCGGGCCTGGGAGTCCTATCTGCGGGAAACCGCAGCGGCCGCCTCGCTGCGGATCGCCCTCACCGCCTGCGAACGCGACCTGCAGACCCGCGACGACGAGCGGGTCCTGGCCTTCGAGCGGCTGCCCCGGGCTGCTGACGCCGACGATCTGGTGACGGTGGCCCGCCGCGGCCTGTCGGCCCCCGCCGACCGTGACCCGCTGGCTACGGACATCGCGCTGATCAGCTACACCTCGGGGACCAGCGGCACCCCCAAGGGGGCCATGAACTCGCACGCCAACATCATGGTCAACGCCGAACGCCAGCGCAACGGCCACCCGATAGCCGAGGGTGCGGCCTACTTCGCACTGGCGCCGCTCTTCCACATCACCGGCATGGTCTGCGAACTCGCCGCCTGCCTCTGCAACGCGGGCACCCTGGTGCTGGCCTACCGCTTCCACCCCGGCGTGGTGCTCGACGCCTTCGCCGAGCACCGCCCCGCGTACACCGTCGGCCCGTCGACCGCCTTCATGGCGCTCGCCGCCCACCCGTCCGTCACCCCGGAGCACTTCGCCTCCTTCCAGGTGATCTCATCGGGCGGCGCCCCCCTGCCGCCCGCCCTTGTCGAGAAGTTCCGCGAGGGCTTCGGCCCGTATATCCGCAACGGCTACGGGCTCACCGAGTGCACCGCCCCGTGCGCCTCGGTCCCACCCGAGAAGGAGGCCCCCGTCGACCCGGTCTCCGGGACGCTGTCGGTGGGCGTGCCCGGCCCCGACACGGTCGTACGCATCATCGACCCGAAGGGTGACGAGGTGCCCTTCGGGGAGCAGGGCGAGATCGTGGTGCGCGGCCCGCAGGTCGTTTCCGGCTACTGGCGCCGCCCCGAGGCCAGCGCGGAGAGCTTCCCCGGCGGCGAACTGCGCACCGGCGACATCGGTTTCATGGACCCGAACGGCTGGCTCTACGTCGTCGACCGGATGAAGGACATGATCAACGCCTCCGGGTTCAAGGTCTGGCCGCGCGAGGTCGAGGACGTGCTCTACACCCACCCCGCGGTGCGCGAGGCGGCCGTGGTGGGCATCCCCGACGCCTATCGCGGCGAGTCCGTCAAGGCGTACGTGAGCCTGCGCCCCGGCGCGATGCCGGATCCGGCGGAACTCGCTGCCTATTGCCAGGAACGCCTCGCCGCGTACAAGTACCCCCGAGAAGTGGAGATCCTGCCGGAGCTGCCCAAGACGACCAGTGGGAAGATCCTGAGGCGGGAACTGCGTTCCCAGCACTGACGGAACGACGTACACAGGGAAGGTGGCAGCGATGGCAGCCAGGACGACCGGCGGGAACGGCACCCCCGTCCCCCAGAGGCTGCTGGCCGCTGCCACCCGGCTCTTCGCCGAGCAGGGGTACGACCGGACGTCGGTCCAGGAGATCGTGGAGGCGGCCGGTGTCACCAAGGGCGCGCTCTACCACTACTTCGGCTCCAAGGAGGACCTGCTCCAGGAGGTCTACGCGCGGGTGCTGCGCCTCCAGCAGGAACGGCTCGACGCCCATGCCGGTGCGGACGCGCCGGTGGAGCAGCGGCTGCGGGCAGCAGCGGCCGACGTGGTCGTCACCACCATCGAGAACCTCGACGACGCGGCGATCTTCTTCCGCTCGATGCATCACCTGAGCCCGGAGAAGAACAAACAGGTCCGGGTGGAACGCCGGCGCTATCACGAGCGGTTCCGGGCGCTCGTCGAAGAGGGCCAGCGGAACGGGGTGTTCTCCACGGCGACCCCCGCGGACCTGGTGGTGGACTACCACTTCGGCTCGGTCCACCACCTGTCCACCTGGTACCGGCCGGACGGCCCGCTCACCCCGCAGCAGGTCGCCGACCACCTGGCTGACCTGCTCCTGCGGGCGCTGCGCCCGTAACGCGCCGGGCGGTCATGCGTGGCACGCCACCGGAACACCGCCGTTCATCGCGGTCATGTCACCGAAAACGACCACCGGGTCGAGCGGCGAGCCCTCGGGCAGCCCGTCCAGCTCCGCGTAGGCCCGGTGCAGATTCGCCACCAGCCGCTCGCTCTCGCGCAACTCGGCGAACTCCCCGAGGTCGGCCCGGCGGGCCGATTCCAGCGGGCTGAGCCCCTGGGCGTGCCCCTCGGCTGCCGCGTCGGCGACAAAACGCAGATAGCGCTCCGCCGTATCGAAGGCGGACGGGTCGGTGACCGGGCCGTGCCCGGGAACGACGGTATCGGCGCCCAGACCGCGCAGCATCCGCAGGGCGCGCAGTGAACCGCTGAGTGACCCCATCGCGATGAACGGCGTGCCGCCCTGGAAGACCAGATCGCCGGTGAAGACGATCCGCTGCTCGGGGAGATGGACGACGGTGTCCCCGATCGTGTGCGCCACCCCCGGATGGATCAGCCGTACCTCCGTACCACCCACATGGACCGTCAGGCGTTCGCTGTACGTGAGGTCGGGGGCGGTGATGCTGACATCACCGAAATCGGTCTGCGGCCACATCAGGTGCAACTGACGCCCGGCTGCGAGCACTTCGCTGCGGCAGGCGTCATGGCCGATCACCGTGGCATCCGGCAGGAACACACTGTTGCCGTAGGTGTGGTCGCCGTGGTGGTGGGTGTTGACCACGGTGCGCGGCAGCGGCACGCCGGCCGCCAGCACCGCCTCCCGCAGCGCGTGTGCACGCCGCAGGGTGGCCGCCGTGTCGATGAGCAGCGTCGAGCCCCCTTCGCTGACGAACCCGGCGTTGTTGACGCACCACCCGCCGTCCGGTTGCACATAGGCGTGGACCTGCGGCGAGAGCTGTGCGGTGTACGGGTTCCCTGCGGTCATCGAAGCCCCTCCTGGCACGGCCAACCGGTCGGGATCACCCTGTCATTCGACGCCGCCGGAGGGGACGGCGGGGCCGCGGGCCCCGGCCGAGCGCCACGTCCCGCGTCGGATGGCGGGCCATGTTCCGGATGAATCCCGCGCCCCACCGGTTGCGCGAGACCTGGCCGGGCAAGAGGCTCGTAGCTATGAAGGCGATCAGTTACCGCGAATACGGCGGCCCCGAGGTCCTGGAGTACGGCGAGCGTCCCGAGCCCAAGCTGGGGCCGGACTCGGTGCTGGTGCAGGTGCGCGCGGCAGCCGTCAACCCCGTCGACGTGAAGGCCCGTGCGGGCTATCTCGACGGGGCCATGGAAACCGTCTTCCCGGTGATTCCCGGCTGGGACGTCGCCGGGATCGTGGTGCGGCCCGGAGCCGCCGTACCGGAGTTCGCGGCGGGTGACGAGGTCATGGGATATCTACGCGAGGACTTCCTCTCCCGTGGCACCTTCGCCGAGTTCGTCGCCGCCCCGGTGCGCACGCTGGCCCGCAAGCCGGCCGGGCTGAGCTTCGAGGAGGCGGCCGGGCTGCCGCTGACCGGGCTCACCGCCTACCAGGTGCTCCGGGCCCTGGAGATCCGGTCGGACGACACCGTGCTGGTGCACGCGGCGGCCGGCGGCGTCGGCTCGATGGCCGTCCAGCTGGCCCTGCACAACGGTGCGCGGGTCATCGGCACGGCGAGCGAGCGCAACCACGACTATCTGCGCGGTCTGGGGGCGGAGCCGGTGACCTACGGTGAGGGGCTGGCCGACCGGGTGCGGGCGCTCGCGCCGCTGGGCGTCGACGCCGTGTTCGACACCGTCGGCGGGGACACCCTGAAGCTGTCCGCCAATCTTCTCGCCCCCGAGGGCCGGCTCGCCTCCATCGTCGACCCGGGCGTGAAGGAACTCGGCGGCCGCTACGTCTTCGTACGCCCCGACGCGCTGGACCTGCATGTGCTGGGTGAGCTGGCCGACCAGGGCGTCATCACCGTGCATGTGGACCAGGTCTTCCCGCTGGAGCAGGCCGCCGAGGCACACCGGCTGAACGCCGAGGGCCGCACCCGGGGCAAGATCGTCGTCACCGTCGGCCCATGACACCGGAGACTGCGGGCCCTAGCGGACGATGACCGCACCGATCACGGCGAGGGCGATCGGGCAGGCCGCGGCCAGCAGCGCCGCCCGCACCCGCATGGTGCGGGGTGCCGGGATGCTCCCCACCGCGCGGACCCGGTGGTGCGCGGCCCGCAGAAAGCCGAGCCAGATCAGCACGCAGAGCGCACAGACGACGATCCCGTCGGTCGTGGTGCCGTGCAGCGCCTGCCGGCCGGCCAGCAGGGCGGCGACCGCGAAGGAAAGGGTGGTACGCCGCCAGGCGAGCCGGGTCCGCTCCGGCTGCAGCCCCGGATCGCGGCCGGTCATGTGCCGGCCAGCCCGAGAACCACCACCACGACCATCGCCACCGCGACGATGCCGACCGCCAGACTGAGCACGGTGGGGAAGCGCGACACGGGCAGCGCCTCGCCGCGCCGCATCGCCCGCTCGCAGCGCACCCAGTGGTTGACGGCGCGCAGGGAACACAGCACACCGGAACCGAGCAACGCGAGCGCCAGGCCCACCCGTACGCCCCAGCGGAGGTCCGGCAGGAACTGATCCACCGCGAAACCGCCGCCGATCAGGGCGAGAGCCGTCCGGATCCAGGCCAGGAAGGTGCGCTCATTGGCGAGCGAGAAGCGGTAGTCGGGGGTATGGCCCTCCTCCCGGAGGCGCTCAGGAGTGAACCAAAGCCGAAAACTCTGCAGGAAGCCGATCACCGCTCCGACCCTAGGCGCATCGTGCATGCCCCGCCCGGCCGGCTGCCGTCATCGGGCCCGCCGCGCGGTGAGCCGTCGGTAGGCGGCGAGCCCGTCCGGGACCCACTCCCACTCGCCGAGCCGGTGTGCCAGCTGCTCGTCGGTGAGGAAGTCGTGCCAGGCGACCTCCGACTCCTGCGGATGCACCGGCATCTCGCACCGCACCTCGTACACCCGGGACCACCAGCCCTGGCCCGACCCCTGATAGAGGAACGAGAAGAGCGGCGTCGGAGCGGGCAGCCCACTGACGCCGAGTTCCTCCTCCGCCTCGCGCAGCGCGGCCGCGTCGTAGGACTCGCCTGCACCGACCACGCCGCCCACGAACATGTCGTACAGCGAGGGGAACACCAGCTTCACCGGGGTACGCCGATGGACGAAGATCCGGTCGGCCGCGTCCCGGGCCAGCACGAAGACACAGCGGTGCAGTAGCCCTTTCGCGTACACCTCGCCGCGCGGCGCGCGGCCGATCACCCGGTCGGACGCATCGACCAGGTCGAGGATCTCGTCGGCGGGCGAGGCGGGTGAGGCGGGAGGCACGGGGCAGACAGGGGAGTCGGAGCCGGAGCCGGCGGCCTGGGCAGGGGTCATGCCGCGATTCTCTCCCGAGCCGCCTCGGCGCTCCCCTGCGGCATCGCCGGGTGGATCCCCAGCAGCACGATCCCGGCGACGACGCCGGCGAGCCCCGCCGCTTCCCAGGCCAGAGCTCCGGCGTCGGTACGCAGCCGGTCACCCAGGAATCCCACGCCGCAGGCGATCCCGGCGAGCGGCTGGGCCGCCGTCAGCGCGGGCAACGACATCCGCAGCGGCGCCGTCTCGAAGGCGCTCTGCACCAGGACCAGCCCGGTCACGCCGAGTCCCACCACCGCGTACGGCTGCCAGCCGGTACTCAGCTCGAGCCAGCCCCCGTCGCCCAGACGCTGTCCGCTGATCCGGGTCAGCGCGTCCTGCAGCCCGTACAGCAGCCCGGCGGCCAGGGCGAGCAGCGCGGGCCCCCAGCTGAGCCTGGTCCGCTTGGCACAGACGGTGAGGACCATCGCGGTACCCGCGACCACGCCGATGATCAGCCAGTGCCGCACCGGATCGACCGTCGCCGTACCGCTCCGCGGCCGGCCCGCCACGATGAACGCCGAGACCCCGCCCGCGAGCAGCGCGAGGCCGCCCCAGCCCTGTCTGCCCAGCGGCTGCCCCGTGCGGTGGCGCGACAGCGCCATGGCGAAGAGCAGATTGGTCGCGAGCAGCGGCTCGACCAGGGACACCTCACCCTGACCGAGCGCCAGCGCACCCAGCACCATCCCGCACACCATCAGCCCGATCCCCAGTAGCCAGCGCGGTATCCGGACCAGGTCGAGCAGCAGGCGCAGCGAGAGGAAGTCACTGAGCGGGGCGTCCTGCGCGGCGTTCTGCTGCAGCACGAATCCGAAGCCGAGGCAGCAGGCCGCGCCCACCGACAGCGCAAGCACCAGGAACGACATGTGATCCACCTCAAGACCGGCCGAACAGGGGGCAGGTATCGGGTGACGATAGTGCCTGCGGCCGGCCCCGCACCATCGTGGACGCCACAAGGACGGTTGACGCAGAACCGGCCCGTACCGAAGATGTGACTCACTAGTAACCCGGCAGGGATGGGGCCCATGGCGTACGACGCTGACGTGATCGTGATCGGGGCCGGGCTCGCGGGCCTGGTCGCCACCGCCGAGCTGGTCGATGCGGGCAGGAAGGTGATCCTCCTCGACCAGGAGCCCGAGCAGTCCATCGGCGGGCAGGCGCACTGGTCCTTCGGCGGGCTGTTCTTCGTCGACTCGCCCGAGCAGCGTCGCTTCCGGATCAAGGACAGCCGCGAACTGGCCATGCAGGACTGGCTGGGCACGGCCGGCTTCGACCGGCCGGAGGACCACTGGCCCCGCCGGTGGGCCGAGGCGTACGTCGACTTCGCCGCCGGTGAGAAACGCGCCTGGCTGCACCGTCAGGGCATGCGGTTCTTCCCGGTCGTCGGGTGGGCCGAGCGCGGCGGATACGACGCCACCGGGCACGGCAATTCGGTACCGCGCTTCCACATCACCTGGGGCACTGGCCCCGGTATCGTCGCGCCGTTCGAGCGGCGGGTACGGGAAGGGGTGGCGCGCGGCCTGGTCCAGCTGAGGTTCCGGCACCGGGTGACGGGTCTCGCCCGGAACGCCGGGGCGCTGGACACCGTGACGGGCGAGGTGCTCGCCGCGAGCGACATCGAGCGCGGTGCGGCCAGCAGCCGCGAGGTCACCGGCGATTTCGAACTCAGGGCGCAGGCGGTGATCGTCACCTCCGGCGGTATCGGCGGCAACCACGACCTCGTACGGGCTCAGTGGCCGGCCCGCCTGGGCACCCCACCGGAGCACATGCTCTCCGGGGTGCCCGCACATGTGGACGGGCTGATGCTCGGGGTCGCCGAGGCGGCCGGCGCGCACCAGATCAACCGCGACCGGATGTGGCACTACACCGAGGGCATCCAGAACTGGAACCCGATCTGGGCCGCACACGGCATCCGGATCCTGCCCGGTCCCTCCTCGCTCTGGTTCGACGCCCGTGGCAAGCGCCTGCCGGTACCGCTGTTCCCCGGCTTCGACACCCTGGGCACGCTCGACCACATCATGAAGTCGGGGTACGGCTACACCTGGTTCGTCCTCGACCAGCGGATCATCGGCAAGGAGTTCGCGCTCTCGGGCTCCGAACAGAACCCGGACCTGACCGGCAAGTCGGTCCGCGACGTCATCGGGCGGGCCCGCGCCGATGTGCCGGCGCCGGTGAAGGCGTTCATGGACCACGGCGCGGACTTCGTCGTGGAGAAGGACCTGGCATCCCTGGTGCGCGGCATGAACGCGCTCACCGACGAACCGCTGATCGACGAGACCGAACTGCGCAAGGAGATCGCCGCGCGCGACCGGGAGATCGCCAACCCCTTCACCAAGGACCTTCAGGTGATGTCGATCCGGGGCGCCCGTAACTACCTCGGCGACAAGCTCATCCGCACCGCCGCCCCGCATCGCATCCTGGATCCCAAGGCGGGCCCGCTGATCGCGGTCAAGCTGCACATTCTCACCCGCAAGTCCCTCGGCGGCCTGGAAACGGACCTCTCCTCGCGCGTCCTGACGGACAGCGGCGAGCCGTCGTCGAACAGGGGCGGCCCCCTCCCGGGCCTGTACGCAGCAGGGGAGGCGGCCGGGTTCGGAGGTGGCGGCGTGCACGGATACCGGTCCTTGGAGGGCACGTTCCTCGGGGGATGCATCTTCTCCGGGCGGGTGGCGGGGCGGGCAGCGGCCCGGGCGGTGAGCTGACGCGCTCCGGAGTTCGATGAGCGAAGTTCCCATCGACGGACCACCGCAGGTCAGGCCGCCGGGCCGCAGCAAAGCACCGCGCCACAAAGGGAGTTGGGAAGCGCTTTCGGTCCTGTCCGGCCTTGACGTGGAGCTATCACTACCGGTTTGCTGTGCGTGATCATTGCTACCGGCGCCCCTGAGGAACCCCCCGGATGCCTCCCCTCATCGGCCGCTCCCGCAAACGGGGCGGCCAGCTCGCCGACCCGGCTCTCGACGACTCCGAACTCTCCGCAGCACGCACGCAGCTGGCGCAGGGACGCTGGATCGCGGTCAGCTCCCTGCTCACTGCCAC
This sequence comes from Streptomyces sp. NPDC051322, assembly GCF_040689485.1. Lineage (NCBI taxonomy): Bacteria > Bacillati > Actinomycetota > Actinomycetes > Kitasatosporales > Streptomycetaceae > Streptomyces > Streptomyces sp. NPDC051322. The sequence goes on along the minus strand of NZ_JBFBAK010000012.1, from coordinate 23,141 downwards.
CGCCGACGACTGGGACCGGCGCGGCCACCGCATCGTCGTACTCGCCGAAGGACAGAGCACCGCGGCGTGGGCCCAGGACTGGCTGCTGGTCGAGCCGGAAAGTGTGGACGCCGCGACGCTGCTCGCCTGCGCCACGGTGATGCGGGCACTGGACGGGAAGGAAACCGACGACCGGGCGCGGGAGCTGTGCCGTGCCGCGGCACGGCTGGCGCCGGCCGACCCGACGCCCTGGCTCGGGCTGCTGATCCTGGCCCGCAGCCGGGGCACCGAGGAGGAGGTCGGCCGCCTCTTCGACGAGGTCCGCTCGCGTCACCCGGAGCACCATCACGCCCACCATCTGATGGCCGCGCGACTCGCCGAACACCGGCCCGAAGCGGGTCAGGACCCCCTGCACGAGGTGTACGACTTCGCGGCCTGGGCCGCCGAACAGGCCCCGGCCGACTCCCCGCTCGCCGTACTGCCGGTGGTCGCCCACGCCGAGCGTTACCGGGTGCTCGCCACCGCGGGTATGGAGCCCCCCGACCCCGCACGCTCCGCGCACTGGTCGGGGCGCCGGGCCCGCCAGGTGATGAAGACGGCCTTCGACTGGTGGCTGGAGTGGGGCGGCGAGGACCACCCCCGCAACCGCGTCGATCTCAACTTCCTCGCTCACGCCAAGTACTACGGCGGCCGCCAGGCCGAAGCGGCCGCCCTTTTGCAGCGGATCGGTGCACACATCACCCCGGCCCCCTGGTCCTATCCGGACCGGGACCCGTATCAGGCGTTCATCGCCGCGCGCAGCGTCGCGCTCGGCTCCGCGTAATTCCTCACCGAAGGGACCGACCCGCGATGTCGACGGGCAGTTCGAGCACGAGCGAGATCACCGAGATCAGCACGTTCAAGGGCCAGGAACAGGCGTTGCGGGCCGGCCGGCTGGGAACGGCGGGCCTGCTGCTCTCCGTGCTCGCGGCCAGCGCGCCGCTGATGGTCGTCGCAGGTGTCATGCCCACGATCTTCGGGCTGATGGGAATCGTCGGCCAGCCGATCCTGTACGTCATCCTGGCCGTCGTCCTGGCGCTCTTCAGCGTCGGATACGCCGAGATGAGCCGGCACGTGCACAACGCCGGGGCGTTCTACGCGTACATCGCCCGCGGTCTCGGCGCCACCGCCGGGGCCAGCGCCTCCTTCGTCGCGCTGGTCGCCTACAGCGCGATGCAGGTCGGTATCTACGGCATCTTCGGCTTCGAGGTGTCCAATCTCTTCGCCACCTATCTGAGCACCGAACTCGCCTGGTGGATACCGGCGTTGGCGGCGGTCGCGGTGGTCGGGGTACTGTCCTGGCTCAAGATCGACCTGAACGCCAAGGTGCTTGGTGTGCTGCTGCTCATCGAGTGTCTCCTGGTGATCATCTTCGATGTGGCAGCGGTCGCCGACCCGGCGAAGGAGGGCCTGTCGCTGCACGCCTTCAACCCCGACACCCTGACCGGTGCGGGCTTCGGCACCGCGCTCTGCTTCTGCATCGCGGCCTTCGTCGGCTTCGAACAGGCGCCGGTGTACGCCGAGGAGACCAGCAGCCCGCAGATCGTCGTCCGCCGGGTGATGTTCCTGGCCATCGGCTTCGTCGCGCTGTTCTTCGCCCTCAGTTCCTGGGCACTGACCATCGCCGCCGGTCCGTCCGCGATCAACGCGCAGGCCGGAAAGCTCGGTCCGGGACTGCTCTTCGGACTCAGCGAGGGCGTCCTCGGGAAATCCTTCACCGATGTCCTCCATGTCCTCTTCGTCACAGGCATGTTCGCGGCGATGCTCAGCTTCCACAACGTCGTCGCCCGGTACGCCTTCGCGATGGGCCGGGAGGGCCTGCTGCCCGCCGCCTTCGGCCGGACGAACAAGTCCAGCGGCGCGCCCGGCACCGGGTCGCTCCTGCAGACCGTCATCGCCCTGGTCGTGGTCATCGCCTTCGCGGTGACCGACCACAAGCCCACCGGGGACCCGACGGCGCCCGTGCTGCACCTCTTCACCTGGATGGGCAACATCGGCGCCCTCGGCATCATCCTGCTGATGGCCGCCGCATCGGTCGCCGTCATCGCCTTCTTCGTACAGCGGGGCGCCGGCCGCGCGCAGGTGTGGCGACTGGTGGCCTCGGGACTGGCCTGCCTGGCCCTGCTCACCATCGCGGTGCTCACCGTCAAGGACTTCGACGTCCTGGTCGGCGCCGGACCCGGCTCCGTGCTCAGCTGGCTGCTGCCCGGCATCATCGGCCTGACGCTGGTCGGCGGCCTGGTGTACGGACTGGTGCTGCGCTCGGCCAGGCCGGACGTGCACGCCCGGATCGGACTGGGCAACGAAGCCTTCCAGCTCGACAAGGCAGCCGAGGCGGCGGCTGCCGGGACCGCGAACATGTGACGTATTTCTGACGCCTGCCCGCGCTCACTGGCCTCCGGCGGCCGCGAGTGCTCGAATCAGTGTGTGAACGCAGAACGATCCGACCGAGCAGCGTCCCTTCCCGAGGGGGCGGCCCCTGCCGGGCCCGTCCCCGAAGGCTCGCCCGTCGGCCGCCGCCTGGTGCTCGGCATGCTCGGTCTGGGCGCCGCCGGGCTGGTCACCGCTCCGTACATCCAGCGCGGGGTGGACGCCGCACTGGGCGCGGTGGCCGGCAAGGACCCCACCGGGCTCACCGGTCTGCTGCCGAACGGCGGAGGGTTCCGGTACTACTCCGTCACCGCCTCGGTACCGCACAAGGGCCCCGACAGCTATCGGCTGACCGTCGACGGAATGGTCGACCGGCCGGGCGACTACACACTCGGCGCTCTCCGCGGACTGCCGCAGACCCGCCTGACCCGCGATGTCCAGTGCGTCACCGGCTGGCGGGTCCCCGGCACGCCCTTCGAGGGCGTGCGGCTGTCCCGGCTGCTGGACGCGGCGGGCGTGCGCGAGGGGGCGGGCGCGGTCCGCTTCACCTGCTTCGACGGCGCCTACAGCGAGAGCCTCACCCTGGATCAGGCCCGCCGGGCGGACGTTCTGGTGGCGCTGAAGATGCAGGACAAGCCGGTGAGCTACCACCACGGCGGCCCGGTCCGCCTCTACGTCGCCCCCATGTACTTCTACAAGTCGGCGAAATGGCTGTCCGGCATCACCGTCACCAAGGCCGTACAACCGGGATACTGGGAGGAGCGCGGCTATGACATCGACGCCTGGGTCGGCAAGTCCAACGGACGCGACGACCGTCCCACGGTCTGACGTGCGCCGCTTCACTCCCTCGGTCCGCTGGGTGCACCGTACGACCGCGACCCTGATGCTGGTGTGCATCGCGTCGGCGGCCTGCCTGTACGTACCCCAGCTCGCCGAACTGGTCGGCCGGCGCTACCTGGTGGTCACCGTCCACGAATGGTCGGGCCTGCTGCTCCCGGGCCCGGTCCTGGTGGGCCTGGTCTCCCGCGCGTTGCGCGACGACCTCGGCCACCTGAACCGTTTCGCCTCCTACGACCGGGCCTGGCTCCGCTCGGCACTGCGCCGGGACGGCTCACCGCGCACGGCAGGCAAGTTCAACGGCGGCCAGAAGATCTACGCGGGCTGGATCGCGGGAGCGGCGCTGGTGATGCTCGGCACCGGCCTGCTGATGTGGTTCACGCACCTGGCGCCGCTGGTATGGCGCACGAGTGCGACGTTCATCCACGACTGGCTGGCGCTGGCGGTCGGTGTGGTGATCGCCGGACATGTGGGCATGGCCATCGGCGATCCGGAGTCCCGGCGGGGGATGCGGACGGGATGGGTGCGCCGGGGTTGGGCCGAGCGCGAGCATCCGCTGTGGCTGGACGAGGACTGATGGCCGGGGTGCACCCGACCCATCAACGTACCCGCGCCATCAACGCACCCACACCATCCATCTCACGCCGGCCACCTCCAGCCCCTCCGGCGATCGAGGAGCGGGGTCCGGGGCGGAGCCCCGGTTCGGGAAGGGGCGGGGAGGGGAAAACCCCGCCGCAGGCGCGCCCCCCTCACACCCCGAAGTCCAGCAACACCTTGCAGGACCGCCCCCGATCCCCGGCCAACGCAAACGCCTCCACCGCCCGCCCCACCGGCACCACCGCACTCACCAGCTCATCGAGCCCGGACTCCCGCCCGAGCAACCCGATCGCCTCGTCGAACTCCGTGTCGAAGCGCAGCGCCCCCCGAAGTTCGATCTCCCGGCTCACCACCAGGTTCCCGGCGAACGGGCTCATGCCCGGTGGCAGCATGCCGAGCTGGACCACGACGCCGCCCCGCCGCACGGTGCGCAGACAGGTGTCGAGGCCGGCCGCGGAACCGGAGGCCTCCACGGCGGCGTCCACCTCGTCGGGCCGCCCGGGATCCGCGGGGTCGTCGGCGCGTACGAGGGTGGTCGCACCGGCCGCGGCGGCGAACTCCAGAGCCCGCGGCAGCAGATCGGTGACCGTCACGGCTGCGGCGCCGGCGGTCCGGAGCGCGGCCACCACCAGACAGCCGATCGGCCCGGCCCCCGTGACCAGTACGTGCTTGCCCTCCACCGCACCAGCCCGGCGCACCGCGTGCAGTGCCACCGACAGCGGCTCGGCCAGCGCCGCCCGGCGCAGCGGAAGATCCTCGGGGAGAGCCCTCAACTGGCCTGCCGGCACGGCGACCAGGGAGGCGAAGCCGCCCTGGACGTGCGGGGTGCGGGCAGCGCTGCCCAGGTAGCGGGTGTCCCGGCAGACGTGCGCCCGGCCGTCCAGGCACTCGGCGCATCGTCCGCACGGCGTCGCCGGGTGCACGGCGACGGGAGTGCCGACCGCAGGTCCGTCCACTCCGGCGCCGTAGGAATGGACGGTGCCGACGATCTCGTGCCCCAGCACCATCGGCTCGTGGAGCAGGAAGTCGCCCACGCCGCCGTGGCGCCAGTAGTGCAGATCGGAGCCGCACACACCGCCGTACCGCACCGACACGACAGCCTCACCGGGACCGGGCACCGGCTCGGGCAGCTCATCGATCCTGAGGTCGCCGGCTCCATGGATCACGCATCCGCGCATCACAGCACGCTCGTCATTCCGCCGTCGACGTACAGGATCTGGCCGCTGACGAAGTCCGAGGCGGGGGAGGCAAGATAGAGCACGCCGCCCACCAGGTCCTCGGTCCGGCCCCAGCGCCCGGCCGGGGTCCTGCCCCGGACCCAGGCGCTGAACTCCTCGTCCTCCACCAGCGGCCGGGTCAGTTCGGTCTCGATGTAACCGGGCCCCAGGCCGTTGACCTGGATGCCGTACCTGCCCCAGTCGGCGCACATGCCCTTGGTGAGCATCTTCAGCGCTCCCTTGGTCGCGGCGTAGGGGGCGATGCCCGGCCGGACCACCTCACTCTGCAGCGAGCAGATGTTGATGATCTTTCCGTGGCCCCGCCCGGTCATCCGCCGGGCCGCCTCGCGGCCCACCAGGAAGGCGCTGGTGAGATTGGTGTCCACGATCCGGTGCCAGTCGGAGTCGGTGAATTCCAGCAGCGGTGCGCGCAGTTGCATCCCGGCGTTGTTGACCAGGATGTCCAGCGGACCGGCCTGTTCCTCGGCCGCGGTGATCCCGGCGGTCACCGACCGACCGTCGGTCACGTCGAAGGGCGCGGTGTGCACCGTGCCCCCGGTGTCCGCCAGTTCGTCGGCCGCGGCCTTCAGCCGGTCCTCGTCCCGCCCGTTGACGACCACAGTGCAGCCGGCTTCGAGCAGCCCCCGGGCGAGCGCCAGGCCGATGCCCCGGCTGGAGCCGGTGACCAGTGCGGTACGGCCGCCGATGTCGAAGAGCGGATGTGCCATGACGGGGGCCTCCTTGCAACGGACCGTGACGGGACGACGGGCCGACTAGACGATCAGCGACAGCAGCAGGATGAAGATCATGGAGACAACGGAGATGATCGTCTCCATCACCGACCATGTCTTGATCGTCTGCCCGACGTTCATCCCGAAGTACTCCTTCACCAGCCAGAACCCGGCGTCGTTGACATGGCTGAAGAAGAGCGAACCGGCACCGAGGGCGAGGACCAGCAGCGCCACGTGCGAAGACGACATGTCGGCGGCGAGCGGGGCGACCAGACCGGCGGCGGAGACCGTCGCCACCGTCGCGGACCCGGTCGCGAGACGGATCACCACGGCGATCAGCCAGGCAAGCAGCAGCGCGGGGATCGACCAGTCCTTCGAGACGTCCAGCACCATCTGGCCGACGCCGGTGTCGATCAGGGTCTGCTTGAAGCCACCACCGGCGCCGACGATCAGCAGCACACCGGCGATCGGGGCGAGCGACTTCTCCGTGGTGGTCGCCAGCCGGCCCTTGGTGAATCCGGCGGCACGGCCCAGCGTGAACATGGCCACGATGACCGCGGCGAGCAGGGCGATCAGCGGCGAGCCGATGACGTCGAAGACGCGCTGGACGGTGTTGGCCGGGTCGTCGATGACGATGTCGACGAGCGCCTTGGCCAGCATCAGCACGACGGGCAGCAGCACGGTGCTCACGGTGGCGACGAAACTCGGCAGCTTCTTGAGCTCGTCGGAGGCGCGCTCGGGAACCATCCGGTCCGGCGGCTGGATGTCGACCCAGCGGGCCGCGTACTTCGAGAAGACCGGTCCGGCGATGACCACGGTCGGGATGGCGACGACGAGGCCGAACGCGAGGGTGAGGCCGAGGTTGGCGTGCACGGCGGCGATAGCGACCAGCGGGCCGGGGTGCGGCGGGATCAGGCCGTGCATCACGGACAGACCGGCCAGCGCCGGGATGCCGATCCGCATGAGTGAGAAGTTGCCGCGCTTGGCGACCAGCAGGACCACCGGGATCAGCAGCACGATGCCGATCTCGAAGAAGAGCGGCAGACCGACGATGGCGGCGATCAGCACCATCGCCCAGGGCATCATCCGTCGGCTCGCCTTGGCGAGGATGGTGTCGACGATCTGGTCGGCGCCGCCGGAGTCGGCGAGCAGCCTGCCGAGGATCGCGCCCAGCGCGATGAGTACGCCGACGCTCGCCGTGGTGGAGCCGAGGCCCCCGGAGAAGCTGGTGATGACCTTGTCGAGCGGGGCGCCGGCCACCGCCCCCAGCACGAGCGATCCGATGATCAACGACAGGAACGCATGCAGCTTGAACTTCGTGATGAGCAGAACGATGACGGCGATGCCCGCGAGAACGGCGATCCCCAGCTGCGCATGGCCGGCCGAGGATATCGGCTCGACGTCCGCTGCCAGGATCTCAACGCTGAGACTGGACACGGTGGATTCCTTTGCTCGTACGGTGGGGACGGGGGATGGGTCTACTGATCGAGGCGGCGCAGTGCCGCCACGGCCCGCTCGGTGATCTCTGCGGGGGTTCCGGAGATGTCGACGGCCACACCGGGCTCGTCATCGCCCAGCGGCTGGAGGGTGGCGAACTGCGAATCGAGCAGCGCGGTGGGCATGAAGTGGCCCTTGCGCTCCGTCATCCGCTCCTCGATCAGCTTCCGGTCTCCGGTCAGATGGACGAAGACGACACCGGGCGCCTCGGCCCGCAGCCGGTCCCGGTAGGCGCGCTTGAGCGCCGAACTGCTGACCACCCCGCCGCGCCCCGCTCGGCTGTGCGCCCACTGCCCTATGGCGTCGAGCCACGGCCAGCGGTCCGCGTCCTGCAGAGGCGTGCCGGCCGACATCTTGGCGATGTTGGCCGGCGGGTGGAAGTCGTCGCCCTCGGCGTAGGGAACGCCCAGGGCCTGGGCCAGCAGCGGACCGATCGTGGTCTTGCCGGTCCCTGCCACGCCCATCAGGACGACGACTCGGGGGGTGCTCATCGGTGGTGCCTCGCTGTCTTCTTCGGCGCTGTCTTCATCGACACGGGTCCGTGGCGCAACTGAAACCCATTGGTACGACGTATTCAAGAGGCTGTGACATAAAAGTCATACTTTATGGCCGGGGGCTGGGCCCCGTAGGCTGTCGCCATGACCACTCAGGGCCGGGGGCTGCACGCCCATGTGCTGGAGAGCCTCGGGCCGGCGATCACCTGCGGGGAGTATCCGCCGGGGAGCGTGCTGCGGACCGACGAACTCGCCCAGCGCTTCGAGGTATCCCGCACGGTGATCCGCGAGGTGATCCGCGTCCTGGAGTCGATGCACCTGGTGGAGTCCCGGCGCCGGGTCGGCGTCACCGTGCAGCCGACCGAAGCCTGGAACGTCTACGACCCGCAGGTCATCCGCTGGCGGCTGGCCGGCTCCGACCGCCCGCACCAGCTGAGGTCACTGACCGTGCTGCGTTACTCGGTGGAGCCGGTGGCCGCCGGGCTCGCCGCCCGGAACGCCAGCGCCGAACAGTGCGCCGAGCTCACCGAGCGGGCGCTGGGCATGGTCGCCACCTCGCGCGGGCACCAGCTGCCCGCCTACCTCGTGCACGACATCGCCTTTCACCGACTGGTGCTGCGCGGATCGGGCAACGAGATGTTCGCCAAACTCGGCGATGTGGTCGCCGAGGTCCTGACCGGTCGCACGCAGCACCAGGTGATGTTCGAGAACCCCGACCCGGCAGCCGTAACCTTGCATGTGCAGGTCGCAGAGGCCGTACGGGAAGGGAATGCAACGCGCGCCGAGGAACTCACCAGAGAGATCGCAGTCGGCGCCCTGAAGGAGCTCGACGTCCTCGCACCCTGACATAAGGTATTTCAAACGTTATGTGACAAAGATTTCATTCGGTTCACGTGCCCGGTGTGCCCCTCTACGCTGTCGCCTTGATCGACCGGTCCCCCCCACGTAAGGCGAAGCACCACATGAGTGACCGCACCATCACGGCGGCAGCCCCATCCCCCCACGTCGATGCCGGCGATCAGGGCTACAGCAAGGACCTCAAGTCCCGTCACATCAACATGATCGCCATCGGTGGCGCGATCGGCACCGGACTCTTCCTCGGCGCGGGCGGCCGTCTGGCCGGCGCGGGTCCCTCCCTCGCCATCGCCTACGCGGTCTGCGGCGCCTTCGCCTTCCTCGTCGTACGCGCCCTCGGCGAGCTCGTCCTCTACCGCCCGTCGTCCGGCGCCTTCGTCAGTTACGCGCGCGAGTTCATGGGCGAGAAGGGCGCCTTCGCGGCCGGCTGGCTCTACTTCCTCAACTGGTCGACCACCGCCGTCGCCGACATCACGGCAGCCGCCACCTACGCCCACTTCTGGGCGATGTTCAGCTCGGTCCCGCAGTGGGTCTGCGCCCTGGTGGCACTCGCCGTGGTGCTCACCGCGAACCTGATCTCGGTGAAGTACTTCGGCGAGATGGAGTTCTGGTTCGCGATCATCAAGGTCGCCGCACTGATCGTCTTCATGTGCATCGGGATCTTCCTGGTGGTCACCCAGCACTCGGTCGACGGACACACGCCCGGCCTCGCCACGATCGGTGACCACGGAGGCTTCTTCCCCAAGGGTGTGATGCCGATGATGCTGGTCATCCAGGGTGTCGTCTTCGCCTACGCCTCGGTCGAGCTGTGCGGTGTCGCGGCCGGCGAGACCGAGAACCCCGCGAAGATCATCCCGAAGGCGATCAACTCGATCATGTGGCGGGTCGGCATCTTCTACGTCGGCTCGGTGGTCCTGCTGGCGCTGCTGCTCCCGTACACCGCGTACTCCGACGGACAGAGCCCCTTCGTCACCGTGCTGGCCAAACTCGGCGTTCCCGGCGCGGCAGGCGTGATGAACCTGGTCGTGCTGACCGCGGCGCTCTCCAGCCTGAACTCCGGGCTCTACTCCACCGGCCGCATCCTGCGTTCGATGGCGCTGTCCGGTTCCGCCCCCCGGTTCACCGGACGGCTCAACAAGGGCCAGGTGCCCTACGGCGGCATCCTGCTGACCGCCGGCTTCGGCGTCCTCGGCGTCATCCTCAACTACCTGGTGCCGGGCAAGGCCTTCGAGATCGTCCTCAACTTCGCCTCCATCGGCATCCTCGGCACCTGGGGCATGGTCATGATCTGCTCGCTGCTCTTCTGGCAGCGTTCACGGGAGGGCCTGGTCAGCCGTCCGGCCTACCGGCTGCCCTGGGCTCCGTACACCCAGATCGTCACGTTGTGCTTCCTCGCCGGTGTCGCCTTCCTGATGTGGTGGGGCGGCGGAGTGGGCCGGACGACCATCGAGTGCCTTCCGCTGATCGCCGCCGCTCTGGTCGGCGGCTGGTTCGTGGTCCGCGGCCGGGTCGCAGCCGTCGCCGCGGAGCGCCCGGGCCTGGAAGACTGACGGGCCTGCAAGACTGGGGCGACAAACCGCCCGGTGACACGGAAGGCTGTTGACGGCATGACGCAGCAGGTCCAGGGGGTCGTGGCCCCCGGCAAGAACGAGCCGCTCCGCGTGGAGACGATCCTGGTCCCGGATCCGGGACCGGGGGAGGCCGTGGTGAAGATCCAGGCCTGCGGGGTCTGTCATACCGACCTGCACTACAAGCAGGGCGGGATCAACGACGACTTTCCCTTCCTGCTGGGCCACGAGGCCGCCGGAATCGTGGAGTCGGTGGGCGACGACGTCACCGACGTCGCACCCGGCGACTTCGTGATCCTCAACTGGCGCGCCGTGTGCGGCCAGTGCCGGGCCTGCCTGCGCGGCCGGCCGCAGTACTGCTTCGACACGCACAACGCGAAGCAGAAGATGACCCTGGCCGACGGAGGCACCGAGCTCTCACCCGCCCTGGGCATCGGCGCCTTCGCCGAGAAGACCCTGGTGGCCGCCGGGCAGTGCACCAAGGTCGACCCGTCGGTCTCGCCGGCCGTGGCGGGACTCCTCGGCTGCGGGGTGATGGCCGGCATCGGCGCGGCCATCAACACCGGCCAGGTCGGGCGCGGTGACTCGGTCGCGGTCATCGGCTGCGGCGGAGTGGGCGACGCGGCCGTCGTCGGCGCACGGCTCGCCGGCGCGGCCCGGATCATCGCCGTCGACATCGACGACAAGAAGCTGGCCACCGCACGGAAGATGGGCGCCACCCACACCGTCAACTCCCGCTCCACGGACCCGGTCGAGGCGATCCGGGAACTGACCGGCGGCTTCGGGGCGGACGTGGTGATCGAGGCGGTAGGCCACCCGGAGACGTACAAGCAGGCCTTCTACGCCCGCGATCTGGCCGGCACCGTCGTCCTGGTGGGCGTGCCGACCCCTGAGATGCGACTGGAGCTTCCGCTGCTCGACGTCTTCGGCCGCGGTGGGGCGCTCAAGTCGTCCTGGTACGGCGACTGCCTGCCGTCCCGCGACTTCCCGATGCTCATCGACCTGCACCAGCAGGGCCGCATCGACCTCGGCGCCTTCGTCACCGAGACCATCCGGCTCGACGAGGTGGAGAAGGCCTTCGAGCGGATGCAGCAAGGCGATGTTCTGCGCTCGGTGGTGGAGTTCTGATGGCCGCCCGTATCGACCACCTCGTCACCTCCGGCACCTTCTCGCTCGACGGCGGCACCTGGGACGTGGACAACAACGTCTGGATCGTCGGCGACGACGACGAAGCGATCGTCATCGACGCGGCCCACGACGCCGCCGCCATCGAGGCCGCGCTCGCCGGGCGTACGCTGCGCGCGATCGTCTGCACGCACGCGCACAACGATCACGTCGACGCCGCTCCGGCGCTCGCCGACGCGACCGGGGCGCCGATCTTCCTGCACCCCGACGACCTGCCGCTCTGGAAGCTGACCCACCCGGACCGGGCCCCCGACGGCGAACTGACCGACGGACAGACCCTGTCGGTCGCAGGTGTGGAGCTGACCGTGCTGCACACCCCGGGCCACGCCCCGGGCGCGGTCTGTCTGTACGCCCCGGCGCTCGGCACGGTCTTCACCGGGGACACGCTCTTCCAGGGCGGACCCGGCGCGACGGGGCGCTCCTTCTCGGACTTCCCGACGATCGTGGCGTCCATTCGTGACCGGCTGTTGACGCTCGATTCCGCCACTGTGGTCCGTACCGGTCACGGCGACCCGACCACCATCGGCGCGGAGGCCCCCGGCCTGCCGGAGTGGCTGGGACGGGGCCACTGAGCCGCGGCACGTCTCGGGGGTGCCCTCCGGTCCGGTCGGTGGTCGGTCCGGAGGGCACCCCCGGCGTTCGGGCGCTGCCAGGTGTCTGCCAGCCGCTGCCAGCCGCTGCCAGGTGTCTGCTAGGTGAGAAGGAAGTCGGCCTGTCCCGACTTCGCGCCCTGGATGAACGCAGCCAGCTCACCCGGTGAGTAGATGAGAGCGGGGCCTTCCGGATCGGCGGACTGACGCACGGCGACCCGGCCGTCGGACAGCTTCATGGCTTCTACGCAGTTGCCTCCGTTCCCACCGCTCCACGGCTTGTGCCAGCCTTCGGCGCCGAGATCCCCGGCAGGCATGCCGTTGTATATGTGCTTCATTACAGCTCCTTGCGGAAATCCCTGAGGATCTCCTTCGTGCGTTGTGCTGTGGCGGACATCGCCGCCATGCGGTCCATGACCTCGAGGTGGGCAGCCACTTCTTGGCGCGCGTCGAGATAGACGGCGCCGGTCAGGTACTCGCTGTAGACCATGTCGGGCAACTCGGGTACGGCAAATCGGAAGAGGACGAACGGGGCGTACGTCCCCGGGTGGTGGCCGGCGCTGAACTCCGCGATCTGCAGCGTGACGTTCGGCAGGTCTGCCGCCTGCAGCAGCCGGTCGACCTGCCCGCGCATGACGGCGGCCCCCCCGGCGTGCCGGCGCAGGACCGTTTCGTCCATCACCACCCAGAACGTCGGCGCATCGGGCCGGCTCAGCAGGGACTGACGCTCCATCCGCAGCGCCACATGCCGGTCGATGTCCTGGGGGCTGGTCTCCCCGACGGCACCGCTCCGCATCACCGCCCGTGCGTAGTCCTCGGTCTGCAGCAACCCGGGCACGAAGTGCGGCTCGTACGCCCTGATGAGCGCGGCGGCGCCCTCCAGGCTGACGTACATGCTGAACCAGTCGGGCAGGATGCCGTGGAAACGATGCCACCAGCCGGGCTGATTGGCCTCCTCCGCCAGCTCGATGAAGGCATCGGCCTCCGCTTCGTTGTTCCCGTACGCCTTCAGCAGTAACTGCACGTAGGGGATCTTCAGCGCCACCTCGGCGGTCTCCATCCGGCGGATGGTGGCCGGCGCGACCCTGAGTACCTTGGCAGCCTGCTCGCGACTCAGGCCGGCTCGCTCGCGCAGTTCCTGCAAGCGCTTTCCGAGCACGACCTGGCCGACGGTCGGGGCGGACCGCGGCTCACTCAACTGAGACCTCCACATGGGCAGTTGTTCAGCAGTGTGCCATGCCCATCCAATCGGGGAAACGTCACTCTGGACTTTTCAAAGTGCCTCTTGCCAAGGTGTCCGTGACGGAGGACAGTAGAGCGGTGAACCAGTTGTGCGACTGGCGTGCGCCCGTGGGGGAAGGCGCGGCAGTCGCCGTTCCCCCACCGTGAGGATTCGGTTGTGGCTCCAGGCACTGCGCTCGTCCCCCAGCTCATCGATCGGTGCCCCGGCAGTGACACACGGCGCTACGTATTCGAATTACCAGCACGCACCGATTCCGTCGCCCGCGCCCGCCGCCTGACACGGAACCGGCTCGCCTGCTGGGACTTCTCCGAGGACACCAGCGACACCGCACTCCTGATCATCTCCGAGTTGGTCACCAACGCGGTCGTGCACACGGCGGGTGACCACGTCGCCTGCGAACTGCGGGCCAGCGGCGGGCAGTTGCGCATCGCCATACAGGATCAGGGCCATACCTCCGGAGGACCGCAGCTCTGTCTCGCCCCCGAGGGCGAACACGGCCGTGGCCTGCTCCTGGTCGACGCGGTGAGCAGCGCATGGGGCGTCCGGGAGGCGCTCCACGGCCCTGGCCGGCTGGTCTGGGCGGAGCTCGCGCAGGACACGGGGCGGCCGTGCTGAGGACCGCGCTCGCGCGCGTGCCCACGCTCTCCACTCCACTCGGCTGTGACGCCGTCGGAGTGCCCGACCACCACGGCTTCCGGCTGCTGGCTCGACTGCCCAAGCCCGGCTGCGTCTTCGCCGACGGCGACTGGTGGTGGTGGATCGTCCCGGCCGGCTCGGACCTCGAACTCGCCTGGCCCCCCCAGGTCCGCTACGCCCGCGGCGCCCGCGTCCCCGGCGCGCGTCCGCGCCTGCTGCACTGGCCGGAGGACCCACTGCCGTACACGCCGCCGATCCCGCTGTACCTGATGGTCTGCCAGCTGACGGGGGCGGTACCGGAGTGGTCGGGTCGGCGGTAGGTCAGCCTGTGCTGCCCCGGCATTCTCTTTCGCTGCCCCGATGCGAGATTCAACGACCAGTTGTACGGAACCGGCCTTAACTGTCGATGTCGGCTATCGGTTGATCTTTGGTGAGAGATTCGGTCACATGGCGTTTCCGCAAGACGGAGTCAGGTTTCTTTGTCAGAACTTGATGCACTACTCAACTCACCTCGCCAACAGGCTAGTTGAGGGTGCTCGGTACGACAGCCACCCGGGAACTCACGGTTCGTCTCCTTGACGGTGAGTAACGCACAGTGTTTCCTTCCGGAGTCTTTGAAGATTCTGTGACTCTGGGGGCGGGGTTCTGTGACGTCGGTGTGGGGCAGTCGTGTCGGCAGACGGTTTGGGGGGTGCCGTCGGCGGGATGCCCTGAGCGTCACGGTGACCGCTTTCGCGACGGTGTGCGCGGTGTTGGCAGGACCGACGTCTGGAGCGGACAGTGCTTCGGCGGTGGACGCTCCGGTGTTGTCCGAGGGGCAGCAGGCCCTGGCGGCGGCGGAGAAGTCGGGGCAGCGGGTCGAGGTGGTGGGGGAGCGGACGGATCGTTCTACGGTCTTCGCGAATCCGGACGGTTCGACGTTCACGCTGGAGCAGTCGACGGTGCCGGTGCGGGTGGCGAAGCCGGGGGGTGGCTGGCAGGCCCCGGATTCCACCCTGGTGAAGCACGCGGACGGGACTGTGGGTCCGAAGGCTGCCGCGGTGGATATGTCGTTCTCGGGCGGTGGCAGCGACCGGACGCTGGCGCGGATCGCGGATGCGGGGAAGTCGTTGGCCCTGTCGTGGCCGGGAAAGCTACCGGTTCCGGTGCTGGACGGTGCGAGCGCGGTGTATGGGGATGTGCTGCCGGATGTCGACTTGAAGGTGACCGCGACGGCGGAGAGCTTCCAGCATGTGCTGGTGGTGAAGTCGGCGCAGGCAGCAGCTGACCCGGGGTTGAAGAAGCTCGAGTTCGGGCTGAAGACGACGGGGCTGCAGGTCGAATCGGGTGCGGCGGGGAATCTGTCCGCGGTGGACGGGAACGGGAACACTGTGTTCCGGGCGCCTCCTGCCCAGATGTGGAACTCGGCGGGCCAGTCGAGCCCGGCTCAACCCTCCGGTGCGGTTGCCCGTCAGAGCGTCGAGTCCGCGAGCACGACGGAGGGCACTGCGGGGAGCGCGACACCGAGTGACCCGTCGGAGGCGGCGGCGTCGGGTTCGGGGCTGCGGCCAGGCCACGCCTGCTGACCGACACCCGCTACGACTCGCGGAGCCTGACCTATGAGACGTACGCGGACGTTTTCGACAACACCAGCACACCCAACGGCACCTACACCCGGGCCGAGTACGGGCAGGCCCCCACCCAGACCGAGACGGTCTTCGACGGTGCGGGGCGGCCGACGACGAGCACCCTGGTGACATACGGGGTGAACAAGTGGTCCACAGCCACGAGTTACACAGGCGACTCCACCGCCACCACCGCCCTCCAGGGCGGCTCCGCAACACGCACCATCACCGACGTACGCGGACAGACCACCGAGACCCGCGAATACGCCGGTACGACCCCCACGGATACGGATTTCGGCGGGACCCTGGGTGCTTCGTACACGTCGACGAAGTTCACCAACGGCCTGGACGGCCAGCAACTGTCGGTGACCGGTCCGGACGGTGCCAAGTGGGCGTACGGGTACGACCTGTTCGGCCGCAAGATCACTGCTGACGACCCGGACAAGGGCAAGACGACCACCGCCTACAACACGCTGGACCAGGCGGTGAAGTCCACCGATTCCCCGCGGCAAGGCGATCCTGAGCGCGTATGACGAGGTGGGCCGTGTCACCGGCACCTGGGACGGCACGAAGGACGACGCCCACCAGCTGACCGAATACACCTACGACACCCTCCTCAAGGGCCAGCCCACCTCCTCCACCCGCTACGTCGGCGGCAAGGCCGGCAGGCGTATACGACGGCCGTCACCAAGTACGACAGCCTCAGCCGCCCCGTCGCAAACGAGCTAACGCTCCCGGTCAGCGACCCGTTCGTCAAGGCGGGCGAACCGTCCACCCTGGACTACGACCGCTACTACAACATCGACAACAGCCTGCAGCAGACCAAGGAGCCCGCCATGGGCGGACTTCCGTCCGAGATCGTCGAGAACACCTACGACGAACTCGGCGACCTCACCGCCGTCGGTGGTGCCACCGGTTACCTCCGTGACGTCGACTACTCCGCCCTCGCCCAGCCCCAGCTGCTGACCCTGGGCACCGGCGGCACCGGCAACAAGAACCTGTACGTCGCCGAGACGTATGAGGAGGGCACCGGGCCTCTGACCCGCAGCAGCGTCACCGACCAGACGCACCCGTACATGCTGCAGGACCTCAACTACAGTCATGACCAGGCCGGCAATGTCACCGCGATCTCCGATCCCACCACTCTCGGCGGGACCAGCAGCGCGGATACCCAGTGCTTCGCCTACGACGGCCATCAGCGCCTGACCGAGGCCTGGACGCCCGCCACCCAGAAATGCGACACCGCCCCAGATGCGGGCTCGTTGTCGGGGCCGGCCCCGTACTGGGACTCCTATACGTACACGCAGTCCGGCCAGCGCCAGAGCGAAACCGTCCACAAGACGGCCGGTGTAACGAAGACGACGTACTGCTACACCGGCGCCCAGCCCCACACTCTTACCGGCACCACCACTACGACGGACTGCACGAAGCCCGAGAAGACCTACAGCTACGACAAGACCGGCAACACCACCAGCCGCCCCGGCGCCACAGCAACCCAGGCCCTGGCCTGGTCCGACGAGGGCAAGCTTGCCAAGATCACCGAGAACGGCAAGGCCACCGACTACCTCTACGGCGCCGACGGCAACCTCCTCATCCGCACCACCCAGGACGGTGAACGCGTCCTCTACGCAGGTGCCGCCGAACTCCACCTCAAAGCCGACGGCGCCACCTGGGCCCAGCGCTACTACTCCGCCGGCAGCACCCCCATCGCGGTCCGCACCAACCAGTCCGGCACCGAAAAACTCCGCTACCTGACCGGCGACAACCACAACACCTCCAGCCTCGCCATCACCTCCGACAACACCCAGGCCACCACCAAACGGCACATGGACCCCTTCGGAGCAGAACGCGGCAAGCCCACCGGCCAGGCATGGCCCGACGACAAGGGCTTCCTCGGAAAAACCAACGACAGCACCACCGGCCTCACCCACATCGGCGCCCGCGAATACGACCCCACGACCGGCCAATTCATCAGCGTCGACCCGCTCCTCGATACGGGTGCGGCCCAATCCCTCAACGGATACGGCTACGCCGAAAACAATCCTGTGACGCTGACCGATCCCACCGGGCTCGGAGTGTGCATGCCCGAAGCCGGCTGTGGCGGCGTCGATTCCGTCCAGGACGAGGTCAAGAAGATCAAGAAGGCCAATCCGGGCGACTACGACGGTATCGACAACGGAGGAACAGCACACAGCGGCAGTGGCGGTGGCGGTGGCGGTGGCGGTGGCGGAGTGTGGGGCTGGCTCGGCACTGTGGGCCACACAATAGTCGATCAGGCAAAAAACACCGTGATCTCGGTCGCCAAGACCCCCTACCGGCAGTTCATCGCGGACTGGCAATGCATTTCCGGTGGCGACAACTGCGGAGATGCGCTCGAATACCTGCTGCTCGCACAGGAGCCGGGAGTAGGCATAGTTCAAGGCCTGACCCAGCGCGTGCAAGAGATATACGGCGATTACTCACACGGCAGGTCCGCCCAGGGAACCGGAAAGCTCGTATTCGACATTGCCCTGATCCTGGCAACGCGAGGAGAGGGCACTGAAGTCGAGGCGGCTGAGGAAGGGGCTCTCACTGCCACAAAGGGAGCCAAGACCGGGGGCTGCAGCTTCACCCCGGCGACCTCGGTCCTCATGGCCCACGGTGGAACAAAACCCATCGGCAAAATCAAAACCGGCGACAAGGTCGAGGCCGCAGATCCCGCCACCGGCAAGCACCAACGACCTCACACTGTCACTGCCACCCACGTCAACCATGACTACGACCTCATCGACCTACGTATCCGCCGCACCAACGGGACCACCGCCACCCTCCATACAAACGCCAAACACCCCTTCTGGGACGACACCCTCCACACCTGGATCCCCGCCGGCCAACTCCACCCAGGCCACGCCCTCAACACCCCGAACAACCGCCACGCCTACGTCGCCGCGGTCACAGTCCGCCCCGGCGACGGCGACATGTACAACCTCACCGTCGACACACTCCACACGTACTATGTGTTGGCGGGGGCCACGCCGGTACTCGTTCACAACTGCAATGGAAGGGATCCTGTCAATGGCGGGCTCGATGACGACACCTATGACCGAATAGATGGTGCGCACGGCCCGGATGTAGCCGACGGAGTCGATTACCAGGTGCAGAGGATGCATGACGGCTCCTCCACTGCCGCGGATCACGATCTTCCTGGTATCGGGCATGACCCTGATGCGTTGGCTTCCTACTTTGCGTCGTGGCGAGGCAAGATGACGCATACGGATACTAGGACTGGATCGCGTGTGGCATACGACTCCAGTCGAGGTGTGCTACTTGTGACGACTGGCCGTAACATCCACGGGTTTAGGTACAGTCAAGGCGCCTTTGAAAGCGGGAGGTATGTGACGCCATGAGGGTGAGAGTTGCAGCCACGGTGACTCGCAGTGGAGTCCTCTTGCGGTTGACGGAGGTGCAGAAGCAGTTGATCTGCGAGACGCTCATGTTCCATGCGGATCGCCCCGATGGGGATCGTCCTTCGATTGTGCGCCTGGGTGTCGATCGCGCAAGCGCTGCGCAGGTGATGGAGAAGGCTTCCGGGGCGAATTCAGAGTTCCAGCTGAATGAGATTCACGTGCTGTTTGCGGCATTGGTTTCCGCTCCAGTCATGATGCCCTCTGAGGAGGTGTTCTACGAAAGGATCGGCTTCTTTCGAGAGCAGGCGCTTGCATTGGCTGGCGGGTTGGTGAGTGCCGTAGAGGAAGCGCCTAACTGGACCGGAGAGTCTTCCGGGAGTGCTTAACCGGAGGTTGTGCCTTTATGCAGTTCCGTGAGTTCACTTGGGGCTTTCGAGGGCACGCAAGGGCAAATATGAAGCCCCGTCAGGCATGCCCTGGCCTGCATCGCCATCACCGCGACGCCGACGTAGGCGGGGTCCTGCAAGGTGACCGGGCTGGCGTCGGGCCAGTTGCGGATGTCCTCACCCAGCGCGGCCACCGCGGCCTCCACCGTCTTCTGCGCGAAGGACAGCCCGATGGGGCACACGTCACGGATGAACGTGGGGATGGCATCGCCGGTGGTCTTCTGACTGATCAGGATCACTGCCTCCAGCGGGGAGCGGGACCCCCAGCGGCGCACGGCGACTGCCCGCACGCCAGCAGGGGTGAACCTCCGCCGATCCAGCTGTCCGAGGCCGCGGGGCCGTCCTACACTGCTGGGGTGACCGCTGCGTACGACTACGAGGACATGCACCAACTGGTGGACCGGCTCTCCCCGGCCCAGGTGCGACGCCTGCGCCTGCTTGTCACCCAGGATGAGGAACTGTCCCAGGTGGCCCAGCCGCTGCCGGCAGCCGACGCGAACGAGGCCGAGGAGTCGGTCCCGGCCGGGCTGCTGGCCCTGATCGGCAGCGTGAATGGCCCAGAGGATCTGGCGGAACGGCACGACGACTACATCCGCGAGCGAATGCGCGAGCGCTTCGGCGACTCGGCGTGATCGCCACGGTCCTGGACACCGGACCCCTGGCTGCGGCGTTCAACGCGGCCGACCGGCGTCACCCGGAGTGCGCCTCCCTCCTGACGTCGCTGACCGGCCGCCGTCTGCTGCCCAGCCCGGTCATGACCGAGGTCTGCTGGCTGCTGGAGCGCTGGCCCAAGGTCGAAGCGGCGTTCCTCGCCGAGGTCGCACGGGGAACATTCGAACTGGTGCACCTCACTCCCGCCGACCTGACGCGCATGGGGAGCTGGTCCTCCAGTACGCCGACTTCCCGCTCGGCGGGGTCGACGCCTCGGTCATCGCGGTGGCCGAGCGCTTCGGCGTGGATCGAGTAGCCACCCTCGACCGGCGGCACTTCAGCGTCGTCAAGCCCGCCCACGTCCCCGCGCTGACACTCCTGCCGTAGCCCGACCAGTGGTCTATACACCTGACGGCAGCGGTGACGGCAACAACCACGCACGCCAGCGCACGAGCACGCACCCCGGCGCACCGTCAAACCGCCGCTGACCTGCCAAGACGCAGTTGGGGAGGGGTCGCATAGCACACGTACTATGTGCTGGCGGGATTACGTCGGTCCTCGTTCACAATTCAGGACCGAACTGCGGGGTTCCGCTTGGCGGGAAGAGCGGTGATCGCCTTGGTGGGGAAGACAGGGTAGCGAATATTCCCTGGCCGAGATCACTCAATTCGTGAACGGGCATACGGGTGATGGGAATTCGGCAATGGGTAGACCTTCGCCGGCAGAGGTCGAAATCACGTTGAGGCAAGCCGGGCCGCGTCAGCTGGAAGGGCGGAACTCATCCCGATTCGACCATAATGGCGTTCGCGTCATCGTCAACTGGGATATGCCGTGGAAGTCGACAGCCTACTATCCGGGAAGGTGATGTCATGTCAGAAGTTGAAGCACGTGATTGGCTAGTACTCCAGTCGTAGATCGTGACCTTGTTCGTGTCGGGCTCTGAGCAGTCCAGTTGGCGGGTCCCGCGATGAGGTCTCGCTGTCCGCGGGGTCGCTCAAACGGGATGTATCGTGTGGCGATATGCCGTTTCCCGATGAGCGCAGTCAGGTTGCCGTGGTTGAGTACCGGCCTCAGTGGCCGGCGGAGTTCGAGCTGCTTGCCGAGGTGTTGAGAAATGCGCTGGGTGACCTCGCGCTCGGGGTCGATCACGTGGGATCCACTTCGGTACCGGGCCTGCCGGCCAAGGACTGCATCGATGTGCAGGTGCGGATGAGGTCGATCGACGAGACACGGGACGCACCGCTGCTCGCAGCGATCGGCTTCCGGTGTCGCCCTGAGTGGTGGAATCGCATCGAGGTCTCCGGCGGCCGACGGTGTCACAAACTCGTCTTCGCGCCGCCGATCGGCGCACGCTCATGCAACGTCCACCTTCGGGAGGGCACCGGACCCAACGCCCGCTTTGCCTTGCTGTTTCGGGACTACCTGCGCGAGGACGAGGTCGCCCGCCGGGCCTGGGGGGCGTTCAAGCAGCGGCTGGCGCTGAGCGTGCCGAACCTGTTGGACTACGGGCAGATCAAGGCCCCCGCTACGGAGGTGCTGATGGCTGCGGCCGAACGGTGGGCCACCGGAACTGGTTGGAGCGGTGCCCCAGCGGCTTGATCGAGTCGGCCGGCTATCACGCGTAACCTGGCGGCCAATTGACTCGGTCACAGGTTGGGGGCGATGGGCAGCCTGGTGCGGCCGCCGCCGATCATCAGTGTGTGAAGACAAAAGATCACGCGATGGCCGCAGGTCACAGCGTAGACCCTGCCCGCTGACAGGAGGCGTTCGAGGGTCTAATGGGCCGGATCGCAGGCAGGTTCGCGCGGGTCGAACCGCGTTGGCGGGTAAGGAAATTGGTGCTCGGACTGCTGTCGGACCTGCCGCGCAAGAACTGCTGGACCATCGCCGAGTGGGTGGGTGAGGCAACTCCGTGCGGGATGCAGCACCTGCTGGGCAGAGCCTCGTGGGACGCGGACCAGGTCCGCGACGACGTGCGCGGCTACGTAGTGGAGCATCTGCACGACGACCAGGCGGTGCTGGTGGTCGACGAGACCGGTGGCGTGAAGAAGGGCGTGGGCACGGTCGGAGTCCAGCGCCAGTACACCGGCACCGCGGGCAGGATCGAGAACGCCCAGGTCGCCGTCTACCTGGTCTACGCGGGCCAACGCGGGCACGCCGCGGTGGACCGGGAACTATATATGTTCCACGTTCTTGGATCTCCCACCCCGACCGCTGCCGCGCCGCGGGTCTATCCGAGGACACCTCCTTCGCCACCAAGCTGGAGCTGGCCGCTCGGATGGTCGCCCGGTTCCTGGACGTCGGTCATCGGGCCGCGTGGGTTGCGGGCGACGAGGTCTACGGCGGCAACCCGAAGCTGCGAACCGCGCTGGAGGAACGCGGGACCGGCTACGTCCTCGCGGTGGCCTGCTCGCACGAAGTCACCACCGGCGCCGGGAAGTTCCGTGCGGACAACCTGGCCAAGAAGGTACCCAAGCGGGCCTGGCAGAAGCTGTCTGCCGGGGCCGGAGCGAAGGGGCGCCGCTTCTACGACTGGGCCGTCATCGACCTGGCCGGCCCCGGCCCCGGCAGTCGCCAGCTGCTGATCCGCCGCAACCGCAGCACCGGCGAACTCGCCTATTACCACTGCTACTCGCCCACACCGGTGCCGCTGACCACGCTGGTACGAGTCGCTGGATCAAGGTGGCGGGTGGGGGAGTTCTTCCAGTCCGGCAAGGGCCTGGCCGCACTGGACGAGCACCAGGTCCGCCGCTACCCGTCCTGGTCGCGCTGGGTAACCCTGGCCATGCTCGCGCACGCCTTCCTCGCCGTCGTCCGCGCGGACGAACACACCCGCCACCCCGCACCCGATTCCCTCATACCGCTCACCTGCAACGAGATCCAGCGCCTGTTCATCGCCCTCGTCGTCCGCCCCGCCCACAGCGCCGCCCACCGGCTCGGTTGGTCCACCTGGCGACGCCGCCACCAGGCCCGATCCCAGGCCAGCCACTACCTGCGACAAGCCGCCAAAGCGTGAAGGTCACGATCTACGACTGGAGTACTAGTGACCTGAGTCGAAGATTCGTCGTTGGTTGGGCATGAGTCGTCCGGGTCCGAAGATTCCGCCGTTGTCGGTCACTGTTGCTCAGCGGGGGGTGCTGGAGGGTTGGGTGCGTCGCCGGACGACGGCTCAGGCTCTGGCCCAGCGGTCGCGGATCGTGCTGGAGTGCGCCGAGG
>NZ_JBFBAK010000011.1:0-311936 GCF_040689485.1 Streptomyces sp. NPDC051322 | reverse complement strand
TTTTGGCACGCTGTTGAGTTCTCAAGGAACGGACGCTTCCTTTGTACTCACCCGCAGAACATTCTCTGGGGTTTTCCTCCGGGCTTCCCTTCGGTGTTCCACTACTCTAGCAGGCCTTTTCGTTCTCCCTGACCACCGTTCTGCGGACATGCAGAAAGACAATCCGAGATGAGGATTTGGCTTGTTCGAGGCCGCCGGCCCCCGACCTGAAGTCGTGCCGGGGCCAAGCAGGAGTACGACAGTACCGCCCCGCTACGGACGGAAGCAAATCGTTTCCGGCGCCTCCCGGCAGGTCCATCAACTCGGCCTGCGGCGGGTCCGTCAGGCCTCCACTCGCGTGGGGAACCGGGACTTCTTATGACTTACCCTTCTGAAGGGTACGCCGTCCAGGACAGGTCAGGTAGCGACGGCGGCACACGAATCTCCGCCCCTGGGAGGCCCCTTCATGACCAGCGTGACATCTCCGCTCGCCGGACGCGCGATCGGACTCGCCGCAGTCCCGGATCCCGTGTTCTCCGGTGCGATGGTCGGCCCCGGTACGGCCATCGACCCCGTGCGTGAGCCCTCGGCCGCAGTGGCTCCGGTCGACGGGATCGTGGTGTCCCTTCACCCGCACGCGTTCGTCGTGGTCGACGACCAGGGTCACGGCGTACTGACGCACCTCGGTATCGACACCGTGCAGCTCAACGGTGAAGGCTTCGAGCTGCTCGTCAACAAGGGGGACACGGTACAGCGCGGCCAAGCCGTGGTGCACTGGGACCCGGCCGCCGTCGAGGCCGCGGGCAAGTCCCCCATCTGCCCTGTTGTCGCGCTCGAGGCCACGGCGGACTCGCTCTCGGACGTCATCGAGACCGGCGATGTGAAGGCCGGCGGGGCTCTCTTCAGCTGGCAGTGACCAGCGCGTCGTGACAGCGGCGCATCGGCAATCCACCGCGGCGCCAGAGTTCGCCGCGACCAATCGGAGACGGGTGACATGCAGACAACGCTGCGAGGCGTCGGCGTGAGCCACGGTGTGGCAATCGGCGAGGTACGGCACATGGGCACGGCGGTCCTGGAACCGCCGGCCAAGCAGATTCCGGCGGAGGACGCGGAGCGCGAACAGGGGCGCGCGAGGCAGGCCGTGGAAGCTGTGGCGGCCGATCTCATCGCCCGGGGCAATCTGGCCGGTGGCGAGGCACAGCATGTGCTCGAGGCCCAGGCGATGATGGCGCAGGACCCGGAGCTCATGGCGGACGTGGACCGGCGTATCGCCGTCGGCAGTTCCGCCGAGCGCGGGGTGTACGACGCCTTCGCCTCGTACCGTGCGCTGCTGGCGGGCGCCGGCGAGTACCTGGCGGGCCGGGTCGCCGACCTGGACGACGTGCGGAATCGTATCGTCGCCCGGCTGCTCGGCGTTCCGATGCCGGGTGTCCCGGACAGTGACGAGCCGTATGTACTGATCGCCCGGGACCTCGCGCCCGCGGACACCGCGCTGCTCGACCCGGCACTGGTGCTCGGCTTCGTCACCGAGGAGGGCGGGCCGACGAGCCACAGCGCGATCCTGGCCCGAGCGCTCGGAGTTCCTGCCGTGGTTGCTCTGCCCGGCGCCGGTGAACTGGCCGAGGGCACGGTCGTCGCGGTGGACGGAAGTACGGGCGAGATCTTCGTGGAGCCCAGTCCGGAGAAGCGCGCCGCCCTGGAAGGGGCGGCCGCCGCGCGCAAGGCAGCGTTGTCCGCCTCGACCGGTCCGGGTGCCACGTCCGACGGCCACAAGGTGCCGCTGCTCGCCAATGTCGGCGGCCCGGGCGATGTGCCCGCGGCGCTGGAGGCGGGCGCCGAGGGCGTCGGCCTGTTCCGTACCGAATTCCTGTTCCTGGACGACTCCGCCAAGGCGCCGTCGCAGGAGAAGCAGGTCGAGGCCTACCGCAAGGTGCTGGAGGCCTTCCCCGAGGGGCGTGTGGTCGTCCGGGTGCTGGACGCCGGCGCGGACAAGCCGCTGGACTTCCTGACACCGGCCGACGAGCCGAACCCGGCGCTGGGGGTGCGCGGGCTCCGGACGCTGCTCGACCACCCCGACGTGCTGCGCAGCCAGCTGACCGCGCTGGCCGAGGCTGCCGAAGGGCTGCCGGTGTACCTCGAGGTCATGGCGCCGATGGTGGCCGACCGGATCGACGCCAAGGCCTTCGCCGACGCCTGCCGGGACGCCGGTCTGCGGGCGAAGTTCGGTGCGATGGTGGAGATCCCGTCCGCCGCGCTGCGCGCACGCTCGATCCTGCAGGAGGTCGAATTCCTGTCGCTCGGCACCAATGACCTGGCGCAGTACACCTTTGCCGCCGACCGTCAGGTCGGTGCGGTGTCCAGGCTCCAGGATCCGTGGCAGCCCGCACTGCTCGACCTGGTGTCGCTGTCCGCCGAGGCTGCCGCGGCCGAGGGCAAGAGCTGTGGCGTGTGTGGCGAGGCTGCCTCCGACCCGCTGCTCGCGTGTGTGCTGACCGGCCTCGGGGTGACCAGCCTGTCCATGGGTGCCGCTTCGATCCCGTACGTCCGGGCCACGCTGGCGAAGCACACGCTCGCGCAGTGCGAGCGTGCCGCGGCGGCCGCGCGTGCGGCGGACTCCGCGGAAGAGGCCCGCCTTGCCGCTCAGGCGGTGCTGTCCGGCGAGTAGCCGCGGTTGCGGAGACTACGTGGTGCCCCGGGGGCTTCCCGCTGTGATCCGGCGGGAAGCCCCCGGTGGCGTTCAGCGGTGCGTGTGGTCCTCCTCTTCGAGGATGTCAAAACCCGCGCAGTACTCGACGCCGGGCTCGGGCGACACCGGTTCGCCGGTCTCCGCGTCCGTGCAGTAGGCGCTGAACACCTCGCCCGCGGTGAGCGGGGCGAGCCGTCCCCGATGCAGTCGCCAACCCCTGACCTTGTCGTTTCCCTCCGGGGCGGTGGTCCGCAGCACCACACCACCGCGGCTGTCCAGGGCGATGCCTGCCGCGAGGACGGTCACAAACGCGGCGCCGGCGGCGGGATCGAGCCGGGCTGCTGGGTCCCCGCTCTCCGCGTGCAGCACGGACAGCAGCGGTTCGTCCTCGGTGGGGACGCTGCAGACCAGATGGTGGGTGCCCGGTCCGCCCCCGTCGAGCAGTGCCCTGAGTGCGCGGGAGGCCAGGTCGAAAGACGCCCGGCCGATGTCCCCGCCGCAGTCGGCGCAGCAGCCCAGGTCGGCGAGCACCACGGTCGCGTACTCCCAAGTGGCTTGGCTGACCGCTTCGTTGATGAGCAGGGGGATCAGTCGTTCGATGGACTGACCCGTGTAGGGCACGGAAGCACCGGCTGATGCGATTCCGGCCGTGAACCGCGTACGGCTGGCTGCCGAATCCGGGTCGAGGCCGGCCGATGCGCAGAATTCCTCGAACTCTTCCGGATCGAACAGGGCGACAGTCGTATGCACACCTTGCGAGGTGAGGGCCCGCAGCAGGCCCTCGACCTGCTGGAGATAGGCCGGGTGATCGTCGAAGATGAAACTGCGGTAGCGCTGCATCATCGCGAAGTCCTGCTCGTCGGCCAGCAAACCGACCGTGCTCGGTACTTCGCGGCGGAGCGTTCGCCGCATGGATGTGGTGCGGTCGGTGTGCGCCATGATTCTGATTCCCCCTGTCGCGCGACTGATCAATGCTCACTCACAGTAACCAGGAGCACTGACAACGCCGCCCGGGTTCGGTGGGTCCCGGTGCGGTCGCGACGGGCCGGGGTGGGACCGTGTGCTCGCGGGGCTGGTGGAGCGCTGCGGGAGCGCGATTCCGGACAGCCACCCCGTCGGCGGTGCGGATCACCACGGCCGGCCTCGGACTTCGCGGTTGTGCTGGGCGAGTCCGAGGCCGCGTACGGGGGCTGAAACCGCCCCTCGGGCGGTCGGTCGGCCGGCTCAGCGTCTGCTGCGGGCGAGCTCCTCGTAGAACCTCAGCAGTTGGATGTTGTCGACCGAACCGGGATTGACCGCCTTCTCGAGCGTTGCACCCTGCAGCAGGCGTTTGACCGGTACTTCGATGCGCTTGCCGGTGAGGGTATGCGGGACGCCCGGGACCTCGATGATGTCGTCCGGCACATGGCGTGGCGAGAGCTGTTCACGGATCGTCCGGGTGATGCGGGTGCGCAGGGCGTCATCCAGGACGGCACCCTGGGCGAGGTGCACGAAGAGCGGCATCCAGTAGCCGCCTTCGGGCTCCTCCAGGCCGATGACCAGTGATTCCCTGATCTCCGGAAGCCGCTCGACCGCTTCGTAGATGTCGGCGGAACCCATCCGGACACCCTGCCGGTTGAGTGTGGAGTCCGAACGGCCGTGGATGATCACGGAACCGTGTTCGGTGAGGGTGATCCAGTCGCCGTGGCGCCAGACTCCCGGATACGTGTCGAAGTAACTGCTGCGGTAGCGGCGGTCGTCGGGGTCGTTCCAGAAGCGGATGGGCATGGACGGCATGGGATTGGTGACCACGAGTTCGCCGACTTCACCGACGAGTGGTTTGCCCTGCGGGTCCCAGGCCTGGAGGTCCGTGCCCAGGCAGGGCGCCTGGAGTTCACCGATGTGCACCGGCAGTGTCGGAACCGCGCCCGCGAAACAGCTGCAGACATCCGTGCCGCCGCTGACCGAGGCGATCCAGACGTCTGCGCCGGCCGCCTCGTGCAGCCAGCGGAAGCCGTCCGGTGGGAGCGGGGAGCCGGTGGTGGCGACGCAGCTGACCGCGGAGAGGTCGTAGTCGCGGGCAGGGTGCAGGCCGGCCTTGCGGCAGGCCATGACATAGGCGGCCGAGGTACCGAAGAGTGTGGCGCCGGTGCGCTCGGCGACGCGCCACTGCGCTCCGATGTCGGGAAAGCCCGGGCTGCCGTCGTAGAGGACGATCGTGGTCCCGGTCAGCAGGCCGGACGCCAGGAAGTTCCACATCATCCAACCGGTTGACGTGTACCAGAAGAACCGGTCGCCCACCCCGAGGTCGCAGTGCAGGCCGAGCTGCTTGAAGTGCTCGACGAGGATGCCGCCCTGGGACTGCACGATGGCCTTGGGGAGGCCGGTGGTCCCCGAGGAGTACAGCACCCAGAGGGGGTGGTCGAAGGGGACCTGCTCGAAGACCGGCTCGGTGTCACCGGAGGTGACGGTGGACCAGTCCAGGGCGCCCTCGGGGGCCGCGCTGCCGAGGAGCGGGATGTGCACGACGGCGCGCAGCGTCGGCAGTGCACTGCGGAGTTCGGCGACGGTCTCGGTGCGGTCGTGCGACTTGCCGCCGTAGCGGTAGCCGTCGACGGCGAACAGCACGACGGGTTCGACCTGCTGGAACCGGTCGAGGACACTGCGCGCGCCGAAGTCGGGGGCGCAGGAGGTCCAGACGGCTCCGACGGCCGCGGTGGCGAGCAGCGCGGTGATGGCCTGCGGGATGTTCGGCAGGTAGCCGCTGACCCGGTCTCCGGGGCTCACGCCCAGCGCGCGGAGGTGCGCCGCCAGCGCGCCGACCTGGCGGCGCAGTTCGTACCAGCTGACGGGCTGCGGTTCGTGGGTCTCGTCGACGTACAGCAGCGCCGGTTCGCTCGCACGGTCCGGTTCCTCGGCGGTG
This sequence comes from Streptomyces sp. NPDC051322, assembly GCF_040689485.1. Classification (NCBI taxonomy): domain Bacteria; kingdom Bacillati; phylum Actinomycetota; class Actinomycetes; order Kitasatosporales; family Streptomycetaceae; genus Streptomyces; species Streptomyces sp. NPDC051322. The sequence continues at coordinate 306,369 of NZ_JBFBAK010000011.1, read as the reverse complement.
CGCAGGGCGTGTTCCGCGTAGTTGAGGGTGGCGCCGGAAAACCACTGGGCGCCCGGCATCGACCGGTCGGCGAGGACCGTGTCGTACGGCGTCGAGAAGCGCACGTCGAACCAGTCGGCGACCGCGGTCCAGAAGGTTTCGAGCTCATCGACCGACCAGCGGTGCAGTGCGGCGTAGCCACCGTCGGCCGGCGCGCCGTACCGCTCGGCGGCCCATGCCTGGAAGCGGGTGATCCTGGCAGCGTCGATGCGTTGCCGGCTCGGCTGCCAGAGGGGTTCGGCGTTCGGTGGATTCATGGGGCGGCTCCCGGGCTGTACGCGTGGTGTGCGTGAGTCGCGCGCACCTTCGGTCGGGTGGGCGCGAGACGGCTGAAAGGGACGATGCCATGTGATCGTCCTGGGCACCAGGGCGAGATCCCCATGGTCGGGTGGGTGCATATGTGGTCGGCGCACAGGGGTGCGGCAGCTGACCGAGACGCGCTTCAGTGGTAGTGGCCGGCGAACCACTCCCGTACGGCGATGGTGTGGAGGGGAAAGGCGAGCTCGGTGGCGGAGCGCAAAATGTGCCAGCCCGTTGTCTCGTCGGTCGGCGCGGAGGCCGGAAGGCGGGCCGCCGGGCGGGCCGGGAGCAGGCCGAAAAGCAGCAGATACCCGTCGAGTGAGCTCAGCGCGTCGGCCAGGCGTACTTCATGCTGCGGGGCGGTGATCCCCGTCTCCTCCTCGAGTTCGCGCACCACGGCATGACGCCAGTCCTCGGACGCGTCGATGAATCCCCCGGGGAGCGCGATTCCGCCGCGTTGTGGCTCGATGGTCCGGGTGATGACGACAAGCCCCGTGCCCTGCCCGTCCGTCACCGGCAGCAGGGCGACTGCGACCGGCAGTGGGTTGCGGTAGGCGGTGGCGCCACAGGCCCGGCAGGTGCGGGGCCATTCGGTGGCGGAGGCGAATGTGGCGCCGCAGCTCGAACAGTGCGAATCCTTGACGGGCTGGTCCATGTGCGCGGACTGTAGCCGATCGCGCTCGGTGTGTGCCGGTGTGTGGGGTAGCCGTCCGACCGCGCACCTGGTAGATGGAGTGCCCATGACACGAATGACATCCGCTGTACGGTCCTTGGTCACCGTCGCTGCCATGCTGCTCGCCTGCACCGCGGTCACCCCCACGGCCGAGGCGACTCCCGAGCCCAAGGCACCCGCCGCATTCGTCGCCCTGCGCTCGGTGGACCCGACCATCATCCAGGAGATGCGCTACCCGTACGAACACAACTTTGTGGGCGAGCCGGTCGACGGCTATCAGCAGCCCCTGTGCATCCTCACCCGACCCGCGGCGCAGGCCCTCCACCGGGCCCAGGTCAAGCTGTTGCGGCAGGGTTACTCGCTCAAGGTCTACGACTGCTACCGCCCACAGCGCGCCGTTGATCATTTCGTGCGCTGGGCCAAGAATCTGGACGACCAGAAGATGAAAGCGGAGTTCTATCCGCAAGTCGACAAGTCGCGATTGTTCGCCGATGGCTACATCGCCGAGAAATCAGGGCACAGCCGGGGCAGCACCATGGATCTCACGATGGTGAAGCTGCCTGCCGCACCGACCCGTCCATACCGCCCCGGTCAGCGGCTTGACCCCTGCTACGCACCCAAGGCGCAGCGCTTTCCGGACAATTCCATCGACATGGGTACCGGCTTCGACTGCTTCGACACCCTCGCCCACACGGATGATCCCCGCATCACGGGCGTGCAGCGGACCAACCGGGACCTGCTGCGCGATGCCCTGTCCGCGGTCGGATTCGTCAACCTGCCCGAGGAATGGTGGCACTTCACCTACCAGCCGGAGACCTTCCCCGACAGCTACTTCGACTTCCCGGTCGCGCGGCGTTCGGTTGCCGGGCACCACTGACGCCCGGCAGCCGGCCTGCGGGGGAGCGGCCGGGACCACCCCCGTGGGTTCCGGCCGCTCCCCCTCCCTACCGGACGCGAACCGGCCGTAGCCGGTTCTCAGGAGGACGACTACCTTTTTCCCATGGCAGAGCAGACGTTTGACACGTACGAGGAATTCTGGCCCTACTACGTCGCGATGCACTCCCGGGCAGCCACCCGTTGGGTGCACCTGACCGGCACGCTCACCGGTCTCGCGGTGAGCGCCTACGGGCTGGCGCGCAATCGCAAACGCTACGCACTGGCGTTGCCGCTCTTCGGGTACGGGACCGCCTGGCCCGCACATTTCCTCATCGAGAAGAACAATCCGGCCACCTTCGGTCATCCGGCCTGGTCGCTGCGCGGGGACGCGCAGATGATCGGGATGATGCTGGCCGGGCGGGACCACGAACTGGCCGAGACCGCCGAGAAATGGCTCGCCGAACACCGCTGAGCGGGCTCAGGTGACGGCGTGCTCGCGCGCCTCACCGGCGAGGACCATCGCATGTTCGACGACCGCGACCAGGACCCCCTTGACGGATTCCCGTTCCCGCGCGTCGCACATCAGGACGGGCACCTCGGGGCCGAGGTCGAGCGCCGAGCGAATCGTCTCTCCCGGGTAGCGGTCGGCGTCGTCGAAGCAGTTGACCGCGAGGGTGAACGGAATGGAACGCCGCTCGAAGTAGTCGACGGCGGCGAAGCAGTCCTCCAGGCGGCGGGTGTCGGCGAGCACGACGGCCCCCAGGGCTCCTTGCGCCAACTCGTCCCAGAGGAACCAGAAGCGGTCCTGGCCGGGTGTCCCGAAGAGATACAGGACCAGGTCGTCGCGGACGGTGATCCGGCCGAAGTCCATGGCCACCGTGGTGGTGGTCTTCTGCTCCACCCCGTCGACCGAGTCCACCGGCCGGCCCGCCTCACTGAGTGTCTCCTCGGTGCGCAGGGGTCTGATTTCGCTGACCGCGCCCACCAGCGTGGTCTTGCCGACGCCGAAACCGCCGGCCACCAGGATCTTGAGGGTCACCGGCTCGACAAGGTGCTGTGTGCGGCTAGAGCGCCCGAAGGCCATTGATTACCTCACGAAGAATGCCGGCGTCCGGCAGTTCGGCCGGCGGGACGGGCTGGGTGACACGGACGAGTTCCTCGTCGACCAGGTCGCCGACCAGTACCCGCACCACTCCTACGGGCAGGTCCAGACCGGTCGCGAGTTCGGCGATCGACTGCGGTGCGGTGCTGCAGCGCTCGACGATCTCCACGTGCTCGGGGGCGAGGGTCTGGTCCCTTCCCGGATCGTCCGCGGCGGGTTCGGGGACGACCAGAGCGATCAGGTCCAGCTTGTGGTCCGCCGAGGCGCCGGTGCGGCCGCGGGTCATCGCGTATGGCCGCACCACGGGTCCTGCGTCGTCGTCGAACCAGTGGTGAGCCGGTGTTCGTCCCCCGTCACTCATCGCGATGCTCCTCACCCTCCTGCGGTGAGCCCGGTCCGCGGCGCGGTCGCGAGGTGGGCGCCGACCCGCTTCACCATCAGCGTCATCTCGTACGCGACGAGACCCACATCGGAGTCGGCGTCGGACAGCACGGCGAGGCAACTGCCGTCCCCGGCGGCGGTGATGAAGAGGAAGGCCTCGTCGAGTTCCACGACCGTCTGGCGGACCTTGCCGGCTTCGAAGTGACGGCCGACGCCCTTGGCGAGGCTGTGGAATCCGGAGGCCACCGCTGCGAGGTGCTCGCCGTCCTCCCTCGTCAGGTCCTTGGACGTGCCGGTGGCGAGGCCGTCGCCGGAGAGCACCAGTGCCTTGCGGATACTGCCGACCCGCTCGACCAGCTCGTCCAGCAGCCAGTTGAGCTCGCCGGGTCCTCCCGCTCCCTCGTGTACTGCAGATTTCGGTGCGGTCATCGACCGGTCCCCTCGGATGTCGTTCCTGGTGCTGATTCGTCCTCGGCGGCGTTGTCACGGCGCCCCCGCTCCCAACCGCGCTGCAGCGAGGCCATCCGGCTGCGTACCTCTTCGGCGTCCCGTTCGTCGTCCTGCCCGACGTCCGGCGGCTCGGCGGCGGGTGACGGCGCGTCGCGCAGTTGCGGGGCGAGGCTCGCCTGGCGCACCCGCCGGGGCAGGCCGTCGGGGCCCGCCGGGGCGGGCTTCTCCTGCGCCGGCTCCGGGGTGTCGACGCGGCGGCCGTGGTCGGAGACCAGCGTGGGCGGTTTACGGCGTCGGGGCAGCCCGACGGGGGTGGCGGGACGCACCGGTTCGGTTCTCCCGGATCCCTCGTCGGGTGTCTGCTGGTGCTGCTCACGGGGCGCGGCGGCGAGGGGGCGGTTGCGGAAGATACCGCCGGGCGAACTGTCCTCGTCGGCGAGATCAGCCGCCTCGTTGGGTGCGGGCTCGCCGGCGGGAGCATCACTCGGCGCATCGCCGTACGGCTCCAAAGGCGGTTCGAGTTCCACCGGGCCGTCGAGCACCGAGGCGGGCGTCCGACCGCCGGGTACCGGCGAGAGCGCCGAGAGTGGTCCGGATTTCTGCCCCCGGGCCCGGCCGGGCCGGGTCGCCCGGAAGCCGGCACCGTCGGTGTCCGGGCCGTCGAGGTCCGGTGCGTCGGTGAGCAGCGCCACCGGGATGAAGATGACTGCGGTCGTTCCGCCGTACGGTGAGGTCTGCAGCGAGACCCGGACGTTCTGCCGCTGGGCGAGTCTGCTGACCACGAAGAGGCCGAGCCGGTCGGTGTCCGACAGCTCGAAGTCGGGGGTTTCCGCGAGCCGCAGGTTCGCGTCGAGCAGGGCGTCGGGGGCGATGCCCAGGCCGCGGTCGTGGATCTCCACGGTGAAGCCGTTGGCCACCCGCTCGCCGTGCACCTGGACGGCGGTGTGCGGCGGCGAGAACACCGTGGCGTTCTCCAGGAGTTCGGCGATCAGGTGGGTGAGGTCGGCGACCGCGGGCCCCCGGACGCCGACCCGGGGCAGCCGGCGCACCTCGATGCGCTCGTAGTCCTCGACCTCGGCGACCGCGGCCCGTACGACGTCCATCAGCTGGACCGGCTTGCGCCACTGGCGGGACGGGACCGCGCCGGAGAGGATCACCAGACCCTCGGCGTGCCGGCGCATGCGGGTGGTGAGGTGATCCAGACGGAAGAGGTCGGCGAGTTCCTCGGTGTCCTCGGTGCGGCGCTCCATGGTGTCCAGAAGTGTCAACTGCCGGTGCAGCAGAACCTGGTTGCGGCGGGCGAGGTTCACAAAGACCTCCGAGACACCACGCCGCAGGTCCGCCTGGCGTACGGCTGCTTCTACAGCGGCCCGTTGCAGGCTGTTGAGCGCCTGGCCGACCTGGCCGACCTCGTCCTTGTCGTACTCGAGACGCGGGGCTTCGGTCTCCACGTCGACCTCTTCACCCGCCGCGAGGCGGCGCATCACGCTCGGCAGCCGTACACCGGAGATCTCATGGGCCTGCTTGCGCAGCCGACTGAGGTCGCGGATGAGTTCCCGGCCGATCCGGACGGACACCACCAGGGACACCAGCAGGCCACCGATGCCGAGCGCGGCGGCGATGCCGTCCTTGGCTATCACCTTGAACGCGGCGGGCTTGGCCCGGTCCTGGAATTTCTTGCGGGCGTCCGCGCCCATCGTGTGGAGACGGTCCAGGGTCCGGCCGGCGTCCGAGGTCCAGCGGGACGTCGAACCGGTGAGGGCGGTGTTCCCGGCGTCCTTGCTGGTCACCGTGTTCTCCACGGTGCGCACAGCGATGGTGGCGGGGCCGCTCCAGTAGCCGGTGAACGCGTCCCGTTCCCGCCGGGGAAGAGCGGGCAGGCTGTCCGCGTAGTACACCTTGCGGGCGGTGACCAGGTCCGATATGTCGCGGACGTCATGCGGGTCGAGCCGTCCTGCGGTGAGCGCGGAGCCGAGGAGTGCGTCCTCACGGGAGAGCGCCTCGTGGGCCCGCTCGACCCCGATGAGCGCCCTCTCCTGCTGGTCCAGGGCGGAGTTCTGCAAAGGGGGCAGAACGAACAGGAAGTCGAGTGCCTGGTCGCACAGCCGGTTGTACTGGTCGTAGGCCTCGCGGCGGGTCACCTCGTGGTCGCCGACGTTGCGCCGCAGCGAACCGAGCCCGGCGAATCCGTCGAGTACGGTCCGCAGACGCTGTTCGGCGCCCGGGTCGAGCGCGGACCGGGTGTCGTCCTTCGCGGCGCTGTCACGCAGGGCGGTGAGCAACTCGTCGGTGGCTGTGCGCTGCCTGCGCAGTTGGGCGAGGACGTCCGACGCCCCGGGGTCGACCAGGTGGCGCAGCGTCAGCGAGCGCTCCTTCTGGATCTCCTGAAGGGAGTCGGCAAGCGGATAGCCCACGTTCTCGATCGCCGTTTCGGCGTGCATGAGTTGCAGGGCGTCGCGTCCGGTGAGGTAGACCGCGTAGGACCAGATCACCGTCAATGCGACAAGTGGGACCAACAACAGCGCCACGATCTTCCTGCGGATGGTCTTTCCGCGAAAGCGCATGGCCTCCCCCAGCTCAACCCCGTCCTGCGGGGCGGTGTTCGGTCAACAAACGGCGTGAGCCTACTACTGCCGCACAGCCAACTCGAAGAGACGTCCGGACTATTTTCGGCCGCCACAACGGAGGTTGGTCCTCTCTTTTCATGCTATTCGGGGAGATCATTGCCCCTGGTGTGGTGGAGGAACCCAGGCAGGACGGCACTTTCCGCCTCGTTGGGGATGGCTGGAATTATGCGTCCGGCGGGAATCCTCGCGCATGAGCGATGTGCACGGCGCGGGAGAGGCTTGAATCAGATCAAGCCGGGCATCCGTCGTGAAGTCGGACGGTGTCCAGGTGCGAAGGTCGAGGGTGAATCGGGCATGACCATCGAAACCGCAGAAGAAGCCGGCGGCCCTGCGCGAACCTTGTGGGTCGAGGAGCCCGCGGTGCGGCGGCGGATGCCGGACCCGGTGCGCAGCAGCGCGGTGCGTGCCGTGCTCATCGTGTCCGTGACCCTGATCCAGGCGGTGACGGCCGTTCTTTGCACCCTCGCGGGTTCCTGGCTGGCTTTCCCGATGGTGCTGAGCAGCGTCGTCGGCACGGTGGTCGCGACCTGGGCCGTCCTGGATGTGTGGATCACCCGGCAGGTGTGGAACCAGCGCCACGGCGTGACCTCGGTGCCCAGCAGCACGGCGCGCCGGCTCCGCAAGGAGCGGCGCGCTGCGCAGCGCGACGCGCAGCGTCAGCAGCGGGACGCCGAGCGGATACGCCGGAGCGGCGGCTCGGGCCGGCTCTCGCCGCAGTCCTGAGCCGCCCTGCCCCTGCCGCGGGCCGGGGGTCACTCCGCGGCGGCCCGCTTGTACATCCGGGTCGCGCTGATCTCGCCGTGTACCGGTTCGCCACCCGGCTGCTGCTGCGGCAGACCCGGGCGCAGATGCTCCTCGACGCTGATGTACTTCAGCCCCGCCCTGAGGTCGGCATCGTTGCGCAGGCGGATGACCAGCGGGAATTCCGCGAGCGCCGTGGTGTCGAACAGCCCGGTCGTATAGAGCAGTTGTACGCCCAAGGCGTCCGACACCGCGCGCTGGAGCTCCAGCAGATAGGTGGCGTTGGCCCGGCCGATCGGGTTGTCCAGGAAGAGGGTGCCCGCATGCCGGTGCCGGTCACGGCCCCGGTCGTTGCTGCGCAGGGCTGCCATCGTGCAGTAGAGCGCGATGGCAGCGGTGAGCAGCTGACCGCCGGAGAAGACGTCGCCCATCTGCCCGACCGGGACCCGCTCGGCGCGGAGCACGGCGTCCGGTTTGAGGATCTCGACGGACACGCCTCGAGGTTCGAGCGCCGCCTGGACACCCCGCAGCAGCAATGACATCCCGTCCCGGCGCAGGTCGGAGTTCTTCTTGAGCGCGGCGCGGGTCGCTTCGTCGATGACCTCGCCGAGCCGTTCGGCGAGAGTCGCCTGGTCGGGTTCGTCGAACCGGATCCGCAGGAACTCCTGCCCCGACCACTCGCCGAGTCCCTCCGGGAGTTGGGAGAGGCGCTGGGCCGAACGGAGCGTGGTCAGGGCGGACTCCACCAGACCGCGCAGCCGGTCGACGATCGAGTCGCGGTTGCGCTCCAGCTGGTCCAGCTCGTCGGTGAGCACCCGCAGCCTCGGTGCGAAGGCCGCCGACCAGGCCGCAGCATGCTCGGGCAGCGCGGTCGCGGGCAGTTCGCGGATCTGCTGGCGTGCCGGGGTGCGTACCTGTTCGTAGCGCGTCGCGTTGGCATGGCGTACGAGGATGTCGCTCGCCTCGCGCACCGCCGACTCGGCGGCGGAGAGGTCGCTTGCGCAACCGCGCAGCGCCCGGCGGGCCTCCGCAGCGGACCGGCCGGCCTCCTCGATGCTGCCCGGGTAGGGCTCGGCGGCCCCGCCGTCCGTACCCTCGTCGTCCTGGTGCGGCTCGCGGAGCAGATCGCGCAGCAGGGCCGCGGCTTCGTCGAAGCCGCCCGCGGCATCCTCCGAGGTGCGGTGGGCCCGCAGCAATTCCGCGTGGGCGGCGCGGGAGGTCTCCAGCGCGCCGGTCAGTGCGGCGACTTCGGCGGTGGCACCGCGCAGCAGTGCCTGGGCGGACTCCACGTCTGCCGGTACGAGTTCCTCGGGCAGCTCGGTGTGGGTGTCCGCCCCGTCGGCGGGTGCCAGGCGCTCGGCCTCACCGCGCAGCCGGCCGAGCTGCTCACTGGCCGCCGAGGCCCGCGACTCCAGCATCTGCACCAGGGATTCGGCGCGGGCGACAGCTGCCTGCCGGGACGGGCCATCAGCACCGTCGGTGGATTCGATGAGCTGGGCCGCCCGGGTGCGGACCTTGTTGGTGAGGCGGTCGAGCTCCGCGAGCGCGGCGCTCTCGTCGCTCTCCGCCCTGGCCTGCTCGGCGCGCAGATCGGCTCCCACGCCCACCTTCTCGTACAGCTGGGAGGCGGCGCGGTAGGCCTCCCGGAGGGTGGGCAACGGCGGCCGCGGTGCGGCGGTGTCCGGCGCGGTGAGGTCCTCCGGCACACCGGCGATCTCGGCCCGCTCGGCGCGCAGCGCGCGGGCGGTGCGGTGCGCGTCGTCGGCGGCCCGCTGAGCGGCCCTGCGGTCCTCGTCCGCGGCTCGGGCCCGCTCCAGGCAGGTGGTGGCCCGGGACTCGGACTCGGCCGCTTCGTCGGCGAGTTCGCGCAGGGTGGCCTGGTGACCTGCCCGTTCGCGGAGCCGGAAGGCCAGCCCGGCGAGCGCGTCGGCCGCCCGGCGGGCACGCTGCGCGGCGTCCTGCCGTTCGTCCCTGGTGCGGGCCGCGTCCGCGGCTGCCTCGTCCGCCTCGGCCCTGACCGTACGCGCCTCTTCCAGCGCGGCTTCGGCAGCCGCGGCGGCCTCCTTCGCGTGGCCGGCCGTAACGGCCAGCTCGGCCAGCATGCCCGGTGGGCAATCCGTCCGCCACGAGTCGAGCCGGGCGGCGAGCGTGCGGTCGTCGCCGAGCCGGGCGGCGAGCCTGCGGATCTCCTCGTCGCGGTCTGCCGCGCGGGAGCGCAACGCCTGGCGTTCCTCGTCGGCGGCGTGTTCGTCATGCATGGCGGGATTCGGCGGGACGAGAAAGACATCGCCTCCCGCAGCGGACGGGCCCGCGCCCGGTACCGGTGCGAGCAGCGCGGCCGTGGTGCCGACGGCGACCGCCGAGCGCGGCAGCAGCGCCGCGCCGCTGAGCACCTCGCGGGCCCTGGCGTGCGCGGCCGGGTCGGTGATGACCACGCCGTCGACCAGCTCGGGGCGGGCGGCCAGCACCGCCGCGTGGTCGACCGGGTCGACGGCCTGGGCGAGATAGCGCCAGCCGGGCAGCGCGGGGATGCCGTGTTCGCCGAGGAACTCGACGGTGGCCAGGACGTCGGGCCCCGGGGGCAGCAGTCCGCCGTCGCCGAGCGCGCCGAGGATACGGGCGTCGTCGGCCGCCGCGGTGCGCAGTTCGAAGAGCCGGCGCTCGGCCGACGTGACCCCCTGGTCGAGCAGGGCGTGCAGTTCTTCGGCGGTGCGGTCGAGATCCTCGGCGGTGAGCGGCCGGTCCGTACGCGCCCGGGTGCTGGCCGTGCCGGGCCGGTCCGGCGCCTCAGCCGCTGCCGCCCCTGCCCGGTCCGCCCCGTTCGCCGGGCCGGCGGTGTTCCCGTGGCCCACGTCGTGCTGCCGGGCGGTCGGGGCGCCACCACGGCGGGGCTGCGGCAGCTCCGCGGTGACCGCCGGAGGGAGACTCAGCAGTTCGGCGAGACGGGTCTCGGCAGCGATGGATTGCGCGGTGCGCAGTTCGGCGTCGTACGCGCTCTGCGCGGCGCCGGCGGCGTCCGCCGCGCGGGCCGCCGCCAGCTCTGCCCGGCTCTCGGTCGCGGCCGCCTGCCTGGCCCGGTCCGCCGTGGCACCGGCTGCCTCTCGGGCAGCTTCCCAGGCGGCAACCGCCGTTTTCTCGGCGTCGCTCGCCGCCAGCGCGGCCCTGGCCGGGTCCGCGTCGGGTGCGGTGTCGTCCAGCCAGCCGGCCCGGACGGCTTCGGCGGTCTCCTGCTCGACCTCGGCGAGGCGCTGGCGCAGATGGCCGGCCTCGCTGCGGGCGCGCTGGGCGTCGGTCGCCGCGGCGGTGGCGTCGCGGTGCGCGGCCTCGCCGGCCTCCTGGAGGGCTGCCGCTCGTGCCTCCTCCTCGCCGGCCACCCGCTCGCCCGATTCGGCGGCCGTGTGCAGTGCCCGTACGAGCTCGGCGGCCGCGGTGGCTCGGGCGGCAAGGGCCGGCGCGGCGTCCCGCTCGGCATCCCGGATGGCCGCCGCGACGCGCGCCGAGCGGTCGGCCGCGGCGCGGTGCCGCAGAACGGCCTCGGCGGCCTGCCAGGCGGAGTGGAGGGTACGGGCTTCGGCCAGCTCCTTGCGCTGGGCGGCGGCGGACTTCTCCGCGACGGTGAGTGCCAGCGAGGCGTGCCGGTAGGCCAGTTCGGCGGCGATCAGGGCGCTGCGGCCTCTCGCCGTGTCGGCCTCGGTCACCTGGTGCGCGGCCGTGGTGACCTGCTGGGCGAGGTCCGCGGCGCGTCGGCGCTCATCCGCTGCGCGGGCGGAGAGCCTGCGGGCGAGGGTGCGGGTGCGGCGTTCGGCGCCGGTGTGGACATCCCGGGATCTCGCGCGCGCCGCGGCGGCCTCCACGATACGGCCGAGCAGATCGACGGAGCCTGCGGTGAAGTCACGCTCCGCGGTGAGTTCGGCGCGGCGGCCGAGTTTACTGCCGAAGCTGCCGACCAGATCCGCGAGTCCCTCGGTGTCCCGGGTGTCGGTGACGGCGCGCAGCAGCAGATCGGTGAAGTCGGAGTCCTTCTTCACCGCGAAGAGGCCGGCCGCCTCACCCTCGTCGGCGTTCATCTCCCGCTGATAGCGGAAGAGTTCCGGGTCGAGCCCGAGGTCACCGAGGTGTTCGTTCCAGCGGTCGTGGATCTCCTCCCACTGCACGTCGAGGTGAGGGTATGTCTTCCCCGCCTCGGTGAGCGCGTCGCGGAAACCCTTCATGGTGCGGCGACGTCCGCGAGCGCCGGACATGCCCTCCACCGGGGGGCGTACCGCGGTGGATTCGGCAACCGGCAGGGAGTCGAGGCTGAGACCGGGGCCGGGCCGGAAGGAGTACCAGGCCTCGGCGAACTTCCGCGGGTCGTGGGAGACCTGTCGCCCCCGCCACTCGCTGGCCTTGCCGACCACCACCAGCTCCCCGGTCAGGGTGTGCTGCCATTCCAGCGCGACATGGCCGCAGTCGTCGGCGAGCAGGAACTTGCGCAGTACCCCGGAGCTCGCGCCGCCCAGCGTGTTGCGGTGGCCGGGCAGCATCACCGAGAAGATCAGCTTGAGCAGGACCGACTTGCCGCCGCCGTTCTCCAGGAAGAGGACGCCGGCCGGTGCCGGGCGGCGTGGCGGGCCGACCGGTTCGTCCTGGAAGAACTCCGCCTGTGCGGGTGCCGGGTGGGGCACCGTGTCCCCCACGCCCCGCAGGTCGAGCACGGTGTCGGCGTAGCGCGCACCGGCAGGTCCGATGGAGTAGAGGCGGACCCGGGACAGCTCGTACATGGCGGCGGACTCTCGTCGTGGTGGAGGGACATCAGGCGGTGTGTCTCAGGCACGGTGTGTGTCAGGTGGTGTGGAACGGCAGGCCCGCGTCGGCGGACAGGTGGAGGTCGTCCGCCTCGGTCGGGGCGACCAGCGTCGCGGCGCCGTCCGTCACCGGTACGACGCCGAGCTCGAGCAGCTCGGCCAGCGCGGCGCTGCCCGCCATGTCGCGGACCTGGAGCTGGTACCGAGCGGTGGTGCGGTACGAGCCTCCGGCGTCGTCCCCGGTGCGCTGCAGGAAGCCCGAATCGGTGAGGAAGACGACGGCCTTGGCCACGATGCCGGTGGTCGAACCGGCCAGCCGCCGGGCGTCCTTGGTGGCGCCCGTCGAACTGCGCCTGGCGTAGATCCGCCAAGCCGCTTCCAGCCCCGGTGCTCCGGTGGCCGGGTCGCTGTTCTCGCACTGCTCCTCGGCTCGTTCGCCGAGTCTGCGGCAGGCCTGGCGGACGAAGGTGTCGACACCGTTGACCGTGATCCGGCCGATGTAGCCGTCGTCGGCGAGGTCTTCCGGGCGGGGGAAGGCCAGGGCGGCGACGGCCAGATGGGCCAGACCGTGCAGGAAGCGGTCGGCCGAGTCCGCCGACGCGCGCCGGGCGTAGTCGCCCATCCGCACGGCGAAAACCGAGTCCTCACCGGCGGTGACCGCCATGCCCGCCCGGGTCGACACCTCCAGGACGACCAGTCCGAGGCCGGTGGCGACCGCGTCGGCGAGCCGGGCGAATGCGGGTGCCTCGCGGTATCTGCGGAGCAGTTCGGCGTACTCGGCGTCCCTGGCGGGCAGCAGCTTGGGCTGCAGACCGAAGGCGACGAGCCGCGCGGCGTCGGCGGCGTCGGCCGGGGTGACGGCTGTACCGGCCGCGGTCACCGGCGGCGTCGGCGCCTCGTCGCGGTCCGGCTCGCTCCACGCGGCCTGCTCGGCGTGGGTCTCGCTCACGGCTGGTGCTCCTCGGTCGGGTCCGTCGGTGGTGCGTACGGTGCGGTGCGTGGCCGGGAGCTCATGTCTTCTCCGTACGGCCCGCGGCCATGCCGGCCGTGTCGAGCAGCGCCGTCCCGACGATCAGGTCGGCGCCACCGAACTCCGGGTCGTCGAGTTCGGTGCCGTCGTCGACGGCGAACAGCAGGCGCTGTTCGCCCTGCCGGTAGGCGGTGCCGACGGGCGGGCTGGCCGCATGAAAGGCCAGCAGGGCAACCAGGTACGGCAGTTCGGGGTCGCGGCGCCGGGCATCGGCGAGCAGTCCGGAGAGTCTGCGCGGGGCGTCGTGCTCCAGGTCGAGCAGCTGCATCGCGCCGGTCAGCTGCGCCTCGCTGAAGCGGCTGTCGTCCGGCGTGGCGATGAGATCGGGTTCGGGCATCTCGGCGCCGAGATGCGCACGCTCGGCGGGCGGGCTCAGCAGCACGTCGACCAGGTCCGAGACCCGTACCGCGGCGGGGGTACGCGGGCCGGTACCGCGCGCGAAGAACGCGTCGGTGACCCGGATGGCCTGCTCCAGCGGCAGCGGCAGCACGGGGGCGACGAGTTGACCGTACAGATCGAGGCCGGCTCCTGCTGTCGGGGTGGCGAAGGCCTGCCGGTCCTGCTCGGCGCGGAAGAGCGGCCCTGCCTCCAGAAGGCGGGACTGGAGCTGGGTGTGACGGCGGATGCAGTCCTTGACGATATCGACGAGTTCGGCGGCTCGCCGCTTGTGCTCCGGCTCCTCCGTCTCGTCCCTGGCCCGGCGGATGTTGGTGAGGATCGCGTTCTCGTGGCGGTAGCGGTCGGCGACGTGGTCGAGCGCCTCGTCGATCATGTCGGGTACGGCTTCCAGCCAGTCGACGGCCCGGACGTTGCGCCGGGTGGCCTCCAGGGTCCGGCGCAACGTCTCCGCGTACTGCACGGTCCGGTACCTGGCCTGCTCGGCGGCGTGCTGCGCGTCGGCGAGGCGGCCGCGGCTGATGAGCACCTCGAGCTTCACCTCGGCGGCGATCTGTGCGCTGGTGACGTCCGTGTCGAGTGCGCCGACCAGTACGTTCACCGCCTCGTCGGTGGTGCGGAGGTAGACGCCCCCGCCGTAACCGGGCACCTCCTCGACGAGCTTGAAGTCGTAGTCCCTGCGGACATAGGCACCGTCTGCACCGAACGTGCCGTACACAGCGCGGAATCCCCGGTCGACGCTGCCGACGTTGATCAGGTTCTCCAGCACCCAGCGGGCCACCCGTTCGTGCTCCGGCGCCGGGCGTCCGGGAGCCTGCGCGGCGACCCGGGGCAGCAGTCTCGCCACTATCTGGTCGTGGTCGGCTCCGGTGTCGAAGTCCATGTTGAGCGTGATCAGGTCGATCGCGGCGAGCGCGACCTCCGCCATGGCGTAGACCGTGTACTCACCCGCCAGATTCGCCTTGCGCACATCGAGGTCGTGCAGCGGGGCGGTGCAGGCGAGCGCGCGCAGGCGGCGCGCCAGCCCTTCGTCGGCGGCCGGGCCCGGTGCGGGCCGCGGCCCCGCGCTGAGCTGGGGCGGAACGCATTCCGACGAGGCAGGCGAAGTCACGCTGGACAGATTAGGTCCTCGCACTGACACCGGTCGAAACGGCGCGGACGGTACGGCTGTGCCACCGCGGCGCGGGGTTCGCCGGCACCGCTCAGTGGGCGGTCCCCTCGGTGCCGATCCTGCTGCGGACAGCCGTCTGCACCTCGGCCTCCTCGGCGGGGTCCGCGGCCAGCCTGCGCAGTCGGTCGACCACCCGGACGTCACCGGTCTCGGCGTGCAGTGCGGCCACCTCCCTGGTGGTCTCCTCGCAGTCCCAGAGGCACTCGACGGCGAATCCGGCACCGAAGGAGGGGTCGGTGGCCGCGAGCGCGCGGGCCGCGCTGCCACGCAGATGGGACGAGGCGGTCTCGCGGTACACATGGCGCAGTACGGGCGCCGCGCAGGCGATACCGAGCCGGCCGGCCCCGTCGACGAGCGTCCACAGCGGCCGGGCGTCGGGCCCTTCGGACCGTACGGTCTCACGCAGCGCACCGAGCACCAGGTGGGTGTCCTGCGCCCCACCCCGGCAGGCGAGCACTCCGGCGGCGGACGCGCCCAGCGCATCGGGCCGCTGCACCCAGCTCCGCGCGCGGTCCACCGCTTCCTCGCCACACATCCGCTCGAACGCGGCGATGGCGGCTTCGGAGACGGTGCGCGCCGGTCCGGCCGCCGCCGCTTCGATCAGGTCGAGTACCGCGGGGTCCCGCGCCTCGGCGAGATAGTGCAGTGCGGCCCCGCGGGCGCCGTCGGTGCCGTTGTGGGCGGCCTCGATGATCGCCGCACGGTCCTGCGGGCCCGCCACGGCGGTGAGGCAGCGGGCAGCCGGCACATGCAGCTCACTGCCGCGTTCCAGCCCCTGCTGCGCCCAGTCGAAGACGGCCTGGACGCTCCAGCCCGGTCGCGGGCCCGTCGGGCGCATCTGTCGTTGCCAGCGGTCGAAGGAGCCGCTTTCGGCGGCGGCCCTCACCCGGGCTCCGACGGATTCCCGCGGGTCCTCGGCCCACAGTCGCCAGGGCCGCGGCTCGTAGGCATCGCGTACGGACGCGGCCAGCTCCGCCTCACCCTGCGCGGTGGCGGGGAACCGGCCGAGCACGGGCACCGCGAGCGAGCGGAGCCCGGCGTCGTCGTCCCGCAGGGCGAGTTCGTCGAGCGCCCACGCCCAGTTGGCGCCGGTCGCCGCGTATCGCCGGAGCAGAGCGAGCGCGTCGCGCCTGCCGTACGCGGCGAGGTGCCCCAGCACGGCGAGTGCCAGGCCGGTCCTGGTGTCCTCGGTGACGATGTGGTCCTCGGCAGCGAAGAGGTGCTGCTCGATCTCGTCGAGGTCACCGTCGAGATCGAGACAGAGGCGCGCGTAGTACAGCGAACGGTTTTCGAGCTGCCAGTCGTGGCGAGGATCGCTCAGTACGCAGTGGTTCAACGCCGCCAGCGCCTCGGAGCGCGGTGCGGCGAGCGCGTGCAGCGTGCCGTCACCCCGGCCCCTCTGGAGGAGCCCGAGCAACGTGCCGCTCGGCGCTATGACTGGATCGATCATGGAAGAAGCCTCACATCAAGCTGTCGACGCAACCGGGAAACGGGGATTACCTGGCCGCGCAACAACATGTCCGGCCGCCCGTTGTCCTCTGCTTGATGCAGTCCATCTTCCTCTGCCTCTCGTCGGTGGCCCGAATCGGACCCGCGACGTCATGATGACCCACCCATTTCGCCACCGCGACCACATTTACGACGGACCGGTTCAGCCGGCGCTGAACAGCTCCACCAGTTCCGCTTTCCCGAACATCCGGGCGGTATCCATCGCGGACGGGGTACCGGCCGCCGGGTCCGCGCCGCCGGCCAGCAGCGCGCGGATCACCGCTTCCTCTCCCTTGAAGACGGCTCCGGCCAGCGGCGTCTGTCCGCGGTCGTTGGTGCGGTCGGCATCGGCGCCCCGTGCGATCAGTGCCTGCACCGCCTCCGCGTGGCCGTGATAAGAGGCGAGCATCACCAGGGTGTCGCCCCGGTCGTTGGTGAGATTCGCCGGCACTCCGGCGTCCACATACGCGGCGAGTTGCCCGGCCTCTCCCCGCCGGGCGAGATCGAAGACCTTCGTGGCCAGCTCGACCACTTCGGGATCGGGGGCTCCGCTCATCGCGCGTACCGCCTTCCACTGCGTTGACCTCGGGGTACGGCAGAGCAGCCGTACGGGTGATTCGACAGCGTACTGCCCGCCGTCGGACATGCCCCGGCCCGGCTGCGGCAAGGATCACCCGAGGCGCGGACACCCTTTCACCGGCCCGGCAGAAGCGGCCTCAAGGGGTCTTTTGTAGGCCGGTCCAGTGAAAAAGACGACAAATAACCCGATTGCCGCTTTTACCCGGCAGATACTTTCGGTGATGCTGGAAGGACTCATGGTGACTGTCCCCCTCGATCAGGAGACCCTCATGATCCTGTCCATGTCAGGCGTTGTACTGCTCGCAATCATCGTCTTCCTCTTCTTCAGGAAGGGAGGACTCAAGGCATCGCACGGCATCGTCTGTGCGCTCTTCGGCTTCTTCCTCGCGGGCACCGCCATCGCCCCGAGCATCACGGCAGGCAGTGCCAGCCTCGCCAGCCTGCTGGGCGGGATCAAGTTCTGACCCTCAGCACCACCCGCTCCCCCACCCCAGGAGACAGATGTGGCCCGGCGACCGCTTCCTCGCATTCTGAGCAGCAGCAGCGCACAGATCATCCGCAGCCGCGAGATCGCTCGGACGGCCGCCGACAGTGCCACCGATGTCCTTCATCCGCTGATCACGGTCGGCCGGGGCCTGCGAAGGCTGGCCTCGGCCACCGGGCAGCGGTGGGCCGCGCTGCCCAAGGACCGGCGCGGTCCCGCGCTGTTCTTCGTCGCGGCCTGCGTCCTGGTGGTCGCGCTCATCCCGTACGGGCCGCTGCTCGCCCTGATCACGGTGATGGCCGCGGCCGCCTGGAAGGGACACGAGCGCGCGGAGGCGCGGACCGGGCCGGACGAAGCCGCGACGGCCCGGCTGCAGGCTCTTTACGAGGCTCTGGTGCCGTGTTTCTCGCTACCCGAGGACCCGGCTCCGCTCTTCGCCCACGGCGGCGAGTGGGACCAGGTCTTCAGCGACTTCGCGTTCGACGAGAACGGGCGGCTCACCGAGCTGCGGGTGAGGTACCCCGCGTACTTCGCTGACGGCGAGCCCGCGTCCCGTGCCCGCGTCGAACAACTGCTGCATGCCAAGTCCGGCCGCGGCCGCGAGTATCTCTTCGACTGGGACGAGGAGGGCAACCGGCTCACGATGAGCGTGCTGCCCGCCCTGTCCACCTCGATCGCGGCCCAGTCCTTCGTCACCGCTCCCGGCGAGACCGTCCTCGGCTTCACCGATGCCGACGCGGTGCAGCGCACCGTCCCGGTCCAGGAGGGTGAGGAAACCCACGACGCGCCCCCGGTCGTCTGGCGTACCGGAGCACACTCCACGGAGCCGCACCTGCTCGTCGTCGGTGAACCGGGCAGCGGAATCACCACGCTGTTGCGCTCGATCGCACTCCAGACCCTGCAGCACGGCGATGTGGTGATCGTCGAGGGTGGCGGGATCGGCGAGTACGCGTGTCTCTCCGGACGGCCGGGGGTGCTGGCCGTCGAGTGCGGACTGTCCGGCGCGCTCGCCACGCTGGAATGGGCCGCGCACGAAACCGAACGGCGGCTGACCGCCGCGGACCGGGCCAGGCAGTCCGGGCATCCCACGCCCGACGACATCCGGCGCCCGCTGTGGATCCTGTTCGACCGGCCCAGTGTGTTCGGGCATCTGGCCGCAGCGGACGGCCGCACCGATCCGCAGGACCTGCTGCAGGTACCGCTGCGGCACGGCAGAGCGGCGAACGTCACGGTCGTGGTGGCCGAACAGTTCGACTCGGTGGACGCTGTCAGCGAGACCGTGGCCCGCCACACCCGGGCCCGTGTCGTCCTCGGACCGGCCACTCATCAGCAGATCGAGGTCCTGCTCGGCGCCCCGCCGCGTACCACGCCCACCCCCGGCACCCCGCCGGGCAGGGGGTACGCACGGCTCGGGTCAGGTCCCGTGCTCAGGATCCAGGTGCCGGCCACCCCTGACCCGTACGACGAAGAAGCCAGCGAGGCACACCGGCGGGCCGTGCTGGATCTTCTCCCGGGGAGCCCGGGCGAAGGGGCGGCGCAGGCTCCGCTCCCGGCCACCCTCCAGAAGGCGCCGGCTCCCGCTGACGTCGCATCGGGGGTGATCGAAGCACCGCCCACCCGTACCGGGACCGTGCACGATCCGGTGGCCGCCGAGAGCTGAGTGACCGGGGCCCCCTCAAGCGACAAAGGTCCGCGGGGCTTCCGCGCCGCTGCTCGCACCGCTCTCCACCAGCCTGGCCGCGGCGGCCAGGCGCTGGGCCGCCTCGTCCGCGACCGGACCACCGACAGTGAACGGGAGGCGTACATATCCCTCGAACGCGCCGTCGACCCCGAAGCGCGGCCCCGACGGCACCCGGACCCCGACGCGTTCGCCCACCTCGGCCAGCCGGGACCCCGAGAGGCCCCCGGTCCGGACCCAGAGTGTCAGCCCGCCGTGCGGGACCTCGAACTCCCAGCTCGGCAGTTCGCGGCGGACCGCGGTGACCAGCGCGTCACGGTTCTCGCGGGCCTGGGCGCACCGGATGCGGACGGCCTCCTCCCATCCCCCGGTGCTCATCAGCCAGTTGACCGCGAGTTGTTCGAGCACCGGGGTGCCGAGGTCGGCATAGGCTCGCGCGGCCACGAGGCTGCGGATCACATCCGGCGCGGCCCGCACCCAGCCGATCCGCATGCCGGCCCAGAAGGCCTTGCTCGCCGACCCGACGGTCAGCACCGTGCTGCCCGCCGGGTCGAAGGCGCACACCGGCCGCGGCATGTCCGTGCCCGGGTCGAGGAGCAGTTCGGACATGGTTTCATCGACGACCAGCACCGTCCCGGCCGAGCGTGCGGCGTCGACCAGCCCCCGTCGCTGGTCCTCGTCGGCCAGCGCCCCGGTGGGATTGTGGAAGTCCGCGACGACGTAGGCGAGGCGCGGAGCGGCGTCCCGCAGCACGTGCCGCCACCGGCCCAGGTCCCAGCTGCCGAGCCCTTCGGCCATCGCCACCGGCACCAGCCGGGCACCCGCCTCCCGCATCAGCTGCAGGATGTTGGCGTACGAGGGCGACTCGACGGCGATCCGCTCACCGCGGCCGGCGAAGAGGTGGCAGATGGCGTCCATGGCCCCCATCGCCCCCGTGGTGACCATGATCTGCTCCGGCATCGTCGGGATGCCGCGCTCGCTGTAGCGGTCCGCGAGCATCTGCCGCAGTGCGGGCAGGCCGGCCGGATAGTCGCCGTGCGTGTGGGCGTAGGGCGCCAGCTCCTCCAGCGCCCCCTGTACCGCCCGGGTCAGCCACGGTTCCGGCGCGGGCAGCGCGGCGGTGCCGAGGTCGATCACCGATCCCAGGGCCTCGGGCGGCAGCGGCTCCAAACCACGGGCGGGCAGCGGATTGCCCGCGGGCACCGCGGTCCAGCTGCCGGCCCCTCGGCGTGACTCGAGGAAGCCCTCGGCGCGCAGTGCCTCGTACGCAGCAGCCACCGTGGTGCGGCTCACCGACAGCGCCACCGCCAGTTCGCGCTCGGCGGGCAGCCGCGCGGCGACCGGCACCCGGCCTTCGAGGACCAGCAACCGGACACCGTCGGCCAGCGCCCGGTAAGCGGGGGGCTTACGGGTGCCCGGTCCCGCGGGCCGGGACTGCTGGCTGCTGAGCTGACGGGCGAGCTGAGCCGCCCCGACCGCTGAAGTCCACTGCGCCATGAAACAAGTCCACCCATCCTCGATTGGCCCTGGTTGTCATGCGATCACAGGCCACAGAGTGTCATGCATCAGTCCACTGGCGCCAGTCCACTCCTCACGCGGAGGCCGCATTGCCCAAAGAACTCATCCACCGACTGCTTCAGCTCTACGTCGGCCTGGTGCTGTACGGAGTCAGCTCCGCCCTGCTGGTGCGCGCCGGACTGGGGCTGGAACCCTGGGGAGTCCTGCACCAGGGCCTGGCCGCGCTGACCGGGCTGACGATCGGCACCGTGTCCATCATCGTGGGGGCCGCCGTACTGCTGCTGTGGATACCGCTGCGCCAGCGGCCGGGGCTCGGCACCGTCTCCAATGTCTTCGTGATCGGTATCGCCATGGACGCCACGCTCGACCTGGTGCCCGATGTCCACGCGCTCGCCGCCCGCATACCGCTGATGGTCGCGGGGGTGCTGCTGAACGGCGCGGCGACCGGCCTCTACATCTCCGCCCGGCTCGGCCCGGGGCCGCGGGACGGGCTGATGACCGGGCTGCACCAGATCACGGGCCGGCCCGTCCGGTGGGTGCGTACCGCCATCGAGGTCGCGGTGGTCGCCGCCGGCTTCGCCCTCGGCGGCACCGTCGGCGTCGGCACGGTCGTCTACGCCCTGGCCATCGGGCCGCTCGCACAGGTCTCTCTGCGGGTGTTCGGCAGCCCGGCGAAGAGCGCCCGGCCCTCGGCCGCGGTGTCGGCACCCGAGGGCGCGATACTTCCCGAGTGACCCGAGCCACCCGTATACGCCATCCCTTTCTGGACCACGCAGGACCGATACCGTTCGCCCACCGCGGCGGTGCTGCGGACGGCATGGAGAACACTCGCGCCGCCTTCGCGCGCGCGGCCGGCGCCGGATACCGGTACTTCGAGACCGATGTGCACACCACGTCGGACGGCCGCCTCGTCGCCTTCCACGACGCGACGCTGGACCGGATGACGGATCTCCGGGGCCCGATCGCGAAACTTCCGTGGAGCGAGGTGCGCCGTGCCCGCACAGCAGGCCGCCGGCCGCTCCCGCTCTTCGACGAACTGCTCGACGAGTTTCCGCGAGCCCGCTGGAACATCGACGTCAAGGCGGAGTCCGCCCTCGTCCCGCTGATCGATCTGATCCGCCGGAGCGACGCCTGGGACCGGGTGTGCGTCGGTTCGTTCTCCGAGCGCCGAGTGGCCCGGGCGCAGGCTCTCGGCGGACCGCGTCTCGCCACCTCCTACGGCATGAGCGGCGTACTGGCGCTGCGGCTGCGCTCGTACGGGATACCCGCGGTGCTGCGCGTGAGCGCCGTCTGCGCCCAGGTCCCCGAGTTCCACGGCAGGGTCAGAGTCGTGGACCGGCGCTTCGTCCGGGCTGCGCATGCCCGCGGCCTGCAGGTACACGTCTGGACGGTCAACGACCCCGTACGGATGGCGGCCCTGCTCGACCTGGGCGTGGATGGCATCATGACCGATCATCTCGAGTCACTGCGCACGGTCCTCACCGAGCGGGGGACGTGGAACTGACGATCAAGGGGCGCGGGTTGAGCGCGGGAGCGGCGGAACGGACGGCCGAGGCGGCCGACCGCAGACGCGAGCAGCACGGCTGGTACTTCTACGACTTCGCGTGCTCGGTCTACTCGACGAGTGTGCTCACCGTGTTTCTCGGCCCCTACCTGACCTCGGTGGCCAGGGCCGCGGCGGACACCGAAGGGTTCGTCCATCCGCTCGGCATCCCGCTGCGGGCCGGGTCGGTCTTCGCCTACACGGTTTCCGTCTCGGTCGTCGTCGCCGTGGTGGCCATGCCGCTGGTCGGCGCGGTCGCCGACCGGACCGGCCGCAAGAAGCCGCTGCTCGCCGTCTCCGCGTACCTCGGCGCGGCGGCCACCACCGGGATGTTCTTCCTGGACGGCCACCGCTATCTGCTGGGCGCGCTGCTGCTCATCGTGGCCAACTCCGCTCTGGCGGTCTCGATGGTCCTCTACAACGCCTACCTCCCGCAGATCGCGGAGCCGGACGAGCGGGACACGATCTCCTCGCGCGGCTGGGCGTTCGGGTACACCTCCGGCGCTGTCGTCCTGGTGCTCGATCTGGTGCTGTACACGGCACACGACAGCTTCGGCATCTCGCAATCCACCGCCGTGCGGATCTGTCTCGCATCGGCCGGCGTGTGGTGGGGTGCGTTCACTCTCGTACCGCTGCGCCGGCTGCGGGACCGGCAGGTGGCCGGCGGAGAGCGCGGCACGGTCGGCGCGGGATGGCGGCAGCTTCTGGCGACCCTGCGGGACATGCGCCGATACCCGCTGACGCTCGGCTTCCTGCTGGCCTATCTGGTCTACAACGACGGTATTCAGACGGTGATCTCGCAGGCTTCGGTGTACGGCTCCGAGGAGCTGGGCCTCGGCCAGACCACCCTGATCACGGCCATTCTCCTGGTGCAGGTGCTGGCGGTGGCGGGCGCCCTGGGCATGGGAAGGCTAGCCCGGCTGTACGGCGCGAAACCGACCGTCCTCGGGTCGCTCGCCGTGTGGGCGCTGATCCTCTGCATGGGATATTTCCTGCCGGCCAGGACGCCGGTCTGGTTCTATCTGCTGGCCGCGGCGATCGGCGTGGTGCTCGGGGGCAGCCAGGCGTTGTCGCGTTCGCTGTTCTCGCATCTGGTGCCGCGGGGCAAGGAGGCGGAGTACTTCTCCGCCTACGAGATGAGCGACCGCGGACTGAGTTGGCTGGGGCCGCTGGCCTTCGGGCTCACCTACCAGCTGAGCGGCAGTTACCGGCAGGCGATCATCTCGCTGGTGATCTTCTTCGTGCTGGGATTCGCCCTGCTGGCGCGGGTGCCTGTGCGACGGGCCGTGGCAGCCGCCGGAAACACGGTCCCCGACCGAATTTAGGCTCTGAAGTGAAAGGCCGGTAGTGTACGCCTTTGGCTTACCAGGCGGACCGTTACTGCGTGATCACCAAACGAAAACGCTGGGTGACATCCCTAGTCAGATGTGACAAACAGGGCACTGGTGGGTACAACAAGGGGCGGCACGACGGAAGGCAGCGGCGCGCAGCGCCTCCACCAAGGTGCGGGAATCTTTACCGCCGACCGGACGTTGACCGGATGACGACGACAGCGACACCTGTCCTGTGGGCGACAAGCCCGGGAGGCACGATTCATGAGTGAGCGAGCTCTTCGCGGCACGCGCCTCGTGGTGACCAGCTACGAGACCGACCGCGGCATCGACCTGGCTCCGCGCCAGGCCGTGGAGTACGCATGCGAGAACGGACATCGTTTTGAGATGCCGTTCTCCGTGGAGGCGGACATCCCGCCAGAGTGGGAGTGCAAGGCCTGCGGCGCCCAAGCACTCCTGGTAGACGGGGACGGCCCTGAGGAGAAGAAGGGCAAGCCCGCGCGCACGCACTGGGACATGCTCATGGAGCGGCGCACACGCGAGGAGCTCGAGGAGGTGCTGGCCGAGAGGCTGGCCGTCCTTCGCTCCGGCGCCATGAACATTGCCGTGCATCCGCGGGACAGCCGCAAGTCCGCGTAACGTCCAGGCGTTCGCGTACGCACGAACAGCAGCCGCGGGCTGCGGCGCACTTCAGGTGCGCCGCAGCCCGCGGCTTTGCTGCGTGGCACCACAGTCCTGGCGGCCGGCTGTGTCACGGCGTGAGGGGCGGGCGCGGGCCCTCGTCCCCGTGGGAGTCGCGCTGCTCCGTCCGCTCGTCCTTGATGACCTCGCCCTGGACCACCTTGCCGTCCGGGCGCCGCATCCGGGCCTGCTGGAAGGCGTCGCCCAGGCTGCCCGGCGCCGCCCGGTTCATCCGGCGTTCCAGCGAACGCTCCGTATACCGGCTCAGCAGCGACCGAACGGGTGGCACCAGACAGAGCAGCCCCAGCGCGTCGGAGATGAGCCCGGGCAGCATGATCAGCAACCCGCCGAGCATCAGAAAACCGTTGCCGCTGCTCTCGCGGTCCCCCGGCGGCTCCGTGGCGGGCTCCGCACCCGGCTGCTGCTGCAGCGTCGCGGTCAGATTGCGGAAGGCGCGCCGCCCGGCCCGCTTGATGACGGCGCCGCCCAGCACGGCGGCGCCGACCAGCAGGAAGAGCACCGTCAGTCCACCGGCGACCTCCGCCACCAGGACCAGCAGCCAGATCTCGAGCACCAGCCAGACGGCGATGCCGAGCGGGACAAGGGTGCGTGCGCGGGAACGCCTGGGAGCGGTCGGGGGCGGGGTGCCGATTGTCATGTTCCCAGTGTGCCTGGCGACGCGCAAAGACGGTGTCAGCGGGCCGTCAGGAAGGCTTGCGGCCCAGCAGCCGGTCGGCCCGTGATCCGACGCCCCAGGCGGTCACCCGCCACAGTGCCTCGACGACGATGTCCCGGCTCATCTTCGAGTCACCGATCTCCCGGTCCACGAAGGTGATCGGCACTTCGACGACATGGCAGCCGGCCTCCACGGCACGACGCGCGAGGTCCACCTGGAAGCAGTAACCCTGTGAGGAGACCCGGTCGAGATCGAGCTCTTCCAGGGTCTCCTTGCGGAAGGCCCGGAAGCCGCCTGTGACATCACGGATCGGTACGTTGAGGAGCAGCCGCGAGTAGGTACTGCCGCCGCGCGACAGCATCTCCCGGTACTTCGGCCAGTTGACGACGCGTCCGCCCGGCATCCAGCGTGAGCCGAGAACCAGGTCGGCACCCTTCAGCGCGGTGAGCAAACGCGGCAGTTCCTCGGGCTGATGCGAACCGTCGGCGTCCATCTCGACGAGTACGTCGTACCCGTGCTCGATGCCCCACCGGAAACCCGCCAGGTACGCGGCGCCCAGGCCTTCCTTGCCCTCACGGTGCAGCACCTGCACCGCGGAGTCGTCGGCGGCGATCGTGTCAGCGATCTTCCCGGTGCCGTCCGGACTGTTGTCATCGGCGACGAGAATGTCCGCTTCGGGCACCGCGGCACGCAGCCGGGCGACGATCGGCTTGATGTTCTCGGCCTCGTTGTAGGTCGGAATGATGACCAAGGCCTTGCCGAGCGGTCCGAACTGCCGCTCACCGCCGTCGTTCACTGCTGCCCCTCACATTGTCACTGCCGAACCATCACCCTATCGAGCGTGGGCCTCCTGCACCGCCGCCGAGCCCTGGTATTGGCGCATGTTGCTGAGAGAAAAGTGCGGAGGAGGCGGCAGAGGGCGTGCGGAAGGCTGCCCTGAGGGTGCGAGAACTGCGGATCGGGGCCCGGTGTCCTTCGGGCCGACCTGGGGCCCGCTGGCTGCGGGTCGACCGAGGGCCGTTGTCTACTGAACGTCCGGGCCCCACCCGGGTCGCACCTTCCCCCGCGAGCTCCTGCGGAGCAGGGGGGACGCCCTTCCGGCTGAAACCTCCCTCGCCCCCGAGGCGCGGGCGCTGAACCTGGCTCCCAGTGGTGGCGCACCATGGCGCGCCGCCCCATGACCCAGCGGCGTTCGACGACTGCGTGGAGGTCTTCCGGTCGGACGTCCTGTGGTGGACTCGGCCGAACCTACCCGCCTCCGGCCGCTCCCTGTCAACACCCGTGTGAGCTGCGCTGTTTCCATGAACCAGCAGGTCAGTGGGGAGGTGGCGCTCCACATGGCAGACCTCCCGGCGTATCGATCGGGGGTACCGATTGTCCGGATGTCACTCGTTCGGCCGCTCCTCCGGCCGCTGGTCCGGCCTCGTGAAGACGGTCTGGCCGAACACCACCGTCCGCAGACAGACCGGGAGTTCGGCCCCCGGCGTGAGGTCCGGCAGCCCGGGCGTGCCGGAGCGGGGGTCGGTCGACCAGCGGGCGACCCGGTCGTCGGGGGCCTGGACCACCAGATCGGCGGTGCGCCAAACGGCGTAGTCGGCGGGCGCACCGGGCACCAGCGCACCGGCGTCGTCCCGGCCGATCGCCCGCCAGCCACCGCGGGTATGGGCGGCGAAGGCGGCGCGCACCGAGACCCGGTGCTCGGGCGTGCGGTGGAACGCGGCCGCGCGCACGGTCGCCCAGGGGCCGAGTGCGGTCACCGGACTGTCCGAGCCGAAGGCCAGCGGTACGCCGGCCCGCAGCAGGGCCGCGTACGGGTTCAGCGTGCGGGCCCGCTCGGCGCCGAGGCGCTGCGCGTACATGCCGTCCTCGCCGCCCCAGGCCGCGTCGAAGGCCGGCTGGACGGAGGCGGTGAGCCCCAGTTCGGCGAAGGCTGCGATGGTCTCCGGGGTGAGCATCTCGGCGTGCTCCACGCGGTGCCGTGCGGCGCGCACCCGGGGCAGGCCCAGCTTCTCGGCAGCGGCCCGTGCGCCCTCGACGACCGCCGTGATCGCCGCGTCGCCGATGGCGTGGAAGCCGGCCTGGAGCCCTGCTTCGGTGCAGGCGGTGACGTGCGCGGCGATGCCTGCGGCGTCCAGATGGGCGCTGCCGGTGTGTGGATCGTCCGCGTACGGCTCGTGCAGGCAGGCGGTGTGCGAGCCGAGTGAACCGTCGACGAACAGGTCGCCCGCCGCCCCGATCGCGCCCAGTTCCGTGATCCGGCGCGCGTCCTTGGCGTCGGCGACGCGATCGGCCCAGTAGCCGAAGAGGCGCGGGCCCGGCTCCTCCGCGGCGAGCCGGAGCAGGCCGGTGAAGTCCTCCTCGTCGGAGATGTCGGGCCCGCCGCACTCGTGCATCGCGCCGATCCCCAGGGACGCCGCCCGATGGCGGGCCGCCCGCTGCGCCTCGGCGCGCTGGTGCGGGGTGATCGCCGCGTGGGCGGCGGCGCGCACGGCGTGGTGTGCGGCGCCGGTGAGCGGGGCGTCCGAGTGGTATCCGGCGAGTGCGGTGATCCGCGGGACCATGTCGAGCAGCGCGGTGGAGGCGACGGCCGAGTGGACATCGACCCGCGGCAGATACACCGGTCGGCCACCCGTCGCCTCGTCGAGTTCGGTGCGGGACAGCGGCCGTTCCCCCGGCCAGGCCGCCGCATCCCAGCCGTGGCCGAGCAGCACCCGGTCGGCCGGGCGGGAGGCCGCGTGGACCCGTAGGAGGGCGAGCGCGCCGGCGGGCGTCCGGGCCGGCGACAGATCGAGACCGGTGAGTGAAAGACCGGTCGATGTGGTGTGCACGTGTGCGTCCGTGAACGCCGGGGTCACCAGTGCCCCTTCGAGGTCGATGACCTCGTCGACACCCTTGGCGAAGGCGTCGGCGGCGCCCTCCGAACCCACCCATGCGACGTGCCCGCGTTCCACGACCATCGCGGTGGCGAACGGGTCGGCGGGGCTGTGGATGTCTCCACCGCGCAGCAGCACGGTGTGGGTGTCGGCCTGTGCGGCGGTGCTCTCGGTCATGGGGACAGTCTCCCGCCTACCGGTGGGAAGTCCGCACACCGGGGCGGACAGCGTGCGGCCGGCGTCCGCCGGTGCTCCCCGGCGCGGGCCGGAGGGACCGCTGCGACTGCCCGGGGCGCTCCCATGATCTCTCAGATCTCTGGCGGCCGCGCCTCGTACGGGGTCGACAGCACGACGGTCGTACGCGTGGAGACCCCGGCCAGCGAGCGGATCCTGGTCAGCAGGTTCTCCAGCGCCAGCGGCGTCGGCACTCGCACCTTGAGGATGTAGTTCTCGTCGCCCGCGACGCTGTGGCAGGCCTCGATCTCCGGTACCCCGGCGAGGCGTTCCGCGATGTCGTCGGGGGCGCTGGGGTCGAAGGGCTTCACCGAGATGAACGCGGTGAGCGGCAGGCCCACCGCTTCCGGGTCGACCACCGCGGCATAGCCACGGATGACTCCGCGCTGCTCGAGCCGGCGTACCCGCTGATGCACCGCCGAGGTGGACAGGCCGGTGGCCTTGCCCAGGTCGGTGTAGCTCATCCGCCCGTCCTTGACGAGCAACTCCACGATGCGGCGATCCAGCTCCTCCATACGGATCAACCTATTGCCCAGGTCACTCCAGGCCCAGTCGAAGAGGGCTCCGGAGGGGGTCTTCCCGGCCCATGTGATGAAGACCACAGGCCTGGAGCCGTGTCCGTGGGGAACGCGCGATTACCGCGGCGGCGGGACGGGAAGTGCTTGCTGTGGTCGAGACCACAGTCGCTGGTCGGCCCATCCGAGGGGGAGATTCTCCATGCAGAAACTCAAAAGCGTTGATTCCGTCGCGGCCGCCGAGCTCGCCGACCTGGCGGGCGAGGGGGGTCCCGGCGACTACGACACATGGGAGATGTACCGGGTGATCTGCCCGGACTGCACTCAGCCGATCGCGCTGCTCGCCGACGAGGACCTGCTGCCCGAGCACGCGCTCTGCACCAGCCCGTGGGATCCGTTCGGTCTCACCGTGTGCGCCGGGACCGGCCGCGACGCCTCGGACGCCGAGCCTGCCGACGAGAGCGTCGAGGCGCAGCAGCAGGACACCGCGTTGCTGTTGACGCTTCCTCAGGGGCTCGACTGGCGGAAGCAGCCCTTCTCCCACGTCGGAGGCCCCGGCTCGCGTCCGGTCAAGGCCGTGCGGCGCGCCGCCTGAGCCGCCGGCTGGTCGGAGCGTACGGCGCAGGTGAGGCCATCGGCGCGCCGATGCCCGCGCGCCGGCGTCCGGGCGTATCCCGCGAACAGACGCCCGAGACGGCGGAACGGTGACCCGGCGGCGCCGCCCGGCGTTGACCGGTCATGACTGTTCTGCACTACGGGACCGGGACCGGACGCCGTCGGCTGATCGCCTGCGCCCCTGAGGAATCGCTTCCGCGCTTTGCGGAAGCACCGATCTACCAGGCGCTGATCCATCAGTGGGGCCGGGCCGGCAAGACCCTGCCGGGCCGCCGCGACCCGGAGTGGACGCGGCTGACCGCGTCCACCGTCCGGGTCGGGCAGTTCAGTGCGATTCCGGACCCGCGAGGTGGCGGGCAATGACCATCCGCTGAATCTGATTGGTGCCCTCGACGATCTGCAGCACCTTCGCCTCCCGCATGAACCGCTCCACCGGGAAGTCCACGGTGTACCCGTACCCGCCGAGCACCTGGACGGCATCGGTGGTCACGCGCATCGCCGCGTCCGTGCAGAAGAGCTTGGCCATGGCGGCCTGCCGGGAGAACGGACGCCCGGCGTCCCGCAGTCGCGCGGCGGCCAGGTAGAGGGCGCGGCCCGCCTCGATCTGCGTCGCCATGTCGGCGAGCAGGAAGCGCAGCCCCTGGAAGTCCGCGATGGGGCGGCCGAACTGCTGTCTGCCGGTGGCGTAGAGGACCGCCTCGTCCAGCGCCGCCTGGGCGACTCCGACGGCGCAGGCGGCGATACCGAGCCGGCCGGAGTCGAGCGCGGACAGCGCGATGGCGAAGCCCTGGCCCTCCTCGCCGATCCGCCGTGCATCGGGCACCCGGACCTCGTCGAAGTGCAGCTGAGCGGTGGGCGAGCCGTTCATGCCCATCTTCTTCTCGGGCGACGCGGCCGTCAGCCCCGCGGCGTCCCCCGGCACCAGGAAGGCCGAGATACCCCGGGCGCCCTCGCCACCGGTGCGGGCCAGGACGGTGTAGAAGTCGGCGACACCGCCATGGGTGATCCAGGCCTTGGTGCCGGTGATCACCCAGTCCCCGCCGTCCCGTACGGCCTTGGTACGCAGCGACGCGGCGTCGGAACCCGAGGCGGGTTCGGAGAGGCAGTAGGCGCCGAGCAGTCCGCCGCCGAGCATGGCCGGGAGGTGCGTGGCCTGCTGCTCCTTGGTCCCGAAACGGGCAAGGGCATGACAGGCCAGGGAATGCACGCTGACACCCAGACCCACCGTGAGCCGGGCGGACGCCAACTCTTCGAGGACCTGGAGATAGACCTCGTACGGTTGGTCGCCGCCGCCGAACTCGGAGGCGTACGGAAGGCCCAGTAGCCCTGATTCGGAGAGCAGCGCGAAGATCTCACGCGGAAAGTGTCCGTTGTGTTCCTCGGCGGACGCGCCGGGCGTGATCTCCCGCTGGACGATGTCACGCACAAGCGCGATCAGGTCCCGGGACTCCTCGGTGGGCAGCTGACGGTCCACCACCTGCGGGGCGTGGTCGGGCATGGCGACGCTCTCCTCCCTGTCGGGCGCTACGGCATGCGCGCAGCCAGGGTGTGGCAGCGCTGCCGGGTCTCGCCTCAGCCGATGCTGCCCGCCCGGATCGCGGAAGGGCCTGACCAGAGGCTGTGGCGGCTTGAGTATGCCCGATCGGCGGACTCCCGTCACGGGGGGCACGGTCGCCGGGGCCGGCGCTCACGGTGCGGCGCGGACCGAGGGCGGCGGCGACGGGCATTCCGGGACGAGTTCGCCGATGGTGTCCAGGGTGTGGCGGAGCATCCTGGCCAGCATCGTCCGGACGGTCTCGCGGGCCGGTTCCGGGTGGTTCAGCCAGTCGAGGGTGACCCCCTCCACGCCGCTCAGCCAGCCCAGCAGGGCGAGCCGGGCCAGCAGGGGGATCTCGCGGTGACCGTAGGCGCCCTCCGCGATGGTGGCGATCAGTTCCTCGCGTACCGCGTCGCGCAGCGCCTGCACCTGGGTGTCGAAGCCCACGCCACCCGTGACGATGGTGCGGAAGGCTGCCTGGTGGTGCTGTGCGTAGCGCAGACAGCCCTCGATGGTGCGGCACACGATCGGCCCCGGGCAGCTGGGTGTCGCTCGCCGCGAGCGGGGCCGTTCGCCGGTCAGCGGATTCCGACGGCCGCCAGAGCACACCGCTGGGCGGGGGTCGGGTGGGCCGGCCAGTACACGTAACAGACGCCGCCCGTTCCGGAGACCACCGCGCCGGACGCGTTGCGGCGCTTGGTGCGGAGCCAGATGGTCTCCCATTCGGACCGCCGGTAGACACGCCGCACCGCGTCGTCGTTCGGCGAGGCGGGGTCGTTGGCGATCACGTCGCCCTCGGCCGTGAAGCCGATCACCGTCATCAGGTGCCCCGAGGTGCCGTATCCGGCGCCGGTCAGTTCCTCCTTGAGGAACGACTGGGACGTTATGGCCGGGATGCCCGCACGGATCAGGGTCTCCAGGTCACCGAGCGAGGACAGCCGGGTGACAACGGAGCTCATGTCCTCATAGCTCGCCGCATAGGCGGCGTTGAACGGCCAGTTGCCGCACCCTTCGTACTGGTAGTCGTAGGTGTAGCGCGCCGCCTGGCAGACCTCGGGGTCCGGATAGGCGGGGTTCACCCAGGCGAGGTCCGCCGCGGTCGGTCCGCGGCCCCAGTACTTGATGATCATCGAGGAGGAGGTGGGGCTGCACCACGCCTCGCCGCCGCCGTCGTACTCCGGGTACTGCCCGTCGTGGACGTCCTGCGAGAACCGCGGCACGGGCAGCTCCCGCGCGAGATGCGGCGAAGAAGCGGGCACGGTGAAACGGTCCGGGATGTCGGAGGCCATCGCACCGAGCCGCCAGACGGTGGGGGTAAGCCGGGTGCCCGGCCTGCGGTAGAGGGTCAGCCGGAGGCGGTAGGAGGTCAGGCGCAGCCCGCTCGCCGCATCGTCGATGGAGAAGGTGTCGGTCCAGATGGAGCTCTTGCCGTCACTCTGGTCGTCGACCGAGGTACGCCTGATGTCCGCGTCGCCGGACGCCCAGCGGCCCATCACGTACCAGGGGGTCCGGGTGCCGTCGGTGTAGGTACCGCACAGTTCGATCTGGAGCCAGGTACCCGCCGGGGTGTGCGCGTTCCACGAGGCGATGACCTCGGTGGCGGGGACGCGGGAGTGATGGACCGGAGAGGTCCAGGTGGCGTACTCCCAGGTGGCGGTCTTCCCGGTGTGCGGATCGGTGTAGTCCGTGCGGCCGGCGGGGGTGTCGATCACCAGCCCGGGGCGCCGGCCGGCGATGGCCCGGGTGCCTGACGCGGCGCCGAAGCGCCAGTCGGTGTACGCGGTCCAGGAACTGTTGTCCACGAGCGGAGGTGCGGTCTTCTCGGTGGTCGCGGCCGAGGCGGCCACGGCGTCCGGGGCGGCCGAGGTGTCCGGCGCGGCAGCGGACGCGGGCACGGCGGAGGCCGCGGCGGCCGCGAGTGCGGCGGCGAGCACGGTTCTGCGCGGAGTTGAACTGGTCACTGTGGTGGACCCCCAGTCGAGTACGGATGGGGCAGCAGTTGCACGGCAGTGGAGCAACTATTGCGGCTACCGGCGCACTTCTGCCAGTGATTCCCCTCGCGTCTTGCCACCAATATTGGTATCGACCACTGGCGTGACCTGCGACGCGGCCATCTCCTCCTAGGCTGACCCCATGACAGACCTTGATCGCCTGGCGGCTGCGGTCCGTGAACTGCCCGCTTCCTGCGGGCCCGTTCGACTGATCGCGGTCGACGGCCACGCCGGCTCGGGGAAGAGCACTTTCTCGGCCAAGCTGGCCGATGCGCTGAACGAGGCGCCTGTACTGCATCTGGACGACCTGGCCACCCACCAGGAGCTGTTCGACTGGACGGAGCGGCTGCGGTCCCAGGTGCTGCGCCCGTTCGCCCGGGGGGATGCCGCTCGGTACGCGCCGTACGACTGGACCCTGCGCCGCTTCGGGCCGGAACGGATCCTGCACCCCGCTGACGTCGTCATTCTCGAGGGAGTGGGCGCCGGACGCCGGGCGCTGCGCCCGCATCTCGCACGGCTGCTCTGGATGGACCGGGATGCCGAGGGGTCGTGGCAGCGCGGCCGCCACCGGGACGGCCCCGGGCTCAAGGGCTTCTGGGACGGGTGGACCGCGGCGGAAACCCGGCACTTCGCCGAAGACCCTTCCCGGCCATTCGCACACTTCCTGGTGCACGAGTTCCCCCTGGGATATGAGGTGCTCCGGAACCCCTCAGTGACAGCATGAGCGAGCCAAGGCGTGACGGATCGTGACCAGCTCTCCGCAGGAGCGGGACCCGGCGGAAAACCTCCCCTCGAGTGCCTCAACTCCGCTTGACCCAGGGCCCGTACAGGTCTTACGTTCTCAATGTGCGGCTTTTCGAAGCTGACGCAGACGCGAAGCCCCCGGTTGTTCCCCCGTGACCGGGGGCTTCGTTCTGCCCCCGTGTCCTCGACCGGACGCTCCGCACCCCTGTTCGCTCACCCTCGGTCACCATCCGCGGAGTGGCGCACACGCTGATCCACTCCCCCGGCGCTCTTCGGTACCGGGCCGCTGCGCAGGTACGATGCCCTTCGGGCGGCACCGGCAATTCCCGTCCGCTGCACGGCGGTTCACAGGCCGCAGGGCGCTGAGCCCGGCGGCACGGTACGGGGACACGGTCTGTGGGGGACGTGATGGATTTCGGCATGCAGGGCACTGGGGCCCCGGCCGATCTCGCCTGGCTGCGCGGTGTGGACGCCTACACGATGGGCGCGTACCCGCAGGCCGAGGAGGAGTTCAGGACGGCGGTGCGGCTCGATCCCGGCATGGCTGACGGCTGGCTCGGGCTGCACGCTCTGCGGGTGGACACCACCACCGCGCTGTTACGGATGTTCCGCCACCGGGAGCGGTTCGGCGAACAGCGCTCCCGGCTCAGACGTGCGCTCAACTCCTGGTACTGGCTGGGCTGGTGGGTACAACCGGTCCTGGAGAGCCCGCGCGATCTGCTGCTGGCACACGCTTCCCACTGGCTCGACGGCCGCCATGTGCCCGAGCTCGACCGGGCCCTCGCCGGCCTGCCCCCGGTCGACACCGACCCCCAGGTGCGGTTCCTGCACGCCTGCCGTGCCTACCTCGCCAAGGACTGGGAGCGGCTGGTGCGCCACACCGCGACCCTGGTCAACGACCCGCTGCTGGGTATCGAGGCAGGTTTGTTCGGTGGCATGGCGCGGGTCCGTCTGGAGATGTACGGCCAGGCCGAGCCGCTGCTGTCCGCCGCGCTGATGCGCTGCCGCAGCGAGCAACCGCAGCGCAAGGAGCTGCGCTACTGGCTGGCCCGTGCGCACGAGGGCACCGGACGCAGCGCGGCCGCCCTGCCGCTGTACCGGGCCGTTCACCGGGTCGATCCGGCGTTCATGGACACCTCGGCACGACTGGCGGCGATTTCCGAGGGAGACGGGTACGACGAGACAGCGGACTATGCGGCGGTCTCCCTGGCCGGCTGCGGCCAGGACACAGTGGACGGGCAGGCCGAGGGCACGCTCGTGGAGGGCGATCCGGTCGAAGGCAGGGAGCTGCGTCCCGGCAGCGATCCGCTCGTCGGTCCGACGCCGACCGACCGGGCGCGCGACCGGGACATCTTCCTCGCGGAGCCGTTCACCGCTGAGCTCCCCACCGGTCCGACCGACCCCGAACTGCTCGCCGAGGCGCTGGCCGAGCTGGAGCGCATGGTGGGTCTGGAGCCGGTGAAGCGTCAGGTCAAGGCGCTGTCGGCGCAGCTCAACATGGCGCGTCTGCGGACCGGGGAGGGCCTGCCCGTGCAGCCCCCGAAGCGCCACTTCGTCTTCTCGGGCCCTTCAGGCACCGGGAAGACGACCGTCGCCCGGATCCTGGGCCGGGTCTTCTACGCCCTGGGACTGCTCGGCGGGGATCATCTGGTGGAGGCGCAGCGGGCGGACCTGGTGGGCGAGTTCCTCGGCCAGACCGCCGTCAAGGCGAACGAGCTGATCGACTCGGCGCTGGGCGGGGTGCTGTTCGTCGACGAGGCGTACAGCCTTTCCAACTCCGGTTACAGCAAGGGCGACGCCTACGGCGACGAGGCCCTGCAGGTGCTGTTGAAACGCGCCGAGGACAACCGTGACCACCTGGTCGTCATCCTGGCCGGCTACCCCGAGGGTATGGACCGTCTCCTCGCCACCAACCCGGGGCTGTCCTCCCGCTTCACCACCCGGGTCGACTTCCCCAGCTACCGTCCGCTGGAACTCACCGCCATCGGCACGGTGCTCGCCACCGAGAACGGGGATGTCTGGGACGAGGAGTCGCTGGACGAGCTGCGTTCCATCGCCGGGCATGTGGTGGACCAGGGCTGGATCGATGAACTGGGCAATGGACGGTTCCTCCGCACGCTGTACGAGAAGAGCTGTGCGTACCGGGATCTGCGGTTGTCGGGGTACGCGGGGGTTCCCGACCGGAACGATCTGGCCACGTTGCGGTTGCCGGATCTCATGCAGGCGTACGGGGAAGTGCTGTCCGGGCGGGGACCGGTGGGGCGAGGGCCCCAGGAGCCACCGGGGATGTGAGGGGGCACGGGGATCAGCCTGCCAGGGCTTGTTCGGCCTGTTCCAGGCGCGGGGCGGAGACCTGTCCCGCGACGTCCCGGTGGGCCGGATCCCGTACCTCCCCGACGAGCATCTCCAGCACGTCCTCCAGCGCCACGAGCCCCAGCACCTTGCCCGAGCCGTCCGCGGCCTGCGCCACATGGGTGGCCGCCCTGCGCATCACCGTCAGAGCCTCGTCCAGCGGAAGCTCCGCGCGCAGCGTGGTCATCGGGCGCCACACCTGCTGCGGCACCGCGCGGTCGCGCTCCTCCAGGTCGAGCACATCCTTGACGTGCAGGTAGCCCATGAAGGCGCCGCCGTCCGCGCAGACCGGGAAGCGGGAGTATCCGGTGCGCACGGTCAGCTCCTCGATCTGCTGGGGGGTGACCGAGGGGGTGACCGTGATCAGCTCGGCGCGGGAGATCAGCACATCGGCGATCGGCCGGCTGCCCAGTTCGAGGGCGTCCTCCAGTCGTTCCTGGGCCTCGGAGTCCAGCAGTCCTGCCTGACCGGAGTCCTCGACGAGCCGGTTGAGCTGCTCGCTGGTGAAGACCGCCTCGACCTCGTCCCTGGGCTCGACGCCGAAGAGCTTCAGCACCAGCCGGGCACACGCGCCGAGGGCAGCCGTCACCGGTCGGCACAGTCCCGCGAAACCGACCAGGCCGGGGCTGAGCCAGAGGGCGGTCTTCTCCGGCGCCGCCATGGCGAGGTTCTTCGGGACCAGCTCGCCGATGATCAGATGCAGGGAGACGACGCACGCGAGCGCGATGACATAGCCGAGCGGATGGACCACCCCCTGCGGCAGCCGCGCCGCCGTGAAGACCGGCTCGAGGAGGCGGGCGACGGTCGGCTCGGCGACCGCACCCAGGGTCAGGGAGCAGACCGTGATGCCGAACTGTGCCGCCGCCATCATCTGCGGCAGGTTCTCCAGGCCGTGCAGCACCCTGCGGGCGCGGGCCGAACCTTCCGCGGCGAGCGGCTCGATCTGGCTGCGGCGCACCGAGACCAGGGCGAACTCCGCGCCGACGAAGAAACCGTTGGCGAAAACGAGCAGCAGCGCGAAAAGAAGCTGGAGCAGGCTCATCGCACGCCCTCCGTGAGACCGGCGGGTACGTCGGTGGTGCGGACCAGCCGCACGCGTTCGGCCCGGTAGCGGTCGACCCGGCGCACCGAGAGCCGCCAGCCGGGCAGTTCCGCGCGGTCCCCGGGGGCCGGGATGCGACCCAGCAGGTCGGCTACCAGCCCCGCCACGGTCTCGTAGGGCCCTTCGGGTACTTCGAGGCCTATCCGCCGCAGGGTGAGTACCCGGCAGCTGCCGTCGGCCTCCCAGGCGGGCCGCCCGTCCTCGGGCGGTACGGCGGAGAGTTCGGGACGGTCGGCGTCGGCGCCGTCGTGCTCGTCCCTGACCTCGCCGACCAGTTCCTCGATGATGTCCTCGAGGGTGACGACGCCGGCGGTTCCGCCGTACTCGTCGACCACCACGGCGATCGGCTGTTCGGTTCGCAGCCGCTCGAGCAGTTGCTGCACGGGCAGCGTCTCCGGCACCAGCAGCGGCGTCACCGCGACCCGGCTCACCGAGGTCCGCTGCCGGTCGTGCGGGGGCACGGCGAGGGCGTCCTTGAGATGGACCATGCCGACGACCTCGTCGATACGCTCCCGGTAGACCGGGAACCGGGAAAGTCCGGTGGCCCGGGTGAGGTTGAGCACGTCCGCGGCTGTTGCCGACGACTGCAGGGCGCTGACCTTCACCCGGGGCGTCATCACGTGCTGGGCGGTGAGCCCGGCCAGCGACAGGGTCCGTACGAACAGATCGGCGGTGTCCTGCTCCAGCGCGCCCGCCTGCGCCGAGTGGCGGGCCAGCGAGACCAGCTCGCCGGGGGTGCGGGCCGAGGCCAGCTCGTCCGCCGGTTCCACCCCGAGCGCCCGCACCAGCCGGTTGGCGACGGTGTTGAGCAGGGAGATCACCGGCCGGAAGGCGGCCGAGAAGAGCTGCTGGGGCCCGGCGACGACCTTGGCCACCTGAAGCGGTTTGGAGACCGCCCAGTTCTTCGGTACCAGCTCACCGATCACCATCTGCACGGCGGACGCCAGCATCATGCCGACGACGACGCTGATCCCGGAGACGGCCCCTTCGGGCAGCCCGGTCGCAGTGAGCGGTCCGGTGAGCAGTCGTGCCAGCGCGGGTTCGGCGAGCATGCCCACCACCAGCGAGGTGATGGTGATACCGAGCTGGGTGCCGGAGAGTTGGAAGGAGAGCTCGCGGAGGGCTGTGACGACCTTGCGGGCCCGCCGGTCGCCGGCGGCGGAGGCGCCCTCGGCGTCCCCCCGTTCCACGGTGACGAGGCCGAATTCGGCCGCGACGAAGAATCCGTTGGCGAGGATCAGAAGAAAAGCTGCTCCGAGGAGCAGTAGCGGAATGATCATGCCGCCGCCTCCGGATGGGGGGCGGCGCAGGTACTACCGGACGATCCGTCCATTGCTGGAAGGAGTCACTCCTCATGTCGCAGGGGTGGCCCCGCGGACCACGTGGGCCACAGGGTGCGGGGCGGGGCGCTCCGAGCGCCGCCGCCCACCAGAGTAATCAACAAGCGTCGCCCTGGCGCAGGGGCTCAGCGCCTGGGTGCACCCGTGCCGCGGGATTCCGCCAGGGCGCTCAGCGCGCGGGCGTCCCTGATGGCACGGTCCCTGCCGATGCCGGGCTGGATACCGAGGGCCGGCAGGGTGGTGCCGTCGCTGAGGTCGAGAAAGACCCAGGCGTCGCCCGGCCGCAGATTGACCCGCAGGATCTCGGCCCACTCCAGCCTGCGCCGGGAGGTGAGGTTGACGACGGTGACGCCGTCCTCGTCGGCCACCACCTTGGGCCGGCTGAGCAGGGCCAGTACGCCGAAGAACACCAGTGCGGTGACGATGAAGCTGACCCGCTCCCCGGTGTTCAGGGTGTCGAGTGCCACGGAGATCCAGCAGAGCACCACGAGCATGACCGTGCCCACGGTCAGCAGGACGATCCGGGTGCTGGTCGGCCGGAAGGTGGCCGGCAGTGGAGGAGGTTCGACGGGGGCGGTCATGCTCTGTGCGTCCTTCGGGCTGGTCGCGGGCCTGGTCGGCGGACGGTCAGAGGCGGCAGGCGTGGATGGCGGTGGTGAGGATGGCCCGGGCGCCCAGGTCGTACAGGCCGTCCATGATCCGCTGGGCCTCCTTGGCGGCGACCATGGACCGGACGGCGACCCAGCCCTCGTGGTGCAGCGGAGAGA
This sequence comes from Streptomyces sp. NPDC051322, assembly GCF_040689485.1. Taxonomy (NCBI): domain Bacteria; kingdom Bacillati; phylum Actinomycetota; class Actinomycetes; order Kitasatosporales; family Streptomycetaceae; genus Streptomyces; species Streptomyces sp. NPDC051322. The sequence continues at coordinate 267,751 of NZ_JBFBAK010000011.1, read as the reverse complement.
TCGTCGGCGACTCCAGGCCGGGCGTCAGGGCCACGGCCTGCTCCAGGTGCTCGACCCGGCAGTCGTAGTCCATCATCACGTAGCTGCGGGCCACCAGCACGCCCTGCAGGCGCCGGAGGAACTGCTGCACCTTGGGCTCCTCCGCCCCGGCTCCGGTCCGCCGGATGACGACGGCCTCGGACTTCAGGATCGGCTCCCCGATGACACCCAGACCGGCGTTGCGCAGCGAGGTGCCGGTTTCCACCACGTCCGCGATGATCTGGGCCACGCCCAGCTCGATGGCGGTCTCGACCGCGCCGTCGAGGTGCACCACGGAGGCGTCGATCCCCCGGTCGGCGAGGTCCTTGGCGACGATGCCTTCGTAGGACGTGGCGATCGTCAGTCCGCCGAAGTCCTCGGGGCCCTGCGCCGTGCCGGGCTTGGTGGCGTAACGGAAGGTGGAGCGGGCGAAGCCGAGCTCCAGGATCTCCTCGGCGCTCGCTCCCGAGTCCAGCAGCAGGTCACGGCCGGTGATGCCGATGTCGAGCTTGCCGGAGCTGACGTAGATCGCGATGTCGCGCGGACGCAGGTAGAAGAACTCCACCTCGTTCTCGGGGTCGACGAGAACGAGCTCCTTGGACTCCTTGCGCTGCTGGTAGCCGGCCTCATGGAGCATCGCCATCGCAGGCCCGGAGAGTGAACCCTTGTTGGGGACGGCGATGCGCAGCATGTGGGTCGGTTTCCTTAGGTAGCGGTGTTCAACGGCAGGGTTGTTCGGTGGCGCGGGAGGGCCGTGCTCAGAGATGGGCGTAGACGTCGTCGAGCGAGATCCCGCGGGCGACCATCATCACCTGGACGTGGTACAGCAGTTGCGAGATCTCCTCGGCGGCGGCTTCGTTGCCCTCGTACTCGGCAGCCATCCAGACCTCGGCGGCCTCCTCGACGACCTTCTTGCCGATGGCGTGCACGCCTTTGCCCACCAGTTCGGCGGTACGGGAGGTGGAGGGGTCGCCGTCGGCGGCCTTGAGCTGGAGCTCGGTGAAGAGCTCTTCGAAGGTTTTGTTCGCCATGATGGTGCTCAGAATACGGGGTCCGCGCCCGTACTCAGTGCCAGGGTTCGCTGACGGTACGCAGTGTGGTCGCGGTGGCCACGGCGGCGGTGACCGCTTCGTGCCCCTTGTCCTCGTTGGAGCCCTCGAGGCCTGCCCTGTCCAGCGCCTGCTCCTCGGTGTCGCAGGTCAGTACGCCGAACCCGATCGGAACCCCGGTTTCCACGGCGACCTGGGTGAGGCCGTTGGCCACGCCCTGGCACACATAGTCGAAGTGCGGGGTGCCGCCCCTGATGACGACGCCGAGGGCGACGATGGCGTGGTAACCCCGTCCCGCGAGGACCTTGGCGACCACCGGCAGCTCGAAGCTGCCCGGCACCCGCAGCAGGGTCGGTTCGTCGATGCCCAGCTCGCGCAGTGCGCGCAGCGCGCCGTCGACGAGGCCGTCCATGACCTTCTCGTGCCACTGCGCCGCGATGACGGCCACGCGCAGGTCGCCGCAGTTCTTCACGGTGAGTTCGGGTGCGCCCTTGCCGCTCATGTTTCTCCCTCTGGCTTCTTACTGGTTGCCGCAGGCGGACGCGTTGTCCAGCCAGGGCAGGTCGTGTCCCATCCGGTCCCGCTTGGTCCGCAGGTACCGGAGATTGTGTTCGCCCGCCTTGATGGGCATCGGCTCCCGCCCGGTGACGGTCAGGCCGTGCTCGACGAGCGCCGAGGTCTTCTCGGGGTTGTTGGTCATCAGCCGCAGGCTGTGCACCCCCAGGTCCTCCAGGATCTGGGCGCCCGCGGCGTAGTCGCGCGCGTCGGCGGGGAGTCCGAGTTCGAGATTGGCGTCCAGCGTGTCCCGGCCGCGCTCCTGCAGTTCGTAGGCGCGCAGCTTGGACAGCAGGCCGATACCGCGCCCCTCGTGTCCGCGCAGGTAGACGACGACGCCGCGGCCCGCGTCGGTGATCTTGGCCATGGAGGCTTCCAGCTGGGGGCCGCAGTCGCAGCGCTGGGAGCGGAAGATGTCGCCGGTGAGGCACTCGGAGTGGACCCGGACCAGGACGTCTTCACCGTCGCCGATCTCGCCGTGCACCAGGGCGACGTGTTCGATGCCGTCGACGGTCGAGCGGTACCCGTAGGCGGTGAACTCACCGAAGACGGTGGGCAGCTGGACGGTCGCCTCGCGGCGGACCGTCGGTTCGGAGCTGCGGCGGTAGGCGATCAGGTCCTCGATGGAAATGATCGTGAGGCCGTGCTTGCGGGCGAACGGGATGAGCTCGGGCAGCCGCAGCATCACGCCGTCCTCGCCGGCGATCTCGACGATCGCGCCGGCCGGGCGCAGGCCGGCCAGCCTGGCCAGGTCGACGGCCGCCTCGGTGTGCCCGTTGCGTACCAGCACGCCGCCGGCCTTGGCGCGCAGCGGGAAGACGTGTCCGGGCCGTACGAAATCCCCCGCCTCGGCCCGGCCGCCGGCGAGCAGCCGAAGGGTGGTGGCCCGGTCCGCCGCGGAGATGCCGGTGCTGACGCCGTGTGCGGTGCCCGCGTCGACGGAGACGGTGAAGGCCGTCTGCATGGACTCGGTGTTGTGCGCGACCATCTGCGGCAGGTCGAGCCGTTCGAGCTCCGCGCCTTCCATGGGTGCGCAGATGAGACCGCGGCATTCGTTCATCATGAAGGCGATGATCTCGGGGGTCGCCATCTCCGCGGCGATCACCAGGTCACCCTCGTTCTCCCGGTCCTCGTCGTCGACGACGACCACCGGACGGCCTGCCGCGATGTCGCGGACGGCCTGCTCGACGGAGTCGAGGGAGAGATCCTCGGTGTTGTCGGTCGAGTACCAGACGGGCTGCGCAGTCATACTGCTGCTCCTTCGATGGCGGGCCCGGCGCTCGTACGGGAGCGGAGCCACCAGTCGCGCAGGCCCCAGAGGACGAGCGCGCCGTAGACGACATAGATGAGGCCGGAGAAGGCGAGGCCACTGTGGAAGTTGAGCGGGACGCCGACCAGGTCGACGAGCAGCCAGGCGAGCCAGAACTCGACCAGGCCGCGTGCCTGGGCGACCATCGCGACCACCGTGCCGACGAAGATGTACGCGTCCGCCCACGGGCTCCAGGAGAGCGAGGGGAAGGCGGTGAACAGGCCCCCGACCGCCAGGGTTCCGAGGACGGCGCCCAGCAGGAGATAGCCGCGCTCGTGGAGGCGGGCGAAACGGACGGCGACGGCGCCGTCCTGGTCCTGCTGCCGGCCGGAGCTCCAGCGCTGCCAGCCCCAGACCGCCACCGCGATGACCACGATCTGCTTGCCGACGCCGCCCGCCTGCTGCACCGAGACATTGGCGGCGACGAGGATCAGCCCGGACAGGAACTGGGCGGGCCAGGTCCAGATGGACCGCCGCCAGCCGAGGGCGAGAGCTGCCAGACCGATGGTGTTGCCGAGCATGTCCGACCAGATGATGTGCTGGCCGACGGCGGTGAAGGCTTCGGTGTTCAGCCAGGACAGGGCGCTCATGCGGTCGGTCCTCCGATGCCGGTGGCGGCGCTCGCCGGGACGCCGGGCACCGCGCCGGCGCCGAGCAGCCGCTCGACGTACTTGGCGAGCACGTCCACCTCCAGGTTGACCGGGTCGCCCGGCTGCTTGATACCGAGCGTGGTCAGCGCGAGGGTGGTCGGGATGAGGCTGATGGTGAAGTGATCGGAGCCGGCGTCGACCACGGTGAGGCTGACCCCGTCGACGGTGATCGAGCCCTTCTCGACGACGTAGCGGGTGAGGTCGGCGGGCAGCGAGACCTTCACGATCTCCCAGTTCTCGGAGAGCTTGCGCTCGACGATGGTGCCGGTGCCGTCCACATGGCCCTGCACCAGATGCCCACCGAGCCGGCCGCCGAGCGCCATCGGCCGTTCCAGGTTGACGCGGGAGCCCACCTCGAGTGCCCCGAGGCTGGAGCGGTTGAGGGTCTCGGCCATGACGTCGGCGGTGAACTCGCCGCTGCCGAAGTCGACCACGGTGAGACAGACGCCGTTGACGGCGATCGAGTCGCCGTGCTGGGCGCCGTCGGTGACGACGGGTCCGCGCAGGCGGAAGCGGGAGGCGTCGCCGAGGTTCTCGACGGCGGTGACCTCACCCAGTTCTTCGACAATTCCGGTGAACACGGCGCTCAGCGCTCCTCAGGAGTGGCGGTGATCCGCAGATCGGTGCCGATGCGTACGGTCTCGGTGATCGTGAGCCGCAACGCTTCGGTGATGGTGGTGATTCCGGCATCGGCGAGTGCGGCGGGGCCCGCGCCGATGAGTACGGGGGCGAGATAGCCGACGACCCGGTCGACGGCTCCGGCCGCGACGAAGGCCCCGGCCAGGGTCGGTCCGCCCTCGAGGAGGACCGAGCGGACGCCGCGCTCGTGGAGCGCCGCGAGCAGCGCCCGGATATCGAGCCCGCCGGCGCCTCGGGGCAGATGTACGACGTCGGGCAGGTCGGTGGGTACGCCGTCGGCGACCGCGATCAGGGTCGGTGCCGCGTCGTCGAGGACGCGGGCGCCCGGCACGACCGCCGAGGCTCCGGTGTCGACGACCACCCGCAGCGGCTGGGTGACGCCTTCGGTGCCGCGTACGGCGAGGTGCGGGTCGTCCGCGCGGGCGGTGCCCGATCCGACGACGACCGCGTCCGACTCGGCGCGCAGCCGGTGGACGTCGGCGCGCGACTCGGGCGAGGTGATCCACCGGCTGGAGCGGTCGGCGGCCGCGATGCGGCCGTCCAGGGATGCCGCGTACTTCCAGGTGACATGGGGACGGCCGAGGCGTACGGAGGTGAGCCAGGCGGCGTTGCCCGCTTCGGCCTCGGCGGTGAGAACCCCGGCCGTCACCTCGACCCCGGCCGCGCGCAGGGTGTCGGCACCCCCGGTGGCCTGCGGGTTCGGGTCGCCCACCGCGTAGACGACGTGGGCGATGCCCGCGTCGATGAGCGCCTGGGCGCAGGGGCCGGTGCGGCCGGTGTGGTTGCAGGGTTCGAGAGTGACGTACGCGGTGCCGCCACCGGCCCGTCCGTCTGCTGCTGCGAGCGCGTTCACCTCGGCGTGCGGGCCGCCGGCCCGCTGGTGGAAGCCTTCGCCCACGATCTCGCCCGCGGCATCGAGGATGACGCAGCCGACGATCGGATTGGGGCTGGTGGAGCCGAGTCCGCGGGCGGCGAGCTCGATGGCTCGGCGCATGGCATTCGCGTCCACGGATGCGGCAGCTACGGATGCCGCGTTCACGGTGGCCACCGGGTCCTCCTGCCTTTTCGGGCACGGACTCCGGGGCCTGTCGATGACGACAGAGAGCGGGAACACACGGGGCGCCGATGCGGAAGGTGAGTCACGTCCTGGGACGTGTCACCGACCACGGCGTACCCATACGGCCCGCCGCGCACTGCCTCCCATCCGGACTTTCACCGTCGGTCCAGGAATTTCACCTGGTCAACCGGCCGCTGGATGCGGACGGGTCGCGGACTATAACCGCCGGTTCGGAATTACACCGACCCCGGAGTGCGCTGCTACTGGTACAGGGCAAGTCTGCCACGTCCGGCCATCGGCCATGCGGGCGATCACTGTGGGGTGGCTCACAGACAGGCGCCGAACGGCTGCCGTGCCGTCCCGGCCGGTTGCCTCTCAGCCGCTGAACAACTCGTCCTGAGCGGCGTCCCGCGCCGTCAGCAGCGCCCCGCGCAGTACCGCACCACCGCCCAGGATCCCGGCCCTGACCTCCGTGTGCAGAGGCGAGAGCCGTGCCAGGTGAGCGCCGACCCGGGCGGCGAGCGCCGCGCCGCCGGCCTCGCCGACCTCGCCTGCGAGCACCACGCATCCGGGGTCGAGCACGGCCGCCACCGCCGCGACGCCGACCGCGATACGGGTGGCGAGCTCGTCCAGGAAGCGCTCACCGGGTTCCCCGGCGGACGGTGCGGCCCGCACCAGGGCCGCAGCAGCCGGTTCCTGCGCGGCGGGGGCGGCGTCGATGCCGTGCTCGGCGCCGAGCACGCAGATCCCGGCGCTGCCCACCAGGGCGTGAAATCCGTCGTCGCAGCTGGTGGCCGACGGCAGCCCGCCCGAGCCGGGCACCGGGAGAAACCCGAGTTCACCGGCGCCGCCCGAGGCTCCACGGCGGATTCTGCCCTCCAGTACGACGGCGGCCCCCACCCCGTGACCGAGCCAGAGCAGGACGAACGTGCCGATGCCGCGGGCGGCTCCGCTGCGCTGTTCGGCGATGGCCGCGAGGTTGGTCTCGTTCTCCACCAGCACCGTGGCGGGCAGCCGTTGCTGGAGAGCGATGACGAGCTTGCGATGCCAGGCGGGCAGGCCGGTGGTGGCCCGCAGCTCGCCGGTCACCGGGTCGATGAGCCCCGGGGCCCCGACGCCGACGCTGTGCAGCCGGGTCACGCCTGCCGCGTGCGCCGTGCGTTCGAGCAGCGCGACCGCCTGTTCCACGGCGGGCCCGGTACCGGTGTCCCGGCCGATCGGCAGCGTCGCCTCGGCGAGGGTGGCGCCGAGCAGGTCGGTCACGACGACGGCGACGCTTCCGGTCCGTACGTCGAGAGCGGCGAGGTGCGCCCGGTCGGCCACGATGCCGTAGAGCCGGGCGTTGGGACCGCGGCGCTGGGCACCCGACTCGCCGACGACCGTGATGAGCCCGGCGCCCTGCAGTCGCTCCACGAGATCGGCGACGCTCGGGCGCGAGAGACCGGTGAGCGTTTTCAGTTGACCTGCCGTCAACGGCCCTTCGTCCCGGAGGAGGTGGAGGGCGATCCGGTCGTTGATGGCCCGGGCGGTGCTCGAGGATGCGGGCATGCCGGGATCCTTCCAGATCTATTTATCAGGCAGGTTACCTGATAGTTTTCTGCCGCATCAGGGTCCGGCACAGCGAAGCCAACAGAACGGGACCGTGACCACGAGACCCGGGGAGGGTGCATGACCGGCGGAACGGGCTTCAGCCGACAGACGCTGAAGCGGGGGCGGTACGCACTGGCCGCGGTGTTCTGCGTACATGGCGCCGTCACCGGCAGTTTCGCCACCCGCATCCCGTGGATCCAGGAACACGCCGGTGTCAGCGCCGGGCAACTCGGCCTCGCCCTGGCCTTTCCGGCCATCGGCTCCGTCCTGCTCATGCCGGTGTCCGGTGCGATCACCCACCGCTTCGGTGCCCGCCGGGCGCTCAGCGGGCTGCTCGCGCTGTGGACGCTGGCGCTGGCGCTGCCCGCCTTCTCGCCGAATCTGCTCACGCTCTGTGCGGCGCTTTTCGTCTACGGCGCCACGGCGGGCATGGCGGACGTGGCGATGAACGCGCTGGGCGTCGAGACCGAGAACCGTCTGGGCCGGTCGATCATGTCGGGTCTGCACGGTATGTGGAGCGCGGGCGCGCTGCTCGGATCGGCGGCCGGCACGGTGGCCGCCCACCTCGGCAGTGACAGCCGCGTGCATCACTGCGTGGCCGCCGCGGTCCTCACCGTGCTGGGTTTGGTGGCATGCCGGAATGTGCTCGATGTGCGGAGCGCCCCGGGTGGGGCGGCGCCGCCACGGTTCGCGCTGCCGCCGAGGTCGGCACTGATCATCGGCGCGGTCGGGTTCTGCGCGGTCTTCGCCGAGGGCGGCAGCCTCGACTGGTCGGCGGTCTTCCTGCGGGACACCCTGGACACCTCGCCGGGCCTGGCCGCCGCTTCCACCACTGCCTTCTCCCTGACCATGGCCCTGGCCCGGCTCGCCGGCGACCGGGTGGTGGACCGCTTCGGCGCGGTGCGGACCGTGCGGGCCGGCGGCGTGCTCGCGACGCTCGGCGGGCTGCTGGTCGTGCTGGCGCCCGACGCACCGGCCGCCATGGCCGGTTTCGCGCTGATCGGCCTCGGCGTGGCGGTCGTCGTCCCCCTGGCGTTCGCGGCGGCCGGCCGGAGCGGGCCCCGTCCGAGCCAGGCCATCGCGGGTGTCGCCACCATCACCTACACCTCCGGGCTCGTGGCGCCGTCGGCGATCGGCGGAATCGCCAACGCGACCTCCCTGGTGCAGTCTTTCGTCCTGGTGACCGTGCTGGCGTTCGGCCTGGTGCTGGGGGCGGGGGTACTCCGTCCGGCCGCCGGGGCCACGACGGCGAAGGGTTACCCCGCCGAAGCGGAAGTTCCCGGTCCGCGCCCTTGAGGCGCTCCCGCTTCCCGGGGCAAAGAGGATGCTCCGGTTCCGCATAACATGACCCGGCGTACGCCGGATGGCGTAGGCCGGCGGAGAACCCGCTCCGGGCCGGGGCCCGGCAGTACAGAGCATGAGGAGCAGGACCATGGCGGGCTTCGGCTGGAAGCTGCACGGCGACGGCAAGACCCTCGCACCCGGCGAAGTCGTCAAACCGGATGAGCGGCTCACCTGGGGACGCACCGCGGGACTCGGTGCCCAGCACGTGGTCTCGATGATCGGCGCCTGTTTCGTCGCACCGGTCCTGATGGGCCTGGACCCCAATCTCGCCGTGATGGCCTCCGGCGTGGCCACCGTCTTCTTTCTGCTCGCCACCCGCGGCCGCATCCCGAGCTATCTCGGCAGCAGCCTGTCCTTCGTCGGGGTGGCCGCGGTCATCAAGACGCAGGGCGGCGACATCGCCACGCTCACCGGAGCCCTGCTCGTCGTCGGCGCGGCGCTCTTCCTGTGCGGAGCGGCCGTCCGGGCGCTCGGCGCGCGCATCATCCATGCGGTGCTGCCGCCTGCCGTCACCGGCGCCGTCGTGATGCTGATCGGCTTCAACCTGGCCCCGGTGACGGCGGGAACCTACTGGCCGCAGGACCAGTGGACCGCGCTGCTCACCATGCTCTTCACCGGTTTCGCCCTGGTGGTGCTGCGCGGTTTCTGGTCCCGGGTGGCGATCTTCCTCGGGCTGGTCTTCGGCTATGGGATCTCCTGGCTCTCCGACCGGATCTTCGGCCGGATCCACTCGGCCACCGGCGCGGGGGCCGCCACCGACCACTGGCGGCTCGACCTCTCCGGAGTGGGCCATGCGCAGTGGATCGGCCTTCCCTCGTTCCACGCCCCGAACTTCTCGCTCTCGGCCGTGCTGGTGGCTCTGCCCGTCGTGGTCGCACTGATCGCCGAGAACGCCGGGCACGTCAAGGCGGTCGGTGAGATGACCGGCGATCCGCTCGACGACCGGCTCGGCGGTGCGATCATGGCCGACGGCGCGGCCACCGTGCTCTCCACCGCCGTCGGCGGCCCGGCGACCACCACGTACGCCGAGAACATCGGCGTGATGGCGGCCACCCGCGTCTACTCCACCGCCGCCTACTGGTGCGCGGCCGGCTTCGCCATCCTCTTCGGCCTCTGCCCGAAGTTCGGCGCCGTCGTCGCCGCGATTCCGGGCGGGGTACTCGGCGGGATCACGGTCATCCTCTACGGCATGATCGGGCTTCTCGGCGCTCAGATCTGGATCCGCGCCCGCGTCGACCTCGCCAATCCGCTGCACCTGGTGCCCGTCGCCGCCGGCCTGATCATCGGTATCGGCAATGTGAGCCTGAAGTTCACGGACAATTTCCAGCTCAGCGGCATCGCCCTCGGCACCCTGATCGTGCTCAGCGGCTATCACGCGCTGCGGGCGCTGGCCCCGTCGCATCTGACGCGGGAGGCACCGCTGCTCGATGCCGGGACCTCCACGTATGACCGGGAGCCGCAGGAGCCACAGTAGTTTTTGGTACGGACCTGCGCCGGAAGTGTTGACGCCTTCTCACCGCGGCCATTAAATCGAGCCGTGAACTAAGCCATGAGGTAAGCACCTGCATGACAGGTGCATGACCTTCCGTGAGTCGCGACCAAGGAGTCCGGCATGTCGGCTTCAGCCCCCCACAGACATCTCCGCCCGCTCACTCTGCTCGCATCGGCCGCGCTGCTGCTCGGCAGCTGGCTGCCGCAGGCCGCGTCTCCGGATACGGCGCACTCCCCCGGCGTCGCCCCGGCCGCGGCGACCGCCACGTTCACCGACGATTTCAACGGCCCCGCGGGCAGCGCGGTCGACAGCTCCAAGTGGGGCTACGAGACCGGCGACAACGTCAACAACCACGAGCGGGAGTACTACACGAGCGGCACCCACAATGCCGCCCTCGACGGCCAGGGCAACCTGGTCATCACCGCCCGCAAGGAGAACCCGGCCAACTACCAGTGCTGGTACGGCACCTGTCAGTACACCTCGGCGCGGCTCTCCACCCCGACGAAGTTCACCCAGGCCTACGGCCACTTCGAGACGCGGATGAAACTCCCGCGCGGCCAGGGCATGTGGCCGGCGTTCTGGATGCTCGGCAACGACATCGGAACCGCCGGGTGGCCGAACAGCGGTGAGATCGACGTCATGGAGAACGTCGGCTTCGAACCCGGCAGCGTGCACGGCACGATCCACGGCCCCGGCTACTCCGGTTCGGGTGGCATCGGCGCCGGATACACCCTCCCCAACGGCCAGAGCTTCTCCGACGGCTTTCACACCTTCGCCGTCGACTGGGCCCCCGGCTCGATCTCCTGGTCCGTCGACGGCCAGGTGTACGAGACCCGTACACCCGCCGATCTGAACGGTAACCGCTGGGTGTTCGACCACCCCTTCTACCTCATCATGAACCTGGCCGTGGGCGGCTACTGGCCCGGCGACCCGGACGGCAACACCTCCTTCCCGCAGCAACTGGTCGTCGACTACGTCCACGTCACCACCGGCGACAGCTCGAGCGGCGGAACCGCCCACCCCATCACCGGCATCGGCGGCATGTGCGTCGACGTGGCGGGGGCGAGCAGCGCCAACGGCACCCCCATCCAGCTCCACAACTGCACCGGAAACGCCGCCCAGTCCTGGACGGCGGGCTCGGACGGGACACTGCGCGCACTCGGCAAGTGCCTGGACGTCACCGCGGCGGGCACCGCCAACGGCACCCCGGTGCAGCTCTACGACTGCAACGGCACCGGGGCCCAGAAGTGGACCCTCACCGCCGCGCACGACATCGTCAATCCGGCCGCGAACAAGTGCCTCGACGCGACCGGCAACAGCTCGGCCGACGGCACCAGGCTGCAGATCTGGGACTGCAGCGGAGGCGCCAACCAGAAGTGGCAGATGACCGGCTGACCGCCCCCGGAAGCCGGCCGTTCCGCGTCCCGGGCGGCCGGCTTCCCCCGTTCTGAGGAAGTACGGGCGTCGCGCCACCCGTGGGCGCCGGAGTGCTGCCAGGCTGTGCGCATGGCGAAGACGGAACGTTCCGCGACGCGGCCCGGCCTCGGTGTGCCGACGGTCCTCGACGAGCCGACGGTCGACGGTGTGGTGGCCCGCATGCGTGCCTTCCGCGCGTCCTGGCCCCCTGCGGACGGTGTCGCCGTCTTCAACCAGGTCTACCTGACGGTCACCGAGGAGATCGGCCGGCGCATCGACGTCCGGGAGTTCGCCTGGCGCCGCTCGGCGGAGACGCTGGATGTGCTGTTCGCTGAGCGCTATCTCGCCGCGGTGGAAGCAGCGGCCGACGGACGGCGGCCGCCCGCCTGCTGGCGGCCGCTCTTCCAGTACCGGCACCATCCGGGGGTCCGTCCGCTGCAGTTCGCACTGGCCGGGATCAACGCCCACATCGGGCATGATCTGGCCCTCGCCGTGGTGGACAGCTGCCAGCTGCTCGGCTGCGACCCGGCCGAACTCGAAGGGGAATTCGACCGGGTCGGCGATGTCCTGGTGCTGCTGGAGGAACGGGTCCGCGAGGACCTGATGCCCGGCCCGGATCTCCTGGAGATCGCCGACCCCCTCACCCACCTGCTCGGATCCTGGAGCCTGGAGCGAGCCAGGGACGCCGCCTGGTCGGCGGCGCGGATCCTCTGGGGCCTGCGCGGACTGCCCCAGCTGGCCGAGGAGTTCAGAGACCGGATGGACTCGGGGATCGGCCTGGTCGGACGGTACCTGCTGACCCCATTGGGCTGATGTATCGGACCGGGTCAGTCTTCCGGCAGCTCCACCGGCGCGATGTCGTCGAAGACGTCCCCCGGCCCGGGGTTCGTCGCGTCCGTCGCCCCGCCGAACTGCGTCATCACACCCCACACGGCGTTGAGCGCTGTCTGCACGGCGCCCTCGGCCCAGCCGGCCGTCCAGGAGATGTCATCACCGGCGAGGAAGATCCCGCGCTTGTCCTCCGGCAGCCGGTCCTGCATGAAGTGGGTGAACAACCGCCGCTGATAGCGGTAGTGACCGGGCAGGTTGGCCTTGAAGGCGCCCATGAAGTACGGCTCGTTCTCCCAGGAGACGGTGACCGGGTTGCCGATGACATGGCGGCGGATGTCGACCTTCGGGTAGATCTCGCCCAGCGACTTGAGCATGACCTCCATCCGCTCGTTCGCGGAGAGCGGCAGCCACTTCAGGCTGTCGTCGCACCAGGTGTACGAGAGGCAGATGGTGGCGGCCTTGTCCGGCCCGTCGTCCAGCAGATACGTGCCGCGGGTCATCCGGTCGGTGAGCGTCATGCTCATGGTGTCCCGGCCGGTTTCCTCGTCCTTGTCCAGCCAGAACGGCCGGTCCACGGGCACGAACAGCTTCGAAGACTCCATGTAGTGCGTGCGCTCCATCGCCGTCCAGTGGTCGATGGGGAAGAGTGAGTCGTCGCAGGCGATCTTGGAGAGCAGCATCCACGACTGGGCGGTGAACACCACCGCGCGGTACGTACGGATATCTCCGTCCGTGTCCGTCACGGTGATCCGGTTTCCCGCGGTGCGGTGCAGCCGGGTCACGGCCGGGCGCGGCTCGCCGCCGTGCAGCGAGGAGAGCGAGGTGCCCCGCTCCCAGTGGACGAGCTTCTGCGGCTCGCGCGTCCAGAGCCGCAGCGGGAGCTGCTGGCTGCCGCCGACGATGCCGCGGTGGTCGTCGTCCGCGCCGGTGTAGACGACGCGCAGAATCTCCAGGATCGAGTTCGGGAAGTCGGTGTCCCAGCCACCGGTACCGAAGCCGACCTGGCCGAAGATCTCCCGGTGCCGGAAGGACCTGAAGGACGGGGAGTCGCAGAGGAAGCCGTAGAAGGTCTGGTTGTCGAGCTTCTCGACGAGCTGCGCCCAGATCGTGCGGATCGTGGGGATGTCGCGTTCGCGGATCGCCCGCTGCATGTCGGAGAAGTCGGCGCCGTCCTCCAGACAGGCGTTCCAGGCATGCATGACCTGGTGGTAGACCTCGGGCAGGTCGTCCACCGAAGTGGCGTAGTGCGTTTCACCCTTCAGGTCGACGACGGTCGACGGGGTGTCCGCGGCCAGCGGGTTGGGGAACGGCTTGGTCTCCAGGCCCGCCAGGTCGATGTAGTGCTGCAGCGCGGTGGAGCACGGCGGGAAGCGCATGGCGCCCATCTCCGCCGTCAGGTTCTCGTCGCAGCCCTCGAAGCCGACGGTCCGGAGCCGGCCGCCGATCCGGTCCGCCTCGTAGACGACGGGCTTGAGGCCCATCTTCATCAGCTCGTACGCGGTGACGATACCGGACAGGCCACCGCCGATGACCGCGACCTCGGCGCCGTGCTCGGTCGCGGGTATCTGGCCGAGACCGGCCGGATGGGCCAGGTAGTCGTCGTACGCGTACGGGAAGTCCGGTCCGAACATGGTGATCGGCGGCTCGGCCTGGGCCTCGGCGTGCTGCTCGTCGTGGACGGCGGTGGGCACCGTGGACGTCATCGGCTGAACTCTCCTACTGGAAAAGGTGGCTGGGGGCTTGCGTCCGCCGGGGAAGTACGGCGCTTCCGGGGCTCAGACGAGCGTGGTGTACAGCTCGGGGCGGCGGTCGTTCAGATAGGTGTTCTCGGCGCGGGACGCCCGCAGGAAGCCCGGGTCGACATCGGCGATCACCAGCTCCTCGCCCGCGCCGGCCCGCGCCCGTACGGTTCCGTCGGGCCCGGCGACGCAGCTCATGCCCGCGAAGCTGAACTCGCCCTCGGTGCCGCTGCGGTTGGCGTAGGCGATGTAGAGCTGGCTCTCCCAGGCGCGGGCCGGGATGACCGTCTGCGGGACGATCTCGTACGGGCGCATCAGCGCGGTCGGCGCGAGCAGCAGTTCGGTGCCTGCCAGGGCGTGTGCCCGCACGGGCTCCGGGAACTCCACGTCGTAGCAGATCAGCAGGCCCAGGCGCAGGCCGCCGAGGTCGGCCTGCACGACGGGCTCGTCGCCGGGCGTGAAGTAGGTGGTCTCGAAGGCGCCGAAGAGATGGGCCTTTCGGTAGTTCGCCAGCCGGGCGCCGTCCGGGCCGATCAGCTGCAGGGCGTTGAAGACGGCGTCCCGCTCGCGTTCCGGATAGCCGTAACCGATGGCGAGGCCGTGTTCGGCGGCGACGGCGGCAACGGCTTCGGCGCCGGGGCCGTCCGCCGGCTCGGCGCGCTCCAGGACCCCGGCACCGAGCGCGTAGCCGGTGAGGTACAGCTCGTTGGTGAGCAGCAGCCGGGCGCCCGCATCGGCGGCGCGCCGGGCGGCTCCGGCCAGCGCGGCCAGGGTGACCGAGGTGGTGTCGGGGACGCCGGCGGGGCCTTGGTACAGCGCGATGCGCAGCGGCGCCATGGGACCTCTTCAACTGAGACGGGTGAGGGTGACACGAGGGAGGGAGGAGACGTTTCGACGCTACGGGGCGGGCCGCCGGCCGGACAAGCCGCCACCGTTGCGCAGCTGCGCCGCATTCATTGCGCGTTGCGCGGCCTCCGCGTCGATTCGTTGCGCGGGTCCGCTGCGGCTGCCTCAGGCGGGGGCGCCGGAGCTGAACCGGCGCAGCAGTGGCGAGAGCACCAGGACCGACCTCGTACGTTCCACGAACGGCTCCCCGGCGATCCGTTCCAGCACCCGCTCGAAATGGCGCATGTCGGAGGCGAAGACCTGGACGATGGCGTCCGCGTCACCGGTGACGGTGGACGCGGAGGCGACTTCCGGATAGCGGGAGAGGCCGCGGTGGATCGACTCGGGGGAGGTGTTCCGGCGGCAGTAGATCTCGATGAACCCCTCGGTCTTCCAGCCGAGAGCCGCCGGGTCCACCCGGACGGTGAATCCGGTGATGGCCCCCTCGGCGCGCAGCCTGTCCACGCGCCGCTTGACGGCGGGCGCGGACAGGCCGACCTCCGTACCGATGTCGGCATAGGAGCGTCGCGCGTCCTGGGCGAGGGCGTGCACGATGCGCTGGTCGAGGTCGTTCATCTGTCGCACTGCGGCTGGTTCACTTCTCTGCTGGTGCCTGCGGGGCTTCCCGGGCGGGCAGGTCCTCACGGCCGAGCCGGGACCTGCGCATCCCGTATCCGAAGTAGAACACGAGCCCGACGATCATCCAGCCTCCGAAGACCAACCAGGTGACCAGGGAGAGGCTGCCCATCATGTACACGCACAGCAGGAAGCCGATCGCCGGAAATACCGGCGCGAGCGGGACCCGGAACGTCCGGTGCATGTCCGGGCGGGTCCGGCGCAGCACGATGACCGCGATATTGACCAGGCCGAAGGCGAAGAGGGTGCCGATGCTGGTGGCGTCGGCCAGCTGGCCGAGCGGAATGGCGGCGGCGAGGACGCCGCAGAACAGGGACACGACGACGGTATTGGTGCGCGGCACGCCGGTGGGCGCGTGGACCCGGGAGAAGACCTTCGGTACGAGTCCGTCGCGGGACATCGCGAAGAGGATGCGGGTCTGCCCGTACAGCACGGTCAGCACGACACTGGCGATGGCGACCACCGCACCGGCCGCGAGCAGTACGGCCCAGAAGCTCTGACCGGTGACGTCCTTCATGATCCCGGCGAGTGCGGCCTCCGATCCCTCGAAGCCCTTCCAGGGCATCGCACCGACCGCGACGGCCGCCACCAGGACGTACAGCGCGGTGACGATCAGCAGCGACAGCATGATCGCGCGCGGCAGGTCGCGCTTGGGGTTCTTGGCCTCTTCGCCCGCGGTGGACGCGGCGTCGAATCCGATGTACGAGAAGAACAGAGTGGCGCCGGCGGCGCTGACGCCCCCGATGCCCAGCGGCATGAAGGGCTTGTAGTTGCCCGCCCGGATGCCGGTGAACGCGACCGCACAGAAGAGCAGCAGGGCCACGATCTTCACGCCCACCATGATGGTGTTCACCCGGGCGCTTTCCCGAGCGCCGCCCAGCAGGAAGGCCATGCAGAGCAGGACCACGAGCAGCGCCGGGAGGTTGAACACGCCGCCTTCGCCGGGCGGATTGGCGAGTGCGGCGGGGATGGTGACGCCGATGGTGCCGTCGAGCAGTTCGTTGAGGTACTGCCCCCAGCCAACGGCCACGGCCGCCACGGACACGCCGTACTCGAGGATCAGACACCAGCCACAGACCCAGGCGACGAGTTCCCCGAGTGTCGCGTACGCGTAGGAGTAGGAGGACCCGGAAACCGGGATGGTGCCCGCCAGCTCCGCGTACGACAGGGCCGAGAACAGCGCGGTGATTCCGGCGATGACGAACGAGATGACCACGGCGGGTCCGGCCTTCGGCACGGCCTCGCCGAGCACCACGAAGATTCCGGTGCCCAGGGTGGCGCCGATGCTGATCATCGTCAGCTGCCACATGCCGAGCGAGCGCCGCAGCGAGCCGCCCTGTCCCTGGCCCCCCTCGGCGACAAGAAGCTCGACCGGTTTGCGGCGCACCAGGCGGGCGCCGAAGCCGACGGGGGCCCGTCGGGTGGCGACCGCGTCCTGCGCGGCGGATGGCGCTGTGCCCTGATCCAACACTGAGGTGGCTCCTTGATCGCTGCCGGTCCGGCGACAAGGACCCGCGGCGGACACCGACCGCGCGCATGCCGATGTTCACAGGCAACCCGCATGTGGGGGACCGCCGAGCAGGCGGTCCCCGCCACTCCACGTACTGCGCAAGACCCTACGAGGTGGGTGAGTGCGCCCGTAATGCATCAATCTTGCGCATCGGCGCACGATCGTTGCGCAGGGACGGAGCGGACGGACAATCGTTGCTTCGCCGTATCAACCGAGCCGGCCCCCGCACACCTGCGGGGGCCGGCATCGAACGAGGGCCGGGACGGTCAGCCCCAACTGGCGTGCAGCGGCATACCCTCGGCATATCCGGCGGCGCTCTGTACGCCGACCACGGCCCGCTCGGCGAACTCCTCCAGGGAGTTGGCGCCGGCGTAGGTGCACGAGGAGCGGACGCCGGCGATGATCGAGTCGATCAGGTCCTCGACGCCCGGGCGCGCCGGGTCGAGGAACATCCGGGAGGTGGAGATGCCCTCCTCGAACAGCCCCTTGCGGGCCCGTTCGTAGGCCGAGTCCTCGCTCGTTCGGTTCCGGACGGCCCGGGCCGACGCCATGCCGAACGACTCCTTGTACCACCGGCCGTCGGCGGACTGCTGGAGATCGCCGGGCGACTCGTACGTACCGGCGAACCAGGAGCCGATCATGACGTTGGACGCGCCGGCGGCCAGCGCCATGGCGACATCGCGCGGGTGCCTGACACCACCGTCGGCCCAGACGTGCTTGCCGAACTTCCGTGCCTCGGTGGCGCATTCGAGCACTGCGGAGAACTGCGGGCGGCCGACACCGGTCATCATCCGGGTGGTGCACATGGCCCCGGGGCCCACACCGACCTTGATGATGTCGGCGCCTGCCTCGATGAGGTCACGCACCCCGTCGGCGGCCACGATGTTGCCGGCCACGATCGGCACCGCGGGGTCGAGTGCACGGACCGCCTTCACCGCGGCGATCATCGACTCCTGGTGTCCGTGCGCGGTGTCCACCACGATGGTGTCGGCGCCCGCGTCGAGAAGCTGCTTCGCCTTGCCCGCGACGTCTCCGTTGATCCCGACGGCGGCGGCGATGCGCAGCCTGCCCTGCGTGTCCACGGCCGGGGTGTACAGGGTGGCGCGCAGCGCGCCCTTACGGGTCAGGATGCCCGCCAGCTTGCCGTCCGCGTCGACCGCGGGGGCGTAGCGGCGGTTGGCCCCGTCGAGCCGGTTGAAGGCCTCCCGCGGGTCGATCTCCGCGTCGAGCAGCAGCAGATCCCTCGACATGACCTCGGAGAGCTGGGTGAAGCGGTCCACGCCGGCCAGGTCCTCGTCGGTGACGACCCCGACCGGCCTGCCCGCGTCGTCGACGACGACTCCGGCGTTGTGCGCCCGCTTGGGCAGCAACGAGAGCGCGTCGGCCACGGTCTGGGAGGGCGCCAGCACGATCGGGGTGTCCAGCACGAGGTGCCGGGTCTTCACCCAGGAGATCACCTCGGTGACGACGTCGATCGGGATGTCCTGCGGAATGACGACGAGCCCACCGCGGCGGGCGACCGTCTCCGCCATGCGCCGGCCGGCGATGGCGGTCATGTTCGCGACGACCAGCGGAATGGTGGTGCCGGTGCCGTCCGGAGCTGCGAGATCGACGGCCAGCCGGGAGCCGACTGCGGAACGGCTCGGCACCATGAACACGTCGTCATACGTGAGGTCGTACGAGGGGCTCAAGCCATTGAGGAAACGCATGCTAACTCTCTCACCTGCGGTTTTACAGAATGGGCGGGCGGGAAGTCAGCGCCGTCCAGCAAGGGATCAGGCTGCGGCTCCTAGGCCATCATCGCCGATGGAGCTGCGCTCTGGCGAGCCACGCCGCTCGCTCTGGACCTTTCGACGGAGTCCCGGGCATGGCGTTGGTGTCTTCGTCCAAGGCCCGGCAGAGTCAGTTTCCGTCGGGGTCGCCCCGGTCCAGGGCCCGGCGGGGTCCCGGTCCCGTCCCGGTCAGCAGGATGTCGGCGGCGGCCGTGTCGGTGACCAGGCTGGTGACCAGACCTGACTTGAGCACGGCGCCGATCGCCGCGGCCTTGCGCTGGCCGCCCGCGATCGCCACCACCTCGGGGATCCGGCGCAGCCGGTCGGCCTCGACGGTGATGCACCGCTCGCCGAGGTCCCGCCCGACCCGCCGCCCCTGGGCATCGAAGAGGTGGGCGGACATCTCGGCGGCGACACCGAGCGAGGCGTAGTGCTCCCGTTCCTTGTCGCTGAGCATGTCGTGGACGGTGGAGATGCCGGGTTCCCAGGAGCCGATGGACACGGCGGCCACGGTGACCTTGTCGAAGTACTCGAAGGCGCGGGCGATCCCGGTCTGGTTGCGCAGCGCGGCAGCCGTCGCCGGGTCGGGCAGCAGCATCGGGGCGTAGATGGGATGCGCCTCTCCCCCGGACACCTGGGCGGCGCGCCGTACGGCCTCGACCGAGCCGCGTTCGGCCGTCCCCGCGTCGTACACACCGGTGAGCTGGACGACCGTGCAGGGCGGCAGGCTGCTCAGTGCCGCCGCCATGTGGATGGTGGACCGGCCCCAGGCCAGGCCGAGCACATCGCCCTCGGTCACCAGCTCGCCCAGCAGATCGGCTGCCACCTCGCCCAGGTTCTCCGGGTCGGGCGCGTCGTCCGCTGCGTCGGCCGGTGACTCGACCACGACGGCGTGGCGCAGCCCGTAGCGCGCGCGGAGGGCGTCCGAACGCTCCGCGTCCAGTTCCGCGGGGACACGGATCTCGATCCGTACCAGATCGCGCTCGAGAGCGGTCTCCAGGACCCGTGCGACCTTGAAGCGGCTGACGCCGAACTCCTCCGCGATCTGGATCTTGGATTTGCCCTCCAGGTAGAAGCGGCGTGCCATGGCCGCCGCCTGTACCAGCTCCGCGGGTCCCATCCGCAGGGCCGGTCTGCCCGACGAGATACCAGACACCGCGATCTCCTCACTGCTGTTGTGCTCCCCGGATCAACCATCCTGTCAGATCCGGCACATCCTGATCAGCCCGGAAGGGCTCCGTTCATCTGCCGGCAGCTCAGTGGCTGCATGCCCAGGCCGCCGCGGCGGTGGTCTCCTTCGCCTGGTGCCTCAGCATGCGGACGGCTGCCGCCGGGTCCTCCGCGCCGTACACGGCGGAGCCCGCGACGAAGACGTCCGCGCCGGCCTCCGCACACCGCTCGATGGTCGATGCGGACACCCCGCCGTCGACCTGCAGCCACAGCTCCAGTCCGTGCTTGGAGATCAGCTCACGGGTACGGCGGATCTTCGGCAGCATGATGTCCAGGAAGGACTGGCCTCCGAAGCCGGGCTCCACCGTCATGATCAGCAACATGTCGAGCTCGGGGAGCAGATCCTCGTAGGGCTCGATGGGGGTCGCCGGCTTCAGGCCCATGGAGGCGCGAGCGCCCTTCGCCCTGATCTCGCGCGCCAGCCGTACCGGGGCGGCAGCGGCCTCGGCGTGGAAGGTGACGGAGCCGGCGCCCGCCTCGACGTACTGCGGGGCCCAGCGGTCCGCGTCCTCGATCATCAGGTGGCAGTCGAGCGGGGTGTCCGTCGCCCGGCTGAGGGCTTCCACCACCGGGACGCCGAGCGTCAGGTTGGGGACGAAGTGATTGTCCATCACGTCGACATGGAGCCAGTCGGCGCCTTCGACTGCCTTCGCTTCCTCGGCGAGTCGCGAGAAGTCGGCGGACAGGATGCTGGGGTTGATCTGCACGGCCATGCCCCAAGCCTGCCATGGACCGGCGCGGTTGCCCGACACGGTGGGGACCGAGGTCCCCAGGGATGCGTACACACCGCGCAATCCCGGCGTTTCTCGCCGCGCCGGGGCCCCGGGCGTCTTCGGTGGTCCCTCCTGGAGCCGGGTACCCGGCAAGAATCAGGCCGTTCGCCGCAGCAGCGCGAGGTACATGGCGTCCGTACCGTGCAGATGCGGCCACAGCTGTACGTCGGGGCCCTCTCCCACCGCGGGCACCCCGGGCATCAGCGGCCGGACATCGATCCACTCGGCTTCGATCGGCTCGCCGCCGCGCCCCTTGAGCACGTCGTCGACGACCACCCGGGTCTCGGCGAGGTGCGGCGAGCAGGTCGCGTACCCGACGACGCCGCCGACGCGCACCGCGGCGAGGGCCTCTCGCAGCAGGCCGCGCTGCAGCGGTGCGAAGCCTTCCAGGTCCTCGGGACGCCGCCGCCAGCGCGCCTCCGGCCTGCGCCGCAGGGCGCCGAGCCCGGTGCACGGCACATCCATCAGCACCCGGTCGAAGGAGCCGGGCAGCCACGGCGGCCGGGTGCCGTCCGCAGCGACCACCTGGTACGGGCCGGGGTTGCCGGTCAGGGTCCGCTCGACGAGGCGGGCCCGGTGCGGCTGCTTCTCGGCGGCCAGCAACGAAGCACCACGCTGTGCGGCCAGCGCGGCCAGCATCGCGGCCTTGCCGCCGGGGCCCGCGCAGCCGTCGAGCCAGCGCTCGTCACGACCGTCCAGCGGAGCGTCGGCGAGGGCCACGGCGACCAGCTGGCTTCCCTCGTCCTGGACGCCGGCCCGGCCGTCCCGCACCGCATCGACAGCGCCGGGTTCGCCGCCCTCGGCCAGCCGTACCGCGTACGGCGACCAGCGTCCCGGCAGCGCCGATTCCTCGCCGACGGCCTCGATCAGCTCGTCCGTCGTGGCCCGCCCCGGCCTGGCGACCAGCGTGACCTCCGGCCGTTCGTTGTCCGCCTCCAGCAGGTCCTCGATGCCTGCCCGGCCGCCGCCGAGCGAGTCCCACAGCGCGGAGACGATCCAGCGGGGGTGCGAGTGCACCACGGCCAGATGGTCCTCGGCGTCCTCGTCGTAGGGCGGTGCGACGCGCTCCAGCCACCCGTCGAGATCGTCGGCCGCGACCTTGCGCAGCACCGCGTTGACGAACTTCGACCGTCCGTCACCGAGTACCACCCTGGCCAGCTCCACACTGGCCGAGACCGCGGCGTGCGTGGGGATGCGGGTCCCCAGCAACTGGTGCACGCCCAGCGCCAGCACATCGAGCACCGGCGGATCGACCTGCCGCAGCGGCCGGTCGATGCAGGCCGAGATGATCGCGTCGTAGGTGCCCTGCCTGCGCAGCGTGCCGTAGACCAGCTCGGTCGCCAGCGCCGCGTCCCGTCCGTCGAACTGCGGGTTCTCCCGCGCCTTCTTCAGCAGCGGCGGGAGGACGAGGTTGGCGTACGCGTCCCGGTCGTCGACCGCCCGCAGTGCCTCGAAGGCGAGGATCCGCACGGGATCCTTCTGCGGCCTCCGGTAGGGCTTCGACGGGTGGTCGGTCCGGCGCTTCGACGGGTGTTTCGGCTGCTGGCCGGGGCGGCGGCGCGGCTGGTCGGTCACGTGAAAGGTGCTCCGCTGATGGTGAGGGGGACGAACCCTGCCAGCCTACGTCCGACACCACGGACACTCGCACGCCGCAGGGGCTGTCCGACGGGAGCTACCCGCCGAGCTGCTCCCCCGCTGCGATCCGCATCCCGCGCGCCCAGTCGGCGGCCGGCATCGGCTTCTTGCCCTGCGGCTGGACCCAGCGCAGTTCCACGGCGTGCGAGCCGGTGCCCGCGTAGACGTTGTTCTTGGCGACCGACAGCTCTCCCGGGGCGAGACCGGTGCGGTCGCCGACCGGGGTCAGCCCGATCAGCTTGAGCCGTTCGCCGCGGAAGACCGTCCACGCGGCGGGCGCAGGCGTGCAGCCGCGCACCAGCCGGTCGACGCCGAGGGCCGGGGCCTTCCAGTCCACCTGGGCGTCCTCGACACTGATCTTCGGGGCCAGCGAGACACCGTCGGCCGGCTGCGGGACGGCGTGCAGGGTGCCGTCCTCGATGCCGTCCATGGTGGCGACGAGCAGTCCGGAGCCCGCGAAGGCAAGCCGGGTGAGCAGATCACCGCTGGTGTCGGTGGGGCGTACGTCCTCCGTCACCACCCCGTACACCGGGCCGGAATCGAGGCCTTCCTCGATCAGGAAGGTCGAGGCGCCGGTGACCTCGTCGCCGGAGATGATGGCGTGCTGCACGGGGGCCGCCCCACGCCAGGCGGGCAGCAGCGAGAAGTGCAGATTGACCCAGCCGCGGGACGGGATGTCCAGGGCGGCCCTCGGGAGCAGTGCGCCGTAGGCCACAACCGGGCAGCAGTCGGGGCCGATCTCGCGCAGGCGGGCCAGGAAGTCCTCGTCGCGCGGCCTGACGGGCTTCAGCACCTCGATGCCGGCCTCCTGCGCGCGCTGTGCGACCGGGCTCGCGACCAGTCTGCGTCCGCGGCCCGCAGGTGCGTCGGGGCGGGTGACGACGGCGGCCACCTCGTGACGGTCGGAGGCGATCAGGGCATCCAGTGCGGGTACGGCCACCTCGGGGGTGCCTGCGAGGACGAGTTTCATCTGAGGGCCTCTCAAGCCGGTACGGGATTCGAGCAGCGCACCAGTCCGTGACTCCTCCGCCCCGCGAACGGGGCGGCTTCTCACTCGGCTCCGCAATGCCTTCATGACAGCCAAGCCCTGACCGCTGACCAGGGGCAGGGCCACAGCGTACTACGCCGCTGTCCGCAGGCCGGATGCCTGCCGGTGCCGCAGGGGCGTACGCACCGCTGCGCGCCCCTCGCATATGCCCATACGCCCCCGCAGCGTGACCCCAACAGCGGGTGGCGCGTTGGTCAAGAGAGATTGACCGTAACGACAGGGGCCGCCGATGCGACCCGCTCCTTTTCAACGCCGGTTCGAGAGGCTTGTTCATGGCCGACCACGCATCCCACGACGCCCAAGCGCGGGCCAGTCTCCACCTGTTGGTGCGGGACATCGAGCGGGTCCGCCGACAGGTGGACGCACTTCGTACGCTGACCGCCCAGTTGGGCAACGTGTATCGCCCGCGCCGCTCCGGCCCTTCGGCGGGCTTCGTCGTCTACGGCAGGGCGCCCGCGCCCACCGTCCGGCTGGCCCAGGAACTGCGGGACAGCGTCGAGACCTTGGTCACGGCCGCGGTGGACTTCGACCGTTCGCTGGGCTTTTCGTGGGACGCGGTGGGCTCGGCGCTCGGGGTCACCAAACAGGCCGTACACCGCAGGTACGGCACCCGACGGGCCACCGCCGCGGCCACCGCGTCGGCCACCGCTTCGGGCGGCCCGACCACCGGCCCGACGACCGGATCGGGCGAGGCCGAACGCCCCGATGCGGACGGCGCACCGCTGCCCGGTCCCGCCCGGCCACTGCCGGGCACGCCGGGGATCCCTTCTGTCCCCGCCGCACGCTCGATGCCGCCGCAGCCGGCGCCGGGCGGTCAGCCGCTCCGTGACGAGGCGCGTCCGAGTGCCTTTCCCGGTCCGCGCAACGGCTGACCGGGTTTCCCCACGGACGGGCTTCAGCCGATCTCCGGCGGGTCCACCCTGATCCGCACCGGGTCACCGCCCCGCGTCAGCCGGGCCGCCTGCGCTGTCTTCAGTGCTGCGGCGAGCGCCGCGCCGCTGCCGGGCGGCACCCGGATGAGCGCGCGACGCCCCTGCTCACCGGAGGGTGCGTCGCCGGGTCCGCCGGGCCTGCGCGGATCCGCGACCGGGACCACCACCGGACCCAACACCTCCGCGTCCGCAGGCAGTTGGACGGTCGCCAGAAAGGCCTCCAGGGTGTCGGCCCGCCCGGACACCGCGGCCATCCGGGAGACCGGCGGGAAGCCCAACTCGGCGCGCTCGGCCAGTTCTCGCACCGCGTGCCCCACCGGGTCCCAGCGCACCAGCGCCTGGACGGGACGCAGCGTCGGTTCGGCGACGACCACCACCGTGCCACCCTCACTCTGACCGCGCACCAGCGAGGCGGCACCGATCCACCGTCTCAACGCCTCCTCGCCCGCCCGGAGATCGGGCCGTCCGAGCATGGCCCAGCCGTCGAGCAGCAGAGCCGCCGCATAGCCGCCCTCGGCGACCGGTTCGGCGCCCGGGGTGCTGACCACCAGGGCGGGCCGGCCGTCCACGGTGTCGAGCACGTGCTCACGTCCGGACGTCCGCACGGGCACGGCGGGAAACGACCGGCCCAGCTCCTCCGCCGTACGCCGGGCCCCGACGACCTGAGCCCGCAGCCCGGTGTGGCCGCACTCGGCGCACCGCCGGCCGGTGGCATCGCGTCCGCACCACCCGCAGTGCAGCGCTCTTTTGTCCGGGGCCTCCAGCGGCCCCGAGCAGTGCGCGCACCGCGCGGGTGTCCGGCAGCGCTCGCAGGCGAGGCGTGGCACATAGCCGCGCCTCGGCACCTGCACCAGGACCGGCCCGTTCTTCAGGCCTTCGCGTGCGGCCTGCCAGGCGAGGCTGGGCAACCGCGCGGCGCGGGCCGCCTCGTCCCGGGCCAGGTCCAGGTCCCCCACGGTGCGCACCAGGGGCGCCGCCGTCCGGAGCTGCTCCCGGTCGGCGGTCAGCGGCGCGGCCCAGCCGCTCTCCACCAGCTGAGCGGCCTCCACCGTGCAGCTGGCGGAGCCGAGCAGGAAGCCGCACCTGTCATGCGCCGCCCGCAGCAGCAGCACCTCGCGGGCGTGCGGCAGCGGCGCGTGCGGCTCGCTGTGGCTGGAGTCCCCGTCCTCCCAGATGACGACCAGCCCGAGATCGCGGACCGGCGCGAACATCGCGGCGCGGGTGCCCACCACGGCGCGCACCGATCCGCGCTGCACCGCGAGCCACTGCCGGTACCGCTTCTCCGGCCCGGCATCGGCGGTGAGCAGGGCGTGCCGGCCGGACCCCAGCGCCTCGGTGAGAGCCGCGTCCACCCGCGCCGCCGTCCGTCCATCGGGCACCACCACCAGCGCCCCGCGTCCGGACGCGAGTGCGGCCCGGACGGCGCTCGCCAGTTCCTGCGGCCAGTGCGGCCCCGGCAGCGCCGTCCACACGGCGCGCGGCGCTCCGCCCGTGGCCAGCGCCTGCAGGAACGCTGGCCCCTGCGGATAGCGGCCCCAGGTCCCCGGCTCCGGCGGCGCGGGCGCCTCCAGCGGCTCCGGGGACGGCCGGCCTTCGGCGCGCGCGTTCCGCGGTGGCACGGCCAGCTGCAGTACGTCGGCGAGGCTGCCCGCGTAGCGGTCGGCGACCGCACGGGCGAGGCCCAGCAGTTCGGGGCTGAGCACCGGCTCCGGCGACACCACTGCGGCGAGCGCGGCAAGCGGCCCCGAGTAGTCCGAATCGGAGCGCCGCTCGACCAGGAACCCGTCGATCAGTCCGCCGCCCTCCCGCCGGCCGTCCCGGACGTTGCGGTTGCCCGCGCCGAAGCGCACCCGCACCCGCACACCGGGTTGGGCGGCCTCGTCGAGCTCTTCCGGTACCGCGTAGTCGAAGAACTGGTCGAGGTGGAGCACGCCCTTGTTCACCACGACCCGCGCCACCGGACGTTCCTTGGCGAGCGCGGCCCCTCGCCAGGTTCTCGGCTTGGCCCGGGGCACCTTGGCCGTGCGCACGGTCTCCCGGATGAGCGCGAGCTGCTCGGGGACCGCGGCCGGCCGCGGTCCCGGGTTCGGTTCGTTCTCGCTGCTCACAGCCAAAGTCCTACCAGACACCACTGACAGTCCGGCCCGGTCGCAGACGAACGGAGCCCCGGACCGTCGGGTCCGGGGCCGTGCCGCTCGAGTCTTCCGGGGTCCGTACCGACAGGGTCGGTGTTACAGGAGACCGGTGGCCTTACGGAGTGCGTCCACCCGGTCGGTGCGCTCCCAGGTGAAGTCGGGGAGCTCGCGGCCGAAGTGCCCGTAGGCTGCCGTCTGGGCGTAGATCGGGCGGAGCAGGTCGAGGTCGCGAATGATCGCGGCCGGGCGCAGGTCGAAGACCTCGCCGATCGCCTGCTCGATCTTCTCGACGTCGACCGCCGCGGTACCGAAGGTCTCGACGAACAGACCGACCGGCTCGGCCTTGCCGATCGCATAGGCGACCTGGACCTCGCAGCGCGAGGCGAGACCCGCCGCCACTACGTTCTTGGCGACCCAGCGCATCGCGTACGCCGCGGAACGGTCCACCTTCGACGGGTCCTTGCCCGAGAAGGCGCCGCCGCCGTGCCGGGCCATGCCGCCGTAGGTGTCGATGATGATCTTGCGGCCGGTCAGGCCGGCGTCGCCCATCGGGCCGCCGATCTCGAAACGGCCCGTCGGGTTGACCAGCAGCCGGTAGCCCTCGGTGTCCAGCTTGATGCCGTCCTCGATGAGCTGGTTGAGGACGTGCTCGACGACGAACTCACGGATGTCGGGGGTGAGCAGCGACTCCAGATCGATGTCGCTCGCGTGCTGCGAGGAGACGACGACCGTGTCGAGGCGCAGCGCCTTGTCACCGTCGTACTCGATGGTGACCTGGGTCTTGCCGTCGGGGCGCAGGTAGGGGATGGTGCCGTTCTTGCGCACCTCGGACAGCCGGCGTGAGAGCCGGTGGGCCAGGTCGATGGGCAGCGGCATCAGCTCGGGCGTCTCGTCGCACGCGTAGCCGAACATCAGGCCCTGGTCGCCGGCGCCCTGCTTGTCGAGCTCGTCCTCATCGCCCTCGACCCGCTTCTCGTAGGCGGTGTCGACGCCCTGGGCGATGTCCGGGGACTGCGCGCCGATGGACACCGAGACGCCGCAGGAGGCGCCGTCGAAGCCCTTCTTCGAGGAGTCGTAGCCGATGTCGAGGATCTTGTCGCGCACGAGCTGTGCGATCGGCGCGTAGGCCTTGGTGGTGACCTCGCCGGCCACATGCACCTGGCCTGTGGTGATCAAGGTCTCCACGGCTACCCGGGAGGTCGGGTCCTCACGCAGCAGTGCGTCGAGAATCGTGTCGCTGATCTGGTCAGCGATCTTGTCGGGGTGGCCCTCGGTGACGGACTCCGAGGTGAACAGACGACGGGACACAACGCTCCCTGGGGTTGCAGCGGCTGCTGGCTGATCATGGATGGAACGGCCGGGGGCTGCGCCCGACTCGTTCCGCGACCAGTTTATCGGTCAGCCCCGGCCGGTGGGCCACGTGTCTCGACACGTGGGAGCCCTGTGACCCGGGCAGTGCTCCTTCCGGTACGGCCGGTACCCCGGTTTCCGGGGTGTACGGCCTGCTGTGTCAGGTTTCACCATCGGGTGGAACGACACAAGAATTTCATCCGAGTCGAGGTATCACCAGATCCCAGACCGTGTCGGCGAGAGCGGCCTTCGGCCCGTGGGGCACGGGGGTCTCGCCTCCTTCGGCGTCCAGGACGACCGCTTCGTTCTCCTCGGAGCCGAAGGTCCTGCGCTCCCCCACCTCGTTCACCACCAGCAGGTCACAGCCCTTGCGCTGCAGCTTCCGCCGGCCGTTGGCGAGGACATCATCGGTCTCGGCGGCGAATCCGACGATGATCTGCCCGGGCGTGGCGCGCTCGGCGGAGATCTCCGCCAGGATGTCCGGATTACGGACCAGGCCGATCGGCGCGGGCTCCTGGTCGTCCTTCTTCTTGATTTTTCCCTGGGCGTAGGCCGCTGGACGGAAATCGGCGACGGCGGCGGCCATGACCACCGCGTCGGCGTCGGCCGCCGCCTTGCCGACGGCCTCCCGCAGCTGCTGGGCGGTCCCGACGTGCACGACGTCCGCACCTGCCGGATCCGGCAGGCCGGTGTTGGCCTCGATCAGCGTCACTCGGGCGCCACGGGCCACGGCCGTACGGGCGAGAGCGTAGCCCTGCTTTCCGGAGGAACGGTTCCCCAGATACCGCACCGGGTCGAGCGGCTCCCGGGTGCCGCCCGCGCTGACCACGACGTGGCGGCCCGCGAGGTCCGGACCGGTGATGCCGCGGACGAGTACCCGCCGGCAGACCTCGAAGATCTCTTCGGGGTCGGGCAGCCGGCCCTTGCCGGTGTCGACACCGGTGAGCCGGCCGACGGCGGGCTCGATCACCAGGGCGCCTCGGCGGCGCAGGGTGGCCACGTTCTCCTGAGTGGCCGGGTGCTCCCACATCTCGGTGTGCATGGCCGGGGCGAAGACCACCGGACAGCGCGCGGTGAGCAGGGTGTTGGTCAGCAGGTCGTCGGCCAGGCCGTGCGCCGCTCTGGCGAGCAGGTCGGCGGTGGCCGGAGCGACCACCACGAGGTCGGCGTGCTGGCCGATCCGTACGTGCGGGACTTCCTGCACATCGGTCCACACTTCGGTCGACACCGGGTGTCCGGAGAGCGCCGACCAGGTCGCGGCACCGACGAAGTGGAGCGCGGACGCGGTCGGTACGACGCGTACGTCATGGCCCGACTCGGTCAGCCGGCGCAGCACCTCGCACGCCTTGTACGCGGCGATGCCCCCGCTGACCCCCAGAACGACCTTCGGCCTGTCCGCCACGTCCATGCCTCTCCCCGGCTCCGCTTCGGATGCGTACACCCATGACACACCACAGGCCCGGCAGTCGCGCTGCCGGGCCTGCAGTGAAGAGAATGGTGAAGAAAATCTCGCCGTCTGCGTTACTGCGCGGGGCCCTCGATGGCCTCGGAGGTCAGCAGACCCGCGTTGATCTCGCGGAGCGCGATCGAGAGGGGCTTCTCGTGGACGTGAGTGTCCACCAGCGGACCGACGTACTCGAGCAGGCCTTCGCCCAGCTGCGAGTAGTACGCGTTGATCTGGCGCGCGCGCTTGGCGGCGTAGATCACGAGGCTGTACTTCGAGTCGGTTGCCTCGAGCAGCTCATCAATCGGCGGGTTGATGATGCCCTCGGGCGTGGTGATGGAAGAGGACACTCTCTGCCTTCCGATGGGGTGAAAATCAAAGAACCTTCACCAAGGCTAGCAGCTCGCGGGCCACGTCCTCGACGGAGGTATTGACAAGGGTGGTGTCGAACTCCGCGTCGGCGGCCAGTTCGATCTTTGCAGCGTCCAGCCGGCGCTCGATGACTTCGGGCGCCTCGGTGCCGCGCCCGGTGAGCCGGCGGACCAGCTCGTCCCAGCTCGGCGGAGCCAGGAACACCAGCTGGGCCTCGGGCATCGACTCCCGCACCAACCGGGCACCCTGGAGATCGATCTCCAGGAGTACCGGCTCGCCGGCCTCCAGGCGCTCGAGCACGGCGCGACGCGGCGTGCCGTACCTGTTGCCCGCGAACTCGGCCCACTCCAGCAGTTCGCCGTTGGCGACGAGCTTGTCGAACTCGCCGTCGTCCACGAAGAAGTACTGGACACCATGGCGCTCCCCGGGACGCGGCTTGCGGGTCGTCGCCGACACCGAGAGCCATACCTCGGGGTGAACCTTGCGCATGTGCGCGACGACCGTGCTCTTGCCGACCCCGGAGGGGCCGGAGAGCACGGTCAGCCGCGGACAGGGGTCCGGGGATACGGGGGACGTCCCCCGGGGTGTTACAGCCATGCGGCGATTATTCCAGCTTCCCAGGGGTGCCTGGGAACGTCAGGCAGCGCCGCCACCGAACTCGCGCTCCAAAGAGGCGATCTGGTTGGAGCCGAGACCACGCACCCGGCGGCTCTCGGAGATGCCGAGCCGCTCCATGATCTGCTTGGCACGGACCTTGCCCACGCCGGGCAGGGACTCCAGGAGAGCGGAGACCTTCATCTTCCCGATGACGCCGTTCTCCTGGCCCTGCTTGATGACCTCGTGGAGGGAGGCGCCGGAGTGCTTGAGTCGATTCTTGACCTCGGCCCGCTCCCGGCGAGCCGCGGCGGCCTTTTCGAGCGCGGCTGCGCGCTGTTCAGGGGTAAGGGGCGGAAGAGCCACGCCTACGTCACCTCGGATGTCGAACTGTCGGATACGGACCGGTGCGGAACGTGATCGCCCCACACCTGGTGAGCGGCGTTGCAAGGAAATTGCGTGTCCGCTCTCGACGGAGACTAGCGGCCAGGACCGCTCCAGTCAGCGAGAACAGACGAAAAGTCCTGGTCAGCTGAGACTCGGGCCGACATTTAGGGCATAAGCACCCGGTTTTCGGGCCGCCGGGCACCGACTGGCTGATTCTTTGCGCTGCTGTCCGAGGATTTGGCCGTCATCCGTCTCGGACCTCGGGCGCTCCTCAGCCGGCGACCGCGGTGCGCACCTCGTCGGTGAGGCGGGCGGCCGAATCGCGCAGACCGGCGATATCCGGACCGTGCCGCAGCACCCCCCGGCTGACGCTGGGCAGTACATTGCCGACCGCCGAGCCGAACACGGCAGGCAGGTCGGCGGGGGTGGCTCCCTGGGCTCCGATGCCGGGGGCGAGCAGCGGGCCGTTGATGTCCAGCCGCACCCCCGCGTCGCCGAGCGTGGCACCGACGACGGCGCCGACCGAGCCGAGCGGGGCGACGCCCTCGTTCTCGGCCGCCGCCCGGTCGAGCAGCAGCTGGGCCACGGCCCGACCGTCGGCTGCGACGGACCGCTGGACCTCGGCGCCCTCGGGGTTGGAGGTCAGCGCGAGCACGAAGACACCGGAGCCGCTGATGACGGCCGCGTCCAGCGCCGGGCGCAGCGAGCCGAAGCCGAGATACGGCGAAACGGTGACGGCATCCGAGAAGAGCGGTGAGTCCTTCTCCAGATAGGTCGCCGCGTAGGCCCCCATGGTGGAGCCGATGTCTCCGCGTTTGGCGTCCATCAGTACCAGGGCGCCCGCCGCGCGTGCTTCGGCGACGGCGGTCTCCAGCACGGCGATTCCGCGCGAGCCGAAGCGTTCGAAGAAGGCGGACTGCGGCTTGAGCACGGCGACCCGGTCGGCCAATGCCTCGACGACCGTACGGGTGAAGCGCTCCAGGCCCGCGACGTCGTCGCCCAGGCCCCAGGCGGTGAGCAGGGAGGCGTGCGGGTCGATGCCCACGCAGAGCGGACCGCGGGTGTCCATGGCACGGCGCAGACGGGCGCCGAAGGGTTCGGGCAGATTCATCGGGTGGCCTTCCGGTGCTCGGCGCCGACGGCGTCGGCGAGGGTGGCGTACGGGCTGGCCCGGAGCCTGGCGGCAAGGCCCTGGTGGATCGTGCGGCTCCAGAAGGGGCCCCGGTAGATGAAGGCGCTGTATCCCTGGACGAGGGTCGCACCGGCGAGGATGCGCTGCCAGGCGTCCTCCGCGCTCTCCACGCCGCCGACCCCGATGAGGGTGAGGTCGTCGCCCACCCGGGCGTACAGACGGCGCAGGACCTCCAGCGAGCGTTCCTTGAGCGGCGCACCCGAGAGGCCGCCGGTCTCCTTGACGAGCGCCGGGTGCGACCCCAGGCCGAGGCCGTCGCGGGCGATGGTGGTGTTGGTGGCGATGATGCCCTCGAGGCCGAGTTCGACGGCCAGGTCGGCGACGGCGTCCACGTCCTCGTCGGCCAGGTCGGGAGCGATCTTCACCAGGAGCGGTACGTGCCGGGAGGGCACCGCGCGGTCGGCCGCCGCGCGGACCGCCGTGAGCAGCGGGCGGAGCGCCTCGGTGGCCTGCAGGTTCCGCAGCCCCGGGGTATTCGGGGACGAGACGTTCACCACCAGGTAGTCGGCGTGGCCGGCCAGCCGCTCGGCCGAAGCGACGTAGTCGGCGACGGCTTCCTGCTCGGGCACCACCTTGGTTTTGCCGATGTTGACGCCGACGGTGGTACGGAAGACGGCCTTCCGGGCCGCCAACCGGGCCGCCACGGCCGCGGAGCCCTCATTGTTGAAGCCCATGCGGTTGACGAGCGCACGGTCCTGCACCAGGCGGAAGAGGCGCTTCCTGGGGTTGCCCGGCTGCGGCTGGGCGGTGACCGTACCGACCTCGATGTGGTCGAAGCCGAGCATGGCCATACCGTCGATGGCGACCGCGTTCTTGTCGAATCCGGCGGCGAGCCCGAACGGACCGTGCATCCGCAGGCCGAGGGCCTCGGTGCGCAGCTCCTCGTACCGGGGAGCCAGGGCAGCCGCGACGAAGGTGCGCAGCACCGGGACGCGGGCGGCGAGGCGGATCCAGCGGAAGGCCAGGTGGTGCGCCTGCTCCGGGTCCATCCGCTTGAAGACCAGAGTGAAGAAGAGTTTGTACATCAGGTTTTTCCTCAGGAAGACCGGGGCTCATGAAGAGGGGGACACCGTGTCCGGTGTCCCCCTCCTGGGCTGCTAGACCTCGCGCGCGGCGGTCAGGTGTTGTGCGTGTTCCTGGAGAGAACGCACTCCGACGTCCCCGCCGTTGAGCGCGTCGATGCCCTGGACTGCCGCGGCCAGCGCCTGGACCGTGGTGAGGCAGGGCACGGAGCGGGCCACGGCCGCCGTGCGGATCTCGTAGCCGTCGAGGCGGCCGCCGGTTCCGTAGGGGGTGTTGACGATGAGGTCGACCTCGCCGTCGTGGATGAGCTGGACGATGGTCCGCTCACCGGCGGGCCCCTCGCCCTCGCTCAGCTTGCGGACCACGGTGGCCTTGATGCCGTTGCGGCGCAGTACCTCGGCGGTGCCCGAGGTGGCGAGCAGTTCGAAGCCGTGCGCGACGAGCTCCCGGGCCGGGAAGATCATCGAGCGCTTGTCGCGGTTGGCGACCGAGATGAACGCCCGGCCCTTGGTGGGCAGCGGGCCGTACGCGCCGGCCTGCGATTTGGCGTACGCCGTGCCGAAGACCGAATCGATACCCATGACCTCGCCCGTGGAGCGCATCTCCGGGCCGAGCACGGTGTCGACGCCGCGTCCGTGCATGTCGCGGAAGCGCGACCAGGGCATCACGGCCTCCTTGACGGAGATCGGTGCGTCCTGCGGCAGGGTTCCGCCGTCGCCGGTGGCCGGCAGCATGCCTTCGGCGCGCAGCTCGGCGACGGTCGCGCCCAGCGAGATGCGGGCAGCGGCCTTGGCGAGGGGCACCGCGGTTGCCTTCGAGGTGAAGGGCACGGTGCGGGAGGCGCGCGGGTTGGCCTCCAGGACGTAGAGGATGTCGCCGGCCAAGGCGAACTGGATGTTGATCAGTCCGCGGACCCCGACGCCCTTGGCGATGGCCTCCGTGGAGGTGCGCAGCCGCTTGATGTCGAAGCCGCCGAGGGTGATCGGGGGCAGTGCGCAGGCCGAGTCGCCGGAGTGGATGCCGGCCTCCTCGATGTGCTCCATGACGCCACCGAGGTAGAGCTCGGTGCCGTCGTAGAGCGCGTCGACGTCGATCTCGATCGCGTCGTCGAGGAAGCGGTCGACCAGCACCGGGCGGGTGGGGCTGATCTCGGTGGACTCCGCGATGTACGAGGCGAGCCGGGCCTCGTCGTACACGATCTCCATGCCGCGGCCGCCGAGCACGTACGACGGGCGTACCAGCACCGGGTAGCCGATCTCGTCGGCGATGGCCTTGGCCTCGTCGAAAGTGGTCGCGGTGCCGTGCTTGGGCGCGGGCAGACCGGCCTCGGCGAGCACCCGGCCGAAAGCGCCGCGGTCCTCGGCGGCGTGGATCGCCTCGGGCGGGGTGCCGACCACCGGCACGCCGTTGTCCTTGAGCGCCTGGGCAAGCCCGAGCGGGGTCTGGCCGCCGAGCTGCACGACGACTCCGGCGACCGGGCCGGCGAGAGTCTCGGCGTGCACGATCTCCAGGACATCCTCCAGGGTGAGCGGCTCGAAGTAGAGCCGGTCGGAGGTGTCGTAGTCGGTGGAGACGGTCTCGGGGTTGCAGTTGACCATCACCGTCTCGTAGCCCGCGTCGCTCAGCGCGAAGGAGGCGTGGACGCAGGAGTAGTCGAATTCGATGCCCTGCCCGATCCGGTTCGGGCCCGAACCCAGAATGATCACTGCGGGCTTCTCACGCGGCGCGACCTCGCTCTCCTCGTCGTAGGAGGAGTAGAAGTACGGGGTCTTCGCGGCGAACTCGGCGGCGCAGGTGTCCACCGTCTTGTAGACCGGGCGGACTCCCAGCGCATGCCGCACCTCACGGACGACTTCCTCGCGCAGGCCCCGGATCTCGGCGATCTGGCTGTCGGAGAAGCCGTGCCGCTTGGCGTCCGCGAGCAGCTCGGGATCCAGTCTCTCGGCGGCGGCGAGCTCGTCCGCGTGCTCCTTGATCAGGAAGAGCTGGTCGACGAACCACGGGTCGATCTTCGTCGATTCGAAGACCTCCTCGGGGGTCGCACCGGCCCGCATGGCCTGCATGACGGTGTTGATCCGGCCGTCGGTGGGGGTCCTGGCGGTCTCCAGCAGCGCGTCCTTGTCGCCCGGTCCGCCGGTGAAGGAGAACTGCGAGCCCTTCTTCTCCAGCGAGCGGAGCGCCTTGTTGAGCGCCTCGGAGAAGTTGCGGCCGATGGCCATGGCCTCGCCGACCGACTTCATGGTGGTGGTGAGGGTGGCGTCGGCGGCCGGGAACTTCTCGAAGGCGAAGCGCGGCACCTTCACCACGACATAGTCGAGAGTCGGCTCGAAGGATGCCGGGGTCTTCTCGGTGATGTCGTTGGGGATCTCGTCCAGCGTGTAACCGACAGCGAGACGGGCAGCGATCTTCGCGATGGGGAAGCCCGTCGCCTTCGACGCCAGCGCGGAGGAGCGGGAGACCCGCGGGTTCATCTCGATCACGATGATCCGGCCGTCGTCCGGATTGACGGCGAACTGGATGTTGCAGCCGCCGGTGTCCACTCCGACCTCGCGGATGATCGCGATGCCGATGTCACGCAGCCGCTGGTATTCGCGGTCGGTCAGCGTCATCGCCGGTGCGACGGTGATCGAGTCGCCGGTGTGCACGCCCATCGGGTCGAAGTTCTCGATGGAGCAGACCACCACGACGTTGTCGTGGTTGTCGCGCATCAGCTCCAGCTCGTACTCCTTCCAGCCGAGGATCGACTCCTCCAGGAGTACCTCGGTGGTGGGCGAGAGCATCAGGCCCTGGCCGGCGATCCGGCGCAGCTCCTCCTCGGTGTGCGCGAAGCCGGAGCCGGCGCCGCCCATGGTGAAGGAGGGGCGCACGACGACGGGGTAGCCGCCGAGTTCGTCGACGCCACCGATGACGTCGTCCATGGTGTGGCAGATGACCGAGCGGGCGGACTCGCCGTAGCCGATCTTCCCGCGGACGGCCTCGACGACGCCCTTGAAGAGGTCGCGGTCCTCGCCCTTGTTGATCGCCTCGACGTTGGCGCCGATCAGCTCGACGCCGTACTTCTCCAGGACACCGTTCTCGTGCATGGAGATCGCGGTGTTGAGCGCGGTCTGGCCGCCCAGGGTCGGCAGCAGGGCATCCGGGCGTTCCTTGGCGATGATCTTCTCGACGAATTCCGGTGTGATCGGCTCGACGTAGGTGGCGTCGGCGATCTCCGGGTCGGTCATGATCGTGGCCGGGTTGGAGTTGACCAGGATGACCCGCAGGCCCTCGGTCTTGAGGACCCGGCAGGCCTGGGTGCCCGAGTAGTCGAACTCGGCAGCCTGGCCGATGACGATCGGTCCGGAACCGATGACCAGGACGGACTGGATATCGGTGCGCTTAGGCACGCTGGCCCTCCATCTGGGCTGTGTTCATCAGAGACGTGAAGCGGTCGAAGAGGTACGCGGCGTCGTGCGGGCCGGCGGCTGCTTCGGGGTGGTACTGGACGCTGAACGCGGGTCGGTCGAGCAGTTGGAGGCCTTCGACCACGTTGTCGTTGAGGCAGACGTGCGAGACCTCGGCCCGGCCGTAGGGCGTGTCGGAGACCGTGTCGAGCGGCGCGTCGACGGCGAACCCGTGATTGTGCGCGGTGACCTCGACCTTGCCGGTGCTGCGGTCCTGCACGGGCTGGTTGATGCCGCGGTGGCCGTACTTCAGCTTGTACGTGCCGAAGCCGAGCGAACGGCCGAGCAGCTGGTTGCCGAAGCAGATACCGAAGAGCGGTGTCCTGCGGTCGAGGACGGCCTTGATGACCGTGAGGTCGGCGGTGGCGGGGTCCCCGGGTCCGTTGGACAGGAACACACCGTCGGGGTCGACCGCGTACACCTCGTCGACGGTCGCGGTGGCGGGCAGCACGTGCACCTCGATGCCGCGCTCGGCCAGGCGGTGCGGGGTCATGCCCTTGATGCCGAGGTCGAGTGCGGCGACGGTGAACTTCGCGGTGCCGATCGGGACGGCTTCGCCGTCGGGCCCGATCGCCGGGACGACGTAGGTCTCGGTGGTGGCGACCTCGGCGGAGAGGTCGGCGCCGTTCATCTCGGGGGCCTGCCGCACCTTGGCCAGCAGGGTGCCCTCGTCGGGCAGTGCGTTGCCGGAGAAGATGCCCACCCGCATGGCGCCGCGTTCCCGCAGATGGCGGGTGAGGGCGCGGGTGTCGATACCGCTGATCCCGACGATGCCCTGCCGCGTCAGTTCCTCGTCGAGGGAGCGCCGGGAGCGCCAGTTCGACGGCACGCGTGCGGGGTCGCGCACGACGTAGCCGGCGACCCAGATCTTCTTCGACTCGTCGTCCTCGTCGTTGACG
Organism: Streptomyces sp. NPDC051322; assembly: GCF_040689485.1. Lineage (NCBI taxonomy): Bacteria > Bacillati > Actinomycetota > Actinomycetes > Kitasatosporales > Streptomycetaceae > Streptomyces > Streptomyces sp. NPDC051322. Next base: position 230,802 of record NZ_JBFBAK010000011.1, on the reverse strand, counting down.
CCGGTGTTGCCCACGTGCGGGGCGGTCATCACGACGACCTGGCGGTGGTACGAGGGGTCGGTGAGGGTCTCCTGGTAACCGGTCATGCCGGTGTTGAACACCGCTTCACCGAAGGTCTCCCCCACGGCCCCGTAGGCGCGGCCGCGGAAGCTTCGGCCGTCCTCCAGGACGAGTACGGCGGGAGCCTGGGCGGCCCCCCTGGTGGAGAGGGTCATCGTGCGGTGCCTTCCGTCGTAACCGGGTGCTTCATGGAATTGATGGCCTCGACCCAGGCGCTCTGTTCGGCCGCGTGGTCCGAGCGGAAGCCGGAGTCGATCAGCTTGTCGCCGTGCTGCCAGGTGACGATGAGCAGTCCGCCCTCGGTGAGGACCTTGCCGGCGATGCCCTTGTCGAGCCTGGCCTCACGCAGTTGGGCGGCCGGGATGAAGAAGTCGTTCGCCCCCGGACGTACGACGTCCAGTCCGGCGTCCGTGAGCGTCACCTCGGCTCTGCTCCGGGTACCCAGGCCGTGCGCGACGATCCGGTCGAGCCACTGACCGGCCGTGGTGGAGCCGTGATAGCGGCCGCTCATGCTCAGTCCGGCCGTACCGGGTTCGGTCGGCGCGCCAGGGAGTTCGGGGAGGTCGCTCTGGAGCGTTCCTCGCCATTTCCAGCCCTCGCGCATCAGCCAGTAGAGGAGTGCGATGAACAGCAGCAGGCCGACGATCCAGCCGATCCGCCCAGACCAGTCGGTGACCTGCGCCGACTTCTGATCCGCTGCGAGGTGAAGTGTGCTGAGAGGTGTCACGCCAGCTTCCCGTCCACGACCGTTGCCCGGCCCCGCAGAAAGGTGTGGGTGACGCGTCCCGGCAGCTCGCGGCCCTCGTAGGGAGTGTTGCGGCTGCGGGAGGCGAAGCCCGCGGGGTCCACCTCTCCACGGTAAGCCGGATCGAGAAGGGTCAGGTTCGCGGGCTCGCCGGCCGCGATGGGGCGGCCGTGTCCGGCCAGCCGGCCGATGGCCGCGGGCCGGAAGGACATCCGGTCGGCCACGACGGCCCAGTCCACAAGACCGGTGTCGACCATCGTCTGCTGAACAACGGAGAGCGCGGTCTCCAGGCCCACCATGCCCATGGCGGCCGCGGCCCACTCGCAGTCCTTGTCCTCGTGCGGGTGCGGGGCGTGGTCGGTGGCGACGCAGTCGATGGTGCCGTCCGCGAGTGCCTCCCGGAGGGCCATCACGTCGGTCTCGGTGCGCAGCGGCGGGTTCACCTTGTAGACCGGGTTGTATGTGCGCACCAGCTCGTCGGTGAGCAGCAGGTGGTGCGGGGTGACCTCGGCGGTGACGTTCCAGCCCTTGGACTTGGCCCAGCGGACGATCTCCACGGAGCCGGCGGTCGACAGATGGCAGATGTGCACACGGGAACCGACATGTGCGGCGAGCAGCACATCACGGGCGATGATCGACTCCTCGGCGACCGCGGGCCAGCCGCCGAGCCCGAGTTCGGACGAGACCACGCCCTCGTTCATCTGGGCGCCCTCGGTGAGACGCGGCTCCTGGGCGTGCTGGGCGACGACTCCGTCGAAGGCCTTCACGTACTCCAGAGCGCGGCGCATGATCACCGCGTCGTGGACGCATTTGCCGTCGTCGGAGAAGACCTTCACGCCGGCGGCGGAATCGTGCATGGCGCCGAGCTCGGCGAGCTGCTTGCCCTCCAGGCCGACGGTGACGGCGCCGACGGGCTGCACGTCGCAGTAGCCGGACGCCCGGCCGAGCCGCCAGACCTGCTCGACGACACCGGCGGTGTCGGCGACCGGGAAGGTGTTCGCCATGGCGTGCACGGCGGTGAATCCGCCGACGGCGGCGGCCCTGGTACCGGTGAGGACGGTCTCGGAGTCCTCCCGGCCGGGCTCCCGCAGGTGGGTGTGCAGATCGACCAGGCCGGGCAGCAGGATCCTGCCCTCCGCCTCGATGACCTCGGCGCCTTCGGCGGACAGGCCGGTACCCACCGCTTCGATCGTCTCGCCGTCGATCAGGACGTCCTGCGGTTCGCCGCCGAGCACCTTCGCACCACGGATCATGATCTTGCTCATCGTTACTTGCTCTCCTCGGTACGCGTGGTAGGGGCGGGCTCGGAGCCGCCGAGCAGCAGATACAGGACGGCCATCCGGATGGAGACGCCGTTGGCGACCTGTTCGACCACCGTGCAGCGATCGGAATCCGCGACGTCGGCGGTGATCTCCATGCCCCGGTTCATCGGTCCGGGGTGCATCACGATGGCGTGCTCGGGCGTCCGCGCCATGCGGTCGCCGTCCAGGCCGTAGCGGCGTGCGTACTCGCGCTCGGTCGGGAAGAAGGCGGCGTTCATCCGCTCCCGCTGCACCCGCAGCATCATCACCGCGTCGGACTTGGGCAGCACCCGGTCCAGGTCGTACGACACCTCGCAGGGCCAGTGCTCGACGCCGATCGGCACCAGGGTGGGCGGGGCCACCAGGGTCACCTGGGCACCCAGCGTGTGCAGCAGATGGACGTTCGACCGGGCGACCCGGCTGTGCAGGACGTCGCCCACCACGGTGATCCGGCGGCCGGCCAGGTCCCGCCCGATTCCGGCCTCCACGCCGACCAGCCGGCGGCGCATGGTGAAGGCGTCCAGCAGCGCCTGGGTGGGGTGCTCGTGCGTGCCGTCCCCGGCGTTGACGACCGCGCCGTCGATCCACCCGGAGGTGGCGAGCCGGTAGGGGGCGCCGGAGGCTCCGTGCCGGATGACGACGGCGTCCGCGCCCATCGCCTCCAGGGTCAGCGCGGTGTCCTTGAGCGATTCGCCCTTGGAGACGGACGAGCCCTTGGCGGAGAAGTTGATGACATCGGCGGAGAGCCGCTTGGCGGCCGCCTCGAAGGAGATACGGGTCCGCGTCGAGTCCTCGAAGAAGAGGTTGACGACGGTACGGCCGCGCAGGGTCGGAAGTTTCTTGATCGGCCGGTCCGCGACCCTGGCCATCTCCTCGGCGGTGTCGAGGATGAGGACGGCGTCGTCGCGGGTGAGGTCGGCGGCCGAGATGAGGTGGCGCTTCATCCGGGTGTGCTCCATGTGTGCGGAGGATTCTGGGTGTGCGGGAGTTTCCGGCACGGCGGGCAGGCACAGCGCGGCGGCCCGGGTCGCGGGCCGGGGCTCAGGAGCTACTGCGCGCCGGTCGGGGCGGTCCGCTCGGCACCGAGCAGGACCGCGTCGCGGCCGTCCTCCTCGGCGAGCTGGACCTTGACCGTCTCCCGCAGCGACGTGGGGAGGTTCTTGCCGACGTAGTCGGCGCGGATCGGAAGTTCGCGGTGGCCGCGGTCGACCAGCACAGCGAGCTGTACGGCGCGGGGGCGGCCCATATCACCCAGTGCGTCCAGCGCGGCCCGGATGGTCCGGCCGGAGAAGAGCACATCGTCGACCAGCACGACCAGACGTCCGTCGACGCCGTCGGCCGGGATGTCCGTACGGGCGAGGGCGCGGGCGGGGCGCAGCCGCAGGTCGTCGCGGTACATGGTGATGTCGAGCGAGCCGACCGGAATGGCGCGGCCGGTGATCTCTTCGAGCTTGACGGCGAGCCGACGGGCCAGAAACACACCACGGGTCGGGATACCGAGAAGCACGACATCATCGGCGCCCTTGGCGCGCTCGACGATCTCGTGCGCGATGCGGGTCAGTACCCGCGCGATGTCCGGGCCCTCGAGTACGGGGCGCGCATCGGTGGTGCTTGCGTCCATATGAAACGGACCTCCTTCTCCGCCTCACGGGACGGACCTTAAAGGACGTCGAAATTACAGGACCACGGTACCAGGGCCGCGGGAGCCACCGGGCAGGGGGTGGGTCCGGACCATTCGGCTTGACGCAGCCAAGTAACGCTGCGTAACCTCACAGTGAGTTACCAGCCGCGCGGCGGAGCCGCACGTCGCCACAGCGTCCGGGGAGCCATATGTCCAGCGAATACGCAAAACAGCTCGGGGCCAAGCTCCGCGCCATCCGCACCCAGCAGGGCCTTTCCCTCCACGGTGTCGAAGAGAAGTCCCAGGGCCGCTGGAAGGCCGTGGTAGTGGGCTCGTACGAACGGGGCGACCGCGCCGTGACCGTGCAGCGCCTCGCCGAACTGGCGGACTTCTACGGGGTTCCCGTGCAGGAGCTGCTGCCCGGCACCACGCCGGGCGGAGCCGCCGAGCCGCCGCCGAAGCTCGTTCTGGACCTGGAGCGCCTCGCCCACGTCCCGCCGGAGAAGGCAGGGCCGCTGCAGCGCTATGCGGCGACCATCCAGAGCCAGCGCGGCGACTACAACGGCAAGGTGCTGTCGATCCGCCAGGACGACCTGCGCACCCTCGCCGTCATCTACGACCAGTCGCCCTCGGTCCTCACCGAGCAGCTGATCAGCTGGGGCGTGCTGGACGCGGACGCCCGCCGGGCGGTCGCGCACGACGAAGGCTGATCCAGCAGCCCACTCTCGTCGACGACAGCAGAAACGTCTCGTCCGAAGGGCGGACCCGTATCGGTCGGGTCCGCCCTTCGCCGTTGCTCGAACGGCACCGGGCCCGGGGCGGGAAGACGGTTCGTCTTCCCGCCCCGGGCCCGGAACGTCCCTGTGGAGCGCGCCGCCGGCGTCGAACCGGCCCGCTCAGGCCTGGTCGCGGAGCAGACTCGGCTTGAGGTCCTTGAAACGGCTCAGCAGGCCGTTGATGAAGGACGGCGACTCGTCGGTGGAGAACTCCTTGGCGAGCTGCACCGCCTCGTCGATGACCACCGCGTCCGGCGTGCCCTCGACCCACACCAGCTCATAGGCGCCCAGCCGGATGATGTTGCGGTCGACGACCGGCATCCGGTCCAGCGTCCAGCCCACGGCGTAGGTGGCGATGAGGTCGTCGATGCGGTCGGCGTACTCCGTGTACCCCTCGACGAGCTCCATCGTGTACTCGCTGACCGGCGGCTGCCGGTCGTCGGTCCGGGCGTGACGGATCCAGTCCGCGAGGACCGTCCGCACGGGCACCCCGCGCTGGTCGGACTCGAAGAGGATCTGGAAGGCGCGCTTGCGCGCCGTGTTCCGGGCAGCCACGGTTAGCTGTTCACCCGGCCGAGATAATCACCGGAACGGGTGTCGACCTTGATCTTCTCGCCGGTCGTGATGAACAGCGGGACGCCGATCTCGTAACCGGTCTCCAGGGTGGCCGGCTTGGTGCCGCCGGTGGAGCGGTCGCCCTGGACGCCCGGGTCGGTGTGCTGGATCGTCAGCTCGACGGCGGCCGGCAGCTCGACGTAGAGCACCTCGCCCTCGTACTGCGCGACTGAGGCGGTGAAGCCCTCGATCAGGAAGTTGGCGGCGTCACCGACAGCCTTGCGGTCGACCATCAGCTGGTCGTACGTGTCCATGTCCATGAAGACGAAGTACTCGCCGTCCATGTACGAGAACTGCATGTCACGCCGGTCAATGGTGGCCGTCTCGACCTTCACCCCGGCGTTGAAGGTCTTGTCGACGACCTTGCCGGAGAGCACGTTCTTGAGCTTGGTGCGCACGAAGGCGGGGCCCTTGCCGGGCTTGACGTGCTGGAACTCGACGACGGACCAGAGCTGGCCCCCGTCGAGCTTGAGCACCAGGCCGTTCTTGAGGTCGTTCGTGGAAGCCACGGTTGAGGTTCTCCTGGACTGCAGCGTGTGTGGGACCGCGGGTACTCGCTAGAGGGCGAGCAGTTCCTTGGTCGTAATGGTGAGTAGCTCGGGTCCGCCGTCCGCCTCAGGGCGCACGACGAGCGTGTCATCGATCCGGACTCCGCCCCGGCCCGGGAGGTGGACCCCCGGTTCGACGGTGACCGGCACGCGAGCGTCCAGTTTACCCATGGCCGCAGGTGTCAGCTGCGGGTCCTCGTCGATTTCGAGTCCGACGCCGTGCCCGGTGGCCGTCGGCAGACCCTCGCCATGGCCCGCTGCGCCCAGCACCTGGCGGGCCGCACGGTCCACGTCGCGGCAGGCGGCGCCGGGCACAAGCGCCTCCCGACCTGCCCGTTGTGCGGCGAAGACCAGCTCGTACAGCTCGATCTGCCAGTCCGCCGGGGACGTGCCGATGACGAACGTACGCCCGATCTCGCAGCGGTATCCGTGATAGCGGGCGCCCAGGCAGACGGAGAGGAAATGCCCTTCCTCGACCCGGCGGTCCGACGGGCGGTGTCTTCTCAGGCCGGCATTGGGTCCGGTGGCCACCGAAGTGGGGAAAGCGGGCCCCTCGGCGCCGTGGTCGACCAGTCGGCGCTCCAGCTCGAGAGCGAGATGGCGTTCGGTACGCCCGACGAGAATCGATTCGAGCAGTTCGCCCAGCGCCTGGTCGGCGATCTCGGCGGCGATCCGCAGGCTGGCGATCTCTTCCTCGTCCTTGATGATCCGCTGCTGTTCGACGGCGCCCGCGAGATCGGTGAGCTGGATGCCGGGCGCGACGGAGCCGATCGCTCGGTGCCTGGCGACGGTCAGGTGGTGCTCCTCGACGGCGAGCGACGGAGCGTCCGCCGGATGCAGCAGACCGGCCGCGGCGACCACCGGATCGCCGCCTGCTGTGGGCAGCATACGCAGCCGCAGATGCTCGTCGGGACGGCCGTCGCCGGCCTCGTCGGCAGGCTCGCGGGGGCAGACCAGTTCGTCGCCGGCCGGTCCCAGCAGCAGTACGGACCCGGCTGGAGCCGCACCCGCGAGGTAGCGGACATTGGCGGCGCGGGAGACCAGGGCGGCAGCACTGCCGGCTGCCCTGCATCGGTCGCGCAGCCTCTCCCGGCGGACCGCAAACACCTCTGACATGCCCCCGAGCGTAGGAGCAGGAGCGGTTGTCAGCCGGTTCAGCGCGTCCGACCGGGGAGCTTCACCAGGTCGGGGGGCTGGCGATGGAGCGCGCCAGTACGTCGTCGAGCACCTGGGCGGTGGTCTCCACGTCGAAGGCCGAATTGTCGATGATCGGCAGACCCGAGCCGTACCAGCCGGCCATCCGGCCGTGGATCCTGGCGACTTCCTCATCGCTCAGCCGGCGGTTGCCGCTGCGGGCGGCGTTGCGCTCCAGGACGATCTCCAGGCCCGGCAGCAGGACCACCGGGAGCAGACCGGGGCCGACATGCCGCTTCCAGCCGCCGAGACCGACGACCGGCCGGTCCGGGAAGACCGCGTCGTCGAGGACGCAGGAGATGCCGTTGGCCAGGAAGTTGCGGGCGGCGAAGCCGCAGGTGCGCCGGGCGAGGCGGTACTGGGCCTCGGAGTGGTCGTTCCACCCGGTCTGCGGGTCGGCGAACCCGGAGCAGACCCATTCCCGTACGTCGTCCAGGCTGATGTGCGCGGTGGGCACCCGGCGGCTCTGCGCCCAGTGCCGGGCCACGGTGGTCTTGCCGGCGCCGGCCGGTCCTATGAGCAGCACGGCGAGCGTGGTGTTGCCGGTGTCGGCCCGGACGCTGGCGGGTGGCGGGGAGGGCAGCGGCACCGGGCCGCCCGGCGGCAGCTGAACATGGCCGGTGGATTCCGGGGCGGGGGTCAGCGGCGGGGCGGCGGGCGGTCGGCCGGGCGCCGGACCGGGGTGCTGGGCGGGGGGTTGAGCGGGGTGCTGGGCGGGGGGCAGGGCGCCCTGCATCCATCCGGCGGCTCCCGCGTGGGGTGGCGGCAGCGGGGCTCCTCCAGCGTGCTGCATCCGGTGCCACTCCGTCTCGTTCAGCCGACTGATCCTCGCTACCGAACGGTACCTTCCCCGGCCGTCGTCATGTGAACGGCCGGGGAAGGGTCGAACTACCGCGTCAGGACGCCAGTTCCCCGGCCAGCGCACGCAGGGCAAGGCGGTAGGAGCCGATTCCGAAGCCCGCGACCGTGCCGCTGGCGACGGCGGCGATTACCGAGTTGTGACGGAACTCCTCGCGGGCGTACGGATTCGAGATGTGCACCTCGATGAGCGGCGCGGTCCGCTGGGCCGCCGCATCCCGCATGCCGTACGAGTAATGGGTGAAGGCGCCCGGGTTGATCACCACGGGGATCGAACCGTCGGCCGCTTCGTGGAGCCAACGGATCAGCTCCCCCTCGTCGTTGGTCTCGCGGACCTCGACGTCGAAGCCGAGTTCCTTGCCGAGTCCGGTGCAGGCGTCGACGAGTCCGGCGTAGGAGGTCGCCCCGTAAACATCGGGCTCGCGGGAGCCCAGCCGGCCCAGGTTCGGGCCGTTGAGGACGAGCACCCTGGTCACGCGGAGACCTCCCCGTACGCGGCGAGCAGGACCGCCGGGTCGGGTCCTTCCAGGACGGTCGGCTTGGCGAGGCCGTCGAGGACGATGAAGCGCAGCACGTTGCCGCGGGACTTCTTGTCGACCTTCATGGTCTCCAGCAGCTTGGGCCACTGGTCACCCCGGTAGGTCAGCGGCAGGCCGACGGAGGCCAGTACGGCCCGGTGCCGGTCGGCGGTCGCGTCGTCGAGGCGGCCTGCGAGACGGCCGAGTTCGGCGGCGAAGACCATGCCGACGGAGACGGCGGCGCCGTGCCGCCACTTGTAGCGCTCGTTCTTCTCGATGGCATGGGCGAGGGTGTGCCCGTAGTTGAGGATCTCGCGCAGCCCCGACTCCTTGAGGTCGCTGGACACGACCTCGGCCTTGACCCGGATGGAGCGCTCGATGAGCTCGGCGGTATGCGGGCCCGCGGGCGTGCGGGCGCCTTCGGGGTCCGACTCGACGAGGTCGAGGATGGCCGGGTCGGCGATGAAACCGGCCTTGATGATCTCGGCCATGCCGGAGACGTAGTCGTTGACCGGCAGCGAGTCCAGCGCTGCCAGGTCGCACAGCACCCCGGCCGGCGGGTGGAAGGCGCCCACCAGGTTCTTGCCCTCGGCGGTGTTGATGCCGGTCTTTCCGCCGACCGCGGCGTCGACCATGCCGAGCACCGTGGTCGGTACGGCGATCCAGCGCACCCCGCGCAGCCAGCTCGCCGCGACGAACCCGGCGACATCGGTGGTCGCCCCACCGCCCACGCCGACGATGACGTCGGTGCGGGTGAAGCCGGTCTGGCCGAGCGCCTTCCAGCAGTAGGCCGCGACCTCGACGGTCTTGGCCTCCTCGGCGTTGGGCAGCTGGATCGCGATGGCCTCGTATCCCTGGCCCGCGAGGTCCTGCCGCACCGTCTCGCCGGTCTCGGCGAGTGCCTCCGGGTGCAGCACGGCCACCCGCTTGGCCCGGTCACCGATCAGCGCGGGCAGTTCGCCCAGCAGGCTGCGGCCGACCAGCACTTCGTAAGGGGCGTGTCCTTCCGTGCCGCCGACCTGGATACGGATGGGGGCGTCCTGCGTCATGCGGGTCTCCTGGCCGGTGGTGCCGGGGTCCGCGGTGGCGACCGCGGGTGGTGGTGTGGTCCCCGGGAGCTGCGGGAGCTCCAGAGCGTCGATGACCGCCTGGGTGACCTCTTCCGGTGTGCGGTCGTCGGTGGCGACGACGACGTCGGCGACTTCGGTGTAGAGGGAGCGGCGGGCTTCCATCAGTTCACGCCACTGCCGGCGCGGGTTGACGGCAAGCAGCGGGCGCGCGGTGTTCAGCCCGACCCGCTTGACCGCGGCCTCCACGTCCATCGAGAGGTAGACGACGCGGTGTCCGGCGAGCAGGGCGCGGGTGGCCGCGTCGAGCACGGCGCCGCCGCCGAGCGAGAGCACCCCGGTGTGTTCGGCGAGTGCGGCGGCCACCGCCGTGCTCTCCAGGGAGCGGAACCGCGCCTCCCCCTCGTCGACGAAGATCTCCGCGATGGTCCGGCCCTCGACCGCCACGATGTCGGCGTCGGTGTCCCGGTAGCCGGTACCGAGCCGTTCGGCGAGGAGTTCGCCCACCGTGGACTTGCCGACGCCCATCGGGCCGACCAGAACGACCAGCGGCCCGCTCATCGGATCTGCAGGTTGTCGAGGTACGACCGAACGTTGCGGCGGGTCTCGCCGACGCTGTCGCCGCCGAACTTCTCCGCGACCGCGTCCGCGAGGACCAGCGCCACCATGGCCTCGGCCACGATGCCCGCGGCCGGGACCGCGCACACGTCCGAGCGCTGGTGGTGCGCGGCGGCGACCTCTCCGGTGGCCACGTCGACGGTGGCCAGGGCGCGCGGCACCGTGGCGATCGGTTTCATCGCGGCCCGCACCCGCAGCAGCTCTCCGGTGGACATGCCGCCCTCGGTTCCGCCGGAGCGGCCCGAGGTACGGCGGATGCCGTCCGCGGTCGGCACGATCTCGTCGTGGGCCTGCGAGCCCGGCACCCGAGCGAGGTCGAATCCGTCGCCTACCTCGACGCCCTTGATGGCCTGGATGCCCATCAGGGCGGCGGCCAGCCGCGCGTCGAGCCTGCGGTCCCAGTGCACGTGCGAGCCGAGGCCCACCGGCACGTCGTAGGCGAGCACCTCGACCACACCGCCCAGGGTGTCGCCGTCCTTGTGCGCCTGGTCGATCTCGGCGACCATCGCCTTCGAGGCGCCGGCGTCCAGACAGCGCACCGGGTCCTCGTCGAGCCTGGCCTCGTCGGCGGGCACCGGAACGACGCCGTACGGAGCCTTCGCCCCCGCCAGTTCCACGACATGGGAGACGATCTCGATCCCGGTCGTCGCCCTGAGGTACGACCGCGCCACGGTGCCCAGGGCGACCCGGGCCGCCGTCTCGCGGGCGCTGGCGCGCTCCAGGATCGGACGGGCCTCGTCGAGCGCGTACTTCTGCATCCCGGCCAGGTCGGCGTGGCCGGGCCGGGGGCGGGTGAGCGGGGCGTTACGGGCCAGCTTCGCCAGCTCCTCGGGGTCGACCGGGTCGGCCGACATGACCTGCTCCCACTTGGGCCATTCGGTGTTGCCCACCATGACGGCCACCGGGCCGCCCATGGTCAAACCGTGCCGTACGCCGCCGAGAAAGGTGACCTCGTCCTTCTCGAACTTCATCCGGGCGCCGCGGCCGTAGCCGAGCCGTCGCCGGGCGAGCGCGTCCGCCACCATGTCCGTGGTGATCGTGACACCGGCGGGAAGGCCCTCCAGCGTCGCCACCAGTGCGGGGCCGTGCGACTCCCCCGCGGTCAGCCAACGCAACCTGCTCAACGGTGCTCCTCATGCTCGCGCCTCGTTCTGCGACGGCGCGACCAGGTGCGCGGCCTCGGCCCGCCTTGTCCGATCCTCCCATGACCGGGCCGCTGTCCGGTCATGGGTCCAATAGGCGGACGTCCCACCGCGGTGCACCCCCGCGCCGCCGGCGGCCACGGCGGGGGCACAGCGGAGCACGGCGGAACACGGCGGTCAGCTCAGCGACGGGGCGGGGCGGTGCTGCTGCGGACCACCAGGCTGGTGGCGAGATCGACCCTGGCGGTGGCGGGCTGTTTGCCCCGGCTGAGGTCGATGACCAGCCGGGCCGCGGTCTCGGCCATCTCCAGCAGCGGCTGGCGCACCGTGGTGAGCGGCGGCCCGACCCACCGGGTGATCGGCAGATCGTCGAATCCCACGACGCTCAGGTCCTCCGGGATGCGCAGACCCGTCTCGCGGGCGGCTTCGAAGACCCCGAGCGCCTGCAGGTCGTTGCCGGTGAAGATGGCGGTGGGCGGGTCCGGCAGCCGCAGCAGGTCGAGACCCGCGGTGTAGCCGGCCTCATGGTGGAAGTCGCCCTCCCGCACGAGCTGTGGGTCCACCGGGAGGCCGGCGGTCTCCAGGGCGGCCCGGTAGCCGTCGATCCGGGCGCGGCTGCACATCATGCTGGCTGGGCCCCCGATGACGCCGATCCGCCGGTGCCCCAGCTCCACCAGGTGGCGGGTGGCGGCGAGACCGCCCTGCCAGTTGGTGGTGCCCACCGACGCAACCTCGTCACCCGGATCGCCGGCCGGGTCGACGACGACAAAGGGAATGTCGCGGCTGGTCAACTGGGCGCGCTGGGCCGCGTTGAGGTCCGAGAGCACCAGGATCACCCCGACGGGGCGGCGGGCCAGCACTCCGTCCACCCAGGTCTGACCGGGAGTCAGCCGACCTGCGCTCTCGGAGAGCACGAGGCTCAGCCCGTCCTCCCTGGCGACGTTCTCGACCCCCCTGATGACCTCCATCGCCCAGGCGCTCTCCAGTTCGTGGAAGACCAGGTCGATCAGCTGGGACTGCTGGGAGGCGCCGCGCCTGCGCCGATAGCCGTGCTGGAGCAGCAGCTCCTCGACCCGGGTGCGGGTGCCGGCAGCGACGTCGGCACGCCCGTTCAGAACTTTCGAAACTGTCGGAGCCGAAACTCCGGCGGCACGGGCGATCTCAGCCAGAGTGGCGGCGACTTCCGGCTGATCTCCGGCAGTCGTCTTTCGCTGTGGGGACGGGGCGTTCGCAGGGCGCATACCCGGATCGTAGCTCCCGATCCAGCTCACACCAGCCCCGGTGCGCTGATCAGGGAAACTCCTGCGCACCCTCTTGACGGGCCCCGAACCCACCCGTACGGTTCCGGCAACATTCGCAGGTCAATTCGAAACATTCGACAGAGGTGCGGTCATGGGGTCGGGCATTCTCAGCAGCGGTACACGTACGGCCAGATGGACCGCGGCAGGGGCCGCGATGGTGATGGCCGGGGTCCTGGCCGGCTGCGGTTCGAGCAGCGGTAGTGGCGGTGGCAGTTCCATCACCGCCTACGTCTACGGCGACGACGCGGTGAAGGTCCAGAAGGCGGCCGTCGCGAAGTTCAACAAGACGTCCGACGTCAAGGTGAAGCTGGTGTCCATACCCGGCTCCGACTACGTCAACAAGCTGCGCAGTGCGATGGGATCGCCCAACGCTCCGGATGTCTTCTACAACTGGGGCGGCGGCTCCATCAAACCGTACGTCGACGCCGGCCAGCTGGTCGATCTCACCTCGACCGTCAAGAGCGACGCCACACTCAAGGACGGCTTCCTGCCGTCGATCATGACCGCGGGCGGCCTCGACGGAAAGATCTACGGCGTTCCGATGCGCGGGATGCAGCCGGTGGCGCTCTTCTACAACAAGACGCTCTTCGCGGAGAACCACCTCCAGGCCCCCCAGACCTGGAACGACCTGCAGAACGACATCACCACCTTCAAGTCCAAGAACATCACCCCCTTCGCCCTCGGCGGCGCCGACAAGTGGCCCGAGCTGATGTGGATGGAGTACCTGCTGGACCGGATCGGAGGTCCGGACGTCTTCAAGAAGATCCAGAGCGGTGATTCGTCGGCGTGGGGCGATCCGGCTGTGCTCAAGACCGCGCAGACCGTTAAGCAGCTGGTCGACGAGGGCGCCTTCGGTTCCAACTACAACTCGGTCGACTACACCAACGCCGGCGCGCCCACCCTGTTCAGCAAGGGCAAGGCCGCCATGCATCTGATGGGCTCGTGGGAGTACTCGACCCAGCTCGGCAAGGCCCCGAAGTTCGCCAAGAAGGACCTGGCCTGGACCGCGTTCCCGACCGTGGCGGGCGGTGTCGGCGACGTGCAGGACGTGGTGGGCAATCCCACCAACTACTGGTCGATCAACGCCAGGACGAAGCACAAGGACGTGGCCATCAAGTTCCTGAAGGCCATGGCAGCGGAGTCGTATGCCAAGGCCCTGATCGCCAACGGCGACGTCCCCACCACGTCCAACGCCGCTTCGCTGTTCGGCTCGTCACCCAACCCGGCGTTCTCCAAGTTCCAGTACGACATGGTGCAGAAGGCCCCGAGTTTCACTCTCTCGTGGGACCAGGCACTGGAGTCCCAGGTCGCCACTCCGCTGCTCACCGAGGTCAGCAAGCTGTTCGCTGGGAAGTCCACCCCCGAGCAGTTCGTCTCCGCTATGAAGGCCGTCAAGTAACGATGTCCACCACTCCGCTCGTCACGAAGCCCGCCCAGGCCACGAAAGCGGCCCGGCCGGTCAAGCGCGGAGGCGGCCGGGCGGCCGGCAGCAATGTCGGCCGCCCGCACGTCGGCTGGGCGCTCCCCGGTCTGCTCTTCTTCGCCGTCTTCGCGATCGTCCCGCTGGGGCTCGCCGTCTATCTGTCCTTCTGCAAGTGGGACGGCCTCAACTCGCCCACCGCGGCCGGTCTCGACAACTGGACGCGGCTCTTCAAGGACCACGACTTCGGCCAGGCCGCCTGGCTGAGTCTGCTGCTCACCGTGATCAGCTGGGCCTTCCAGACGCCGGTCGCCCTGCTGCTGGGGGTCTGGGCAGCCGGGCGCCAGCGCAGCCGCGCCGTGCTCTCCGCGATCTTCTTCGTCCCGCTGCTGCTGTCCACCACCGCCATCGCGATCCTCTTCCATGCGCTGCTGGACCCCAACTTCGGTGTGATCAAGGAGATCGGTCCCTGGATCGGGGTCGACCCGAACGTGATGGGGACCTCCACCGGCGCCCTGCTGGTGGTGGCGTTCGTCGGCGGCTGGCAGTTCATGCCGTTCCACACCCTGATCTACCAGGGGGGCGCGCGGCAGATTCCCGAAGTCCTCTACCAGGCCGCCTCCATCGACGGCGCGGGGATGCTGCGGCAGTTCTTCCACATCACGCTGCCGCAGCTGCGGCACACCGTGACCACTTCGTCGGTGCTGATGATCGTGGGTTCGCTGACCTACTTCGACACCGTGCTGATCATGACCAAGGGCGGTCCGGGCACCGACACGACGATCCTGCCCTACCTGATGTACCGCACCGGCTTCCAGACGTACGACCTCGGCTACGCCGCCGCCATCGCCACCGCCCTGGTCGTGGTGGCCACCAGCATTTCGCTGATCCTGGTCCGCTTCAGCGGCTTCGGGACCATGCGCTCCACCCGGGAAGGTATGTAACGCGATGTCGTCCGACACCCGCACCGCGGCGCCGGCCGTAACGCCCCTGCCGCCGGGTCCGGCCGCCGGTGCACCACGGCGCCGCCGGTTGCTGCGCCGAGCGAACCCACTGGCCGGTCTCGGCTCGCTGGTCTGGCTGGTCATCGTGCTGGTCCCGCTCTACACGCTGATCTCCTCGTCCCTGATGCACCAGGACGAAGCACTCGACGGCGACCCGCTGGCCTTCCCCACCCATCCCACGCTGGACAACTACAACACCGTGCTGCACAGCGGCTTCTTCACGCTGCTCGCCAACACCGCGATCGTCGCCGTTTCCACCGTGCTCATCGTGCTGGTGCTCTCGGTGCCGGTGGCCTATGTCGCGGTACGCACCCGTAACCGCTGGTCGTCGCTCGCCTTCCGGACCTTCCTGCTCGGGGTGGCGATCCCGGCGCAGGCAGTGATCGTTCCGCTGTATCTGCTGATCGGGAAGATGGGGCTCTACGACACCCTGCCTGCGATCATCCTGCCCACCGCGGCGTTCGCGATGCCGGTGTCCGTCCTGGTACTGAGCGGCACGATGCGCGATGTCTCCGAAGAGCTGTACGAGGCGATGGCCCTCGACGGTGCGTCCCCCCTGCGGATGCTGATCCAGCTCGCGGTGCCGTTGTCCCGGGCGGGCATCAGCACGGTGGCCATCTACTCGGCGCTGCAGGCCTGGAACGGCTTCCTCTTCCCGCTGATCCTCACCCAGTCGGAGGGCAACCGGGTCCTGACGCTCGGTCTCTTCAACTTCATGTCCCAGTTCGGAGTGAACATCCCGGCCACGCTGGCCGCGATCACGCTCTCCGTGGTGCCGATCTTCGCGGTCTATCTGGTGGCCCGGCGCGCCCTGGTGAACGGCCTGATGGGGGTGGGCGGCAAGTAGGGCCGAGCACAGCAGTACCGCATCACCGCCACTCCGGAGAGGAACCCCTGCACGATGGCATCCCGCCCCGTTCCGCAAGCCCCGCGCGCCGCTGCCGCCCCCGTCACCGTCGCCGAAAGCCCCGCCGTGGACATCCCGGCCGTGGAGAGCCCCGCCGTCGGAGGCCCGGCAGCCGGGGACCCGGCCGCCGCGGCACCCTGGCGCGACCCGTCCCGCGCGCCCGATGAGCGAGTGGCCGATCTCATGGCCCGGATGACCCTCGAGGAGAAGACCGCACAGCTCTACGGGGTCTGGGTGGGCGCCGACTCCGACGGCGACGGGGTCGCACCGCATCAGAACGACATGGTGGATCCGGTCGACTGGGAGGAACTGATCACTCGCGGCCTCGGGCAGCTCACCCGGCCCTTCGGCACCGCCCCGGTGGACGCCGGTGTGGGCGCCGTCTCGCTGGCCCGCGCCCAGCAACGTATCGCCGGTGCGGGGCGGTTCGGGATTCCCGCGGTGGCCCATGAGGAATGCCTGGCCGGCTTCACCGCCTTCGGCGCGACCGCCTACCCGGTGCCGCTGGCCTGGGGCGCCGCCTGGGATCCGGCGCTGGTCGCCGAGATGGCCCACCGGATCGGCAGCGACATGCGGTCCGTCGGAATCCACCAGGGTCTGGCGCCCGTTCTGGACGTGGTCCGCGATCTGCGCTGGGGGCGTGTCGAGGAGACCATCGGCGAGGACCCCTACCTGGTCGCCACCGTGGCCACCGCCTACGTCCGCGGGCTGGAGGCCGCCGGTATCGTCGCCACCCTCAAGCACTTCGCCGGGTACTCCGCGTCGGCCGGCGCACGCAACCTCGCCCCGGTGCGGGCCGGTGCGCGCGAGCTGGCCGACGTGATCCTGCCACCGTTCGAGATGGCCGTGCGGGAGGGCGGCGCCCGCTCGGTGATGAGCTCCTACTCCGAGATCGACGGTGTGCCCACCGCAGCCGATCCCGCCCTGCTCACCGACCTGCTCCGGGACACCTGGGGCTTCGACGGCACCGTCGTCGCCGACTACTTCGGCATCGGCTTCCTGGAAACCCTGCACAAGGTGGCCGCCGGCCGCGCGGACGCCGGCCGCATGGCCCTGGCCGCCGGTGTCGACGTGGAATTGCCCACCGTCCGCTCCTACGGTGACGCTCTGGTCGCCGCCGTCCGTGCGGGCGCGGTGGCGGAGGGAATGGTCGACCGGGCGCTGACCCGGGTGCTGCTGCAGAAGTGCGTGCTCGGCCTGCTCGACCCCGACTGGTCTCCGCTGCCCGTCACCCTTGCCGGCGGTGGCGACCCCGAGCAGGCGCGCGGCACCATCGACCTCGACCCCGCCGAGAACCGGGCGCTGGCCAGGCTGCTGGCCGAGCGGTCCTGCGTCCTGCTCGCCAACCCGTCGGGCGCGCTGCCGCTGCGCGCCGACGCCCGGATCGCCGTGGTCGGCCCCCGCGCGGACGACCCGTTGGCGATGCTCGGCTGTTACTCATTCCCCAGTCATGTCGGCGTCTCCCACCCGGAGATGCCGCTGGGCATCGCCATTCCGACCCTGCTGGAGTCGCTCGGCGCGGAACTTCCCGACGCCCGGCTGACTTTCGCCCCCGGTTGCGACGTGGACGGCGACGACACCTCCGGCATCCCGGCCGCGGCCGAACTGGCCCGCGAGGCGGAGATATGCGTGGCGGTACTCGGCGACCGCGCCGGGCTCTTCGGACGCGGCACCTCCGGCGAAGGCTGTGATGCCGCCGACCTCTCCCTGCCGGGCGTCCAGGGCGAACTGCTCGACGCGTTGCTGGCCACCGGAACCCCGGTGGTGCTGGTGCTGCTGACGGGCCGTCCGTATGCGCTGGGCCGCTGGGACAGCGGGCCGGCCGCCGTCGTCCAGGCCTTCTTCCCGGGCGAGGAGGGCGGCCCTGCCCTGTCCGGAGTGCTCTCCGGGCGAGTCAATCCATCGGGCCGGCTGCCCGTCGGGGTGCCGCACGGACCGGGCGGCCAGCCGTGGACGTATCTGCAGCCACCGCTGGGGCTCGCGGGTGGCGTGAGCAACCTCGACCCGACGCCGTTGTACGCCTTCGGACACGGGCTCTCGTACACTGCCTTCGCCTGGGACCCGGTCGGTCCGATCCCCGCCGAACTGCCCACCGACGGATCCGCGGACATCGAACTGGTCGTCCGTAACACCGGGACGCGCGACGGCGCCGAGGTGGTGCAGCTCTATCTGCACGACCCGGTCGCTCAGACCACCCGCCCCGACGCACGGCTCATCGGCTACGCCAGAGTGCCGCTGGCCGCAGGGCAGGCACGGCGCGTCCGGTTCCGTTTCGACGCCGATCTGACCTCCTTCACCGGCGTGGACGGGCGACGGGTCGTCGAGCCCGGCGATCTGGAACTGCGCTTCGCGGCCTCCAGTGCGGCGGCCGATGTCCGGCACACCGTGCGGCTGCGTCTCACCGGTCCCGAGCGCACCGTGGACCACCGGCGCCGTCTGGTCTGCGACACGTCCCTCAGCCCTGTCCCGGACGGGGTCTGACACCCGGCGGGACGCCCTACCGGCTCCGATCGAGCCGTCTCCCCCGCCCCACGGCTCCGGCCGGCCCCGGCCGTCCGGGGCCGTTCGCTGCCTGCCGCGGCCCCATCGACCTCTTCGCGAATTCTCGTGCACGGGGATTGACCGCCGAATTCGCAGGCTCTAGGTTTCCCAGAAACTTGCGGAAACGATCTCGAAACTTTCGATCGTTCCCTTCCGCTCCCTCGCAGGGATCACCCAGCTTCCGTGCATCGAAAGGGACCTCCCATGCTCAGGACCAGATCTGCCGCCGTGGCCGCCGCAGCGGCCGGCACCGCACTGCTCGTCTCCGCCTTCACCCTCCCGGCATCCTCGGCCACCGACCAGCACGGCAAGTCGCAGCAGCACCGCCCCTCCGCGCACTCGCTCGGCGCTCTCGGGCTGCGGGCCGGACTGCGGATCGGTACGGCCGTCGACACCTCGGCCCTGGCCGACGACGTGCCGTACCGGGCGAAGGTCTCCGGCGAGTTCTCCTCCGTCTCGCCGGAGAACGTCATGAAGTGGGAAGTCGTGGAACCCACTCGCGGGACCTACGACTGGAGCGCCGCCGACGATCTGGTGAGCTTCGCGCGGGCCCACGGACAACTGGTCCGCGGACACACGCTGGTCTGGCACAGCCAGCTGCCCTCCTGGCTCACCGCCGGGGACTTCAGCGCCGACGAACTGCGCGACATCCTGCACCGGCACATCACCGACGAGATGACTCACTTCAAGGGCAAGGTCTGGCAGTGGGACGTCGTCAACGAGGCCTTCAACGACGACGGCACCCTGCGGGACAGCATCTGGCTCCAGAAGCTCGGCCCCGGTTATATCGCCGACGCCTTCCGCTGGGCCCATCAGGCGGACCCCCGGGCGAAGTTGTTCATCAACGACTACAACATCGAGGGCGTCAACGCGAAGAGCACCGCCCTCTACCAGCTGGTCGCGCAGCTGCGGAAGCAGCACGTACCGATCGACGGCGTCGGCATCCAGGGCCATCTGGACGTCCAGTACGACGCGCCGCACGACATCGCCGACAACATGCGTCGTTTCGACGCCCTGGGGCTGGAGACCGCCATCACCGAGGCGGACGTCCGGATCACACTGCCGGTCGACAGCACCGAGTCGGAGGCACAGGCAGAGGCCTACAGCGTGCTGCTCCAGGGCTGCCTGCTGACCCGGCACTGCACCGACTTCACCGTGTGGGGCTTCACCGACAAGTACTCCTGGGTGCCCGGCACCTTCACCGGTGAGGGGGCGGCCAACATCTTCGACGAAGACTTCCGGGCCAAGCCCGCCTACACCGCACTGAGCCAGGACCTGACGCTCAGCGCCGGCCGGCACTGACCTCCGGCCCCCCGCTCCATCCCTGATCGAGGAGTTCCCCACCCATGGCTTGGCTCGACTGGACCGCCCTCGGCGGCTACTTCCTGGTGATGCTGCTCATCGGCCTCTGGTCGCACCGACGGGTCGGTGACGTGAGCGACTACTTCACCGGTGGCGGCCGGATGCCCAGGTGGCTGTCCGGCATATCCCACCACATGTCCGGGTACAGCGCCGCGGTGTTCGTGGCGTACGCGGCCATCGCGTACAGCTACGGCATCACCGTCTACGTCTGGGCGTTTCTGCCGCTGGCCCTGGGCACCGGCCTGGGCGCCTGGCTGTTCGCACCGCGCTGGAACCGGCTGCGGCGGCGGTTCGCGGTCACCTCCCCGCTGGAGTACCTCGCCAAGCGGTACAACATCCCCACCCAGCAGGCGCTCGCCTGGAGCGGTGCGCTGCTGAAGGTCTTCGATGTGGCCGCCAAATGGGCCTCGGTGGCCGTACTGCTCCAGGTGTTCACGGGTATGTCCATGACGGCCGGCATTCTCATCACCGGCGTGGTGACCCTGCTCTACTGCACGGTGGGCGGGCTGTGGGCCGACGCACTCACCGACCTCGGCCAGTTCGTCATCCAGGGGGTCGCGGCGCTCGCGATGGGGTGGGTGGTACTCGACCGGCTGGGTGACGGCGTCGCCGGGCTCGGCACGCTCTGGCACCGGCTGCCGCAAGGACACAGTCACCCGCTGGTCGGCCCCTACACCGCCGCCTTCCTCGGCGCCTATGTCATCATCAAGATCTTCGAGTACAACGGCGGTATGTGGAATCTGGCCCAGCGGTACATGGCCACCGATTCCCCCGATGCGGCCCGCCGTTCGGCCGCGCTGTCCGCCGGTCTGTACGTGGTGTGGCCCGCCGTCCTGCTTTTTCCGCCGGTCGCCGCCGCGGTTCTGCTGCCGCATGTGGCCGACCCGCAGCAGGTCTACGCGCTGATGGCCCAGTCGTATCTGCCCGCCGGCCTGGTGGGCCTGACCCTGGCGGGAATGTTCTCGCACACCATGGCCATGGCCTCGTCCGACGCAAACGCGGTCTCGGCCGTCGTGGTCCGGGACATCATCCCGGTGATCACCCGGCGGACCAGGTCCCTCACACCCG
Organism: Streptomyces sp. NPDC051322; assembly: GCF_040689485.1. Taxonomy (NCBI): domain Bacteria; kingdom Bacillati; phylum Actinomycetota; class Actinomycetes; order Kitasatosporales; family Streptomycetaceae; genus Streptomyces; species Streptomyces sp. NPDC051322. The sequence goes on along the minus strand of NZ_JBFBAK010000011.1, from coordinate 210,136 downwards.
AAGCGGGGCTGCCGGCGGCCCGGATCTGTACGGTCACCTTCATCGGCGTCAGCATGATCGTCGCCATCGAGGCCGATCACTTCGGCGGTGTCCTGGGCATCATCGTCGGTCTCGTCGCGGCCGTGATGGGGCCGATATCCATTCCGATGCTGCTGGGCCTGCTCCCGGCCTTCCGGCGGTGCGGTCCCCGGGCCGCGCTCTCCTCCTGGGCGCTCGGGCTGCTGGGCTATGTCCTGGTGAAGTTCCTCCTCGACAGCACTGACCAGACCCTGCTGATCGTCACCCCGCTGGTCACCTCACTGGTGGTCTACATCGGCGTCGGCCTGCTGAGTCCGGAGGGCAACGGAACCGCCGACGCCATCGTCAGCGCGGTGTCCCCGGGCCCCGACGAGGGCGGCGAGCGCGTGATCACGCCGGACAAGCAGCCCGCGGCGTCCGCCGCCACCGACTGAGCCCGCGCCCGCCCACATCCACCCGTCCCCATCCACCGTCCACGTCCCCGCACGTAACCATTTCGGGAGAGCAGCTATGGACAGGCACTTCCCACCGCAGTTCACACCGCACACCAGTCGCCGAACGGTTCTCGGGCTGGGCCTGGGCGTCACCGCGCTGACGGCAACCCCGCTCGGCTCCCTGCTGGGCCTGACCGGCGCGTCCGCTGCGGCCGGAACCGGCCGCACGGCGGGCTCGACGGATTCCGGGGCGTACATCTCCTTCACGCCGGAACCGGGAAGCTTCCCGCTGGTCAGAGCGGGGAGGGCGGTGCCGATCGCGGTCAGCGACAGCGACTACCCGGGCGTCGTCCGGGTGGTCGGTGACCTCGCGGCCGACATCGAGCGTGTCACCGGTGTCCGTCCCGTGGTTTCCCACGACGACCTGCCCGGAGCCCGCGAGATCACCCTGGTGGGCACCATCGGGCGCAGCCCCCTCATCGACGGGCTGGTGGCAGCGGGCAAGCTCGACGTCAGCGGTGTCCGAGGCAAGTGGGAGACCTCCCTGCTGACCGTGGTGGAGAAGCCTCTGCCCGGAGTCGACCGGGCCTTCGTGATCGCGGGCAGCGACCAGCGGGGCACCATATTCGGGGCGTACGACGTTTCCCGGGGCATCGGTGTCTCGCCCTGGCACTGGTGGGACGACGTGGTGCCGCTGCACCGGGCGGAACTGCACGTACTCCCTGGACGGCACAGCCAGGGGACCCCCGCCGTGAAATACCGCGGCTTCTTCATCAACGACGAGAACCCGGCCCTCGGCACCTGGGCCCCCGCCTACTTCGGCCCCGGCAAGGCAGCGGGTTACGAGGGCGGCTTCAACGCCGGTTTCTACGCCAAGGTCTTCGAGGTGATGCTCCGGCTCAAGGCGAACTATCTGTGGCCCGCCGTCTGGGGCCGCGCCTTCGCCGAGGACGATCCGGAGAACCACGCCACCGCGAAGGCGTACGGCATCGTGATGGGCACCTCGCACGAAGCGCCGATGATGCGCGGCATCGAGGAGTGGAACCGGCACGCCGTGCCGGCCGTGCGCGACAGTGCGGGCCGCGTCACCACCCCGGGACACGATCCCTACGGCGGCACCGGCGAATGGTCCTACCGCCACAACTCCGAAGCGCTCAAGGCCTACTGGGCCGACGGCATCCGCCGGATGACCGACCAGGACTTCGAGGGGGTGGTCACGCTCGGCATGCGCGGCAACGGCGACACCGGGCTGCCGGACGGTGACGGCATCGATCTGATGACCGAGATCATCGCGACCCAGCGCACGATACTCGCCGAGGTCAGCGGCAAGGACGTCACCACGATTCCGCAAGTGTGGACGCTGTACAAAGAGGTGCAGAGGTACTGGGACCGCGGGCTGCGGGTCCCCGACGACGTCACCGTGGTCCTCACCGACGACAACTGGGCCAACCTGCGCAAACTGCCCGACCTGAAGAACGATCCGCGCAGCGGCGGTTACGGCCTCTACTACCACTTCGACTATGTCGGCGCGGGCCGGAACTACAAGTGGGTGGACACCACGTCGCTGCCCAATATGTGGGACCAGCTCCACCAGTCGATCGCCTACGGCAATCACGGACTGTGGGTCACCAACGTCGGTGATCTCAAGGGAAACGAGCTGGCCACCCAGTTCTTCCTGGACTACGCCTGGGACCCCGACCGCTGGACCGCTGACCGGATCCCGGAGTGGGAGGAGCAGTACGCCCGGCAGAACTTCGGTGAAAAGCAGGCCACCGCGGTGGCTTCGCTGCTCAGCGCCTACGCCCAGTTGCAGTCCCGCCGCAAGCCCGAACTGCTCAACCGCAGAATCACCCTCGACCCGGCCAAGGACCCCGCCAAGGATGCATCGGCGATCGTCAACGACGACCGGGCCACCCCCTTCAGCCTCACCGACTACCGGGAACTCGAGCGGGTGACCGCGGAATGGCAACGGCTGGGCGCGACGGCCGAACTGATCGGCAGAAGGCTTCCGCACTCCGCCCAGGACGCCTGGTACGAACTCGTCGGATACGAGGTGCAGGCGACCGCCAACCTGTATGCGCTGCGCGAGGCAGAGTTCACCAACCTGCACTACGCGGCCCAGGGCAGGGCGCTCACCAATGACCTGGCGGCCACCGCGGAGGCCCGGCTCGCCGACGACCTGGCGATGGCCGACCGCTTCAACACCCGCATCGCGGGCGGCAAGTGGGCCGGTTTCCAGACCCAGCCGCACATCGACTACGGCGATGTGGAGCGCTACGGGCCCAACGCCCCCTGGCAGCAGCCGGAGATCGACAACGTCGCCCTCAAGGACGTGCTCTTCCCCGCCGTCAAAAGAATCGATCTTCCGGCCCGCGCCGAGATGGGCGTCGCCATCGACGGCTCGGACGCCTGGTGGCCCGCGGAGCAGGGCCCGGCGGTCCTGCCGGTCTTCAGCCCCTACCAGAGCCAGCCGGCCCAGTACATCGAGCTCTTCAACCGGGGCAGCTCGGCATTCGACTACCGCGTTCGTACGGGAGTCTCCTGGCTGACCGCCGACCGCACTCGCGGCCGGGTCACCCAGCAGGAACGCGTCACCTTCCGGGTCGACTGGTCGCGAGCGCCGAAGGGCACCACCCGGGTGCCGGTCACGGTGTCCGGGCCGGACGGACACGAGGTGGAGGTGCGGGCGGTGGTCGACAACCCCTCGGTGCGCCGCTCCCAGCTCTCGGGTTTCGTCGAGGCGAACGGCTATGTCTCCATCGAGGCGGACCACTACGCGCGGTCCGTCGGCGGCGCCGGGATCTCCTGGCGGCGGATCCCGCATATCGGCCGCACCGGATCGGGCATGGAGCCCTTCCCGGTCACCGCTTCCCGGCAGAGCCCCGGCGGGTCGTCCCCGCGACTGGAGTACCGGCTCACCCTGTTCAGCACCGGCCCGGTCGCCGTGTGGGCGCATCTGTCGCCGCGCAATGACGCCCTGGCGTCGGACGGTCTCAAGTACGCGGTCTCCTTCGACGACGACGCACCGCAGACGGTCAACATCACCGAGGTGACCGGGGCCGACGACGGCACCATGAACGCGCAGTGGGCGCGGAACACCTCGGACAACGTCAATGTCACCAGCACCGCGCACCGCATCCGCCGTTCCGGGGTGCATGTGCTCAAATTCTGGATGGTGGACCCCACGGTGGTCCTGCAGAATCTGGTGGTCGACACCGGTGGTCTCAAGCCCAGCTACCTGGGACCGCCGGAGAGCCTCAGGCTGCACTGAGGTGGAGGAGCGAACATGAAGGTGGAGCTCGGTGACGGCGCAGCCGTGACGGTCGGAACGGACGGCGCCGGTGTGGTTCTCACCGCGCGGCCCACGCCGTCGGGGGTCGGTGAACCGGTGCTCCGGTGCACGCCCGGCCAGGCACGGGAGCTGGCCACGGCTCTGCTGCGGGCCGCCGCCGACGCGGAGCGCGCCGAGCCCGCCGAGCCGGTCACCGTCGAGGCGCGAGAACTGCGCCGCGGCGACGTACGGGCCGGCGACCGCTCGATGACGGTGGACCGGGTACGGCACGCGGGGGACACCACCCAGGTGACCTGGGCCTCGGGCTCCGGCCGCAGCTGGACCCAGGAGTACGCCGCGGACACGGCCATCGGTCTCCGGCGCCGCGGCTGACCGCGCCCGCGGTCTCCGGCGCCGGCCCGTCGCGCTCAGCGTGTGCCGAGCGCCCGTTCCCCTGCTTCGCGCATCGCGGACAGCGGGGCGGGCGCCCGGCCCGTCATCTGCTCGACCTGCAGGACCGCCTGATGGACGAGCAGGTCGAGTCCCCCGACGACAGCGCCGCCGCGCGCCGCCCAGGCGCCGGCGACGGCGGTCGGCCACGGGTCGTAGAGCACATCGAAGAGCGTGCCCGGTGCGGCGGGGACCGCCCCGGCGAGCGCGTCGGTCACGCCGGCCGGGGTGGTCGAGACAACGAGCTGGGCGTGCAGCGCCGCTGCCGCGTCGGCCCAGTCGGCCGTCCGGACGTCGACACCGAGCCGCTCGCCCCAGCCGCGCATCTCCGCGGCGCGGGCCGGGCCGCGTACATAGGCGGTGACCTGGCCGGTACAGATCCGGGAGAGCGCGGCCAGCGCCGACGACGCGGTGGCTCCCGCACCGAGAACGGCGGCGGAGTCCACCTTCTCCACGCCCCGTTCGCCCAGCGCCGCGATCATTCCGGGGATGTCGGTGTTGTCCCCCAGCCGTCGGCCGTCCTCCGTGAAGACCACCGTGTTGACCGCTTCGACGCAGGCCGCCGTGTCGCTGATCCCGTCGAGCAGCGGAATGACCGCCCGCTTGAGCGGCATGGTCAGCGACAGACCCGCCCAAGCGTCGTCGAGCTCTTCGATGAACCCGGGAAGGCCCGTCTCGTCGACCTCGAAACGGTCGTACGACCAGTTTTCGAGCCCGAGTTCGCGGTAGGCGGCGCGGTGCAGGACCGGGGAGAGAGAGTGTGCGATGGGCGAGCCGAGGACGGCTGCCCGCTTCCGTGGGATCACTGGGCTGCCTGCTCCTGCTGCTTCTGATACTTCTCGCGGTTGCGGTTCTGCTCGGCGTTGGTCACCGCGAACACCGTCTTGTCCTCGGTCACCGACACGAAGTAGTACCAGGGGCCGGGGGCGGGGTTCATCGCCGAGTGAAGGGCGTCGGGGCCCGGGTTGCCGATGGGGCCGGGTGGCAGGCCCTTTATGTTGTAGGTGTTGTACGGATCGTCGATCTTCCTCAGAGCGTCCACGCTGCCCACGTCGAGCGTGCTCTGCTTGCGCACGTAGTTGACCGTGGAGTCGAATTCGAGCCGCCCGACCGTCTCCGTGTTGTTCGGCTTCAACCGGTTGTAGACGACGCGCGCCACCTTGTCGAAGTCGTGTTTGTACTTGCCCTCGGCCTGGACGAGGCTGGCGACGGTGATGACCTGGAACTCATCCTGCAACCCCAGCTTCCGCGCCGCGCCGGCGAGGTCCTGCTTGCCGTACGCCTCGTCGGCCTGGCCGACCATCTTCTTCAGGATGTCCTCCGGCTTCATCTCGTCGCTGACGGGATAACTCGCCGGATAGAGAAACCCTTCGAGCGGGTCCTTGAGCTCCTTGTGCCCCTTCGCCCAGTTCGGCAGGCCCAGCTGATCGGCCTTCGCCTTGGCGATCCCCTGGGTGGTTCCCTTCTTCAGTTTGAGCTTGTCGTCAATGGCCGCGTAGACCTGCTTGTCCCGGGTACCGGGCGGCACGATGAGCACATTGAGACTCTTCGGATCGACCATCGCGGTGACGGCGTTCGCCGCGGACATGTGCTGGTTCAGCGAGTAGACCCCGGCCTGGAGGGACTTGCCCTTCGGGTTCTTCTGCGCTGCCGCGACGAATGCGTCGACACTCTTGACGACCCCCTTCTTCTTCAGCAGTCGCCCGATCCCGCCGATACTGGTGCCGTCAGGCACCTCGACCTGAACCGGCGCGCTGCCCACACCCGTGAAGTCGGGCGGCGGGGCGTTGCGGCTCTGCCAGTAGTCGTAGGCGAAGTAACCGCCCCCGCCGACGCCGCCGACCAGGACCACGGCGACCGCCAGGCAGCAGCCGCCGCGGCGCTTCTTGGTCTTGGTGTTGCCGCGGCGGTCACGGGTGCCCGTGCGGGTCTCGCCGGGGTCGTCGTCGTAGTCGCTGTCGCGGTCCTTGTCGTCGGTGCCATCCGGACGGTCGACACCGGTGAAGAAGGGATGCGTCTCGGGCTCGGGCTCCGGTTCGGCGGGGGCCTGCTGCTGCCATTCCTCCCGCTGGTCCGCGGACTGTGGAGGCGGATAGGCGTCGGGCGTGCGGTAGTGGTCGGGGTTCTCGCCTCCGTGGTTCCCCTGCTGAGCGGCGTACGGATCGGGCGCCTGCGCCCCGTACGGCGTTCCCTGCTGCCGGCCGTTGCCCCAGCCGCCGTCCTGGTACTGGCCCTGCGGGCCCGGCGGCTGCTGCTGCCCGTACGGATCCTGCGGCGGGTACGGGTCCGGGTAGCCCTGCTGATACGTCTGCTGCTGGTACGCCGGGTCCTGTGGGTATGCCTGGCCCTGGGGATACTGCTGCGGGTAGGCCTGCTGCTGGTAGGGGTCCTGAGGCTGCGGGTACACCGGGTTGCCGTACGGGTCGTACTGCTGTCCCTGCGAGTACTGCTGTCCCTGCGAGTACTGCTGCCGGCCGTCGTACTGCGTCTGCGCGCCGTACTGGGCCTGAGCGTCGTACTGGGCCTGAGCGTCGTGCTGCGTCCGACCGTCGTACGGGGCCTGGTCGGCGGTGTCCTGCTGACTTCCCCATCCCTGGTCCCCGTACAACGGGTCCTCGGGATGCCACGGTTCGGAGCCTGCGCCCCGGCCATACTCAGTCATCGGTCCCCTAGAGCCGCGAGGCCTCCGGACGGTCCGCCTCTTTTGCTGTGCGACAGCTGTTCGAACACTGTCGCATGGCGCGGAACGTTACCGTATTGCGATCAGACAACCACTTCGACGGCTTCGCCCGCAGCGCTCCCCGAGCTTCGCTCGGATTCGAGTGCATTCTGCAGGATCACCACCGCCGCCGCCTGATCGATGACAGAGCGACCCTTCTTGGACTTTACGCCGGATGCGCGCAGCCCCTGAGCGGCTGTCACTGTGGTCATCCTCTCGTCCACCAGTCGTACCGGAACGGGTGCGATCCGGCCGGCGAACTCCTGGGCGAAGCCGCGGACCTTGGCGGCCGCCGGGCCCTCGCCCCCGTTGAGGGAGCGAGGGAGGCCGATCACGACCTCGATGGGTTCGTACTCGTCCACCAGCTGCTTCAGCCGCCGGAGTGCGGCCGGGACGTCACGTCCCGGCACGGTCTCCACGGGGGTGGCGAGCACCCCGTCAGGGTCGCAGGAGGCGACCCCGATCCGGGCGTCTCCGACGTCGATCGCCAGTCGGCGGCCTCTGCGCACGGCGGTCAGGCCGTTTCGCCGACGAGGCGCTCGACGGCGGCCACGGCGTCACCGATGGCGTCCGGGTTCTGCCCGCCGCCCTGGGCGACGTCCGGCTTGCCGCCGCCGCCACCGCCGAGTGTCTTGGCAGCGGCACGGACCAGCTCACCGGCCTTGAGGCCGCGCTCGCGGGCCGCCTCGTTGGTGGCGATGACCGTCAGCGGTCGGCCGTTGGCGGTGGTGAAGAGGGCCACCACGGCCGGCCGGTCGCCCGGGATCCGGCCGCGGACGTCGAGGACCAGCCGGCGCAGGTCGTCGGCGCCGGTGCCGTCCGGCACCTGGCCGGTCACCACGGCGACGCCGCGTACGTCCTGGGCGCCGGCGGCGAGCCCGGCGGCGGCCTGCAGGACCTTCTCCGCGCGGAACTTCTCGATCTCCTTCTCGGCGTCCTTCAGCTTGGCGAGCATGCCCGAGATCTTCTCCGGAAGCTCCTCGGAGCGGCCCTTGACCAGCTCCTGGAGCTGGGCGACGACCGTGTGCTCCCTGGCCAGAAAGTTGTAGGCGTCCACCCCGACCAGGGCCTCGATACGGCGCACACCGGAGCCGATCGACGACTCACCGAGCAGCTTGACCAGGCCCAGCTGGGCGGTGTTGGCGACATGCGTGCCGCCGCAGAGCTCCTTCGAGAAGTCGCCGATGGTGACGACCCGCACCCGCTCGCCGTACTTCTCACCGAACTCGGCGATGGCGCCCTGCTTCTTGGCCTCGTCGATGGACATGACCTCGGCCATGACGTCGAGTTCGCGGCTCAGTACGTTGTTGATCTTGTGCTCGACGTCGGTGAGCACCGTGCCCGGCACGGCGTTGGGCGAGCCGAAGTCGAAGCGGAAACGACCGGGCGAGTTCTCCGAACCGGCCTGGGCGGCGGTCGGGCCGAGAGCGTCGCGCAGCGCCTGGTGGGTGAGGTGAGTGGCGCTGTGGGCCCGGGCGATGGCCCGGCGGCGGCGCAGGTCGATGACGGCGTAGGCGGCGGCGCCGACCGTCACCTCCCCGACCTGGACGGAGCCCTTGTGCACGGAGACCCCGGGGACCGGCTGCTGGACGTCACGCACCTCGACGATCGCGCCCGAGGTCAGTTTGATCCGGCCGGTGTCGGCGAGCTGGCCGCCGCCCTCGGCGTAGAACGGGGTCCGGTCCAGGACGATCTCGACCTCGTCACCCTCGGTGGCGGCGGGCGACGGCACACCGTCGACGAGCAGGCCGACGACGGTCGACTCGCCCTCGGTCGAGGTGTAACCGGTGAATTCGGTGGTTCCGGAGACGTCGGCGACCTGGCGGTAGGCGGAGAGATCGGCGTGGCCGGTCTTCTTGGCCCTGGCATCGGCCTTGGCCCGCTCCCGCTGTTCCTTCATCAGCCTGCGGAAACCGTCCTCGTCCACGGACAGCCCCTGTTCGGCGGCCATCTCCAGGGTGAGGTCGATCGGGAAGCCCCAGGTGTCGTGGAGCAGGAAGGCCTTGTCGCCGGGCAGCACCTGGCCGCCCGAGGCCTTGGTGTCGCTCACGGCCGTGTCGAGGATGTTGGTGCCGGCCTTCAGCGTCTTGACGAAGGCGGCCTCCTCGGCGAGGGCGACGGTCTCGATGCGCTTGCGGTCGGTGATCAGCTCCGGGTACTGCTGGCCCATGGCGTTGATCACCACGTCGAGCAGCTCCGAGACGACGGGTCCGGTGGCGCCGAGCAGACGCATGTTGCGGATGGCGCGGCGCATGATGCGGCGCAGCACATAACCGCGGCCCTCGTTGCCCGGCGTGACCCCGTCACCGATGAGCATCACTGACGTGCGCATGTGGTCGGTGACGACCCGCAGGGAGACGTCCGACTTCTCGTCGTCGCCGTACCGCACTCCGGTCAGCTCGGTGGCCTTCTCGATGACGACCTGCGAGGTGTCGATCTCGTACAGGTTCGGCACGTCCTGGAGGATCATGGCGAGGCGTTCGAGACCGAGACCCGTGTCGATGTTCTGCGACGGCAGGTCACCGAGGATCGGGAAGTCTTCCTTTCCGTCTCCGGCACCCCGCTCGTACTGCATGAAGACCAGATTCCAGATCTCCACATAGCGCTCGTCGTTGACGGCCGGGCCGCCCTCGATGCCGAATTCCGGGCCGCGGTCGTAGTTGATCTCCGAGCACGGGCCGCAGGGGCCGGGGACGCCCATGGACCAGAAGTTGTCCTTCTTGCCCAGGCGCTGGATGCGCTCGGCCGGCACACCGATCGTGTCGCGCCAGATCTGCTCGGCCTCGTCGTCGTCGAGGTAGACCGTGATCCACAGTCGCTCGGGGTCGAGTCCGTAACCACCAACGGCCACCGAGCTGGTGAGCAGCTCCCAGGCGTAGCTGATGGCGCCTTCCTTGAAGTAGTCGCCGAAGGAGAAGTTGCCGCACATCTGGAAGAACGTGCCGTGCCGGGTGGTCTTGCCGACCTCTTCGATGTCCGGTGTACGCACGCACTTCTGCACACTGGTGGCGCGCGGGGCGGGCGGCTTGACCTCGCCGAGGAAGTACGGCTTGAAGGGCACCATGCCCGCGGGGACCAGCAGCAGAGTCGGGTCGTCCGCGATGAGCGACGCCGAAGGGACAACGGTGTGCCCGCGCTCCTCGAAGAAGCTCAGCCAGCGGCGGCGGATTTCAGCCGACTCCATCAGTGGTCCTCATTCCGGTTGTCCGAATGCCTGGTGTGCGAATGCCTGGTGTACGGAACGCCCGCGCGTTCCGTACTGGTGTTCTCGATGGCGGCGAAGCGTCGTGGCGCGGGAAGTCCGGGGCCGGGTGCCGCCTCGATGCCGAGCGCCTCGCCGAGCTCGGCCTCGCGCTGGACCATCCCGGCCCGCACGTCGGTCGCGAACTCCCTGAGCCGGTGGCCCGCGTCGACGGCCTTGTTCGCCGCCTGCGCCGCGAGGCTCTCCGGGCTCAGCGCCTTGATCTTGCGGTTGACCTTGGTGGTGGCCCACACACCGGCTGCTGCGCCGGTGGCGAACCAGAAAGTACGGCGGAACATTGCAGCGTCAGCCCTTCCGCTTCCTGCGCCGTGCGGCCGGCACCGTGCGGCCGACGATGACCGGCCGACCGGAACGCGCGGGCTCGGTGTCGGCCTTGCGTCCGAGGGCCCGGCGCACGCCATAGCCGAAGGCCGCGACCTTCACCAGGGGGCCGCCGAATGTCGAGGCGACGGTGGTCGAGAGCGCCGAGGCGTTGGAGGTGACCTCCTGCACGTCGGTCGCGATGGCGTCGACCCGGTCGAGCTGGGTCTGCGCCGAACGCACGGCCGCCGAAGCATCGGCGAGCAGCGGGACGGCCTGATCCGTCACCTCCGCCACCAGCTTGGTGGTCGCCCTGAGCGTCTGGGCCAGCCTCACCAGTGCCACAGCGAGGAAGGAGACCAGGATCGCCCAGAAGACTGCCACCAGAAGGCCGGCCACCTCTCCACCGGACACGTCGCACCGCTCTCTGGTCGTCGGAAGTCACGTCGATCGTCGGACGTCACGTCGGACGTCACGTCGGATTGTGGTTGTCCGAGCCTATCGCGCCGGGGCTCACCCCCTGTACCCGATTACCGCTGCGTACGGTGCGGGCTGACGGCGGACGCAGCGGTCGCCCGGGGCCGCGCGGCCCGGCACGCGAAGACCCGCCGCCCACCGCTCCGAAGGGAACGGCGGGACGACGGGCCGGAACGCTGAAGCGCGCGGTACGTCCGGATCAGCGGGCGTAGTACTCGACGACCAGCTGCTCGTCGCAGATGACCGGGATTTCCTTGCGGTTCGGGTCGCGGTCCAGGCGGAAGGCCAGAGCCTTCAGGTTCACCTGGAGGTAGCGCGGGGTCTCACCCTCGGTGTCGTAGCCACCCTCACGGGCGACCTGGAAGGGGACCTTCTCGCGGCTGCGCTCGCGGACCATCACGACGTCGTCGGGACGGACGCGGAACGACGGCTTGTCGACCTTGCCGCCGTTGACCTGGATGTGGCCGTGGACGACCATCTGGCGGGCCTGGTAGATGGTGCGGGCGATGCCCGAACGCAGGACCAGGGCGTCGAGGCGACGCTCGAGCTCGACGACCAGCGCCTCGCCCGTCTTGCCTTCGGCCTTCTTGGCACGGTCGTAGGCGCGCGCCATCTGGCGCTCGCTGATGTCGTACTGGGCGCGCAGCCGCTGCTTCTCGAGCAGACGGACCTTGTAGTCCGAGTTCTGCTTGCGGCCACGGCCGTGCTCGCCCGGCGGGTACGGGCGGGCCTCGAAGTACTTGACAGCCTTCGGCGTCAGCGCGATACCGAGCGCGCGTGACTTCTTGACCTTGGGACGCGACTGGTTAGGCACGTTCTCCAGACCTCCATGGTTGGTTGCATTCACCTTGCTCAAGGAGATCGCGTGTCATGCCCGGGGAACAACCCGTCACCTCACGGACAGCACGAAGAAGGCCGACGCTCAGGGCATCGACACGACGGAGGTCCGATCAGATCGTGGTCAGCCGCGTCCCAGCGGACTTGAAACCGCCCGGATGCCGTCAGCAGCCGAGCGCACACGAACTCGCCTACAGAGTACCCGCTCGGCGGCCGTGCTCGTTACCAGGGCCGGGAGGCGCAGGTCAGTAGCAGCGCAGTGGCAGCGCGGGTCAGTGGTGTTCGTCCGCCGACAGCCGCTCGCGCACCTTTTCCACCACATCCGCGTAGCGCGCCTCGGCGCCGTACCGGGTGGGCTCGTAGTAGCGCTTGCCCTGGACGGCGTCCGGTGCGTACTGCTGAGCGGCGATCGCGCCCGGCACATCGTGCGGATAGACGTAGCCCTGGGCATGGCCGAGCTTGGCGGCGCCCTTGTAGTGGCCGTCGCGCAGATGCGCGGGGACCGGGCCCACCAGGCCGTTCCGCACGTCTGCCCGCGCAGCCGAGATCGCCATGGTGGCGGCGTTCGACTTGGGTGCCAGAGCCAGCGCGATGGTGGCATGACTGAGGGTGAGCGCGGCCTCGGGGAAGCCGATCAGCGCGACGGCCTGGGCGGCGGCGACCGCGGTGGGCAGCGCGGTCGGGTCGGCGAGACCGATGTCCTCGCTGGCCGAGATCATCAGCCGGCGGGCGATGAACCGCGGGTCCTCCCCCGCCTCGATCATGCGGGCCAGATAGTGCAGTGCGGCGTCCACGTCCGAGCCGCGGATCGACTTGATCAGGGCACTCGCCACGTCGTAGTGCTGATCGCCGTCCCGGTCGTACTTCACCGCGGCACGGTCGACCGTCTCCTCCACCGTCTCGAGGCTGATCTCCGGCTCCGATTTGGCCATCGCGGCGCCGGCCGCCGCTTCCAGCGCGGTGAGCGCGCGGCGCGCGTCACCGCCCGAGATCCGCAGTAGGTGCGCTTCGGCGTCCTGCTGCAGGGCCACCGACCCGCCGAGCCCCCGCTCCTCGGTCAGCGCACGGTGCAGCAGGGCGCGCAGATCATCGTCGGTGAGCGATTCGAGGGTGAGCAGCAGGGAACGGGAGAGCAGCGGGGAGATGACCGAGAAGTACGGGTTCTCGGTGGTCGCGGCGATCAGAGTGACCCAGCGGTTCTCCACCGCGGGCAGCAGCGAGTCCTGCTGGGCCTTGCTGAAGCGGTGGATCTCGTCGAGGAAGAGGACGGTCTCCTTGCCGTACCCCCCGGAGGCGCGGCGCGCGCCGTCGATGACCGCCCGCACCTCCTTGACCCCCGCGGTGATCGCCGAGAGCTCGACGAAACGCTTCTGCGTCGCCTGGCTGACGACGTAGGCGAGCGTCGTCTTGCCGATCCCCGGCGGGCCCCAGAGCAGCACCGATGACGGTCCTGCGGGGCCGCCGCCGGCCTCGCCGACCAGCCGGCGCAGCGGTGAGCCCTGCTTCAGCAGGTGCTGCTGGCCGACGACCTCGTCGAGGGTGCGCGGACGCATCCGTACGGCAAGCGGGCTGCTGGACGGGTCCTGGCGGCTGCGTTCTTCGGCGGCGGCGGTGAACAGATCGGGTTCCACCCTGAAAACCCTATGTCACCCGACTGACAGAGCCCCCGCCGTCAGCTGGTCCAGAAACTCCACCAGCGGGTCAGGATCAGCATGCCGATGATGCCGATGTGCAGCACCGGGAGCACCCAGGTGAATTCGCCGAGGAAGCTCCGCAGCCAGGCCGGCGCGGGCAGCTGCCGGGTGCGGATGTTGTGCGCGGTGACGTACCAGAAGAGCGTGATGGTGCCGACCCAGGCCAGGCAGCACCAGAGGCAGAGCGCGTTGATGGAGTACAGCGACTCGTACTGAAGCCAGGTGACGAAACCGACACCGAAGAGGCAGCCCGCATTGAAGGTGAGCCAGTACCAGCGGCTGAAGCGGCCGCCGGCCAGCAGGCTCATCCCGACGCAGATCACCACCGAGTAGGTGGCGAGACCCAGCATCGGGTTGGGGAACCCGAACACCGACGCCTGGGCGCTCTTCATGATGTTGCCGCAGGACAGCACCGGGTTGATGCTGCAACCGGGCGTGAAGTTCGGGTCCTTCAGCAGCTTGAACTCATCGAGCGTGATGACCCACGCGGCGAGCAGTCCGGCGGCGCCTGTGACGGCCAGCACCCAGGCAAGGGCGCGGCCACTGCCGGTCTTCCGATCCTGCTGCGCGGACACGTCTTCCACCAATGTCGTCGTCATCATGCCGATCCGTCGCTTCTGTGGCCTGCTGGGCAGGGCTCATTGTGCCGTACCGCGCGGGGTGTCCACCGTTCGATGGGCATAAGGATGTACGCCTGACTGTTCCCACCCGTTCAGTACGGCGGAAGACTCCTCGGCACGACAGCACTCGCGGTGGAAGTACGCGGACGCCGCAAGCAGTACGGCGAAGTGACCGCCGTCGACGGCCTGGACCTGGGCATACGCCCGGGAGAGGTCTTCGGCATCCTCGGCCCGAACGGAGCGGGCAAGAGCACCACGGTGTAAATCCTGCAGGGACACCGCTCCCGGGATGCGGGCGAGGTGCCCGTTCTGGGCGCCGCTCCGGCTTCCGGGAGCCGTACTTGGCGCTCACGTGTCGGAATCGTCTGGCAGGATGAATCGGCACCGGCCGAGTTGACGGTCCGGGAAACCGTGGCCCATCAGCCGAGCTTCGACCTGACCGCCTCGACGATGCCGTCCAGCGGTACCGCGCTCTGTTCGCCGGACTCCATGTCCTTGAGCTGGACTGCGCCGTCGGCGAGGTCGCGTTCGCCGGCCACGATCGTGAACCGGGCGCCCGAGCGGTTGGCGCTCTTCATCGCACCCTTGAGGCCTCGGCCGCCGAACGCGAAGTCCGTCGCGATCCCTGCCCTGCGCAGCTCGGTGACGACTGCGAACAGCACCCGGCGGGCGTCCTCGCCGAGCGGCACCGCGAACACGCTGGTGGTCGCGGGCAGTTCCAGCTCCACGCCCTCCGCCTCCAGCGCCAGCACCGTACGGTCGACGCCGAGCGCCCAGCCGACGGACGGCAGTTCGGGTCCGCCGATCATCTCGGACAGCCCGTCGTAGCGCCCGCCGCCGCCGACCGCGGACTGCGAGCCGAGCCCGTCGTGCACGAACTCGAAGGTGGTACGGGTGTAGTAGTCGAGGCCGCGCACCAGCTTCACGTCGTCCTCGAAGTCGACGCCCGCCGCGGTGATGAGCTCACGCACCGACTCGTGGTACGCCTTGCAGGCGTCGCAGAGGTAGTCCCGCAGCACCGGCGCACCGGCCAGCTGCCGCTGCACGTCGGCCCGCTTGTCGTCGAGCACCCGCAGCGGGTTGATCTCGGCCCGCCGCCGGGTGTCCTCGTCCAGGTCGAGCCCGCGCAGGAAGCTCTGCAGCGCCTCGCGGTAGACGGGGCGGCACTCCCTGTCGCCGAGCGAGTTGAGCAGAATGCGGAAGTTCCGCAGGCCGAGCGAGCGGTAGGCCTGGTCGGCCAGGATGATCAGTTCGGCGTCCAGTACGGGGTCCTCGGCGCCGATGGCCTCGGCGCCGACCTGCGAGAAGTGCCGGTAACGGCCCTTCTGCGGGCGCTCGTACCGGTAGTACGAGCCGGAGTACCAGAGCTTGACCGGCAGATTCCCGGCCTTGTGCAGATTGGCCTCCAGCGCCGCGCGGAGTACCGAAGCGGTGCCTTCCGGGCGGAGTGCGAGCTTGTCGCCGCCCTTGGTCTCGAAGGCGTACATCTCCTTGGAGACGATGTCGGTGGACTCACCGACGCCGCGGGCGAAGAGCTCGACGTTCTCGAAGCCCGGGGTCTCGACGTAGCCGTAGCCCGAGTTCCTCAGGGGTGCGGCGATCGCCTCCCGCACCGCGAGGAACTTCGCGGAGGAGGGCGGAAGCAGGTCGTAGGTGCCTTTGGGGGCCTGGAAAGTACTCACGGAAAGTTCGTCACATTCCTCGTCGGGGAGCGGCCAGACCCTGCAGGAAGGGGTTGGTGGCGCGCTCACGGCCGATGGTCGTCTGCTCGTTGTGGCCCGGCAGCACCACGGTCGAGTCGTCGAGCGGCAGGCACACGCGGGCCAGCGATTCGAGCATCTCGGCGTGGTCGCCGCCGGGGAAGTCGGTGCGTCCGATAGAGCCGGCGAAGAGCAGGTCGCCCGAGAAGAGGATCTGCGGAATGTCTTCCGCCTCGGGCAGCCTGAACGTCACAGACCCCTTGGTATGGCCGGGCGCGTGCGAGACGGCGAACTCCAGACCGGCGAGTTCCAGCTCGGTCCCGTCGGCCAGCTCCTTCACGTCGTCCGGCTCCCCCACGGTCAGCTCCCCCATCAGCGGCATACCGATGGTCCGGCCGATGCCCTTCTCCGGGTCGCTCATCATGAAGCGGTCGGCGGGGTGGATCCACGCCGGTACGTCGTGCGCTCCGCACACCGGAACGACCGATGCCACATGGTCGATGTGGCCATGCGTGAGGACGACCGCCACGGGCTTGAGCCGATGTTTCCTGAGCGCGTCCTCGACTCCCTGGGCCGCCTGGTGGCCCGGGTCGATGATCACGCACTCCTCGCCTGCGGCGGGGGCCACCAGATAACAGTTGGTGCCCCAGGCCCCGGCGGGGAACCCGGCAATGAGCACGATCGTCCTTAAATGTCGGTCCAGCGGGAGTTTGCAGCAGATCAGAGCCTACCGGCGCTCCTCATCGCACAGCGAACCCATATACGGTACGGCCTAGCCCGGACCGGTTCAGGACACACATTCGAGGGAGAACACCCGGTGGTCAGCAGCGATCAGCGGCGGCGGCAGCTCGCCAGGGAAAAATTCGAGCGGCAGCAGCAGCGCCGTGTCACCGCCCGGCGCAAGGGACGCCGTCGCAATGCCGTGATCGCCTCGGCTGTCGCCGTGGTGGTCGTTGCCGGCGCCGTCGCTTATGGAGCCGGAGCCTTCAAGAGCGACAGCTCGACCGGCAAGGACGCTGCCGCCTCGCCGTCGGCCAGCAGCACCGCTCCGCCGGAGCCCGCGATGAAGATCGACAAGAACGCGAAGTACACCTTCACGCTCAAGACGAACCGGGGCACGATCGCGCTGGCGATGGACGCCGCGAAGACACCGCACACCGTCAACTCCTTCAAGTACCTCGCGGACAAGGGCTTCTTCGACGGCACCAAGTGCCACCGCCTGACGACCGGCGGGATCTATGTGCTGCAGTGCGGCGACCCGAAGGGGGACGGCTCCGGCGGCCCCGGCTACACCATCCCCGACGAGAACCTGACCGCGCTCGGCAAGGCGGGGGCCGACGGCTCGGTGACCTACCCGGCCGGCACGGTGGCGATGGCCAACACCGGTCAGCCGCACACCGGCGGGAGCCAGTTCTTCCTGGTCTACAAGGACAGCAAGCTGCCCCCGTCGTACACCCCGTTCGGGACGATCGACGCCGCGGGCCTGAAGGTGGTCAAGGACGTGGCCAAGGCCGGAGTGTCCGGTGGAGGACAGGACGGCGCTCCCAAGAAGGCCGTCACCGTCACGAAGGCCACCGTCGCCACCTCCTGAGCCGGGACATCGAGTCCCGGCCGGGAATCCGATCGCGGGGCCGGGGATATTCGGGCGGGCTGGATGCGGACAGCCACCCTGCCGTTCGCCTATGTTGGCGGTGTGCGGGGCGTATGCAGCCCGGCCGAAGAAACTGTGGACGATGCCCGGGGGCCGCACAGTCCCCGCAGGCATCATGTGGATGGAGGCGCTGTGACCAGCGACCCGTGGGGCCGTGTCGATGAGACGGGCACCGTTTACGTGCGAACCGCCGATGGCGAGAAGGTCGTCGGTTCTTGGCAGGCAGGTTCTCCCGAAGAGGCTTTGGCCTACTTCGAGCGCAAGTACGAGGGCCTCGTCGTCGAGATCGGCCTCCTGGAGCGGCGGGTGAAGACCACCGATCTCTCGGCCAAGGATGCCCGGACCGCCATTGATCACCTGCGCGGACAGGTCGACGAGCATCACGCCGTGGGCGATCTGGACGCCCTGCGGGTGCGGCTCGACGGCCTGGTCTCGACGGTCGACGCGCGCCGTGAGGAGCGCAAGGTCCAGAAGGCCAAGCAGACTGACGAGGCGAAGCACGCGAAGGAAGCTCTGGTCGTCGAGGCCGAGGAGCTGGCACAGAGCGACCAGTGGCGGGCGGCGGGCGAGCGGCTGCGGGCCCTGGTGGACATCTGGAAAGGCCTGCCGCGGCTCGACCGGAAGTCGGACGACGAGCTGTGGCACCGCTTCTCGCATGCCCGGTCCGCGTTCTCCAAGCGCCGCAAGGCGCACTTCGCCTCGCTCGACGCGCAGCGCGAAGAGGCCCGCAAGGCCAAGGAGAAGCTGGTCACCGAGGCCGAGTCGCTCTCCGGCTCGACCGACTGGGGCGCCACCGCCGCCCGGTACCGCGATCTGATGACCGAATGGAAGGCGGCGGGCCGGGCCCAGCGCGAGGCCGAGGACGATCTGTGGAACCGCTTCCGCGGCGCCCAGGACGTCTTCTTCGCGGCGCGCAGCGAGGTGTTCGCCGAGCGGGACACCGAGCAGAGCGAGAATCTCAAGCTGAAGGAGGACCTCGCGGCCGAGGCGGAGAAGCTCCTCCCGGTGCGGGACCTCAAGGCGGCCAGGGCCGCCTTCCGCGGACTCAACGAGCGCTGGGAGGCGATCGGGCACGTGCCGCGCGACGCGCGCCCGAAGGTCGAGGGCCGGATGCACACCGTGGAGCGCGCGCTCCAGGAGGCCGAGGAGTCCGAGTGGCGCCGCACCAACCCGGAGGCCCGTGCGCGTGCCGCGGGCCTGACGGGCCAGCTGCAGGACGCCGTTGACAAGCTGCGTACCCAGATCGATGCGGCCCGGGCGTCGGGCAACAACGCCCGGGCGGACAAGCTGGCGCGTGAGCTGGAGAGCCGACAGGCACTGCTCGACCAGGCGCTGAAGGGCCTGCAGGAGTTCGGCGGCTGACCCACCCACCGGCGCTGTACGCCGAGGGCCCCGCACCGTCCGGTGCGGGGCCCTCGGCGTGGGCGGAGATGTCTACGGGCGCCGGGCCGAGGTGACCCGGTACACGTCGTACACGCCCTCGACGCCGCGTACCGCCTTCAGCACGTGGCCGAGGTGCTTGGGGTCGCCCATCTCGAAGGTGAACCGTGAGGTGGCCACCCGGTCGCGGGAGGTCTGCACGGCCGCCGACAGGATATTGACGTGCTGGTCGGAGAGCACCCGGGTGACGTCGGAGAGCAGCCGCGACCGGTCCAGCGCCTCGACCTGGATGGCCACCAGGAACACCGAGGACTGGGTGGGGGCCCATTCGACCTCGAGGATCCGCTCCGGCTGCTGCGAGAGCGAGTCCACGTTGACGCAGTCAGCCCGGTGCACCGAGACACCACTGCCGCGGGTGACGAATCCGATGATGGGGTCGCCGGGGACGGGCGTGCAGCACCGGGCGAGTTTCACCCAGACGTCCTCGACGCCCTTCACGACCACGCCGGGGTCGGCATTGGCCCGGCGTTTGCTGCGCCCGTGCGAGGGCGGGGTGCTCTCGGCGATGTCCTCGTTGGCGGCGTCCTCGCCGCCGAGTGCCTGCACCAGTTTCTGCACGACGCCCTGCGCCGCGACATGACCCTCGCCGATCGCCGCGTACAGCGAGGAGATGTCCGGGTAGCGCATCTCGTGGGCCAGGGTGACCAGTGAGTCGCCGGTGAGGATGCGCTGGATCGGCAGGTTCTGCTTGCGCATGGCGCGCGCGATGGAGTCCTTGCCCTGCTCGATCGCCTCGTCGCGGCGCTCCTTGGAGAACCAGGCGCGGATCTTGTTGCGGGCCCGGGGCGATTTGACGAAGCCCAGCCAGTCGCGGGACGGCCCGGCGCCCGCGGCCTTGGAGGTGAAGACCTCCACCAGGTCGCCGTTGTCCAGGGTCGATTCGAGGGGCACCAGGCGCCCGTTGACCCGGGCGCCTATCGTCCGGTCGCCGACCTCGGTGTGTACCGCGTACGCGAAGTCGACCGGTGTGGCACCCGCCGGCAGCGCGATGACGTCGCCCTTGGGCGTGAAGACGAAGACCTCGTTGCGCGAGAGGTCGAAGCGCAGGGACTCCAGGAACTCGCTGGGGTCCTCGGTCTCCTTCTGCCAGTCGAGCAGCTGCCGCAGCCAGGCCATGTCGTTGACGGTGTCCTGGCCCGCGCCCTTGCCGGTGTGCTTGGGCACGTCGGTACGCACCTTGGAGGCGCCGGCCACGGCCTCCTGCTTGTACTTCCAGTGCGCGGCGATGCCGTACTCGGCCCTGCGGTGCATGTCGAACGTACGGATCTGCAGCTCGACGGGCTTGCCGCTGGGGCCGATCACCGTGGTGTGCAGCGACTGGTACATGTTGAACTTGGGCATCGCGATGTAGTCCTTGAACCGACCGGGCACCGGATTCCACCGGGCGTGGACGGTACCGAGCGCCGCATAGCAGTCGCGGACGGTGTCGACAAGGATGCGGATGCCCACCAGGTCGTAGATCTCGGCGAAGTCCCGGCCCCGCACGATCATCTTCTGGTAGACGCTGTAGTAGTGCTTGGGCCGGCCGGTGACCGTCGCCTTGATACGGGCGGCACGCAGGTCGGCCTGGACCTCGTCGGTCACTATCGCGAGGTATTCGTCCCGCTTGGGGGCGCGTTCGGCGACCAGCCGCACGATCTCGTCATACATCTTCGGGTAGAGGATCGCGAACGCCAGATCCTCCAGTTCCCACTTGATGGTGTTCATGCCCAGGCGGTGGGCCAGCGGAGCGTAGATCTCCAGGGTCTCGCGGGCCTTCTTCTCCTGCTTCTCCCGCTTGAGATAGCGCATCGTGCGCATGTTGTGCAGCCGGTCGGCGAGCTTGATGACCAGGACCCGCGGGTCCTTGGCCATCGCGACGACCATCTTGCGGACGGTCTCGGCCTGCGCGGCCTCGCCGAACTTGACCTTGTCGAGCTTGGTGACGCCGTCGACGAGGAGGGCCACCTGGTCGCCGAAGTCGCGGCGCAGCGTGTCCAGGCCGTACTCGGTGTCCTCGACGGTGTCATGCAGCAGACCGGCCATCAGAGTGGCCGGGTCCATGCCGAGCTCGGCGAGGATCGTCGTGACGGCCAGCGGGTGCGTGATGTACGGGTCGCCGCTCTTGCGCTTCTGCCCGCGGTGCCAGCGCTCGGCCACCTGGTAGGCCCGCTCGATCTGCCGCAGCGTGGCGGTCTCGATCTTGGGATCGTTTCCGCGCACCGCCCGCAGCAGCGGTTCGAGAACCGGGTTGTACGGGGAGGAGCGCTGCACGCCGAGCCGGGCGAGCCGGGCCCGCACGCGGTTCGACGAGCCGCTGGAGCGGGTGGCCGGGGCGGGGGCGGCCGGCCTGGCCGGGGCGCCCTGCGAGGCCGGCTCGGCGGTGCCCCGCGGAGCGGGCTTGGGCGTCGAGAGCGGCGCGCTGCCGTCCGGGCGCACCACCGGGGCGGCGGGCGCCGCGGGAGGCTGCTCCGCAGGCAGCTTCTGGGGCATCGCTGAGTCCGCCGCGGCCTTCTGGTTCTGCTCGTGGGGCTGTGCGGCGGCTGCGGACTGGGCCTCGTCTGGCAAGGGCACTCCTCGTGCGGGTCCGGGTCCCCCGGTCAGGTCCGGAAAGCCCATGGTAACGATCCTGGGGGCTCCGCTCGCCCCGGGCCGGTTCGCCGGGGGCGGAATGCGGAAGCGGAGGCGGGCACCCGGATGGTTCCGGATGCCCGCCTCCGCGTCGCCTCGTACGGGACGGACCGTGCCGTTCAGACCGTGATCAGGGCGTCGAGCGGAGCGCCCCTCAGTGCGGGCTCCAGACGGGCTCGCCCGTTCAGGAAGCCGAGTTCCATCAGCACGGCCACTCCCACCACCTGCGCACCGGCCCGCCGGATCAGCTCGAGGGAGGCCTCGGCCGTGCCGCCGGTGGCGAGTACGTCGTCGATGACCATGACACGGTCGTCCGCGTCCAGGTCCTCGGCGTGCACCTCGATCTCGGCGCTGCCGTACTCCAGCTCGTAGGTCTGCGCGAGCGTGGCCCCGGGGAGCTTGCCGGCCTTGCGGACGGGGATGAAGCCCATACCCGCGCGGACGGCCACCGGCGCGGCCAGGATGAACCCGCGCGCCTCCAGGCCGACGATCTTCGTGGCGCCGTGCCGCAGGCACAGTTCCGCGAGCGCGTCGGTCAGCGCGGTGAAGGCTTCCGGGTCCGCGAGCAGCGGGGTGATGTCCTTGAACACCACGCCCGGCTTCGGATAGTCCGGCACATCGCGGATGCGGCTGAGCAGCAACTCCTGGGTGCCGGTCATCGGCGCTTGCCCTGGGTACGGCCCCTGCCGCCGCGCGGGGCGGGCGGCCGGGGGCCGGCCACCGAGCCCGCCACTGCGGTGCCCTCGGGGTCGGCGTCCCGCGGCTCGTCGCCCGCGTCGGCGGTGTCCGTGGCGGACTCGCCCCGGGCCGCGGCCGAAGCCCGCTTGGCGAGCACCCGCTTCCTGAGCGCCTTCATCGCCGGCTCGCGCTCCTTGAGGTCGGCGACCAGCGGAGTGGCGATGAAGATCGACGAGTAGGCGCCGGCCGCGAGACCGACGAACAGCGCGAGCGAGATGTCGTTCAGCATCCCCGCGCCCAGGAAGCCACCGCCGATGAAGAGCAGCCCGGCCACCGGGAGGAGCGCGACGACCGTGGTGTTGATGGAACGCACCAGGGTGCCGTTGAGGCTGCGGTTGGCGATCTCGCTGTAGGTGAAGCGGGTCTGCTTCTTGAGGTCCTTCGAAGCCTCCTTGAGACCGTCGAACACGACGACGGTGTCGTAGAGCGAGTAACCCAGGATGGTCAGCAGACCGATCACGGTGCCCTGGGTGACTTCGAATCCGACGAGGGCGTACACCCCGACCGTGATGGTCAGGTCGTGGATCAGGGCGACCAGCGCGGCGACGGCCATCCGCCACTCGAAGGCGATGGCCAGATAGATCACCACCAGGACCATGAAGATCGCCAGACCTTGCCAGGCCTTGTTGGCGATCGACTGGCCCCAGCTCGGGCCGACCACGTCGGCCGCGACCTGGTTGGGCGATACGTGCAGGTCCTTGGCGATGCGGTCGTGCAGTTCGTCGGCGGTACCGGTGCTGATACCGGCCACCTGGATCCGCAGTCCGCCGCCGCCGAGTTTCTGCACGGTCGCCGGGTGACCGGAGACCTCCTGTGCGGTCCGCTCAGCGTCGACCACGGAGATGTGGGTGTCCTTGGACGTGGTGAAGACCGCACCGCCCTGGAACTCGATACCCAGGTTCAGACCACGCACCGCCAGGCCGACGATGGCCGTGATGGTGATCAGGATCGAGATGCCGTACCAGATCTTCCGCTTGGCGACGAAGTCGTAACCGACCTCACCTCGGTACAGCCGGGCGCCCATGGTGCCGAGTCGCGACATGTCACGCCTCCTTCGGGTCGGTAGAGGCGGAGGGGCGGCGGGTGCGCCGTAGCGGTGGTTTGGCGCCCAGACGCTTCGGGTCGAGTCCGGACCAGGGATGACCGCTCGCGAAGAACTTCCTGCGGGCCAGCAGCGTCACCACCGGCTTGGTGAACAGGAACACCACCACGACGTCGAGCAGGGTGGTGAGGCCGAGCGTGAAGGCGAAGCCCTGCACCTTGCCGACGGTCACGATGTACAGCACGGCCGCGGCGAGGAAGGACACGAAGTCCGAGACCAGGATGGTGCGCCGGGCACGCGGCCAGGCCCGCTCGACGGCGGGGCGGAGGGTACGGCCCTCACGGATCTCGTCACGGATGCGTTCGAAGTACACGATGAACGAGTCCGCGGTGATACCGATCGCAACGATCGCACCACACACCGCGGGCAGGTTCAGTGCGAAACCGATGCCCTTGCCCAGCAGCGTCATGATCGCGTACGTGAGGATGGCGGAGACCGTCAGGCTGAGGATCGCGATGGCCGCGAGGCCCCGGTAGTACGCGACCAGGTAGATGATGACCAGCGCGAGCCCGATCGCACCGGCGATCAGACCCGCCTGCAGCTGTTCGCCGCCGAGGGCCGCGGTCACCGAGGTCACGGTCTCCTCGTGGAAGGAGAGCGGGAGTGCGCCGTAGGACAGGACGTTGGCGAGGTCCTCGGCGGACTGCTGGGTGAAGCTGCCGGAGATCTCGGCGCTGCCACTGAGCGTCTCGCTGACGCTGGGGGCCGACACGACCGCGCCGTCCAGGGCGATCGCGAACCGGTTCTGCGGGTCCTGCTGCTGCGAGAGCTTCTTGGTGACCGTCTGGAACTTCTTCGAGCCCTTGCTCGTGAAGTCCATCTGCACGATCCACTCACCGCGCTGCTGGTCGATGACTGCCTTCGCACTGTCCACGTCGGTGCCGGCGACGGCGGCCGCGTCCAGGACGTACTTCTCGGCACCCTTTTGGTCACAGGCAACGACGGGGTCGGTGGGCTTGGCAGCGGCAGCGACGGCGCCGACCTTGGAACGCCCCTTCTCGGTCGAGCAGTCCGCCGCGGCGAAGTCCTTCTGCAGCTTGGCCGCCTGGGCGCTCTGGGCGGGCGTCGGGGTGGCGGGGGACGTGGGCTTGCCCGAAGCGGACGGGGTCGGGTCGGCCTTCAGGGCGTCGGTGACCGCACGGCCCTGCGTGGAGGAGCTCGGCGACGGGGTGGCCTTCGACGACGCCTTGCCCTTGGCGGTCGACGAGGCGCTCGGCGACGGGGTGGCGGAGGGCGTGGTCGTCGGCTTCCCTGCGGCGGCGGTCAGCACCGGCCGGAAGTACAGCTGAGCGGTGGTACCGACCTGCTCCTTGGCCTGCTTCTCGTTCGTCCCCTTGGGGATGTTGACGATGATGTGGTCTTTGCCCTGGGTCTGCACCTCGGCTTCGCTCACACCGAGACCGTTGACACGACGGTTGATGATGCTGACCGCGGTGTCCATGTTCTTCTTGTTGATCGCATTGGGCTTGCCGGGCTGGTTCTTGGCCGCGAGCGTGATGCTCGTACCACCGGCGAGGTCGATGCCGAGACGCGGCGTGGCTTGCTTCGACAAGAACATCCCGCCGACGAGCGCAACCATGACGATCAGGATCAGGGCCAGGGCACGCCCGGGCTTGCTCTGGGCTCCCGTCTGCCTTCGCCCCTTGTTCGGTGCTGCCACCTTGTCGATTCTCCCTGTCCTACCGCCGTGCGCCGGGTATGCGCTGTGGGCGGCCACGAAGTGATGTGGAGGACCTGCCCCGCCACGGCGGGGCACGGTCTCGGGGACCACCGGCGCGCCGTCGGGCGCCGGCGGTCCCCGTGGGTGTTACTTCGCGTCGCCCTCGCCGTCGGCCTTGTCGGTCTTGTCGGCCTTGGTCTCGGCCTGGTCGTCGGTCTTCGCCTCGGTGTCGGCGTCGGCGGCCGTGGCGTCCTCGGGCTCTGCGTCGTCCGGGACGTCGTGCTTGCCCAGGTCGATCTTGGCGTCGTCCGCCGGCTCGTCGAGCTCGGTCAGCGAGGAGGCGTCATCGGGAACGACGGCGGTCTCGCCGTGCACGATGCGGTTGTACTCCGCGTCGTCGAGCACGGCGCCGATCGCGTTCTTGCCGTAGACGGCGTGCACGCCGGGCGCGATCTCCAGGAGGACCGAGTCTTCGCTGACCTCCTTGACGGTGGCGTACATGCCCCCGATCGTGCGGACGCCGCTGCCGGGCTGCATCTCATTGCGCATCGATGCGGCCGCCTGCTGCTTGCGCTTGGCAGAGCGGGTCATCAGGAACATGGCCCCGATGAGCACGATGAAGGGGAGGAGGGTCACGAGACTCACGGGAGGGAACTTCCTTCGCACGACCGTGCTGATCACGGCCTGATCTTCGGGGGCGGGGCATGCCGACTTGGAAGGGCGGCATCGGCGGAGTCTAAGCGAGTCCGCCTCTATGGAACAACGCCCAGCATGGCACCGGGGTTCCTCCGCGTGCACCCTTGCGCGCCATCACGCCCCGAACAGGCCTCCTTGTCCTATTCCCGGAGCCCCTCCACCGCCGCCCTGCGGGGGTACGAGTCCCAGATGGGCCCAGGCGGCGGGGGTGGCCACCCGGCCGCGCGGGGTACGCGCCAGCAGGCCTTCCCGTACCAGGAAGGGCTCGGCGACCTCCTCGACCGTTTCCCGCTCCTCCCCCACGGCCACCGCAAGGGTGGACAGGCCCACGGGGCCGCCGCCGAACAGTTTCAGCAGCGCCTGGAGCACCGAACGGTCCAGCCGATCGAGTCCGCGAGCGTCAACCTCGTACACCGCGAGCGCCGTGCCTGCCACGTCCCGGGTGATGACGCCGTCGGCCTCGACCTGGGCGTAGTCCCGGACCCGGCGCAGCAGCCGGTTGGCGATCCGGGGGGTGCCGCGGGAGCGGCCGGCGATCTCGGCGGCGCCCTCCTCGCCGATCTCCACGTCCAGCAGACGGGCCGAGCGGTGGATGACCCGCTCCAGCTCGGCCGGTTCGTAGAACTCCATGTGCCCGGTGAAGCCGAAGCGGTCACGCAGCGGGGGCGGCAGCAGTCCGGCCCGGGTGGTGGCACCGACCAGGGTGAAGGGCGGCAGCTCGAGCGGGATGGCGGTGGCGCCGGGGCCCTTGCCGACGATGACGTCGACCCGGAAGTCCTCCATGGCCATGTAGAGCATTTCCTCGGCGGGCCTGGACATCCGGTGGATCTCGTCGAGGAAGAGGACCTCGCCCTCCTGCAGCGAGGAGAGGATCGCGGCGAGATCGCCGGCGTGCTGGATCGCCGGTCCCGAGGTGATGCGGATCGGGGCGCCCATCTCGGCAGCGATGATCATCGAAAGAGTGGTCTTGCCGAGCCCCGGTGCTCCGGAGAGCAGTACGTGGTCGGCGGTGGCGCCGCGCTGTCTGGCCGCCCTGAGGACCAGGTCCAGCTGTTGCCGGACCTTTTCCTGGCCGACGAACTCGTCCAGGTCCTTGGGGCGCAGCGCGGCCTCGACCGCCTGGTCCTCGCCGTCGGCGTCGGATCCCACCAGGCGCTCTTCGGTGCCGGGGGCGGGATCGTCCCGCTTGTTCTGAGGAGGCAGCATGGCGGGTCTCTCGATCAGCGGGCGCGGTTGAGGGTCTGCAGGGCGGCCTTGAGCAGCGCACCCACGTTGGGGTCGGCGGCGGCCTCGGCCTGCGGGGTGACGGCGGTCACCGCGTCTTCGGCCTCCCGTGGGGCGTATCCGAGGCCGACGAGCGCCGTGTGCAGCTGCTCGCTCCAGGGGGCGGGGCCGGGGGCGGACCGCTGTGCGGTCAGTCGGGCGCCGGTGCCCTGCGGTGCGCCGAGGCGGTCCTTGAGCTCCAGAAGCAGCTTCTGGGCGCCCTTCTTGCCGATGCCGGGCACCGCGGTCAGCGCTTTCTCGTCGCCGGTGGAGACCGCCATCCGCAGGGCGTCCGGTGTGTGCACGGCGAGCATCGCCTGGGCGAGGCGGGGACCGACCCCGCTGGCGGTCTGGAGCAGCTCGAACACCTGGCGTTCGTCGTCGTCCAGGAAGCCGTAGAGGGTGAGCGAATCCTCCCGGACGACCAGCGAGGTGGCCAGTTTGGCCTGCTGGCCGATGCGCAGGGTGGAGAGCGTGTTCGGGGTGCACTGGACGGCCATGCCGATCCCGCCGACCTCCACGACGGCGGTGGTCGGGGCCAGGGCGGCCACCGGACCCGATACGAAGGCGATCATGCGGTACGGCCTTTCAGCGTGCGGTGGGCGGCGACGGCCTGCTGGAGCCGGTTCTGCGCGGGGGCCCGCCAGATGTGACAGATGGCGAGCGCGAGGGCGTCGGCCGCGTCGGCCGGTCGAGGCGGTGCGTCGAGTCGCAGCAGCCGGGTCACCATCGCGCCGACCTGTGCCTTGTCGGCTCGGCCGCTGCCGGAGACGGCTGCCTTGACCTCGCTGGGGGTGTGCAGGGCGACCGGGATGCCGCGCCGGGCGGCGCAGAGCATCGCGACCGCGCTCGCCTGCGCGGTGCCCATCACCGTGCTGACGTTGTGCTGGCTGAACACCCGCTCCACGGCGACGACTTCCGGCCGGTACTGGTCGAGCCACTCTTCCATTCCGCGCTCGACAGCCACCAGCCGGACGCCGAGCTCGGCGTCCGCAGGGGTGCGGATCACGCCGACGCCGAGCATCTTCAGGGAGCGGCCTGCGACCCCGTCGACCACGCCGACGCCGCACCGGGTCAACCCCGGGTCCACGCCCAGTACACGCACGGTTCCCCTCCCTCGTGTCGTGGCGCCTTCGCGTTCTTTCGACCATGTGTTCCTGCGTTGTTGCAGGTTAGCCGGTGGCACTGACAACGCGGACGGGCCGACAGGGGCGTGTCCCTGTCGGCCCGTTCATCTGCGCGGTACTGAATGCCCGTCAGGCGTCGATCTTCTCCATGACGTCGTCCGAGACGTCGAAGTTGGCGAAGACGTTCTGCACGTCGTCGCTGTCCTCCAGCGCGTCGATCAGCTTGAAGATCTTCCGCGCGCCCTCTTCGTCCAGCTCGACCTGCATGGTCGGCATGAAGTTGGCCTCGGCGGAGTCGTAGTCGATGCCGGCCTCCTGGAGCGCGGTGCGGACCGCGACCATGTCGGTGGCTTCGCTGACGACCTCGTAGGACTCGCCCAGGTCGTTGACCTCTTCGGCGCCGGCCTCCAGGACCGCGCCGAGTACGTCGTCCTCGCCCAGCTCGCCCTTGGGCACCAGCACGACGCCCTTGCGGTTGAACAGGTAGGACACCGAGCCCGGGTCGGCCATCGAGCCGCCGTTGCGGGTCATCGCGACCCGCACGTCCGAGGCGGCACGGTTGCGGTTGTCGGTGAGGCACTCGATGAGCACCGCGACACCGTTGGGCCCGTACCCCTCATACATGATCGTCTGGTAGTCGACGCCGCCCGCTTCGAGACCACCGCCGCGCTTGACCGCCGAGTCGATGTTCTTGTTCGGTACGGAACTCTTCTTCGCCTTCTGAATGGCGTCGACGAGCGTCGGGTTGCCCTCGGGGTCGACGCCACCGGTCCTGGCGGCAACCTCGATGTTCTTGATCAGCTTCGCGAAGAGCTTGCCGCGCTTGGCGTCGACCACGGCCTTCTTGTGCTTCGTCGTAGCCCATTTAGAGTGGCCGGACATCTGCCTGTCTCCTTCGCGTAACCATTTCCTGGACGAACGCCAGAGATCCTACCGGGCGCCGGTCACCGGGCGTCGCGCACCATGTCCGCGAAGTACCGGTGCAACCGGTGGTCGCCGGTGAGCTCGGGGTGGAAGGAGGTGGCCACGGCGTTGCCCTGGCGTACCGCGACGATGTGGCCGCCGTGCCGGGCGAGCACCCGGACCTCGGCGCCGACCGACTCCACCCAGGGGGCGCGGATGAAGACGCCCTCCACCGGTCCGCCGTCGATCTCCTCGATCGCGACGGCCGCCTCGAAGGACTCGTTCTGACGTCCGAAGGCGTTGCGTCGGACGATCATGTCGATGCCGCCGAAGGTCTCCTGGTCGGACCTCGGGTCGAGGATCTTGTCCGCCAGCATGATCATGCCCGCACAGGTGCCGTACACCGGCATGCCCGCGGCGATGCGGGCACGCAGCGGCTCCAGCAGGCCGAAGAGGGTGGCCAGTTTGGACATCGTGGTGGACTCGCCGCCCGGCAGGACGAGGCCGTCGACCTCGGCGAGCTCCTCGGGCCGCCTGATCGGCCTGGCCAGGGCGTCCGCCGTGGCCAGGGCGATCAGGTGTTCCCGCACGTCGCCCTGGAGTGCCAGGACTCCGATGACTGGGGGTTCCCCCGCCGAAGGCAGGGGAAGGGTGGTCATCACCAGCCCCGGTTCGCGTAGCGCTCGTTCTCCGGGAGGGTGTCGCAGTTGATCCCGACCATGGCCTCGCCCAGGTCGCGGGAGGCGTCCGCGATGATCTTCGGGTCGTCGTAGAAGGTGGTGGCCTTCACGATGGCGGCGGCGCGCTTGGCCGGGTCGCCGGACTTGAAGATTCCGGAGCCGACGAAGACGCCCTCGGCGCCGAGCTGGCGCATCAGCGCGGCATCGGCCGGGGTGGCGACACCGCCCGCGGAGAAGAGGACCACCGGCAGCTTGCCGAGCTCGGCGACCTCCTTGACCAGCTCGTAGGAGGCGCGCAGCTCCTTGGCCGCGGCGTACAGCTCGTTGTTGTCGTAGCCGCGCAGCCGGGCGATCTCGTTCTTGATCTGACGCAGGTGGCGGACGGCCTCGACGACGTTCCCGGTGCCGGCCTCGCCCTTGGAGCGGATCATGGCGGCGCCCTCGGTGATCCTGCGCAGCGCCTCACCCAGGTTGGTGGCGCCGCAGACGAACGGCGTGGTGAAGGCGAACTTGTCGCTGTGGTTGACCTCGTCGGCCGGGGTCAGCACCTCGGACTCGTCGATGTAGTCGACGCCGAGCGACTGCAGCACCTGGGCCTCGACGAAGTGCCCGATGCGGGACTTGGCCATGACCGGGATCGAGACGGCCTCGATGATCTCCTCGATCATGTTCGGGTCGGACATCCGGGCCACGCCGCCGTCCTTGCGGATGTCGGCGGGGACCCGCTCCAGCGCCATGACGGCGACGGCGCCCGCATCCTCGGCGATCTTCGCCTGCTCGGCGTTGACCACATCCATGATCACGCCGCCCTTGAGCTGCTCGGCCATACCGCGCTTGACGCGCGCGGTTCCGGTGGCCGGGGTCTCGGCGGACTGGGTGGGGGTGGGAAGCGTGCTCGACACGGGTACCTCGCTCGGGGAAGAGAGTTCTTGCGGTTCCGATGGAACGCCCAGGGACCAGGCCACAGCAAGGGCCAATGGACAGCCGGTGGATCATTTTCGGCGTTCCGGCTTGCGCTTCCACGGTACGGCCCCGTGCCGGTTCAGCTCCCGGGGCGGTCGGCCAGCGCGACCGGCGGCTCGTCGTCCATCTCGAAGGCCAGCGGGAACGGCGCGTGTCCGGCCAGCCGGAACCAGCGGACCGTGCGATGGGTCCGCAGGGCGCGCGCGGCCCGTACGGCGTCGTTGTGGAAGCGTCTGGCCATCGGCACCCGCCGTACCGCTGCGGCGAGTTCGTCCGCGGCGTCCTCACCGCCCGGTGCCGCACGTACCGCCTCGACCTGCGCCGTCTCGCCGAAGACGGCCCGGAGCGCCTGGCTCAGCTCGCTCTCGGTCACCTCGCGGTGTTCCTCCTCGGCCTGCCGGGCCGCGTGCGCCGCCTGGTAGAGCACGATCGAGGCGGCCGGATCGAGTACGCCGGAGGTGGCCAGCTCCTGGGCGACCGACGCGCGGCGCAGCAGCTGGGCATCGAGGGCGGCCCGGGCCGCGTCGATCCGGGCATGCAGTCGGTCCAGCCGACCGGCCGTCCAGCTCAGATACATGCCGACCGCGAGGAGGGCGACGGCGATCCAGATGATCAGGGTTACGGTCACGGGCGGCAAGGCTACCGGGCCGGCGCACGGCCCCGAGTCGGACCGTGCGCCGGGGCCGGACCGTGACGCCGGGGTCGGCCCGTCAGTCCCGGGCCAGTCCGAACCGCGCCCGCAGGCTCACCCGTTCATCGGTGTCGACCGAGGCCGCGCCGTCCGTGACCGTCTCGTACACCGCCAGGATGTCCGCGCCGACCGTCGACCAGTCGAAGCGGCGCACATGTGCGCTGCCCCGCTTGCGCAGCTCCGCGCGGCGGTTTTCGTCACCGAGCAACCGCACCGCGGCCCGGGCGAGCGCGTCGGCGTCCTCGTTGGCGAAGAGCTCACCCGCCGCCCCCTGGTCGAGCACCTGCGCGAAGGCGTCGAGGTCGCTGGCGAGCACCGGAGCCCCCGCGGACATCGCCTCGACGAGGATGATCCCGAAGCTCTCGCCGCCGGTGTTCGGCGCGACGTACACATCGACACTGCGCAGCAGCCGTGCCTTGTCCTCATCGCTCACCATGCCGAGGAATTCGACGCTCCGGCGCATCTCCTTCGGCAGTGATGCCACGGCCTCTTCCTCGTCACCGCGGCCGGCCACCAGCAGCCGGGTGTCCGGAGATTCGGCGAGGATCTTCGGCAGCGCCCGCATCAGCACCGGCAGGCCCTTGCGGGGTTCGTCGATCCGTCCGATGAAGCCGATGGTTGCTCCCGCCCGTCTTCCGCCACCACCCTCAACCGAGCTGCGCACCCCTCCTGACTGCCACTCGGGCCGGGGCTCGGCCCGGTCGAAGAACCCGACGTCCACGCCGTTGGGGATGACCACCGCGTCGCCGCCCAGGTGCTCGACCAGGGTCCGCCGCGCGTACTCGCTCACCGCGATCCGTGCGCTGATCTTCTCCAGCGCGGGCTGCAGGATCGGGTAGGCGGCGATCATCGCCCGCGAGCGCGGGTTGGAGGTGTGGAAGGTCGCCACGATCGGGCCCTGCGCGGCCCAGCAGGTGAGCAGGCCCAGCGAGGGCGAGGTCGGCTCATGGATGTGAATGACGTCGAAGGTGCCGTCGTGCAGCCAGCGCCGTACCCGCGCCGCGGAGAGGAAGCCGAAGTTGAGCCGGGCGACCGAGCCGTTGTACGGCACGGGCACGGCGCGCCCGGCCGAGACGACGTACGGCGGCAGTGGGGTCTCGTCGTCGGCGGGGGCGAGCACCGACACCTGGTGGCCGAGCCGGATCAGGTGCTCGGCCAGGTCCCTGATGTGGAACTGCACCCCACCGGGCACGTCCCAGGAGTACGGGCACACGATGCCGATCTTCACGAGGGCTCCTGGCGGGGCTCCGGAGCAGGACCCAGGTCGGCAAGCCATAGTCGCTGCAGCATGTGCCAGTCCTCCGGGTGCTCGGCGATTCCGGTGGCGAAGGCATCGGCCACCGCCTGCGCCATCTCAGACGTCTTTTCGGACCTGCTACCTGTCCCGGGCACCTCCACCGGCGGATGGACCCGGCCCCGCATCACCGGCGAATCGTCGTACCAGAGGGTGACGGGCAGCAACAGCGCGCCCGTCTGCTGGGCCAGCAGGGCCGGTCCGGCGGGGATCCTGGTGGTTTCGCCGAAGAACTTCACCTCGACGCCGGACGCGGACAGGTCCCGGTCGGCGACCAGGCAGACCAGGCCGCCGGCCCGCAGCCGTCGCGCCAAGGTGCCGAAGGCCGCGCCGCCGGTGTGCGGAAGGACCTCCATGCCCAGGCCCTCACGGTAGGCGACGAACCTGTCGTACAGCGTCTCCGGCTTCAGGCGTTCGGCGACCGTGGTGAACGGAACCCCCAGTTCGGTGGTCACCCACGCCCCCGCCAGGTCGTAGTTGCCCATGTGCGGGAGGGCCAGGACGACGCCCTTGCCCGCGGCGAGGCCGTCGGTCAGATAGTGGACGTCCTTGACGTCGAAGCCGTTCCGCACGCGTTCCGGGCTCCAGGCGGGCAGCCGGAAGGACTCCATCCAGTACCGCATGTAGGAACGCATCCCGGCCTGCGAGAGATCCGCCAGCCGGGCCGGGGTGGCGTCCGGCACCACCCGGGCCAGATTCGACTCGAGCCGCAGCACGCTCTTACCGCGGCGCTTCCACACCGCGTCCGCGAGGGT
The DNA here is from genome assembly GCF_040689485.1 of Streptomyces sp. NPDC051322. NCBI lineage: Bacteria > Bacillati > Actinomycetota > Actinomycetes > Kitasatosporales > Streptomycetaceae > Streptomyces > Streptomyces sp. NPDC051322. Next base: position 176,781 of record NZ_JBFBAK010000011.1, on the reverse strand, counting down.
GCGGCCGAGACGCACGGCCGCCGGTTCCGGCAGCTTCTTGACCGCGCTCCAGCCCAGCCCGTACAGCGCGTCCGTCAGCCGCTCCCTCATACCGCCCCGCTGTCCTGGGTGGCGGCGGCCGCGGCGTCGGCCTCGGCGGATTCCCGGCGTACGGTCACGACGCGCTGCACCAGGGTGATCAGACTGCCCACCGCCACGATCCAGAGCGCGATCGGCAGCAGGATCTGGATGCCGGGCACTCCGAAGGCATGGAACCCGGCCAGGCCGGCGGCAACGAGCGAGATGACGAGCCGCTCGGCCCGCTCGATGAGTCCGTTGACCGCCACCGGCAGTCCGATGGATTCACCGCGGGCCTTGGTGTACGAGACCACCTGGCCGCTGGCGAGACAGAAGATCGCGACCGCGCACAACATGTTGTTGTCGCCGGTGCCCGCGTACCAGAGCGCGAATCCGCCGAAGATCGCGCCGTCGGCGACCCGGTCCAGGGTCGAGTCGAGGAAGGCGCCCCAGCGGCTCGAGACGCCGGCCTGGCGCGCCATGTTCCCGTCGACGAGGTCGGAGAAGACGAAGAGCGTGATGACGATCGTGCCCCAGAAGAACTCTCCCCTGGGGAAGAAGACCAGCGCACCCGCCATCACCCCGGCCGTACCGACGAGAGTCACCGCGTCGGGGCTGACCCCGATGCGGAGCAGGAACGAGGCGAACGGTGTGAGGACACGCGTGAAGAATGCACGCGCGTACTTGTTCAGCATGGCCTTCCCGAGGGGTCGGTGGGCCGCGCGGCCCCATTGGCCACCGGCTGGCCCATCGTAGCCAGGACCCGGGGCGTCCACTGCCGGGCCCTCTCTCCCGCGTCGCCGGGCGCGACGTATGGACGCATCGTGAAGTGAGTGGAAAGCTCGAAGCACCGCGGGCGTCACCGGTGCCGCCACGCACTGCGGCTCCTCCTGCTGTCCGCGCCCTGAGAAGCTGTCGTCCGACTCCCGCTGGATCAGCTCCGGGCGTTCCGAGCCCAGCGGGAGTCGGACAACAGCTTCCGACACCTCACCGTGCACGGGAGGCACCATCATGGGCGACAAGGCGAACGCACCCACCGGGGCCGCCGGCAGGGCGGCTACGGCCGACCGGCCGGATTCCGTAAGGAACGTGGTCCTGGTCGGCCACAGTGGATCGGGCAAAACCACCCTGGTCGAGGCCCTCGCACTGACCGCCGGAGCGGTCAATCGGGCCGGCCGGGTGGAGGACGGCCAGACCGTCTCCGACTACGACGAGATCGAGCACCGCCAGCAGCGGTCGGTGCAGCTCTCGCTCGTCCCCCTCAGCTGGGACGGGATCAAGATCAACCTGCTGGACACACCTGGATACGCCGACTTCGTCGGTGAACTCAGGGCCGGTCTGCGAGCGGCGGACGCGGCCCTTTTCGTCGTGTCGGCCGCCCAGGACGCCGCCGGCATCGCCGGCACGACGCGTGCGGTGTGGGAGGAATGCGCCGCCGTGGGGATGCCACGGGCCATCGTGGTCACCCACCTGGACACGGCGCGTACCGGCTACGACGAGCTGACCGAGGTGTGCGGCCGCATTTTCGGCGGCGACGACCCGGACGCGGTGCTCCCCCTGTACCTGCCGCTGTACGGCGCCCAGCGGGCCGACGGGCACGCCCCGGTGACCGGGCTGACCGGATTGCTCACCCAGCGGCTCTTCGACTACACCTCGGGCCGGCGCGAGGAGACCTCGCCCGGTGAGGACCAGCAGCAACTGATCGCCGAGGCGCGCAACCGGCTGATCGAGGGGATCATCGCGGAGAGCGAGGACGAGACCCTCATGGACCGCTATCTGGGCGGCGACGAGATCGACGTCAAAACCCTCATCGGGGACCTGGAGCGGGCCGTCGCCCGGGGCGTCTTCCACCCGGTGCTCGCGGCCGCGCCGGCCGCCGACGGCGGGGCGCAGGGCCTGGGCACGGTCGAACTCCTCGAGCTGATCACCCGCGGGTTCCCGACGCCGCCGGAGCGGGCGGCCCCGCCGGTCACCACCCCGGACGGCGGCGCCCGCCCCGCGGCGACCTGTGATCCCACCGGGCCGCTGGTCGCCGAGGTGATCAAGACGGCGTCCGATCCCTATGTGGGCCGGCTCAGTCTGGTGCGGGTCTTCTCCGGCACCCTGCGCCCCGACGAGACCGTCCACGTGTCGGGTCACGGCATGACGGAGCGCGGCCACGCCGACCATGACGTCGACGAGCGCATCGGTGCGCTCTCCGTCCCCTTCGGCAAACAGCAGCGCACCCTGAACCAGTGCGTGGCCGGCGACATCGCCTGTGTCGCCAGGCTGAACCGGGCCGAGACCGGGGACACCCTGTCGGCGAAGGACGACCCGCTGCTGATGGAGCCCTGGGTGATGCCGGACCCGTTGCTGCCGCTCGCCATCGCGGCCCACAGCAAGGCGGACGAGGACAAACTCTCCCAGGGGCTCGCCCGGCTGGTCGCCGAGGACCCGACCATGCGCCTCGAGCAGAATCCGGACACCCGTCAGCTGGTGCTGTGGTGTCTGGGCGAGGCGCATCTGGATGTCGCGCTGGACCGGTTGCGCAGCCGTTACGGGGTCCAGGTGGACGCGGTGCCGTACCGGGTGCCGCTGCGCGAGACGTTCGGAGCGAGGTCGGTGGGGCGCGGCAGACACGTCAAACAGTCCGGCGGCCACGGCCAGTTCGCGATCTGCGAGATCGAGGTGGAGCCGCTGCCGCCGGGGGCGGGGATCGAGTTCGTCGACAAGGTAGTGGGCGGTTCGGTGCCACGGCAGTTCATCCCGTCCGTGGAGAAGGGGATACGCGCCCAGGCCGCCCGGGGCGTCGCCTCCGGCCACCCGCTGGTCGATGTCCGGGTCACCCTCCTGGACGGCAAGGCGCATTCCGTGGACTCCTCCGACGCGGCATTCCAGACGGCCGGAGCGCTGGCGCTGCGGGAGGCCGCCCGGGACACCCCGATCCACCTGCTGGAGCCGGTGGCGGAGCTGCAGGTGCTGGTGCCCGACGATTTCGTGGGCCCGGTGATGAGCGACATCTCCGGGCGGCGCGGTCGGGTCGTGGGCACCGAACAGGTGGGCTCGGAGAGCACCCTGGTACGGGCCGAGGTCCCGGAGATCGAGATCGGCAGGTACGCCGTCGACCTCCGGTCCGTGTCGCATGGCACCGGGAGGTTCAGCCGCTCGTACGTCCGCCATGAGCCGATGCCGCCCCAGGTGGCCGACCGGGTACGGGAACAGGCCGAGAACGGCCTGTAGTTGACGCCGTCGGGCGACGGATACGCTGTGGTCCCAGCTCAGCGGAGGTGTGCGGAGCACGGTAGTTGGGGAATAGCCGCAGCAGCGGTTGGGTGCGGCGATGGGGGCAGCGGTGGCGAACGACGGTTTCGACTTCATTCCTGGGGCTCAGATCCCGCTCCAGGGATCAGCGGGTCAGACCGCTGCCACGCATGCCCTGGCGTCGGCCGCGTACCGGGACAGCCCGGTCGTGGAGATACTCAAGGCGAACAGCGAGTGGCACAAGACCCAGGTGAAAAAGGGCAAGTTCTCGCTCTTCGAGCCCAATCTGGGCGAGTCCTTCTCCCGCGCCGTTCAGGTACGGCTGCTCGGTGGCACCCGCAAGGCGCTCATCCAGTCCTTCGGGACCGAGCCCCAGACGGTGGTGGAGCACTGCCTGGCGGCGACCCGCATCCGCAAGGAACGCGACGCCAAGCTCACCGCCGTGATGGCTGTTTTCGGCCTGGTCTTCCTGCCCGGGCTGCTGCTCTGGCTGGCCGTTTTCCAGCTGCGCCGCACCATCGGCGGGGCGAAGAACCGCGGCGCGGGGGTGCTCGGCACGATCCTGCTGGTCGGCATGGGCGGGCTGGCGGTGCTCTTCCTGGTCAAACTGCCGTTCGGCGGGTTGCCGGCGCTCTACCTGCGGGCGATGATCGTCGCGCCCGTCATCGGTTGGGTGTGGGCCAAGCGGATCTGCGAGACCACCGCCAGAGATATGCGTGCGCGCTGGGACGAGCTGCTGTCCGGCAGCGCCGTCGGCGCCAAGATCCCCGAGGCGGTGCCGCGCAACCCCACCGAGACCGCGGCCGAGCGGCTGCGCCAGTCACTGGCCAAGCTGACCGCCGAGCAGCAGTCCAACGCGGTCTTCTACGCGGGTCCCAAGGGGATATTGGGCATGGGTACCCGCTGGGGCAGCTGGCAGCTCGCCGAGGAGCTGGTCCCCCTCAAGGAGGGCACCGAGATCCATGGTTTCCGCAGCTGGGACGTCATCCGGGCGATTCACGACCGGCTGCGGATGCTGGAGCGCGGCCCCCTGCACACCGGCGGCTTCCCGACTCCCTCCGTCAAGCACTGGATCGTCTCCCCGATCGGGGAGAACGCCGACGAGGTGAGCAGGCCCGACGGCGAGGACGTGGACGCCTTCCAGATCAAGGGTCATGAGATACAGCGGATCTGCAACGAGCAGCAGTTCGGCAGCGGCAACCGTCACTATCTGGGCGTTCAGTTCACACTCTGGGACGGCCAGCTGGTGATCACCATGTTGATCACCGTCACCGTGCTGCACGAGACACTGCGGATCGAAGTGACGGGGCACGCGCTGGGTCCGGTGCACGCGCTCTTCACCACCAAGCCGAAGCCGAAGACCGTAGAGGTCAACAAGGCTGTCAAGTTCTGGGAGACCACCGAACGGCATCTGCCGCTGGTGGAGACCGACGAGGTGGTGCGGCTGACCGCGCGGGCGCCGCTCACCTGGTTCCCCGGCCTGCTCGACTGGGCCGGTGGCCGGATCATCCTCCCCGAGCCCTTCGGTATGCGGCACGCCTGGGCCGACAAGCCGTGGCGGCACCGGTTCATGGCCGACGACGCGATGCGCGCGGCCACGCCGGTGCTGCGGGCGGTGCACGCGGCGGCCATGCGGGTGCTCGACGAGCACGGCGTGGACACCGAGCGCTTCACCACGCGTTCACTGATCGTGAGCGGTCTGATCCAGGACCCGACACCCCGCCAGGCCGACGTCTACGAGGCCTGAGACACAGCCGCTCCCGACACCGGCGCCTGTCGACGGCGGGGAGCGGCTGTCACACCGGCCAGGCGTCGGCGAGCATCTTGCGGGTGTCGGCCAGGAGTTGCGGAAGCACTCGGGTGTGCCCGACCACCGGCATGAAATTGGTGTCGCCGCCCCAGCGCGGGACCACGTGCTGGTGCAGATGCGCGGCGATACCCGCCCCGGCGGCCGCACCCTGGTTCATGCCGATGTTGAAGCCGTGCGCCCCGGACGCCGTACGCAGCGCGGTCATCGCCCGTTTGGTGAAGGCGGCCAGTTCGGCGGTCTCGGGCGTGTCCAGTTCCGTGTAGTCCGCGACATGGCGGAACGGCACGACCATCAGATGGCCGCCGTTGTACGGGTAGAGGTTCAGCACCGCGTACACGTGCAGTCCCCGTGCGACGACCAGGCCGTCCTCGTCGGACTTCGACGGAATCGAGCAGAACGGACACGCGTCGTCCGACCCCGGCCCGGTCGGCTTGTTCTCGCCACGGATGTACGCCATCCGGTGGGGCGTCCACAGACGCTTGAACGCGTCCTGAGTGCCCACTCCGATCTGCTGTTCCGGCTCACTCGTCATGCTGTGCAGCATATGGCTTCCCCCATTCGGAGCGCGTCGCCGGGGCGCTGCCCGGGCCCACTGCGGGGATGCTGTGCCGATGGATGCCAAGGAGGCCGGTGAGCGGCTGTCCCGCTGGGAGGCACGCACCGAGATGCCGCTGTTCGCGCTCTCGCTGCTCTTCCTCGCCTGCTACGCGGTCCGCGTACTGGCCCGGGACACCGATCCGCTGCTGCGGAACGCCGCCCTGGCCGGGTTGCTGGCTGCCTGGCTGGTCTTCGCCGCGGACTATGCGGTGCGGCTGGTCCTGAGCGGTCAGGGCCTGCGCTTCCCGCGGTCGCACGGGCTGGACACGCTGGTGCTGGCCCTGCCGTTGCTGCGACCGCTGCGCATGGTGCGGGTGTACACCGCCGTACAGCGCCGGCGAGCTCAGCCACGGCTGAGTCTGCACGCCCGGGTGATGGCCTATGCGAGTCTCTCCGCGGTGCTGCTCGGTTTCGCCGGGTCGCTGGCCGTCTACAGCAGCGAACGCTCCGCGCCCGGCGCCAGTATCCGCACCTTCGGCGACTCCGTGTGGTGGGCCGCCGCGACTCTTTCCACGGTCGGATACGGGGACGTTTCGCCGGTGACCGGCCTCGGGCGGCTGATCGCGGTGGGGTTGATGGGATGCGGGATCGCCCTGCTGGGTGCGGTCACCGGATCCTTCTCCTCCTGGCTGCTCCAGACCTTCGCCCGGGAGGACGAGAAGCGGCCTCCGGGGAGCGGGTAGCTCTCCGGAGGCCGCTGCCCTGTGCTGCGGATCAGACCTGGACCCGGTCCTCCACGGCCCGCGCGATCTTGGCGATGGCATCGTCGACCGGGATGCCGTTCTCCTGCGAACCGTCGCGGTAGCGGAAGGAGACGGCGCCGTTGGCCATGTCTTCGTCACCCGCGATGATCATGAAAGGAACCTTCTGCTTCTGCTGGTTCCTGATCTTCTTCTGCATCCGGTCGGACGAGGCGTCCACATCGACCCGCAGCCCCTGCTTCCGCGCCTTCGCTGCGAACTCCTGCAGGTACGGGATGTGCGCGTCGCCGATCGGGATGCCGACCGCCTGGACGGGCGCCAGCCAGGCGGGGAAGGCACCCGCGTAGTGCTCGAGCAGCACCGCGAAGAACCGCTCGATGGAGCCGAAGAGCGCGCGGTGGATCATGACCGGGCGCTGCTTGGTGCCGTCCGGCCCGGTGTACTCCAGGTTGAAGCGCTCCGGCAGGTTGAAGTCCAGCTGCACGGTCGACATCTGCCAGGTACGGCCGATGGCGTCCTTGGCCTGGACGGAGATCTTGGGTCCGTAGAACGCGGCGCCGCCCGGGTCGGGGACCAGCGGCAGTCCCTGCTTCTCGGCCACCTGACGCAGCGTCTCGGTGGCCTCTTCCCAGACCTCGTCCGAGCCGACGAACTTCTCCGGGTCCTTGGTGGACAACTCCAGGTAGAAGTCGTTCAGACCGTAGTCGCGCAGCAGCCCGAGCACGAAGGTGAGCGTCTTGTCGAGCTCCTCCGCCATCTGCTCCTTGGTGCAGTAGATGTGCGCGTCGTCCTGGGTGAAGCCGCGGGCCCGGGTCAGGCCGTGTACGACGCCGGACTTCTCGTACCGGTACACAGTCCCGAACTCGAAGAGGCGCAGCGGCAGTTCACGGTAGGACCGGCCCCGCGCATCGAAGATCAGGTTGTGCATCGGGCAGTTCATGGGCTTGAGGTAGTAGTCGGTGCCCTCGTCGAGCTGCATGGGCGGGTACATGCCGTCGGCGTACCAGTCCAGGTGCCCCGAGGTCTCGAACAGCTTCCCCTTGGTGGCATGCGGGGTGTAGACGAACTCGTACCCCTCCTCCTCGTGACGCTTGCGCGAGTAGTCCTCCATCACCCGGCGGATGATGCCGCCCCTGGGGTGGAAGACCGCGAGACCCGAGCCGATCTGCTCCGGGATCGAGAAGAGGTCCAGCTCGTTGCCGAGCTTGCGGTGGTCGCGCTTCTCGGCCTCAGCCAGAAATTCGAGGTGTGCCTTCAGCTCGTCCTTCGACGGCCATGCGGTGCCGTAGATCCTCTGCAGCATGGGATTCTTCTCGCTGCCCCGCCAGTACGCGGCAGCGTTGCGCATCAGCTTGAACGCCGGAATGTTCCGGGTGGTGGGCAGGTGCGGACCCCGGCAGAGATCCTTCCAGCACAGGTCGCCGGTCTTGGCGTCGATGTTGTCGTAGATCGTGAGCTCACCCGCGCCCACCTCGACATCCGCGCCGTCGTCGGTCGACGCCGAGCCCTTGAGCCCGATGAGTTCCAGCTTGTACGGCTCGGCGGACAGCTCCTCGCGGGCTGCCTCGTCGGTGACGACCCGGCGCGAGAACTTCTGTCCCCGCTTCTGGATCTCCTGCATCTTCTTCTCGATGGTCTTGAGGTCCTCGGGGGTGAACGGCCGCTCGACATCGAAGTCGTAGTAGAAACCGTCCTTGACCGGCGGCCCGATCCCCAGCTTCGCGTGCGGGAACAGCTCCTGCACGGCCTGCGCCATCACGTGCGCGGTGGAGTGCCGGAGGATGTTCAGGCCGTCCTCGGAGGAGATCTCGACGGGCTCGACGACCTCGCCGTCCACCGGCTCGTAAGCAAGGTCGCGCAGCTCTCCCCCGACCCGGGCCGCCACGATGGTGCGCTCACCGGCGAAGAGCTCGGCTGCCGTAGTGCCCGTCGTCACCACGCGCTCTTCCCGCTCGGAATCGCGTTGGATGATCACACGGACGTCTGACACCGGTCTCTCCTGACTCACGGGGCGCGGCAGCGGAAACACTGCGCGGGTGAATCGTACCGAGCCCGGGGAGCCCAATGCGAAACGGTTAACGAACGGCTCCCGGCGTGCCCCGTCCTGCCCGGCCGGTCCGGTCAGAGATCTCCGGTGCAGGCCTCCTCGAAGAAGTCGAGGTTCTCCTGGAGCGCCTTCATCAGCCGGTCCCGCTCCGTCTCGTCCACCTTCACCGGCGCCACCCCGTCCGCCCCGGTCAGCCGGCGGAAGCCGCCGCGACTCTGCAGCCTGCCGTACACCCGGATCGGCAGGCCCACCAGGTGGGCGTGGCCGGCGATGCGGTAGGCCTCCTCGTCCAGCACCATCCGGATATAGGGGACCTCGGCCCCGGCCAGCACCCGCAGCCGAACCGTTCCGGGGCCGCCCGGTGCGGAGCGCCGCATCCGGACCACCGCGCCGGTGATCCGTACCGGCAGCGAGGGCTCGTCCTCCAGGTAACGCGCGCCCGCCCGGCGCAGGGCGGGCAGGTCGCCCGGTGAGAACTCGACCGGTTCCGGCCGCGCCGCGCAGCCCGGCGGTGCTCCCGCGGCGGGTGACCAGGCGAGCGTGATCCTGGCTCCCTCGGTGCCCCGGACGAGCGCGACGACCGCTTCGGTCAGCTCGCGGCTGACCCCGGCCTGCACCGCGGTGTCGAAGGCGTCCATCGCACCGGTCGCCCGCTGGTAGTCCACGGCCTCCCGAGTGGCATGCAGGGCGTGGTGCAGCCGGACCACGGCGGAACGGCCCTGCTCCACGGGGACGAAGGCGGTCAGCCCCCGTCCGTCCGGTGCCGGTCCGACCAGTGCGCCCTCCAGCGACGACTGAGCCTGTCGGCGGTGCCGGGCGCCGTAGTACCCGGCACGGCCGCGGGCGGCCAGCGCGCCGGCCAGCAGCATCTGGCGGGCCGCTGCGCGCAGTTGCTCCTGCACGGTCCAGAGGGCGACCCCGGACGGACCTTCGGCCATCTCCCGCGACCAGCGGATCTCGTCGCTGGACACGGAGAGCGCGACCAGCACCTCACGGGCCGAGGGCGCCGCGCAGCGGGCCAGCGCGGTGAGTGCCTCGGCCAGCACGTCCTCGCTGTCCGGGAAGGCCCGGCTCTCGGGGACGAGCACGCTGGTGCCGCGGCCGGCCGGGCCGGGCGGTGTCCAGCGCGCATAGCGTCCGGCGGCACCGCCGCGCCGCCGCCAGCCGTGCCGGCCGAGCAGCGCGCCGAGCACGACGGGGTCGACCAGGGAAGGGGACGGCCCGGAACCGCCGTCCCACACGCCGGGGGCGTCGACCGGGTGGGGGCGCATGGGTTCGTCGATCGGGCGGTGCTGCATCAAGGTCTCCCTCCGGCCCCGACACGGGTCATGATGTCGCAGAGGGCCCGGTCGTCGAATATCCGCGAGGTCGGGATCCGCACGGTGGTCCGGTGCCTGCCCGTCACGGGGTGGCCCGCCAGGTTCGTCCAGTAACAGCAGTGCCGCAGGTCCAGCCGGTCGTGACCGGCCCGCAGCCATTCGTCCTGGGTCCGCGGCACCAGCATCACGACCAGGATCTTGTGCACCGAGACCGGGGTGCGGGCCAGCTTCACCAGATGGGCGTTGTCGAGCGTGAAGGAAAAGGCCCCGCCCGGCGGGTCGGGGGCTATCTGATAGGTGCATTTGAGCTGCACCTTGATCGTCACCTCGTCGTCCACCGTGTGTCCGGCGGCGCCGTGGCTCACATGCCAGTCGATGCCGTTGTCCGGAAAGGGCTGGGAGAGCGAGCAGCCCGAGGCCGCCGCCACCGCGTGGAGGTAGCCGACTTGGAGGGTTTCCATACAGGCCGTGGTGGCGAGCGAGCCGCGCAGCGGCGCGAACCGCTCGGGTACCAGGCCGCCCCGTTCGGGCTGCGCGAGCGCCATGACTGTGGTGTGCCTTCCGGATGACTGTGCCAACCGACTTTCCCCGTGGCGGGCCGTCAATGTCCTGGCCCGTCACCTGTGTTGTCTCCGGTCGGCGTATGTCGCAAACAGCCGGGTATCACCGAATCGGGCAGATGTTGCACACCACCTGCCAAGTGAGCGCGAGGAGTTGGGACATGCCGTGCTGGTACGAGGGGCCTCTGGCCGCATTTGACACCGAGACAACCGGCGTCGACGTCGAGGACGACCGCATCGTTTCGGCCGCCCTGGTGGTGCAGGACGCCGCGGGCGGGCGCCCGCGCATCACCCGCTGGCTGGTGAACCCGGGCGTCCCGGTGCCCGCCGGCGCCACCGAGATACACGGGCTGACCGACCTGCATCTGCAGCGCAACGGCCGCTGGCCCTCGCCGGTGGTGGCGGAGATAGCGAAGGCGCTGGCCGAGCAGTGCGCCGCGGGGCGCCCGCTGGTGGTGATGAACGCGCCCTTCGATCTCACCTTGCTGGACCGGGAGTTGAGGCGCCATCGGGCCTCTTCGCTGGACCGGTATCTCGGCGACTCCCCGCTGCGCGTACTGGACCCGAGGGTGCTGGACAAACACCTGGACCGCTATCGCAAGGGCCGCCGGACGCTGACCGATCTGTGCGAGCAGTACGCGGTGGTGCTGGACGGCGCCCACGACGCGGCCGCCGATGCGGTGGCCTCGTTGGAACTCGTGCGGGCGATAGGGCGACGCTTCGCGGCCCGCCTAGAGCGCCTGACCCCCACCGAGCTGCACGCGCTGCAGGCCGGTTGGCATGCGGCACAGGCGCGCGGTCTGCAGGCCTGGTTCGCCCGTCAGGGCACGCCGGAGACCGTGGACCCGGCCTGGCCGCTGCGGCCCGAGCTGACGGCGGCGGCCTGACCGGCCGTGCGCGAGCCCGGGCAGGCAAAAAGGCCGGTCCGTCGATGGACGGACCGGCCTCTCCCGGTGGGCGATACTGGGTTCGAACCAGTGACCTCTTCGGTGTGAACGAAGCGCTCTCCCACTGAGCTAATCGCCCGGGAACGGACTGAACCATACAGGGCTCCCGGTGCTTCGTTCAAACTCCTTCCGGCAGCTCGGGCCGCTCCCTGCGCAGGTCGCCGGGGACCGGATACTCAGCACCGGTCTGAGTATCCGAGCGCCTGTACGGGGCCGGGTGGCCGGGACCACACTCATCGCTCATGGAGAACCTTCCGCCGCCCGCGCAGGAGCTCGCGCTCCTCGACCGCGAGCTGGCGCAACTCGACGCACGCAGGTATCAGTTGCTGGCCCGCCGGGCCTGGCTGGTCGCCGCCCTGCAGCCGGGCGTCGCCCGGTCGCCGGGCCGGCCGTGGGCCGCCACCCCGTCGCCCGCCGGGAGCGCGCCGCGGTCCGAGACCTCGCCGCCCAGTGCGCAGCACGTGCTGCTCACCCTCGGCGGTGTGCTGCTGACGATCGCGGCGATCGCCTTCACCGTGGTGAGCTGGGGCCACCTGGGCATCGGCGGCCGGGCAGCCGTGCTCGGCGCGGTCACCGCCGTCGCGTTGGCGATCCCGGTGGCCCTGCTGCGGCGTGGGCTGGTGTCGACGGGCGACTCGGTGGCGGGCATCGGCCTGGCCCTGACGGTGCTCGACGCCTATGCGCTCCATCAGGTCGCCGCGCCGGACACCGGCGGCATCGCCTTCGCAGCCGGTTCCTCGGCCGTGCTGGCGCTGCTCTGGGCGGGGTACGGCACGGCGCTGGGCAGGCTGCGGCTGCCGCTGCCCGCCACGGTGGTCTCGGCCCAGCTGCCGCTGCTGCTGTGGGCGGCCGCGGCCGGCGCAGGTCCCCTCTTCACGAGCGGGGCGCTGCTGGTCACCGCGGCCGGCGACGTGGCTGTCCTGCTGTGGCACAAGGGCGTGGTGGTGCGCACCGTCGCCTGCGCCGGTGCCTGCGTCACGGGCGCAGGCGCGTTGCTGACGGCCGGTCGGCTCTCGGTGGTCGCCGACACGGCGGGCGCGGCGGTCGTGCCGGGCGTGGTGCTGCTGACCGGCGCCGCACTCGCGTTGTTCGCCGCATGGCGTTTTCCCTCGGCGCTCCCGGCCGGCGCGGCGGGGCTCGCAGCCGTGGCCGCGGTCGCCGGGGTGGCCCGGCATGGCGTCGCGGACGACTGGACGCCGGTCCTGGTCCTGGTGTGTGGGATCGCCCTGTTGACGGTGGTCCGCACCCGTGCTGCGCGCCCGCCGGCGCACGGGCTCATCGGTGCGTCCTGCGGGATCCAGGCAGCGGTGGCCGTCTGGGCGGCGCCGGCCGCGCCGCTGGCGGTGCTGACACCGGTGGCCCGGGCGCAGAAGCCCTGGACGGGTGTGCCGCACACGCTGCAAGTGTCCTGGCCCGGCCTGTCGGCCGCGCCGGTGGCGCTGCTCCTGATCGCGGCGGTCCTCACGGTGGTGCACCGGTCGGCCGGTGCGACCGCGCGGTGGCGTACCGAGGCAGCCTGCGGTGCCATCGCCCTGGGCGGGGCAGCGGCGTGCGTCGTCCCGGCCGCCGCCTCGCTGCCGTACCCGGCGGCCGTCGCCTGGTATGCGGCGCTGACGACGGTGGCCCTGGCCGCGGCCGTGCGCCTGAGCACGACAGCCCCGGGTGGGCCGGCGGCGACCGCGCTCGGCTGCGTGGTGGCGGGCGCCTTCGTCGTCACCGCGACGGCTCTCGCCTCGGAGCCGGCCACCCTCGCCGTGCTGGGGCTGCTCGCCGTGCTCTTCGGCGCGGCGGCCACCGTGCCCGGTGCCGGTCCGGTGCGGCCCCTCGCGGCAGGTGCCGCTGTGCTGTACGCGACCGGGCTGGCCTGCGCCACCGGCGCGGCGCTCGGGCTCCCGCTGCCCGGGACGGCGTTGCTGCTTCTGGTGGTGCCCGCCACCGCCGCCGTGCTGGCCGCCCGCTTGCACCGCCACCCGGCGGCGCCGCCGGTCGAGATCACCGCGGCGGCGGCCGGCCTGCTCTCCGTCGTCCTGGCGATCGGCGACACTCCGGTGCTGGCGCTGGTTCTCGCGCTGTGCGGGGTGATCGCGGCGGGCACCGCGGTGCGCCCCGAGCGGCGCGCCGTCGGCTACGCGGCGACCGTGCTCTTCGTGCTGGCCACCTGGGTGCGTCTCGCGGCGTCCGGGGTCTCCGCCCCCGAGGCGTACACCCTGCCGGCCACGATCCCCGCGCTGGCGGCCGGTCTGCTGCGCCGCCGCCGCGATCCGCGGGCCTCGTCGTGGACGGCGTACGGACCGGGGCTGGCGGCGACGCTGCTGCCGAGTCTGCTCGCGACGTGGGGCGACCCGCACTGGCTGCGTCCTCTGCTGCTGGGCGCCGCGGCGCTGACCGTCACGCTGACCGGCGCGCGGCTGCGGCTGCAGGCCCTGCTCGCCCTGGGCGGGGTGGTGCTCGCCCTGGACGCTCTGCACGAGTTGGCGCCGTACATCGTTCAGGTGGTCGGCGTGCTCCCCCGCTGGCTGCCGCCGGCGGTCGCGGGCCTCCTGCTGCTGGCGGTCGGCGCGACGTACGAACAACGGCTGCGGGACGCACGCCGACTGCGGGACCGGCTGGCGCGGATGCGCTGACCGGCCGGTCCCCGCGGACGGTAGTGCTCAGCTGGGCATCTTGTCCCCGAGAAGTGCCAGGTTCTCGATCGCCGCCAGGCCGTACAACGAGGTGTCGTTGGTGTAGACCCAGTTCGCCTCGCTGCCCGGCACCAGGGTGACCGGGCCGGTGACCTTCTCGGTGGTCCAGGGCGCGGACTCCTTGTATCCGTCGCTGTTGTAGAACTTCTGCCAAGCGCGGGCCGTCAGCTTGGGGTCGCCGGTCTGCACGGCGGCGTAGGCATCCAGCCGCGAATGGCCTTGGAAGAGCAGCAGCGTGCCGAAGTTCGAGCCGTACCGGGCTGCTTGTTCGGCCTTGGTTGCGTTGAAGTAACGGCAGTAGTCGAGGTATGCCTCCTTGAACTTCGGCATGTCCACGCTGTCGATGAGTTCGGCGCAGAGTTCGTTGAGGCCGAAGACCGCCGAGAGGTGCGAGACCGAGACGACGGGCTTGTCGGCCACGGCGAACTTCCCGGTGTCCAGGTCGTACAGCCCGCTGCCCTGAACGAAGCCGTTGGGCTGGGCGGCGATGGTCTCCATGGTGGAGAGCACCCGGGCCTTGGCCTTCTCCGCCTCGGGTCCGCCGCGCTCCCACTCGGTGAGCCAGGCCGAGACGAGGCCGCTCCAGTCGGTACCGAAGCCGATGGACAGTGCGTTCCGGTCGGGGGTGTAGGGATCGGTGCGGACCTTGCGCTGCGGGTCGAGGACCATGAAGGTCTCGTCCGAGTCGACATTGGCGTGCATCAGGTCGCCCACCCGCTCGTCGGCGGTGAGGAAGTAGTAGAAGCGCCGGTAGGTGGTGTTGGCGATCCGCTGCTGCTTCGCGCTGTCGGCGAAGTGCTGGACCCCGTGCCGGGTACCGAGGCCGGCCCACTGACCGAGGTGGTAGACGTCCACCTCACCGGTGTGCCGGGTGAGCGCCTCGGCGAAGCGGAAGATGTCGGCGCGCCCGGAGCGCAGGTAGGCGTACCAGAGCCAGATGTCGGGCGACAGTTCGGAGTTGTCCCAGGCGTAGCCGCCGACGTCGTAGCGCCACTGGTGGCGGGCCGGGTCGTAGGAGTGCATGAAGTCTCCGTAGTCCCAGAAGCCGTACCAGCGGCGCATCTCCACCTGGTCGCGGTAGTAGGTGAAGAGGAAGTCCAGATGGTCCTCGATCTTCGCCTTGGCGGGTGTGGAGCGGTCGGGCTCGGAGAAGAGTCCGCCGAAGACCTTCGCCGCGATGGACTGGGCGGGCGGCGCGACCAGCTGGGGCAGCGTACGCACGACTTCGGCCTGCTGGGCGAGTACCTCGGCCGACGGCGTCGATCCATTGGCCCAGAAGACGAGTTCGCTGGTCCTGGCGATGCCGTACGGGGTGCCGAACTCCGGCTCGTAGTCCTCGTAGGTGATCTCCAGTCCCTCCAGTTGCTTGGCGTAGGTGTCCTGGCCCATGCCGTCGTGGTAGAACCGCAGATCCATCGGCTGCGCCTCCGGCGACCAGAGCCAGAGGGTGACGTCGGCCCGGTCGGTGTGGGCACCGCGGATGTCGAGCTGGGCGGGGTGTTTCTGCCAGAAGTCGCGCAGCCCGAAGGAGAGTCCGCCGCTCGCCCCGCCGACGTATCCGAAACCGGATGCGCGCCGGCCGCCGCCCGCCGGGATCCAGCCGTGACCCCCGGTGGTGCGCTTGCGCAGGGTGAAGCCGTCCGCGGACAGCTGGCTCAGGGTGTAGTCGCCCCAGGTGGGGATGAGCGGCAGCCGGGTGGTGACGCGCTGGTCCCAGGTGGCCGGGTCGGGCAGCTTCTCGCCCGCGAACTGCGCGGCCTGTACGGCGGCGCCCGGATCCCGGCGGAGCCCCGTGATGCCCTTGACCGCCTCGCGCAGCATCCCGGCGTCGTCACCGCCGATACGGATGTGCCGGTCGTAGGCTTCGTCGCGCATCGGAACGCTGAACCGGACACCGAGGCCGCGGATGAAGTCGCCGGATGAGCGGCCGGGGGTCTGCTCGCCGTCGAAGGTGACGGTGTGCACCATGCGGAAGGAATCGGCGCCCGCGTAGAAGTAGAGGCGCACCGAGAAGGGCAGCCAACGGCGGCTCCCCTTGCGGTGTTTGCCGTCGATCCGGATCACCGCGCGCACCGGGCCGCGCTGTTCGACGGTGGCCCCGGTGATCTCGCCGTCGAACCGCTCCCACCGGGCGTTGCCCTGATCGTCGTCGTCGAACTCGCCCTGTCGCAGCAGTACGAGCCGGCCGTTCGACGCGATCTCGGTGCCGCCGCGGGTCAGCGAATCGATGAGCCGGTGGCCGTTGTGCGCGATGACGGCCTCGATGACCCCGGTGCGCACGGTGATGCGGCCGCCCTTCTCACTGACCGTCACCTCCTTCGCGGGCGCGGCGGCCGTGCCGCCCGGGGTGAGCCGATAGCTCTTGTCTCCCGCCAGGCCTTCGGCGGCCGCGTGCGCGGTCCACTTGAGGGATCCGTCGGGCCAGGTCGCGGTGGTCCAGGTCTGTACGGGGAGCTGCTTGCCGTCGGCGGTGGCGAGGGCGAAGGTCTGGTCCTTGCCGTACTGCCCCTTGGGCCAGGGGACGCCGAAGGTACTGCCCGGGGCGGCGCCGAGCCCGCCCTCCTCCAGCCAGGTGATGTCGACCGGGCCGTCAGCGGACCGCACTGCTGCGGTCGCCGTGCCGGCACCGCCGAGTACCCAGGAGAACGGGGTGGCCGCACCGGCCAGGACTGCTGCCTTGAGGACGTGACGCCGGGGAATCGGGGACATCGGGACTCCACTCATGAAGGTCAGGTACGCAGGTCAGGTGCATGACAGTCTGTGAGATCGTGCTGTACGGCCCCGGGCAAGCACGGACGAATCCGGGCCAACCCGGCGGCCGTGGCGGGTCAGCGCAGAGCAGCGCGCCGTTCCAGAGCCACGGCCGCCGCCGCGAGACAGCCGACGGCCGGGACGGCGAGCGGCGGGACCTGCCAGGCAGAGGCCGCGACCGCGGCGAACCCCCCGACGAGCAGCAGGGACCCCCCGAGATCAACGGTCCGCACGAGCCGCCAGGGACGGCCGGGCCGCCAGGCCGCCGCCGTGCGCAGCCCGGCGACGGCGACCGCCGGCAGGCCGAGCGCCGCGACGGCGATCAGCAGCGGACCGCCGGGCAGCAGCCCCGAGCGGGCCACTCGCCAGTCGAAGACGAGCAGGGCGATCACCGCCCACCACAGCAGCGAGAAGCGCCGGCCGCTGCGCGCCGCTTCCCGTACATCGGCGGCGAACTCCCGCCAGCCGCTGGGCCGGCTCTCCAGGTGGCGCCGCAGATGGGCACAGCCGGCGGCGAACGCCGGAAGGAGGGTGACCAGAGGCAGCGCGGCGACCGCCAGCCAGACACCGGTGAGCAGCGATTCGGCGAAGATCGCGAAACGCGAGTGCAGGACGGTCTCGTGGTGCCGGGCGCGGCGACCGGCCTGCTTCGCCCGCCGTGCCGTACGCGTCGGATTCACCACGCCGTCAGCCCTTCAGTCCCGAGGTCGCCATGCCGTCGACCAGATAGCGCTGGAAGGCCACGAAGAACGCCAGCACTGGTAGCAGAGCCACCATCGACATGGCCACCATCCCGCCGTAGTCCGCGACGGCGTCCTGGTCGACGAACATCTTCAGACCCATCGAAACGGTGTACTTGTCGGGCTCGTTGAGATAGATCAGCGGCCCGAGGAAGTCGTTCCAGGAGTTGATGAAGGTGAAGATCGCGCTGGTGATCAGGGCCGGCCTGCACAGCGGCAGCACGATCGACCAGTAGATCCGCAGGTGCCCGCAGCCGTCGAGCCGGGCCGCCTCGTCCAGTTCCCGCGGCAGGTTCCGCATGAACTGCATCATCAGAAAGACGAAGAAGGCGTCCGTGGCCAGATACTTGCCCAGCAGCAGCGGAGTGTAGGTGTTGATCAGGGACAGCTTCTGGAACAGCACGTACTGCGGGATCAGCAGGACGTGGTACGGCAGCAGCAGCGTGCCGATCATGACGGCGAACAGCGCGTTGCGCCCGGCGAACTTGATCCTGGCGAACGCGTAGGCCGCCAGGGAGCAGGAGATCAGCACGCCGATCACCGAACCGACGGCAAGGAAGAGGGAGTTGACGAAGAACGTGGAGATCGGGATGTCCGCGATGCCCTCGGCGAGCCGGCTGTAGTTCCTGGTGATCGGATCGGTGGGGAACAGGTCCAGGCTCCCGACGATCCGGTCGCTGGGTTTCAGCGAGCCGCCGATCACCCAGACCGCCGGATAGAGCACCACGGCCAGGATCGCCAGCGCCCCGATGTGCCAGGCCAGTGAGCCGGCGCTCGTCCTGCGGTGGCCACTGCGCACGGTCGTTGTCGTCACCGGCTCGCCTCCTCGTAGTACACCCAGCGTTTCTGGGACCAGAACAGGACCGCCGTCACCAGCCCGACGGTGACCAGCAGCACCCACGCCATGGCGGAGGCGAAGCCCATCCGGCCGCCGGCGAAGCCCTGGTCGTAGAGGTAACAGGTGTAGACGAGGACGGAGTCGGCAGGACCGCAGCTGGAGCCGGCGCTGCCGAGGATGTAGGCCGAGCCGAAGATCTGGAAGGAGTGGATGGTCTCCAGCAGCAGATTGAAGAAGAGCACCGGGGAGATCATCGGCAGGGTGATGCTCCAGAACCTCCGCCAGGTGCCCGCGCCGTCGACCTCGGCCGCCTCGTAGAGTTCGCGGGGCACCTGCTTCAGCCCCGCGAGGAAGATCACCATCGGGGCGCCGAACTGCCATACCGTGAGCAGCACCAGGGAGTAGATCTTCCACTCCGGGTTGCTGATCCAGCCGCCGGCGTGGATACCGAAGAGCTGCTGCACCCGGTCGACGACGCTGCCGTCCGAGAAGAGCGCCCGCCACACGATGGCGATGGACACACTCGCGCCGATCAGCGAGGGGGTGTAGAAGGCGGCCCGGTAGAAGGCCTGCCCCCGGCGGTTCTGATGGAGCAGCAGGGCCACCCCGAGCGCCAGCAGCAACTTCAGGGGCGTGCCGACGGCCACGTACTGCAACGTCACCCGGACCGACTTCTGCCAGCGCGGATCACCGAACATCTCGGCGAAGTTGTGCAGGCCGATCCACTTCGGAGCGTCGAAGAGGTCGTAGTCGGTGAACGACAGGTAGAGCGATACGAGCATCGGCCCCGCGGTGAGAATCAGCAGGCCGGCCACCCACGGGGCGAGGAAGAGATAGCCGGCCAGATTCTCCCGCCGGCCCCGGCCCGGGCCCCGGCCCCCGCTCCCGGGGGTGCCCGGGCCGTCGGCCCCCGGGCCGGATCGGGTGCCGGGGCTCCTGACGGACCTCTTCGGCCCGGCCTCCTCGACATGCGCCACCGCAGACCCCCTCACGACGCCAGCGCGGTCTTTGCTTCGGAGAAGAACTGCGTGACGGCCTTGGCCACCGACGTGGTCTGCAGACTCACGTCGGTGCCGATGCGCAGGAAGGCGGCCTCGCAGGTGTCGGCGCCCGCCGGGT
This sequence comes from Streptomyces sp. NPDC051322, assembly GCF_040689485.1. Classification (NCBI taxonomy): domain Bacteria; kingdom Bacillati; phylum Actinomycetota; class Actinomycetes; order Kitasatosporales; family Streptomycetaceae; genus Streptomyces; species Streptomyces sp. NPDC051322. The sequence goes on along the minus strand of NZ_JBFBAK010000011.1, from coordinate 157,371 downwards.
GCGGCGTGATGGTCTGCAGGATCCCGGCGTCGGCGATCTGCGTCTCGTAGGCGGAGATGCCCTGCGAGACGGTGTCCGTCGGCTTGAACGCATTGAACTGTGCGGTCGTCGCGGGAACGCCCCGGTCGAAGCCCATGATCCTGCCGACCTCCGGGTCGTGGACCATGAAGTTGATGAACTGGGCCACTTCCGCGGGGTGCCTGGTCCGCGCCGACCCGCTGAGCATCAGGGAACCGAGGTACTGACCGGTGGTTTTTCCGTCCGTCGACGGGATGGGGGCCAGGCCGTAGTTTCCCTTGCCCTCGGCGGTGTAGCGCACCGAGAAGTTGTCCCAGGTGAACTCCCCGCCCGAAAGCCCGGCCGAGAGGCCCGCCTTGGGCTTGACCTGCTCGATCTTCTTCGGGTCGGCGTAGATCCCGGACTTCACTCCGTCGAGGCCCTTGGTCCACCACTCGGTGAGGTCCGCCTCGGTGAAGCCCAGCTGTTTGTCCGTGAAGAACGCCTTGCCGGCCTGCCGCAGCACCAGGTCGTAGACGTACATGATCCCCATCGGCCCCGAGTCACCACCGATGTGCTGGGTGTCACGGATCTTCTTGAGGCCCGCGTAGTAGTCGTTCCAGGTCCAGCCGAGCTCCGGGGTGATCCCGGCCTTCCGGTACGCGTCCTTGTCGATCACCAGCGCCATCGAGTTCGAACCCACGGGCACGCCGAGGAGCTTGCCGTCGACCTCGCCGAACTTCGCCAGCCCGGCCCGGAAGCCGGCCATGCTCAGATGGCCCGCGCTCACCTGCTGCTTGAGATCGAGCAGCACGTGCTTGTCGTTGTACTTGCGCAGGAAGCCGATGGCGTTCTGGAAGACGTCCGGCGGATTGCCGCCGGACGCCTGGGTCTGGAACTTGGTCCAGAAGTCGGCGTAGGGCTGGAAGTCGGTCTTGATCTTGATCTTCGGGTATCGCTTCTCGAAGAGCGCGATGGTCCGGTTGATCTTCTTGGCCCGATCGTCCGCCCCCCACCACGCATACCGCAGCGTGACCGTGCCGCCGCCGGATCCATCGCCCGCGCCGCACCCGGCGGCCGTCAGGCCGAGCGCGGCCACGGACGCGCCGGCCGCTCTCAGCAGGCTACGGCGGTCAACACTCCCAGTCGTGTGCACAGTTCGGCCTCCGCAAATTTTGAAACGTTTTAGGAAAGCGCTTGCGGGACAAGGTAGAAAGCCCGGGCGAAGCCGTCAACAGTTCGGACGAAAATCCTCGAAGCGATTCGATGTCGGCCCAGGAAAATGCCGATGGCCCGGAGGCGGGAAGCCTCCGGGCCATCGGTCCGGGCGGTGGGCGATACTGGGTTCGAACCAGTGACCTCTTCGGTGTGAACGAAGCGCTCTCCCACTGAGCTAATCGCCCGGGCGTGGAACAAACATTACCGCATGGGCGAGGCCGCCCCGGACCACCCCGGGATCAGTGGTTGATCTTCCACGGCATGACGAATCCGAACTGCCGGACGTAGACAGCCACCAGCACCGCCACGATCACCAGCCCGATCGACGTCAGCACGAGGTTCCGGCGGCGCACCTTGGGGTCGAGCGCCTTCTGCGCAGCCTCGGTGACCTTCCGCTTCGTCCAGCGGAGCACCAGTTGGGCCCAGACGAACTCGGTCGCCCAGATCGCCATACCGCCGAAGATCACCACCCAGCCGGGGCCCGGCAGCGGCAGCAGCACCACGCCCCCGGCGACCACGGCGAGGCCCAGCAGGAACACGCCGACCTGCCAGCTCAGATGGAGCGCTCTGGACGCCTTGACGAACGCGGGCGCCCGGGAGCCGAGCGCCGGCTCGGAGGCGGACTCGTCCCGCCGGTCACTCTGCGTACCCATACCTCCCAACCTACCCGACCGGCCGGGCCGAGCAGCGACTCACATCGCTTCACCGCAATGGCCTAATGGCGTCAAGCAACGTTCCGCCGTACGAGGGACCTGAAGGGCCACAAAACGGTCAGAGGGGTTTACAACGGCACCGTAGGTGGCATGTCGATTTCGCCGACGTGCGAATCCCCGAGCGCACACTGAGCGAAAGGCCCTGGCGCTTATGAACACCACGGTCAGCTGCGAGCTGCACCTGCGCCTCGTTGTGTCGAGCGAGTCATCACTGCCTGTACCCGCGGGCCTGCGGTATGACACGGCCGATCCGTATGCCGTGCATGCCACCTTCCATACCGGAGCCGAGGAGACCGTGGAGTGGGTCTTCGCCCGCGATCTCCTCGCCGAGGGGCTGCACAGGCCCACCGGCACCGGTGACGTCCGAGTCTGGCCGTCCCGCAGCCACGGTCAGGGCGTCGTCTGCATCGCCCTGAGCTCTCCGGAGGGCGAAGCCCTGCTCGAAGCCCCAGCGAGGGCCCTGGAGTCGTTCCTGAAGCGGACCGACGCCGCCGTGCCACCCGGTACGGAACACCGTCACTTCGACCTTGACACCGAGCTCTCACACATCCTGGCCGAAAGCTGAGCCAGACTGCGAGACGCCCGGCGCCGTCCGACTCGGGGCGACGGCGCCGCGCACAATCACATAGGGCAGATGCCGAGCGTCGCTCCCGTCGAATCCATCGCGGGGCGGCGTTCGCTGCGCTCCACCCGTCGCACCTCTCCGCTCCGGCAGCCGGGCCATGCCTGGGTCCCGGCCGGCCGAGCGACTAGAGTCGGCCAGCATCGGCGGGCGCCGGCCCGCCGCCGGCCAGGGAGCGCATGGTGCTGATCCCCCACGACACCCGGATCGCCCTCGACGCGGTAGTCGGTCTGGTGAACACCACTCCCGAGGAGAGCGGGGACGCCGATCCACTCGCCGACGTCGCCGGGCTGTACGCGTTCGTCCAGCAGTATTCGGTCAGCGGAGTCGGCAGCCTCGGGGAAGAGGACAGGAAAGCCGTGCTGGCGGTCCGGCAGCGGTTCGCCGACGTGTTCGCGGCGCCCGACCCCCGTACCGCGGCCGAGCTCGTCAACGGGCTGGTGGCCTCGGCGGGCACCACCCCGCAGCTCACCGACCACGACGGCTACGACTGGCACGTCCACTACTTCGCCCCCGGTGCCTCGATCGCCGACCACCTGGCCGCCGACGGCGGCATGGCGCTGGCCTTCATCGTTGTGGCGGGCGAGCAGGAGCGGCTGCGCCGCTGCGAAGCACCGGACTGCGGGCATGCCTTCGTCGACCTCTCGCGCAACCGCTCCCGGCGCTACTGCGACAGCCGCACCTGCGGCAACCGGCTGCACGTCGCCGCCTACCGGGCCCGGCGCAAGGCGGCCACGAACTGACGCGGCGGCGCCCAGCAGAAGGTGGCCGAGCCACCGCGGAAAGAGTCACAGCAGGAGGAGTCACAGCAGAAAGAGATCGTGCACGGCCGCCATCAGCAGCAGGCAGCCGATCACCCCGAGAAAGATCATGAGGGGTGGCTGGGAGAGCGCGAAGAGGCAGCCACGCGGCTCAGGGGCAGGGGTGGGGGCGGCGACATCGTCCCGCGAGGTATCGAGCATCTCGGCCCGATGATGACGCAGCGGAGGACGATTTCGCCGGCCAACACGCATGTGTTCATGGGGAGTTCGCTGGATGTCGCGGGCTGCGGGACATGCGTACGGCGAATGTCAGTGCAAGGGTTGACTGGGCCGGTTACCGCCGCTAGCTTGCCGTTTAATGAATCGATTCACCCAAGGGGTTGAGCCATGCCCGGATCCTCGGCCGTGCGAGCCGCGCTCACATCGCAGGCCATCGAGACTCCGTCCTGGGGCTACGGGAACTCCGGCACCCGGTTCAAGGTGTTCGCACAGTCGGGCGTCCCCCGGGATCCGTTCGAGAAGCTGGACGACGCGGCACAGGTGCACGCCTTCACCGGAGTGGCGCCCCGGGTTTCGCTGCACATCCCGTGGGACCGGGTCGACGACTACGGCGCGCTGGCTTCGCACGCCGGGAAGCTGGGGCTGACGCTCGGCGCCATCAACGCGAATGTCTTCCAGGACGACGACTTCAAACTGGGATCGGTGACGCATCCCGACCCCGCCGTGCGCCGCAAAGCGCTCGCGCTTCTGTTGGAGTGCGTCGACATCATGGACGCCACCGGATCGTCGGATCTGAAGCTGTGGTTCTCGGACGGCACCAACTACCCGGGCCAGGACGATGTGGCGACGCGCCAGGACCGCCTCGCCGAGGCCCTGGCCGTGGTGTACGAACGGCTCGGCGGCGACCAGCGCATGCTGCTCGAGTACAAGCTCTTCGAGCCCGCCTTCTACGCCACGGACGTCCCCGACTGGGGCACGGCTTACGCCCACTGCCTCAAGCTCGGCCCGAAGGCGAAGGTCGTGGTGGACACCGGCCACCACGCACCGGGCACCAACATCGAGTTCATCGTCGCCCTGCTGCTGCGCGAGGGAAAGCTCGGGGCCTTCGATTTCAACTCGCGTTTCTACGCGGACGACGACCTGATGGCCGGGGCAGCCGACCCGTTCCAGCTGTTCCGGATCATGCACGAGGTGGTCGTCAACGGCGGTCTGGAACCCGGCGCACAGGTCGACTTCATGCTCGATCAGTGCCACAACATCGAGGCCAAGGTGCCGGCCATGATCCGGTCGGTGATGAACGTCCAGGAGGCCACCGCGAAGGCTCTCACGATCGATGCGGCGGCGCTCGCCGCGGCCCAGCGCTCCGGCGACGTGCTCGGTGCGAACGCCGTACTGATGGACGCGTACAACACCGACGTCCGCCCGCTCCTCGCCGGGCTCCGCGAGGAGCAGGGCTTGCGCCCCGACCCGTTCTCCGCCTATCTGGCGTCGGGGCGGCAGGAGCGCATCGCTGCCGAGCGCGTGGGTGGCACGCAAGCCGGTTGGGGGGCCTGAGCAGCCCCGTCAGATCCCGTGCTTCTTCAGGATCGCCTCGACATCGGTGAAGTCGTCCGTCGTCGCGGCGGTCCTGGGCTCGTCCTGGGTCTGCGGCTTCGGCGCTGTGGCACGACCCGGCAGCGAAGGCGCAGAAGCGGCGGGAGCCACCGCGTCGCGCTGTGCCTCCTTGGCCGCCTTGCGTTCCTTACGGGTGCTGCCGGAGCGGCGCTCGACGGCTCGGGTGACGACGAAGAGCAGCCAGGCGACCCCGAGCAGTCCGAAGCCCAGCCAGACCGACGGCTTGAAGACCATGCCGGCCACCCAGCCGACCACACCCGTGAGTACCAGCCCCACCGGCACCAGGGAGTAGGCGGCGATACGGGTGGCCGACAGGAAACGCTTGCGGTACGCCGTGATCGCTGCGATGCCCAGCCCTGCCGCGGACACCGCGGAACAGACGGTCTCGGCAATCATCCGGTCTCCTCCTGCCGTGGGTGCTTCCCTCCATCCTGCACCTGAGTACGGCACCCGGGCCACGATCCGGTAGCACCTCAGGGACATCTCCGGGGCGGATCCTCCTCAGGTCCCGTTCCTGTCGGGTCCGGGTTGGGCCCCCGGCCGCGCTGCTGGGAGACTGACCGCATGAGCGACTCCTCCCCCGCGCGCCCCGTCGTCCTGGACGTCTGGTGCGAGCTGCAGTGCCCCGACTGCCGCAGTGCCCTCGACGACCTGCGCGCGCTGCGCGCCCGCTACGGCGACCGGCTCGACGTGCGGCTGCGGCACTTCCCCCTCGACAAGCACCGGCATGCCTACGCCGCCGCTCAGGCCGCCGAGGAGGCGTTCGAGCAGGGGAAGGGCTGGCCGTACACGGAAGCCGTACTCGCTCGCACCGCGGAGCTCGCGGCCAAGGGTGAGCCGGTCCTGCTCCAGGCCGCCGGGGAGCTGGGCCTCGATAGCGACGAGTTCGACACCGCCCTGATCGACGGCAGGCACCTGCTGACCGTCGACGCCGACCAGGCCGAGGGCCAGGCGATCGGGGTCACGGGCACGCCCACCTATGTCATCGGCGGGGAGCGGCTCGACGGGGGCAAGAGCCAGCAGGGACTCCGGGAGCGCATGGAGGAGATCACCGACCGGCTGCTCGCCACCGACGCCGGTACGGGTGCGGCCCCCGGCTCCGACGCCGGCCTTTAGATCGGACCTAGAGCAGCGGCTTCGCGTAGTGCCGCTGGATGGCCCGGTACCCGAGCGACTCGTACAGCCGGACGGCCGGGGTGTTGTCGGCGAAGACGTTCAGCTTGATCAGCCGTGCCCCGGCCGCAAGCGCCTCGCGCTCGGCCACCCGCATCAGGGAACGGCCGTGGCCGCGGCCGCGGTGTTCCTCGGCGACCTCGACGTCGAAGACGAAGGTGCCCTGTTCACCGGGGCGTACTTCCGTCCCCGCGACCCAGACGTGCCCCACCACCTGCCCGTCGACCACGAGGACGTCGAACGTGGTGCCCGCGGTGGCGAGACCGTCGGGGAGGTTCGTACGGTGATCGGCCTCGGACTTGGCACGTGCGTCGGCCTCCGGGACCCCCCGGTCGATCCAGACCTGCGCGTAGCTGAGGACTGCCTCGGCCCGCCAGCGCGCGAACTCGTCCTCGCGCATGCCCCGGTAGTCGACGCCCGCGGGGAGCGCGGGCGGCTGTTGGGGCAGTTCCTTGAGCATGTGTCTGCTGCGTTCGGTGTAGCCGAGTGCGGCGGCCATCCGCAGAGCGGCGGTCTCCTCGGCCGGCACCGAGCCGCGCACATGGGCGCAGCCCCAACCGCGCAGCACCTCCTCGGCGGCGAGCGCGGCGACCGTGCCCCGACCACGGCCGCGGTCCGGCTCGTCGATCCGCAGACCGGCGATGACGCCCCAGCGCGAGCCGAAGGAGGGGTCCGTGCGGAGTTCCACCGCGCCCACCGGGCGGCTGTTCACGCAGACCTGATACGCACGTGTCTTCGCGCCGTCGGCGCCCTGCTGGAGCGGCCCGGTCGGCCGCAGGGTGGTGGTCACCAGGGAGTTCTACCCAGCTTGTGCCGCCCCGTCATCTCGATTTACGGGTCCAGGTCATCCGCAGCGCGCTCGTCCCAGATCCGCATGGCCTTCGCGGCCACCGGGCCCGGCGATTCGCTGAGTTCCCGTCCGTCGATCCGGTGGACGGCCTGCACATCGCGCAGGGTGGAGGTCAGAAAGATCTCGTCGGCGCGCTCCAGGACGTCCAGCAGCAGATCGCTTTCGCGGGCGCCGGTCCATTCGAGGGTCAGGGCGCGGGTGATCCCGGCCAGGCAGCCGGAGGTCAGCGGCGGGGTGTGCAGTTCGCCGTCGATGGCCACGAAGACGTTGGAGCCGGTGCCCTCACAGAGCCGGCCCACGGTGTTGGCGAACAGCGCCTCGGTGGCGCCGTCGGCGTGTGCTCGGGCGAGCGCGACGACGTTCTCGGCGTACGAGGTGGTCTTGAGGCCGGTCACCGCACCGCGTTCGTTGCGCGTCCACGGCACCGTCACCGCGGCGGTGGTGTCCGGGCGGCGCACCGTCTCGCCGACCGCGACGACCAGCGTGGGACCCGCGTCGCCGCGGTCGGATCCCAGGGGCGAGAGCCCGCCGGTGTAGGTGATCCGCAGCCGGCCCAGCGGCATCGGGTTGGCGTCCAGGACCACCGCGCAGGCGCGCCGCACCTCGTCGAGGTCCGGGTCGGGCAGTCCGAGGCCCCGCGCGGAGCGGGTCAGCCGGTCCAGGTGACGGGTCAGCGCGAAGGTGCGCCCGCCGGTCGCCTTGACGGTCTCGAAGATGCCGTCTCCCACGGTCAGACCGTGATCGAGAACGGACACCAGCGCGGTGTCGGCGTCCTGCAGCCCGCCGTTGACCCAGATGTTCATGGGGTGGTCCTTCCGATCGCCTCGTTCGCGCCCGACGCTATCGCGAGCAGCCGGGACGCCTTCAGCTCGGTCTCGTCCCATTCACCCTCGGGGTCGGAGCCCCAGGTGATGCCGGCGCCCGCGCCGAAGCGCAGTGCGGGGCCGCCGTCGGCGGCGCGGTCGATCCAGAACGTCCGGATGCCGACCGCCAGTTCCGCGGTGCCCCGGTCGGCGTCGACCCAGCCGATACCTCCACAGTAGGGTCCGCGCTGCGCGGGCTCCAGTTCCTCGATGATCCGCAGGGCGCTCGCCTTCGGCGCCCCGGTCACCGAGCCGGGCGGGAAGGTGGCAACGAGCAGCTCCGGCCAGCCGGCGCCGGCGGCCAGTTCACCGCGGACCGTGGACACCAGGTGGACCAGTCCGGGGTAGGGCTCGATCCCGCAGAGCTGCGGCACGGTGACCGAACCGCCGGCGCAGACCCGGCCGAGATCGTTCCGCACCAGGTCCACGATCATCACGTTCTCCGCGCGGTCCTTCTCCAGGAGGTCCCCGGGGGTGCGCGCGGTTCCCTTGATCGGTCCGGATTCGACGGTCCGGCCGGTCCTGCGCAGGTAGAGCTCGGGGGACGCGGTGGCGATCTCCACACCGTGCGCCGGGAGCCGTATCGTCCCACCGTACGCGCCGGGGTTGCCGGTGGCGAGCAGCGAGGTGAGTGCGTCGATGTCGGCGGTGGCCGGGGCGGGCAGCGGTGCGGAGAGCACCCGGCAGAGGTTGACCTGGTAGACGTCACCGGCCGCCACGTGGTCCCGGATGCGCCGGACGCCCTTGGTGTACGCCGCACGGTCGAGCGAGGACGTCCAGTCACCGGCTGCGGGGCCCCGCCAGCGGCCCGGGACCGCGGCGGGCACCGGTTCCGTACGGACGTCCCCGAACCTGGCGCAGACCAGTCGGCCCTCGAAGTCGGCGGTCACCGCCCAGAAACCGGACGAGTCGAGGGCTGCCGGGTCGTCGGTGACATCGCGCAGGTCGGAGGCGACTCGGCGGCCGAAGCGGGCCAAAGGATCGAGGTGGGGCACGGTGACGAGTCTAGGACCGGCCGCCGACAGCCGACTCCGGAGCGAACGCACCGCAGCACGCTGCGGAAACGCGTTTTTGTACTGGCCCGGGAATCCGCTAGAGTTCACCACGTCGCCGGGACGCGCGAGTGGCCCCGGAAACAAGCGGACGTGGCTCAGTTGGTAGAGCATCACCTTGCCAAGGTGAGGGTCGCGAGTTCGAATCTCGTCGTCCGCTCGATGTGGGGATCTTCCCGACCCCCGTACTCACTCCTGGTGGAGTGGCCGAGAGGCGAGGCAACGGCCTGCAAAGCCGTCTACACGGGTTCAAATCCCGTCTCCACCTCCAAGGACGATTAGCTCAGCGGGAGAGCGCTTCCCTGACACGGAAGAGGTCACTGGTTCAATCCCAGTATCGTCCACTGGATCCCCCGCTACGGCTGGGTGTCCGTCCCGCGCGATTAGCTCAGCGGGAGAGCGCTTCCCTGACACGGAAGAGGTCACTGGTTCAATCCCAGTATCGCGCACGCAGTAGTGACGACAGATCGAAGATCAACACCCGCGCGATTAGCTCAGCGGGAGAGCGCTTCCCTGACACGGAAGAGGTCACTGGTTCAATCCCAGTATCGCGCACGGACACCGAAGCCCCCGGCCGTTTCCACGGCCGGGGGCTTCGTCCGTTCCTCCGGTCAGGAGGAGAAGAGCATGTGGCCGAACCCCCTGTTGTGATGACCGTGATGGCCGCCGTGCCCGCCGTAGTGGCCGCCGCCGTGCTGCTGCGGGGCGCCCCAGACCGGAGCCTGCGGGGCGGCCGGATATGCCTGCGGCGCCGGTGGTGCGGGCGGGACCTGCTGTCCCCACTGGGACTCGAGACGGGTCAGCGACTCGAGCTCGCCGTAATCGAGAAAGATCCCCCGGCAGCCGCTGCACTGTTCGATCTGGACGCCATTGCGGTTGTACGTGTGCATCGGTGCATGGCATTTGGGACACTGCATGCTCGGCTCAACTCCTCGCCGTCGGTTCGGACGTGTTCACCCTACGATGACGGCTCGCACGCCAACTCGGCCGGGAGTGCGGCGATTCGGGAACACGAGTCCAGCATGATCTGCTCGGCGTCGTCGAGTGGCCGGTCGGCTGCGGCGGACTTGGCCAGGGCCAGGGCGGCGGTCTGCACGGTCAGCGCCCGCGCCGGGACGTCGAGTTCGGGCCAGGGATCGCCGGTGGGGCGTACCGCAGGGCCGCCGGCCCCTCGGTAGGCGGCCAGGAACCGGGTCCAGACGTCCGGGGAGAGCAGACCCGCCGCGTACCAGGCGGCGGGGCGGGCCAGGTCCCAGGCCGGGTCACCGACCCCGAGGTCGTCGATGTCGATCAGTAGCCAGGGACCGTCCGGTGCCGGGTGTCTGACGAGCTGGCCCAGGTGCAGATCACCATGGCAGAGCCGGCCGGACCGGGACAGCGGTACGGGGCTCTCGTCGCGGGCCCAGCCGGGAAGGTTCCGCCAGGCGGCCAGTACCGGTTCGGCCGTGTTCGGGGCGGGCAGCGCCGCTCGCATCCGGGCCAGGGCGCGGGCCGCCTTCGCGGGGCCACGCATCGGCGGCAGCGGGCCCGGCAGCGCGCCGGGCGCCACCGTGTGCAGCCGGGCGAGCAGCACGGCCGCCTCTTCCCAGGGCGCGGCATCGGGCGCGGCCGGATCGACGGGCGTGCCGTACGGCCAGGCGGTCACCGGCCGGGAGCCGCCCGGGGTGGGGCACGCCAGCGGGGGCAGCAGGATGCCGGCGAGGGCGTGATGCGCGGCGACGGCCACCCGCACCGCGAGGGCGGCGGGTTCCGCGTCAGGTGCATGCGCTTTCGCCACGGCGTTGCCGTGCCGCACCACTGCGCCGTCCGGGCGGTCCGCGAGGACGGCGGGGCCTGCCCCGCAGCCGGAGCAGGGCGAGTGTCCCGGGGGACGACCTGGCAGGCACCCCGGTGGGTGCGCGGCGCGCTCGGCGGCGGCGGTCAGGGTACGGACGAGAGCGGAATCGGCCACGGTCTCCTCCGGGGGTCCGGTGCGCTTGACTCGCGGGAGTATGACCCGCGGAGCGCTCTGCGCGGTACTTCCCCGTGTGGAGCTTCCCGCATCGGTTGGCTGGGGGGAGCCTACGTGGAATCCCCCGACCGCACCGCGTGACGGCCCCGAACAGCGCGATGTCCGGTCAGCTCCCCAGCTGACCGGACAAACGCTGCCGTCCGCCGCACCCCCGTCCCCACGGGGCTGTTGGCCGGATGTCCCTGGCCCGGACCGCTCTCCCGGGCCCGGGGCGCCGCTCAGCGCCCCAGCATCACGCCCACGGACGACGCCTGTGTGACCACTGCCTGCCAGCCGCCGAAGGCGACCATGAGCAGAGCCGCGACGGGGAGGACCATGGCGGTCGCCACCAGCGGGTGGCGGGTACCGGGCCGGCGAACGCCGAACGCGGCGAATGCCTTACGCCCCTGCGTGCGGATCACCGTCCGCGATGCCGTAGCCGCCATGGTCCCTCTCCTGTCGAGTTGGCCTGTCGAGTTGGTCTGTCGAGTTGGCGAGCGGCGGATGTCGACCTCGGGGGACGAGTGCTGCACCCGCCGCTCGACCTCAAATCTAGGCGCGCTCGCAGCACCGGTCGTCATGCCCGCGTACTGATTGCCGGGCCTCCCGGAGGATGAGCCGTCGCCTGCAGATCTACTCCCCTGGGTGGAGACCCGTGTCCGGGTCTTGGGGTCTTCCCGGAAGGGACACCCGTCCTGCTGCCCGTCGCTTTCCCTCCGGGGCCGGCGAAATGGTGACTTCGCTCACTTCCCGGCCCCCTGCGCGGGCCGTGCTTCCGCTCCCACGGCCCACCCGCACGGCCTCTGTTTCCCGGCTGGAAGGGGCGTCTGCGGCGGGCACTGCGGCCGCCGTCCGGTGACCCCTCATCGGTCCAATGTCCTTTCCGGGCCGGACCCTTGACATCCCGCTGGGAGCAGCAGCCCTGGCACCGCGCTGCTCTGACCGCTGTTCAGTTCCGGTCCGCGGCGCCGACAATCCATCGGGCCGCGAGGGCGCGGCCTATGAGCACGCCGGGCCGAGGGTACGTAAGCTGTGCCTCGTCAGACGGACCGGGCAGCGGGGATGGACATGGCGATGATGCGGCTCCGGCGCGAGGATCCGCGTGTCGTCGGCTCGTTCAGGCTTCACCGACGGCTGGGCGCGGGCGGTATGGGGGTGGTGTACCTCGGCTCCGACCGGCGCGGGCAGCGGGTGGCGCTCAAGGTGATCCGGCCGGACCTGGCGGAGGACCAGGAGTTCCGCTCGCGTTTCGCCCGCGAGGTGTCCGCCGCCCGGCGGATCAGGGGCGGCTGCACGGCACGACTGGTCGCGGCGGATCTCGAAGCCGACCGCCCGTGGTTCGCGACGCAGTACGTGCCCGGGCCTTCGCTGCACGACAAGGTGGCAGACGAGGGGCCGTTGTCGGCGGCCGAGGTGGCCTCCATCGGCGCGGCGCTCTCCGAGGGCCTGGTGGCGGTGCATGAGGCCGGAGTCGTGCACCGGGACCTCAAGCCGTCGAACATCCTGCTCTCGCCCAAGGGCCCCAGAATCATCGACTTCGGCATCGCCTGGGCGACCGGCGCCAGCACCCTCACCCACGTCGGTACGGCGGTCGGCTCACCCGGGTTCCTCGCGCCCGAGCAGGTGCGGGGCGCCATCGTGACGCCCGCCACGGACGTCTTCGCGCTGGGTGCCACCCTGGCTTACGCGGCGACTGCCGACTCGCCCTTCGGGCACGGCAGTTCCGAGGTGATGCTCTACCGCGTCGTGCACGAGGAGCCTCATCTGTACGAGGTGCACGACGCACTCGCCCCGCTGGTCAGGGCGTGCCTCGCCAAGGACCCGGACGACCGGCCCAGCACGCTGCAACTGTCCATGCGGCTCAAGGAGATCGCGGCCCGCGAGGCGCAGGGGATCTCGGAGGGCAGGCCGCCCGGGCAGCGCCGCGCCGCGGAGGCGGACCGGCCGACGGGTCGGCTCGCCCCGTCGCAGACCGAGCAGTACACCCAGCGGCGCGCGGAAGGCGCGCCGACCCCACGGCCGCAGGCCGCCCGTCCGGCGTCGCCGCGCAGCGGCGCCCGCCCGCCTGCGCCGCGCGGCACGAACCGCTCCACGGGTCGGACGAACGGCCGTCCGGGCACGCGTCCCGGCACCCGTCCGGCCGCGTCGGGACGGCGACGGGGGCCCAGCCCGCGGATGCTGCGGCAGCGGCTGATCGTGTTCGTCGTGGTGACGCTGATCGTGCTGGTGGGCATCGCGGCGGCGCAGCAGCTCTGAGCACCGCCCTCCGGTCAGTCCGGCGGGCGGCCCGTGGCGGCCGACCGTATACGGCACCGTGGGCGCCGGCGTGAGGGAACCTCCGCCGGAGGGGTCCAGCAGCGCGGCGCATACTGCGGTTTCGCGGACGCGGGGGCAGTGTGGTCCGGCCGAGAGCGCGTCTGGCCCGGGGCCGCCGATGGGCGGGATCAGGCGACGCGCGGCCGGGTGGCGTAGAAGGCCACCGCCGAGGCGGCTGCCACGTTGAGGGAGTCGACACCGGCATCCATCGGGATACGGACGTGCTCGTCGACCACGGCGAGGGTCCCGGGGGCCAACCCGGCGCCTTCCGTGCCGAAGACCAGGGCGAGTTTCTCGTCCTTCCGCGCGACGAGTTCATCGAGTGTGATCGCTCGGTCGCTCAGGCAGAGTGCGGCGACCGTGAAGCCCGCGGAGCGCAGGACCTCGACGTCGTTCGGCCAGGACTCCAAGCGAGCCCACGGCACTTGCAGGACGGCCCCCATCGAGACCTTCACGGACCTGCGGTAAAGAGGATCGGCACAGCGCGGGGTGAGGAGGACCGCGTCGACGCCGAGGGCAGCGGCGTTCCTGAAGGCAGCCCCCAGGTTGGCGTGATCGACGATGTCCTCGAACACGGCGACTCGCCGAGTCGCACTCGCCCCCAGCAGCTCGGACGAGCTCGGCAGCGGTTTGCGCTGCATCGAGGCGAGGGCGCCGCGGTGCACGTGGTAACCGGTCACCCGCTCGGCGAGCGCCGGGGTCACCGCGTACACGGGGGCCGGGGCCTCGTCGATGACATCGCGCATCACGTCGACCCATTTGGCCGACAGCAGCATCGAGCGCATTTCGTAGCCGGCCTGCCGGGCTCGCCGGATGACCTTCTCGCCCTCGGCGATGAACAGTCCCTCGGCGGGCTCCCGCTTGCGCCGGAGTTCAACGTCGGTCAGGCCCGTGTAGTCGCGCAGGCGGGGGTCTTCGGGGTCGTCGACGGGGATGAGATCTGCCACAGGGTGATACTGCCTTGTCCTGGGTGAGGTGCCAACGGCTGAGCACCGAGACGGCTGGGGGTGCTTCGGCCCTGCTACGGAAGGCGGCGCGAAGGTCCCACGCCGACGACGGCGCCGATCACGATGACCGCGGGCGGACGCACACCCGCTGACCTGGCCGTTTCGCCCACGGTCGCCAGCGTGGCGTCGACCCGCCGCTGAGCCGCCGTGGTGCCCTCCTGGACGAGGGCCACCGGAGTCTCCGGGGGCTTTCCGTGCTCGATCAGAGCACTGGCGATGGCTGCGATCTTGTCCACGCCCATCAGGACGACCAGGGTGCCGCGGAGCGTGGCGAGGGCCGGCCAGTCAACCAGCGAACGCTCGTCGTCGGGGGCGACATGCCCGCTGACCACGGTGAACTCGTGGGCCACCCCGCGATGGGTGACCGGAATCCCGGCGGCGCCGGGGACGCTGATGGAACTGGAGATGCCGGGCACCACGGTGTACGGGATGCCGGCCTCGGCGAGGGCCTCGGCCTCCTCCATGCCCCGGCCGAAGACATAAGGATCGCCGCCCTTGAGCCGTACGACGGTCCTGCCCGCCCTGGCGTGCTCGATCAGCGCGTTGTTGATGGCTTCCTGGGGCATGAAGCGCCCGTACGGGATCTTCGCCGCGTCGATCACCTCGACATGCGGAGGCAACTCGGCGAGCAGGTCGCGCGGACCGAGCCGGTCGGCGATGACGACATCGGCCTCGGCCAGCAGCCGGCGGCCGCGCACCGTGATCAGGTCCGGGTCGCCGGGTCCGCCGCCCACCAGGGCGACGCTCGCGGTGTCGGTACGGGTGCGGTGATGCGGGGCGGCGAGCGTGCCGTCGTGCAGGCCCTCCACGATCGCGTCCCGCACGGCGGCCGAGCGGCGCGGGTCGTGGCCGGTGAGGACGGCCACGGTCACGCCCTCGCTGCGGCCGGTGGCCGGCGTCCATGCGGTGGCGGCCTCGGCGTCGTCGCTGCGTACGCACCAGACCCGGTTCCGCTCGGCCTCGGCGGACGCCCGCTCGTTCGCCTCGGTGTCACCGGTCGCGATCAGCACGTACCAGGCGTCGGCGAGGTCGCCGTCCGCGTAGGCGCGCCGCTCCCACCGGATCTCGCCCGCCTCGGCCATGGCTTCCACGGAGGGAGTGGCCGAAGGCGACACCAGAACGATGTCGCCGCCGGCCGCTATGAGCGTGGGCAGCCGGCGCTGCGCGACCTGTCCCCCACCGATGACGACGACGCGCCGGCCGGAGAGGCGGAGGCCTACGGGGTAGGCGGGGTACTCGACGTGCTCGGCCATGGGGTGGCTGGCTCCTCGCGGCGGGGAGGGGTGCGGTGGGGGCCGCTGCGACGGTGAAGCGGCTGGTGGGGCGGGGTCTGACAGCCCTGGGGACACTTTACGTTCCCGCGCTGCGCGGCGGGCGGCCGAGGGCACCGGGAATCGGCGTTCCCGGCCCTCGGCCCGCTGGACCGACCGCTACTTCTCGGTTACGCCGGCCGAGTCGAAGGTGGCCACTTCGTGCATGGCCCTGGCCGCGCTCTGCACCACCGGCAGGGCGAGCAACGCGCCGGTGCCTTCGCCCAGCCGGAGGTCGAGGTCGACCAGCGGGCGCAGCCCCAGCTTGTTGAGCGCGGCCACATGACCGGGCTCCGCACTGCGGTGGCCCGCGATGCACGCGGCCAGTGCCTCGGGGGCGATCGCCCGGGCGACCAGCGCCGCGGCTCCGGCGCTCACGCCGTCGAGGATCACCGGCGTACGGAGTGAGGCGCCGCCGAGCAGGAACCCGACCAGCGCGGCGTGTTCGAGGCCGCCCACTGCCGCGAGCACCCCGATCGGGTCGGTCGGGTCCGGGTGGTGGAATTCCAGGCCGCGGCGCACGACATCGACCTTGCGGGCGTGCATCTCGTCGTTGATTCCGGTGCCCCGGCCGGTGACCTCCGCCGGATCCAGACCGGTGTAGACGCAGATCAGAGCGGCCGACACGGTGGTGTTGGCGATGCCCATCTCACCGGTGAGCAGTCCCTTGTTGCCGGCCGCGACCAGATCGCGGGCGGTCTCGATACCGACCTCGATCGCGGCCAGCACCTCATCGCGGCTGAGCGCGGGCCCGGTCGTGAAGTCGGCGGTACCGGCGCGGACCTTGCGGGGCAGCAGTCCGGGGGTGGCGGGGAGTTCACCGGCCACGCCCACGTCGACGACGCAGACCTCGGCCCCGACCTGGTTGGCGAAGGCGTTGCAGACCGCTCCGCCGCCGAGGAAGTTGGCGACCATCTGGGAAGTCACTTCCTGCGGCCACGCCGTGACGCCCTGCGCGTGCACCCCGTGGTCACCGGCGAAGATCGCGACGGCGGCGGGCTCCGGGACCGGCGGCGGGCACATCCGGGACAGACCGCTGAGCTGCGCGGAGATGATCTCCAGCATGCCCAGCGCACCGGCGGGCTTGGTCATCCGCTTCTGGCGCTCCCACGCCTCGCCGAGCGCCTTGGCGTCCAGCGGCCGGATGTTGGTGATGGTCTCCCGGAGCAGGTCGTGCGGCTCCTCGCCGGGCAGCGCGCGGCGGCCGTACGTCTCCTCGTGCACCACCCAGGACAGCGGGCGGCGCTTGGACCAGCCCGCCTGCATCAGTTCGGGCTCCTCGGGGAATTCGTCGACGTATCCCACGCAGAGATAGGCGACGACTTCCAGGTGCTCGGGCAGCCCGAGCGCACGGACCATCTCGCGCTCGTCGAAGAAACTGACCCAGCCGACACCGAGTCCCTCGGCGCGGGCGGCCAGCCAGAGGTTCTCGACAGCGAGAGCCGAGGAGTACGGGGCCATCTGCGGCTGGGTGTGACGGCCCAGGGTGTGCCGGCCGCCACGGGTGGGGTCGGCGGTGACGACGATGTTGACCGGGGTGTCGAGGATGGCCTCGATCTTCAGTTCCTTGAACTGCTTGGCGCGGGCCTTGGGGAGCGACTTGAGGTAGGTCTCGCGCTGGCGCTGCGCCAGTTCGTGCATGGAGCGGCGGGTTTCGGCCGAGCGGATGACGACGAAGTCCCAGGGCTGGGAGTGGCCGACGCTCGGCGCGGTGTGCGCGGCCTCGAGGACCCGCAGCAGTACCTCGTGCGGGATGGGGTCGCTGCGGAAGCCGTTGCGGATGTCGCGGCGTTCGCGCATGACGCGCAGGACGGCTTCGCGCTCGGCGTCCTCGTATCCGGGCGCGGCGGCCGGTGCGGGCGCGGCGGCTTCCTGATCGGCGGGCCCGGCAGGCTGCGCGGCGGCAGGCTGCGAGGCGGTGACGGGTTCCGGCGCGGGAACTGGCTCCGGGGCCGCGGAGCATTCCGGCGCGGCGGCGGTCTCGGCGACGGACGCGGACGGGTCCGGCAGCGTCGCGAGCTGTGGTTCCTGCTCCTGGAGGGGCGATTCGGGGGCCTCGGAGGGACCTTCCGGCTCCTCGACGGCCTGCGGCTCTGCCGACGGCCCACCGTGACGGGGGGCGGGCACCGCGACCGCTGCCGGCCCGGATTGCTGCTCCCCGCTCTGTATGGGTACGACGTCGGGCACCGGTACGGTCTCGGGCGCCGGGGGCTCGACAGGCGCCGCCGGAGCCGCCGCGCTCGGCTCGGGGGCGGATTCCGGCGCGGGCGGAGCGGCCGACGACTCGGCTTCCGGCGCCGCTTGGGCCGCTGCCGCGGCATCGGTGGCCGTGGCGTCCGTCTCAGCCGGTCCGGACGCGGTCTCGGGCTCCGGCTCGGCGGGCGGGGCCACCGCGGACGCCGGTGTTGCCGGCTCCTCGACCGGTGCGTCCGTCGGCTCCGCGAGGGAGCCTACGGACGATTCCGGTTCAGCCGGCTGCGGCTCCGCCGGGGCGGGCGCCGCATCGGCGGAACCGATGGGCTCGGGCACGGGAACGGCCTCGGCGGGGGCAGTCATCACAGCCACCGGCGTCGGGGCCAGGTGGGGGGCGGACGGCAGCGAACCCTCGACCGGGACGAAGCCACCCGTCGAGTCCGGTCCGGCAGCGGTGGGCGCGGCTCCGGCGGAGACGGCAGGCGCGGCGGGTGCGGCTTCCGCAGGGGCGTGCGTTGCGGCGAGGTGTGCCGCGGCGACCGGCGGCTCCGCCCCGGTCGGGGCGACGGCCGGCTCGGCAACGACCGGCTCCGCGGACTCGGCCGGGCGGGGCACGGCGGCCGCCTCCACCTGGCCGGCCGCACTGGGCTGCGGCAGCGGGTTCCATTCCATGGCTGCCTGCGGAGGGATCTCACCGAGTTGCGGCCCGGGCAGCGCTGCCGCGTCTTCGCGAGTGAAGTCCAGATACTCGGGGCCCATGGTCTGCGGCCCGTTGTCCCGTACCGGAACCGGCCGGGCGGGCGCCGCGGTGGGGCCGCGATCGGCCAGCGAACGCACCACTCCGCCGGTGGAGTCGGGGACCTGCGGGCCCATGTGCAGGGGCCTGCGCGGCGGGGGGGCAGCGGCGGACGGTGCCTGAGCGGGGGTCCGTACCGCCCCGAAATCCACCGCGCCGGTGTCGCGCCCGCCGGTCTCGTGTGCGTCGGGTTCCGGCGCCGGCGCGGCGGCCTCAGCGGTTCGCGGATCGAGCCGGGCCTGCGCTCCCAGCGGGCTCTGCGGCTCCAGCGGGCTCTGCGGCTCGAACTGCAACTGCGGCTCGAACGGGGACTGCGGCTCGCTCCAGGCGCCCTGGGCACCTGGCATCAACAGCAGATCGTCGTCCTCGGCAGGATTTTCGGAGGGGTCGAGGTAGGTGTACGCACCGGGGGCGGGGATGCCCGGCTGCTCCACCATGCCTGCGTTCTCCGGCGGTCCCTCGGCCGGGACCTGGCCGGTGTCGGTCATGCGTACCCCTCGCCCATCCATAGTGCTCCTTCAGCCCTTTACCGGGACGCCCGTACTGAGAACAACGAGCGGGCGCTCCGCTCGGTACGAAAGGCCTGCGGGAACTCAGTATTGTCACGGCCGTTCGGCGCCGACAGAGGTTTCCGCTGCGGTTCGCTGTGGGCTGCGCCACGTTGCGCGTCCCCCGGTGCCGCCGTACCACACCGGGCCCAAAACGGTCCCTTTTTCCGGACATTGGCGAACGAAGCGCCGAACCCCCAGCTGCGGTACAACAGTCGGCCAGCCTACCCCGCGCCATTCCTGGGCAGGGTCAGGGGCCACTTTCCGGACGCCTGCCCGACACCAGGAAGACCACGGAGCGCTCCCGCTCCGCCCAGGACGCGGTGTCCAGGGCAACGGACTGCAGCAGGGCGCATTCGACGACGTAGCCGCCCTCCGCCAGGGCCGCGCCCAGCGCCTCGGCCTCGTCCCGGGTTCCGGCGTGGGTCACGATGCGTTCGGGTCTGCGGTCGGCGCAGGCCGTGACAACTGCCACTCCCCCGCCCCCGATCCGTACGACATCGGGTTCCGGCAGCCGCTCGAGCACATGAGGCGCCCGCCCGTGGATGATCTGCAGCTGCAGGCCGAAGCGACGCGCGACGGCGTCGGTACGGCGGCATGCCGCGGGATCGGCGTCGACCGCGATGACCGCGGCGCCGAACCGTGCCGCCTCGGTGGCCAGCGCTCCGCTGCCGCAGCCGATGTCCCAGACCAGGTCGCCGGTGCGGGGGCCGAGGCGGCCCAACTGGGCGGCGCGCAGGGTGGCGTGCTCGCCCTCGCCCAGGCCCTCCCCGTACTCGGCGGCCGGCAGCGCCCAGCCCCGTACGGCCGCGGTGTCCGGGGCGCTGCTGCCGCCGATGACGATGACCACATTGGGATCGCGCCAGGTGTGGTCGGCGGCCTTGTCCGAAGTGAGTACGGTGACCGCCTCCCGTGCGGTGCCGAGTTCCTCGCAGATGACGAAGGTCCGGTGGACCCCTTCGAGCAGCAGGGCGAGTTCGGCGGGCCCGGCCCCCGGGGAGGTGAGGACGGCGACCTTGGGGTGCGCCCGGCAGACGTTGACGGCACGCCGGAGCGTACGCGGGTGTGCGACGACGACCTCCGCGTCGTCCCATGGCATCCCGGCCCGGGCGAAGGCGGCAGCGACCGAGGAAACGGCGGGGACCACCTCGACCTCCAGGCCGTACTCGGGAGCGCGCAGCGTGCGCACCACTCCGTGGAAGCCGGGATCCCCATCGGCGAGGACCACCGCGCTGCCGCGGTGGCCGGCGATCCGGCGGGCGGCCAGACTCACGCTGCCCAGGCGGATCCGCTCGGCGCCCGGGGGCACTTCGGGGAGCGCGAGGTGGTGGCCGGCCCCGGCCACCAGGGTGGCGGCGGCGAGCGCGGAGCTGGCTGCCGGGGTCAGGGGGGAACCGTCCCAGCCGATCACCGTGACCCGGTCGGCCATCGTCGTCAGTCTCCTGGAGTTGTTGCAGGTGGGAAGTGGGGACAGCGCACCGTGAGCGTACCCGCTGCGGCTTCGCGCGGACGAGGAGGTCAGTTCCAGTCGCTGAAGTTTCCGTACCCGTTCGCCTCGGCCAGCTGGTCGGCGACCCCGTCCAGGTCCTCGGGCAGCAGGCTCCACACGATGAGGTCGGTGCGGATGTCGGTCCAGCCGCCGCCCTCGACCTGGGTGCGGGCTATCCAGGCATTGCGCAGCACGCCTTCGCTGATGCAGCCGATTTTCTGGGCGACCTGCTGCGCGGCGGTGTTGTCGGCCGGGGTGCGCAGCTCGATGCGCTCGAACTTCTGGTCGCGGAAGAGCCACTGCGCGATGGCAAGGACCGACTCGGTGGCATATCCCTCACCGCGCGCCCAGGGCGCGGTGATGTAGCGGACCTCGGTGGCCAGGGTGCGCCAGTTGGTGGCGCGCAGGTGGATGGTGCCGACCAGTCGCTGGGTGAGGAACTCGGTGACGGCGAGCACGATGCCACGACCTGCCGTGCGCTCGGCAGGAGCGATCCTGCGGACCCAGCGCTCGCCGTCGATGGGCCGGTACGGATGCGGTGCCGCGGTCCAGGCGGTGACCATCTCGTCGTTCATCATGTCGGTCAGCGGCGGGATGTCCGCCTCCTCGAACGGGCGCAGCACCAGCCGGTCCGTACTGATGGAGATGTCCGGGAGGGTGGTCGTCATGCGCTGCTCCATGGCCGGGGACCGGGTAAGAAACCACAGCATGCAGCATGGGGACCGTGCTCCGCGTGGCCGGGTGCGCGCGGGGAGGCCCCGCGTACCACGTGAGGGTACGCGGGGCCTGCGCCCTAGGGGCCGCTGGGCAGTCAGGACTTGACGGTGCCGAAGGCGGGGATGATCGCACCCTGGTACTTGTCCTCGATGTACTTCTTCAGCTGCGGGGAGTTGAGCAGCTTCGCGAGTTTCTGGACCCGCGGGTCCTGCTCGCTGCCCTTCTTGACCACCAGCAGGTTGGCGTACGGGTTGCCCGCGGCCTTCTCGAGCACCAGGGCGTCCTTGGCCGGCTTGAGCTTCGCGTCGATGGCGTAGTTGCCGTTGATGACCGCGGCGTCGACGTCGTTCAGTGCGCGGGGCAGCGTGGCGGCCTCGAGCTCCTTGAACTTGAGGCCCTTGCTGTCCTTGATGTCGGAGGGCGTCGCGGCCTGGCCGACGCCCGGCTTGAGGGTGATCAGGCCGTTGTCGGCGAGCAGCTTGAGGGCTCGGCCCTCGTTGGTCGTGTCGTTGGGGACGGCGATCGTCTGGCCGGCTCTGATGGACTTGAGGTCCTTGTCCTTCTTGGAGTACAGGCCGAGCGGCTCCAAATGCACGCTGACGACCGGCACCAGATCGGTGTGGTTCTTCTTGTTGAAGTCGTCGAGATACGGCTTGTGCTGGAAGAAGTTGGCGTCGACCTGGCCGCTCTCGGTGGCCGTGTTCGGCAGGACATAGTCGGTGAACTCCTTGACCTGGAGCTTGAGACCGGCCTTCGCCGCCAAATGGGTCTTGACGTAGTTGAGGATGTCGGCGTGCGGGACCGGCGAGGCGGCGACGACCAGCGGCTTGCTGGTGTCGGCCTTGGCGCCCTCCGGCTTGCTCGACGGGTCGGAGGACGTGCCGCAGGCGGTGAGGCCGAGGGCCAGCGCAGCGGTGGCAGCCGCGGCCGCGGATATCTTGACTGAGTTACGCACGAAAAGTGCCTCTTTCCAGTGGTGCGGGATGACGCCCGGACAAGGAGTGCGGGCTCTGTGGAGAAGAAAGTTCGTGGGGAGTGAGGGGCTCTACGAGGACGTGCGCCCCCGGCGCTCCAGGAGCCGTACCGCGCCGTCGCCGATCAGCTGGATCACCGTGACGATCACCACCAGGACGATCACCGTCGCGATCATGAAGTCGTTTTCGAAGCGCTGGTATCCGTAGGTGATCGCCTTGGAACCGAGCCCTTCGCCGCCGACGGCACCGGCCATCGCGGAGTAGCCGATCAGCACGATGACGGTGGTGGTGATCCCGGAGATCAGCGAGGGCAGCGCCTGCGGCAGCAGTACCTTGCGGACGATGGTGGGCACGCTGCCGCCCATCGATTGGACGGCCTCGACCAGGCCGTGGTCGACCTCCCGGACGGCCGTCTCGACCAGCCGGGCGAAGAACGGTATTGCGCCGATGGCCAGCGGCACGATCATCGCGGTCGGGCCGATGAAGGTGCCGACCACGAAGGTGGTGAAGGGGATCAGCGCGATCAGCAGAATGATGAAGGGCAGCGAGCGCCCGATGTTCACCACGACGCCGACGACCTTGTTGACCGGGCGGTTCTGCAGCAAGCCGCCCGAGTCGGTGAGTACCAGGAGCACGCCGAGCGGCAGTCCGACCGCCACCGTGACCACCGTCGACCACAGCACCATGTAGAGGGTGTCGATGGTTCCCTGGGACAACAGGGGCTGCATTTCCGACCAGCTCACTTGACACCCTCCTCGACCAGCGCGGCCGCGCCGGTTTCCGTACCGGCCACTTCGACCTGGAGGCCCTGTTCCCGCAGGAACCCGATGGGCACGACGTTCTCCTCGAAGGGACCGGGGAGTTCGATACGCATCCGGCCGACCTGATTGCCTCCGATGGTGTCCATCGCGGCGCCCAAGATCGAGATGTCGATGTTGTAGGTGCGTGAGAGTTGCGAGATCACCGGCCGGGCGGCGCTCTCCCCGTGGAAGGTGACGTCGATGACCGTGCGGTCGGGTCCGGACGGGGCGCCTCCCACCGGGAAGAGCTCGTGGGCGAGTTCGGAGCCCGGTGTCGCGAGGAGTTCGCCGACGGTTCCCGACTCGACGATCCTGCCGCGCTTCATGAGTGCGGCGGAGTCGCAGACGGTCTTGACGACCTCCATCTCGTGGGTGATGAGGAGCACGGTGAGCCCCAGTTGCCGGTTGAGGTCGCGCAGCAGGTGGAGGATCGAGCGGGTGGTCTCGGGGTCGAGAGCGGAGGTCGCCTCGTCGGAGAGCAGTACCTTCGGGTCGCCGGCCAGGGCCCGCGCGATACCGACCCGCTGCTTCTGACCGCCGGACAGCTGTGCGGGATAGGACTTCGCCTTGTCGGCGAGGCCGACGAGGTCCAGCAGCTCCAGCGCCTTGCGGGCACGCTCACGGCCGGAGATCCCGAGGATCTCCAGGGGCAGCTCCACGTTGTGCTGCACGGTGCGCGAGGACAGCAGGTTGAAGTGCTGGAAGACCATGCCGATCCGGCTGCGCGCCGCGCGCAGCTGCTGTCCGGCTCGCCTGCCGTGTCCGGCCAGTGCGGTGAGGTCGACGCCGTCGACGCTCACGGTGCCCGAGGTGGGCCGCTCGAGGAGGTTGACGCAGCGGATGAGGGAGGACTTTCCGGCGCCGCTCTGGCCGACGACGCCGAACACCTCGCCCTCACGGACATGCAGATCGACGCCGTCCAGGGCGGTGACCTCACGGCCTCGCGAGGCATAGACCTTCGTCAGCCCGGTGGTGGTGATCACAGAATTTCCGTCACTGTCGAGTGCACGGCGCAATGTCCGCCGGGCACGGGGCATTCGTCTGGAAGCGCGGCACGGCCCTACCGGTGAAGACCGGAAGGCAGTCGTGCGCGGGGCGAACTCGCTGGTCGTACCGGTGGGATGTACGGACGCGCAGCGGCTCGGCTCTCGGTCCCGCTTCGGGGCGCGGGACTCGGGGCGGGGGCCCTCAGAAAGTGCGCATTCGACACATACAACGGGCACCGGGCGGGCGGATCGCCTCGGTCGCAGGGATGCGGCTGCTCGTCGTGGTCATGCGGCAAGTAAAGCAGACCGGTGCGGCCGCCGATCACCGATGTCCGTATAGCGGACATGCTTGGACGGGGGCGAGACCCCTGCCCCGATCGCGGGTCCACCCGGCGCGACCTGCGCCGACGTAGTGCGAGAGGTCGACGCGACCCCGGCGCGCAGTCGGCCGGGCAACCACCGCGCTGTGGCCAAGGCCACGGCTGCCGGGCCCAGCGGTCCGGGGCGCGCGCAGCGGGCCCTGCGGGCCGTAATACCCTCGAGTCCATGCTTGACGCCCTGACGATCGCGGTCGCGGTGGCCGCGCTCGCCCTCGCCGCCTGGTGCGGCTATGCCGCCTACCGTGACCAGCCCACCAAGGACTGGCACTTCATCGGCATGGCCGTGGTGTCGGCGCTCGCACTGGCACAGCTGGTGATCGGTGTGGTGGAACTCGCCCGGGGCGAGCAGCCGGACCAGGGCAAGGCGATCTTCATCGCCTATCTGATCGGTGCCTTCGCGGCTGTGCCCGCGGCCGGGTTCCTCTCGCTGACCGAGCGGACCCGATGGGGCTCGGTCACGGTGGCCGCGGGCGCGGTGGTTCTGGCCGTACTGGAAGTCCGGCTCTACGACATCTGGGGAAACTGACGATGACCGCAGCTGAGGAGAAGCCCCGGTATGAACTGGGCACCGGCCCGGGCCGGGTTCTCGTCTGGTTCTACGGGGTGTTCACAGTCGCGGCGGCGTCTCGCTCGATCGTTCAGATGATCATGGACTTCGGGAAGGCGCCGCTCGCCTACAGCCTGTCGGCCGTGGCGGCCGTGGTCTACGGCTTCATCACGTACTCGCTCGTCCGCGGCGGCGAACGGGCCCGCAGGGCGGCGCTGGTCTGCTGCGCCGCCGAGCTGGTCTTCGTGCTCGTCGTGGGGACCTGGACGCTGGCCGATCCGGGCGCCTTCCCGGACGCCACGGTCTGGTCGGACTACGGGATGGGCTACGTCTTCATCCCGGTCATCCTCCCGGTGCTCGGCATGCTCTGGCTGCGCAGGGCCGGCGCGGCCGGGGGCGGAGCGTCGGCGCCCGGGAGGATGTAGCCCGCTCGTGAGCAATACGGCGCCGGACAGGACCTAGGCGCTCTTGACGTACGCCTGGGCCGCGGCGTCCTTCTCCAGGGTCACGATCTTGAGGGCGGAGCCGACCTCTTCCGTCGCCACCGGTACGTACCCATGGCTGCGGTACAGCCGGAGGTTGCCCTCGCTCCGATGGCCGGTGAAAAGCTGGAAACGCCTGGCGGCCGGTTCGGAGGCGAACCGCGCCTCTATGGCGGTGAGCAGCCGACCGCCGAGACCGTGCCGCTGCATCCGGGGGTGCACGATCAGCTTGGAGATCCGTGCCGTGCCCGACGCGTCGACGCCCCCGCGCACCGAGGCCACCACTTCGTCGCCGAGCCGGGCCACCAGTGCGTGTCCCTCGGCCATTTCGGCCCTCAGGCCGTCGAGGGTCTGGGTGAGCGGTTCGATGGAGTAGTCGCCGTAGAGTTCGGCCTCGCTCTGGTAGCACAGGTACTGCAACTTGAGTATCTGCTCGGCATCCTGCGCGGTTGCCGCTGAGATGGTCACGCTCATGCCCATGTGTGCATGCCTCCCGCTCACCTGTTCCACCGGTTGTCTAACGCTCCTTTCCCCACCGGCCGGGCGCGGCAACCTCCGACGTCAGCATTCGCCGCAGACATCCCAGACAACGGGAACGAACCGGCCCCAAACTGCCCTGTGACATACCCAACTCTCCGGCGATCTCGCGATAGGTGGGGTCGGCCGGCGAGAGCATCGCGGTCAGCACCTGGGGGCAGCGCCCCGGCGTCCGGCGCACGGCCGCCCGCACCACGCGGCGGCGTTCCGCGGTGAGCAGGAACTGCTCCGGGCGTACGTCGGGGCCGGCCGATGGCTCGACCGCGTACGGCAGTTCCCGCCGGGCCTGCCGCCGGGCGCGGCGCGCCTCGGCGCGGACCGCCGCGCGCACCCAGCGCCTCGGCTCGGCCGGGGTCTGTTCCAGCAACCGGACCCAGACGGCCTGTTCGAGATCGGCGGGATCCACCCCGGCCGCGAAGGCTTCGGCGGCCGCCTCGGCGGCCAGCAGCGGGCTCAGTTCGTTGACGAGGTCCATGCCGGTCGTAACGCGGCCGCCGCCACGCATGGTTGCCGCGGCGGCCGCATATCACTCGTACGGGGACAACTCGCTCGGGAACGATCGGCGAGAAGAACCGTCGTCTCAGCGGTTGTTGAAGTCGGCGGCCGCGAGCAACGCGGTGTCCGCATTGTCGGAGAAGACCCCGTCGATGCCGGTGTCGAAGTACGTGCGGAACGCGCCGAAGGCGTCGCCGTAGGCGTTGGGATCCGTACCGCGCCGGAAGTCCGCAGGCAGAAAGGTGTTCTCGTTCCGCATCGTGTACGGGTGGAGCACCAGCCCCTGCGCGTGGGCGTCCCGTACCAGCGTGGTCGGTTCGGTGAGTCTGCCCGCGGCGTCCTTCGGGATGATCGAGTCGAGGGTGGGGCCGATGCCCTGGGCGTAGGAGGAGATCCACCTGAGCCCTTCGGGGGCCTGCAGGTCGGCGACCGTGCGCGGGTCTCCCGCTTCGACGAAGTCCCAGGGCCTGCTGTCGGGGCCGGACAACAGCACTACGCCGGGCGTGGTGACGAGCCGGGAGAGCCGCTGGATGGAGCTGGGTTCGAAGGACTGCAGGAACTGCGGGGAGTCGCGGTGATCGCGGCCGTACCTGCGCAACAGGGCGACCAGCGGTTCCTCGAGACCCAGGCCGAGCTTGCGGAAGTACGTCGGGTGCTTGGTCTCGGTGTAGAGCCAGACGGGCCTGCCGCGTTTGCGGCTC
Organism: Streptomyces sp. NPDC051322; assembly: GCF_040689485.1. Classification (NCBI taxonomy): domain Bacteria; kingdom Bacillati; phylum Actinomycetota; class Actinomycetes; order Kitasatosporales; family Streptomycetaceae; genus Streptomyces; species Streptomyces sp. NPDC051322. Next base: position 130,240 of record NZ_JBFBAK010000011.1, on the reverse strand, counting down.
TCCTTCTCGGCCCAGCGCAGCACCTCTTCGAAGGTGGGCACGGACCAGCGGCCGTCATAAAGGGTGTTGTGCTGGCGGGTGCCCGGAATGCGCTCCTTGGCCCGCAGCCGCTTGATCTCGGCGAGCGTGAAGTCCTCGGTGAACCACCCGGTGATGGCGACGCCGTCGACGGTCTTGGTGGTCCTGCGGTCCGCGAACTCCGGGTGCGCGGAGACATCCGTCGTCGCCGTGATGTCGTTCTCGTGACGGCAGATCAGGTGCCCGTCGCTGGTGGGCACCACGTCCTGCTCGACGATGTGCGCCCCGAGGTCCAGGGCGTGCTGGTAGGAGCCGATGGTGTGCTCGGGCCGGTAACCGGCGGTGCCGCGGTGTCCGATGATCGTGGGGACGGGCAGTTTCCGGTAGGACGCGCCGTGGCCTCCGCTGCGCTCGTCGGCTCTCGCCGTTCCGGAGAATCCGAGCGCGGCCGTACCCAGCACCGCCGCGCCCAGAACCGTACGCCGCCCGGGGCCCCTGTCCGTGCTCTGCATGAACACACCTCCATGTGATGTCCCGCACCTGCTGAGCCTGAAGTGCCCGATGGTAGGCATTTATGGCTTGCGCGGTGGTAGATCTGGACGCAACACGAGAACACTGTGTACCGAGAACACTGTGTATCGGGTGGATGAACCCGATGTGCGCGCGGACACAACCCGCGAGTATCGTCCTCACCTGCAGAGACCTCGCAGCACATACCTAGTGTCGGCCGACCGGCCATGACTCCGGAGGAACCGTTGTCCCGACTCGCGCTCATCAAGGCAGTGCTCGGACCGATCATGCGCCTGATGTTCCGCCCGCAGGTGGAGGGCGCCGAGAACATCCCTGACACGGGTCCGGTCATCCTGGCGGGCAACCACCTGACGTTCATCGACTCGATGATCATGCCGATCTGTCTGGACCGTCAGGTCTTCTTCATCGGCAAGGACGAGTACGTCACGGGCAAGGGCATCAAGGGTCGGCTGATGGCCTGGTTCTTCACCGGCGTGGGCATGATCCCGGTCGACCGTGACGGCGGACGCGGCGGTGTCGCAGCCCTGATGACGGGCCGCCAGGTGCTCGAGGACGGGAAGGCCTTCTCGATCTACCCGGAGGGCACCCGCTCCCCCGACGGCCGCCTCTACCGCGGCCGGACGGGCATCGCCCGGCTCACCCTGATGACGGGCGCGCCGGTGGTGCCGTTCGCCATGATCGGTACGGACAAGATCCAGCCCGGCGGCTCGGGCCTGCCGCGCCCCGGGAAGGTCACGGTCCGCTTCGGCGAACCGATGGAGTTCTCCCGCTACGACGGGATGGGCCGCGACCGCTATGTGCTGCGCGCGGTGACCGACTCCGTGATGGCCGAGGTCATGCGCCTCTCGGGCCAGGAGTACGTCGACATGTATGCGACGAAGGCCAAGGCGGCCTGACCTCCCGGCGGCTGTCAGACGTCGAGTTTCTGGCCCTTCAACAGGTGCCAGGCGGTCACCGCGGTGGCGAACAGCACGGCCGAACCGACACCGGCCGCGGCCTCGAAGCCGTGCGTGAAGGCGTCCTGAGCGGATGAGAGCAGGGCGGCGCCCTGTTCGTGCGGCAGCGTCTTCGCCGTTTCGACCGCGCCGCCGAGCGACTCGTGCGCCGCGGCCGCGGCGTCGGCCGGCACGCCGTGCGGGACGGAGAAGCCGCGGTAGATGCCGGTGAGTACCGAGCCGAGCAGGGCGATTCCGAGGGCGGCACCCAGTTCGTACGCCGTCTCCGACACAGCGGAGGCCGCGCCCGCCTGCTCCTTGGGGACGCTGGAGAGGATGACGTCGGAGGTCACGGTGAAGGCCAGGCCGGCGCCGAGGCCGCCGACGAAGAGCGCGAGGCCCAGCGCCACGACGCCGGTGGCGGCGTTGATCGCCACGCAGGCCGCCAGGGCCAGACCCACCGCCGCCAGGCCGCCGGCCACCGCGCTCCGCACCGAGGCTCGGCGGGCCACGCGCCCGGCCAGCAGGCCGGTGCCCACCGCTCCGACCGCCGCCGGCAGTTCGATCAGGCCGGCCTCCAGCGGCGAACGCCCCTGCACCAGTTGGAGGAACTGCGAGAGGAAGAAGACCAGCCCGGAGAGACCGAGGATGGTCAGCAGATCGGCGAGGACCGCCCCGGAGAACCCCCGGTGGTGGAAGAGCCGCATGTCGAGCAGCGGTGACGTCAGGGTGTGCTGACGCCGGACGAACCAGAACAGGGCCAGCACACCGAGCAGCGCGGCCGCCAGGATGTCCCAGCGGAAGCCGTCGACTGCCGCTTCCTTCACCGCGTAGACCACCGCCATGACGCCGATCAGCGAAAGGACGACGCTGATCAGGTCCCACGGTCCGGGACTGGGGTCGCGCGACTCGGGCAGGAGCTTGATCCCCACCACGACGAGAACCGCCATCACCGGCAGGTTGATCAGGAAGACCGAGCCCCACCAGAAGTTCTCCAGCAGAAAGCCGCCGACGACCGGACCGACCGCGGTACCCGCCGAAGCGGCCGCGCCCCAGACACCGACGGCCAGGCTGCGTTCCCTGGGGTCGTGGAAGATGTTGCGGATCAGCGCCAGGGTGGACGGCATCAGGGTGGCACCCGCGACCCCGAGCAGCGCTCTCGCCACGATCATCATTTCCGGGCTCACCGCGTAGGCGTTGAGCGCGGAGACCGCACCGAACGCGAGAGCACCGGTGAGCAGCAGCTTCTTGCGGCCGATACGGTCACCGAGGCTGCCCATGGAGACCAGCAGGCCCGCGATGACGAACGAGTAGATGTCGCCGATCCACAGCAGTTGGGTGCCCGACGGCTTGAGGTCCTCGCTGAGGAAGGGCGTCGCCAGCCCCAGCACGGTCGCGTCGACGGCGACCAGCAGTACGGCGAGTACCAGCACGGCCAGGGCGAGCCAGCGGCCGGCGCTGCCGGTGGACCCGGAGTCCGTGGCCCGGCGGTCGGTACTGGTCATTGCTCCACGCTCCGCTGTGCTCCGCCGAGCAGCAACTCGGCGATCATGTACGAGAAGTCCTTGGCCGCGACCCGGCCGTCCTGAATGGCCCAGGCACAACTGCCGATGAGCCCGTACAGGGCCTCGGTCAGCCAGGCGGGGGTGAGATCGATCCGGATGCCGCCCTCCTGCTGACCGCGCCGGAAGAGCGCGGAAACCCGGGCGTCGAGCCTCGCCCAGCCCTCGTTCACCTCGTCGCCCTCGAAGAGCTGGTTCTCGGTGACGAGGAAGGCGAGCAGTCCGGCCGCGGGCTCCACCTCGGCGATGAAACGCCGCAGTGCGGCGACAGCGGGACCTTCGTCGGTCCGCGCGGCGTCCAGTGCCGCCTCGAACTCCGTGATCCCGAGCTCCTCCAACGCCCTGACCAGTGCGTCACGTCCCGCGAAGTGGCGGTGCAGGGTGGCCCGGCCGATGCCTGCCGCTCTGGCGACCTCGTCCATCGTGGCGGTCGCCCTGCGGGTGAGAAGCGCGGCGGCGGTGCGCAGCACCTGGTCCCGGTCGACAGTCATGAGACGACTATACCTCGAATGAGACATCAGCGTCTCATTCACTACCCCCGTTCAGTATCGGTGACAGGTCTCAGCGTCGTCGGGGCAGCCGGTGCAGACAGACCTCGGCCAGTCGGCTGTCCGACACCTCAGCGGTCATATAGGTGCAGTACGGCTGGCGTCGTCTGTCGGTCGGCGAACCGGGGTTGAGCAGCCGCAGGCCACCCGGCGCCGTGCTGTCCCAGGGGATGTGGCTGTGTCCGAACACCAGGACGTCCAGGCCCGGGAACCGTTCGGCGCACCGCCGCTCGCGGCCCTGCGCGGCTCCGGTCTCGTGCACGACACCGAACCGCAGACCGTCGAGCTCCACCCGCGCCACTTCGGGGAGCCGGGTGCGCAGCTCCGCGCCGTCATTGTTGCCGTACACACCGATGAGCCGTCGCGCGTGCGCTTCGAACAGGTCCAGAGTGGCCGGGTCCACCCAGTCGCCCGCGTGGACTACGGCATCGGCCCGGCCGAGCTCCGCCAGCAGCTGAGCGGGCAGCTCTCTCGCCCGCTTGGGGACGTGGGTGTCGGAGGTCAGCAGCAGCCGCACGGGTCCGGCCCTCCACCGCTCAGTGCCACGGCAGCTTGGCGCGCTGCTGCCAGTAGGCGGTGGGCTCCTCCCGCAGTTCGCCCAGTCTGCCCAGCTGCTCCTCGTCGAGGTCGACCACCGCGGCATGCAGATTGGCCGCCAGCTGAACCGCCGTCGCGGCTCCTGACAGCACCACTCCGGCCCAGGGCCGGCAGAGCACGGCCGCCAGGGCGACCGCGTCGGGAGTCGCACCGGTCTCCTCGGCGATGTCGCGCAGTGGCGCGGGCGCCGCGGGTCCGGCCAGCCGGCCGTTGGCGACGGCCTCCTTGACGATCACGGTCAAGCCCGCGTCGTGCGCCTCGGCCAGGGCGTCGCCGGCCGCCGTGTCCAGCAGGTTGTAGGTGGCCTGGACCGTACTGAAAAGCGGCTCGCCGTCGAACCGGAGAGCGAGGGCGGCCCGGATGGTGTCCGCCTGATCGGGCCCGCTGGTGGAGAAGCCGATGGTGACACCCTCGGCGGCCAGCGCGGCGAGCCGGGCGTGCAGCTCGGTGTCGGTCAGGGCCGGGCTGTCGAGCGTGAGGGAGTGGATCTGGTACAGATCCAGCCGGTCTCCCAGCAGCATCCCGGTCTCGGTGCGCTGGCGGTCGAAGCTCGCCACCCCGTGGTCCTTCACCTCGTGGGCGTCCGCGTCGGAACGCCAGTCGGCGGTGTAGGTGTAACCCCATTTGCTACCGATCACCACGTCCTGGACGGCCGGGCGGGCGCGCAGCCAGTCGGCCAGAAATGCCTCGGCACGGCCGTAGGAGCGGGCGGCGTCGAAGTAGCGGACGCCCTGCGCGTAGGCGGCGTCGAGCAGTTCGTGGGTCCGTGCCAGCAGAGCGTCGGGGGTACGTTCGGCGGGCAGGTCCCGGTCACGGCCCAGGTTGATGTATCCGGGCCTGCCGACGGCGGCCAGGCCGAGTCCGATGTGGGCCGTGGGGGTGGTCGCTGCCTTGAGGCGGGCGAAGGGCATCGCGTGGCTCCCTGCGCGGGTCGGTGACTACGGTCCCTTTCACCCCTACCCACGAAGGCCGATCTACCCACGAACGCCGATCGACCCACGAACAGGGATCTGCCCACGAACCCCGACAGCGGCGTCCGGCACCCCGGGGAAAGGTGCCGGACGCCGCCGGGTGAGGCCGCCGCGGAGTGCCTACCGCTTCTTCGCCGTGGCCCAGGCATGCTGGATCACCAGGTTGGCCTTGACCTCGATGAGCTGTACGGCGACCGCAGAAGGGGCCGTGCCGCCGCGTCCGCTGCGGGCGGCCAGCGCGCCCGGGACGTTCAGCACCGAGCGCACCTCGGGAGTGAGGTGCTCGGAGATCTTCGCGAACTGTTCGTCGGTGAGCTGGTCCAGTTCGATGTCGTGCCGCTCGCACTCCTTGACGCACTCGCCGGCCACTTCGTGCGCGACCCGGAACGGCACGCCCTGCTTGACCAGCCACTCCGCGATGTCGGTCGCGAGGGAGAAGCCGGCCGGGGCCAGTTCTTCGAGGCGGTCCCGGTGCACGGTCAGCGTCGCCATCATCCCGGTGAAGGCCGGCAGCAGAACCTCCAGCTGGTCGCAGGAGTCGAAGACCGGCTCCTTGTCCTCCTGGAGATCGCGGTTGTAGGCGAGCGGCAGGGCCTTGAGCGTGGCCATCAGCCCGGTGAGATTGCCGATCAGCCGGCCCGACTTGCCGCGCGCCAGCTCGGCGATGTCCGGGTTCTTCTTCTGCGGCATGATCGACGAGCCGGTCGAGAAGGCGTCGTGCAGGGTCACGAAGGAGAACTCCTTCGTGTTCCAGATGATGATCTCCTCGGCGATCCTGGAGAGGTTGACGCCGATCATCGCCGTGATGAAGGCGAACTCGGCGACGAAGTCACGGGATGCCGTGCCGTCCATGGAGTTGCCCGACGAGCCGTGTTCGAAGCCGAGGTCCTGGGCCACCGCCTCGGGGTCCAGGCCCAGCGACGACCCGGCAAGCGCGCCCGAGCCGTAGGGCGACACCGCGGTCCGCTCGTCCCACTGCCGCAGCCGCTCGGCGTCCCGGGAGAGGGCCTGTGCGTGGGCCAGCACGTGGTGGGCGAAGAGCACCGGCTGGGCGTGCTGCAGGTGCGTGCGGCCGGGCATGGCGACGTCGGGGTGCGCCTCGGCGAGGCCGACCAGCGCGTCCTGGAGGTCGGCGATCAGTCCACCGATGATCCGGGCGTGGTCGCGCAGATACATCCGGAAGAGCGTGGCGATCTGGTCGTTGCGGGACCGGCCGGCCCGCAGTTTGCCGCCGAGGTCGGGGCCGAGCCGCTCGAGCAGACCGCGCTCCAGGGCGGTGTGCACGTCCTCGTCGGCGATGGTCCCGGTGAACGATCCGTCGGCGACGTCCGACTCGAGCCGGTCGAGGCCCGCGTGCATCCGGGTCAGTTCGTCCGTGGTGAGCAGGCCCGCCTTGTGCAGCGCACGTGCGTGGGCGCGGGAACCGGCGATGTCGTACGGCGCGAGTCGCCAGTCGAAGTGGACCGATGCGGACAGGTTCGCCAGCGCCTCGGCGGGGCCGTCGGCGAAACGGGCGCCCCAGAGCCGGACGTCACCGGTGTTGCTGCTCACTGCGTTGCTCCTCAAGGGGATGTCGTACGTTACGGCGGGCCGGGATCTGCGGGTTCAGGGCCGCAGGTCGCGCCGGGCGGCGATCTTCGAGGAGAGGCCGAAGATCTCGATGAAGCCCTGCGCCTTGGACTGGTCGAAAGTATCGCCCGAGTCGTACGTCGCCAGGTTGAAGTCGTACAGCGACTCGCTGGACCTCCGCCCGGTGACCACGGCGCGGCCACCGTGCAGGGTCATCCGGATGTCGCCCGTCACGTACTGGTTCGCCTCGTTGATGAAGCCGTCCAGGGCCCGCTTGAGCGGGGAGAACCACAGGCCGTCGTAGACCAGCTCGCCCCAGCGCTGCTCGACCTGCCGCTTGTAGCGGGCGAGTTCACGCTCGACGGTGACGTTCTCCAGCTCCTGGTGGGCGGTGATCAGCGCGATGGCGCCGGGCGCCTCGTAGATCTCCCGGGACTTGATGCCGACGAGACGGTCCTCGACCATGTCGATCCGGCCGATGCCCTGCGCGCCGGCCCGCTCGTTGAGCTGCTGGATCGCCTGCAGAACGGTGACCGGCTCGCCGTCGATGGCGACCGGGACGCCTGACTCGAAGGAGATGACGACCTCGTCGGCCTCCCGCGGCGCGGCCGGGTTCTCGGTGTACTCGTACACATCCTCGATCGGCGCGTTCCAGATGTCCTCCAGGAACCCCGTCTCGACGGCCCGTCCGAAGACGTTCTGGTCGATGGAGTACGGGGACTTCTTGGACGTCGCGATCGGCAGGTTGTTCGCCTCGCAGAAGGCGATGGCCTTGTCCCGGGTCATCGCGTAGTCGCGGACCGGAGCGATGCACTTCAGGTCGGGCCCGAGCGCGGTGATGCCTGCCTCGAAACGCACCTGGTCGTTGCCCTTACCGGTGCAGCCGTGGGCGACCGTGGTGGCGCCGTGCTTGTTGGCCGCGGCGACGAGGTGCTTGACGATGGCGGGCCGCGAGAGCGCGGACACCAGCGGATAGCGGTCCATGTAGAGGGCGTTGGCCTTGATCGCCGGGAGGCAGTACTCGTCGGCGAACTCGTCCTTGGCGTCGGCGACCTCGGCCTCGACGGCACCGCAGGCGATGGCGCGCTTCCGGATGACGTCCAGGTCCTCGCCGCCCTGGCCGACGTCCACCGCGACGGCGATGACCTCCGCACCCGTCTCCTCGGCGATCCAGCCGATGGCCACGGACGTGTCCAGGCCTCCCGAGTAGGCGAGTACGACGCGCTCGGTCACGGGTTTCTCCTCACGGTGCGACCACTGATGGGTATAACTATGCAGTGCTCCGTATGTTTTGTCAAAGCTCCTCATCCAGCGCGTCCACCACCTGAAATGGCACTCGCGCGGCGGGCGCGGCGGACGATAATCCGCCTCATGGGAAAGACGTACGAGCACATCGACGGACGGCTCAGGACCTTCATCGAGGAGCAGCACATATTCTTCGCCGCGACCGCTCCGCTGGACGGCGACGGCACCGTCAACCTCTCCCCCAAGGGCGTCAGCGGCTCCTTCGCGGTCATCGACGAACAGACGGTGGCCTATCTGGACTTCGCGGGAAGCAACGCGGAGACCGTCGCCCACCTCCGGGAGAACGGCCGCATCACGCTGATGTGGTGCGCCTTCCAGGGCCCACCCAACATCGTGCGGGTGCACGGCCGGGGAGAGCCGGTCTTCCGCGACGACCCGCGCTTCCGCGACCTGCTCCGGCACTTCCCCGGCGTCGACCCCACCCTGCACGGACTGCGCGCGGTCATCGTGGTGACGGCCGAGCTCATCCGGGACACCTGCGGTTACGCGGTTCCTTTCATGACCTACGACGAGGACCGGGACCTGCACGCCAAGCGGTTCGCGCGTGATGACGACGTCTCACTCAGTGAGTACTTCGAGAAGAAGGAGCACGTGGCCCGGAGCATCGACGGGCTCCCGGGGCTGCCTCTGCCGTTGCCCGTGCTGCCGTCCGCTCCCAGGAGCACGGACGGAGCCGGAGAGACCGTTGTAGGGACCACATAACGAGACGGTGTTGCGGAGCGGTACGGCAACGGCGTTCCATCGCGGCGTGCAAACCGAACACGCGCTCCCCCGCTCCGCAGACTCCACCGACCGCGCCGCTCGCCTCGCGGTCACGGTCTTTCCCGTGCTCGTCCTGGTGGCGGGCGCCATCGGCCTGGCCTCGCCCGGCACCTTCGCGAACTGGGGCGTGTCCGTGCCGTATCTCCTGGGCGTCGTCATGTTCTGCATGGGCCTGACGATGACCAAGGTGGACTTCCAGGGAGTGGCGAAACGGCCGTGGGCGGTGGGACTCGGTCTCGTCGCGCACTACGTGATCATGCCCGGTCTCGGCTGGCTGATCGCCCATGCGCTGCACCTGTCCCCGCAGCTGGCGGCCGGCGTGATCCTGGTCGGCTGCGCGCCGAGCGGCACGGCGTCCAACGTGGTCACCTATCTGGCCCGCGGGGACGTGGCGCTGTCGGTGTCGGTGGCCACCGTCTCGACCATCGTCGCCCCGCTGGTGACGCCGCCGCTGACGCTACTGCTGGCCGGTACCTACCTGCCCGTCGACGCCGGCTCGATGATGACGGACATCCTCAAGACCGTGCTGCTGCCGGTGCTCGCCGGGCTGGCCGTGCGGTTCCTGGCCGGCAGGTACATCGACCGGCTGCTCGGCGCGCTGCCGTGGCTCTCGGCCGGCACGGTGGCCGTCATCGTCGCTGTGGTGGTCGGTGGCAGCGCCGATACGATCAAGTCCGCGGCGGCGATGGTGCTGCTCGCGGTGGTGCTGCACAACGGTCTGGGACTGCTGCTGGGCTACGGCGCCGGAAAGGTGGCCGGCCTCGGGAAGCCGGGCAGCCGGGCCATGGCCTTCGAGGTGGGCATGCAGAACTCCGGCCTCGCCGCATCCCTCGCCACCGCGCACTTCAGCCCACTGGCCGCACTGCCCGCGGCGATCTTCTCGGTCTGGCACAACGTGTCGGGCGCCGTGGTCGCTGCCTGGATGGCTCACCGTTCCCGGAAGACCGGGTCTCTCGCCGAGCCGGCCGCCCGGCCCGCTTCGGACACTCCGCCCGCATCACCTGCGAGGTAGCGCGCTGGGCCGTACGGAGCAAGCCGGGGGGCACCCCGGCGCGGCGCTGCATACCGTCCTGGCATGCGCAGATGTCTGCTGATCGGTTCGGTTCTGCTCGCCCTCACGGGCCCCGTCACCGCCCACGCCGCGGCGCACCCCTATGAGGCGCCGCCCCTGCCCGAGACGCTCGCCGATGCCGGCGGCGGTTCCCAGCTGATCACTGCGGAGGCCGCCGACTCCGGTGCCACCACGGGCACCGTCAGCTGGTGGAGCCTGCGGGCCGGCAGCTGGGTGAAGTCCGGCTCGGCGCCGGCCCGCTTCGGGGCCGGCGGCCTCGTCGAGGGAACACTGCGCGAGCAGGGCACCGACACCACGCCCACCGGACTGTACGACCTGCCGTACGCCTTCGGGATCACGGCGGCTCCGGCCGGAACCCGTTATCCCTACCGCCAGGTCACCGGCGCCTCCTGGTGGTGCGAGGACAGCGCGGCCCGCGACTACAACCGCTGGGTGGAGCCCCGGCCGCCCGACTGCCGGGCGGCCGAGGCCGAGCACCTGGTCGGCTACCCGACCCAGTACGCCCGTGCGCTGGTGATCGGCTTCAACTACGACCGGCCGGTGCGGGGGCGGGGAGCCGGAATCTTTCTGCACGTCAACGGCGATGGCCCGACCGCCGGTTGTGTATCCGTACCGGCGGCCGCGATGGACCGCATCCTGGCGTGGGCCGACCCGGGCGGCAGCCCGCACATCGCGATCGGCACCCGCTGGGGCCCGACCGCGCTGACCCGCTACTGAGCTGCCGGGGCCCGCTCAGCGCGGATTCTGCGCGAGGTGCAGCAGATGGTCCGCGAGGGCCTGCCCGCCCGATGGATCGCGGCTGATCAGCATCAGCGTGTCGTCACCGGCGATGGTGCCGAGGATGTCGTGCAATTCGGCCTGATCGATGGCCGAAGCGAGGAACTGCGCCGCGCCGGGCGGCGTACGCAGCACCACCAGATTCGCCGACGCCTCCGCGGAGATCAGCAGTTCGGAGGAGAGCCTGCGCATCCGCTCCTCCTTGGCCGACTCACCGAGCGGGGCCTGCGGGGTCCGGTAACCGCCCTCGCTGGGCACCGCGTAGATCAGCTCGCCGCCGGTGTTGCGGATCTTCACCGCGCCGAGTTCGTCGAGGTCCCTGGAGAGGGTCGCCTGGGTGACGCTCAGCCCGTCGTCGGCGAGCAGTTTCGCGAGCTGGCTCTGCGAGCGGACCGGCTGCCGGTTGAGGATGTCGACGATCCTCCGGTGCCGGGCCGTCCGGGTCTGCGGGACCGACTGTCCATTGTGCTCGGTCTCCTGCTGCGCCTCGGTCATCGTCGCCTCACTCTGCGGATCACTCTTCCCCGTTTGCCTGATCGAGAACGCCGGGCAGCGCCTGGAGGAACGCGTCGACCTCGGTGTCACCGATGATCAGCGGCGGCATCAGCCGTACGACATCGGGGGAGGTCACATTCACCAGGAATCCGGCATCCTGAGCCGCCTGCTGCAGCCGCGCCGCCCGGGACTCGGTGAGCACGATACCCAGCAGCAGCCCCGCGCCACGGACATGGCCGATCAACGGGTGCCCCAGGGACTCGATTCCCACCCGAAGCCGCTCGCCGGTCCGCTTCACGTGGTCGAGGATCCCGTCGGCGGCGATCGTGTCGAGCACCGCGAGACCGGCCGCGCAGGCGACCGGGTTGCCGCCGAAGGTGGTGCCGTGCTGACCCGGGTGCAGCAGTTCGGCCGCCGGGCCGAAGGCCACCGCCGCACCGATCGGCAGCCCGCCACCGAGCCCCTTGGCCAGTGTCACGACGTCGGGCTCCACGCCCTCGTGGGCCTGGTACTCGAACCACTGGCCGGTACGGCCGATGCCGGTCTGGACCTCGTCGAGCACCAGCAGGGTACCGGTGGCCCGGGTGATGTCGCGGGCGGCCCGGAGATAGCCCTTGGGCGGCACGACCGCGCCGTTCTCCCCCTGTACGGGTTCGATGATCACAAAGGCGGTGTTCTCGGTGACGACCGCGCGCAGCGCGTCGGCATCGCCGTACGGGACATGGGTGACCACGCCGGGCAGCGGCTCGAAGCCGTTCTGCTTGGCGGGCTGGCCGGTGAGCGAGAGGGCGCCCATGGTCCGCCCGTGGAAGGCGCCCTGGGTGGCGACCATATGGGTACGCCCGGTCAGCCTGCCGATCTTGAACGCGGCCTCGTTCGCCTCCGCACCCGAGTTGGCGAAGTACACCCGGCCCGGCCGGCCGGAGAGCTGGAGCAGCCGTTCGGCGAGCGCGACCGGCGGCTCGGCGATGTAGAGGTTGGAGACATGGCCGAGCGCGGCGATCTGCCGGGAGACCGCCTCGACGATCGCCGGGTGGGCATGGCCGAGTGCGTTGACCGCGATACCGCCGACCAAGTCGGTGTACGCGGTGCCGTCGGCGTCCCACACGGTGGCGCCCTCGCCGCGTACCAGGGAGAGCTTCGGGGTGCCGTAGTTGTCCATCAGCGCGCCCTGCCAGCGCTGTGCGAGTTCCTCGTTGCTCATGACGCCCCCTCGGTGTCCGTGTCGGTGCTGGTGCTGGTGTCGGAGTCGGGCACCACCATCGTGCCGATTCCCTCGTCGGTGAAGATCTCCAGCAGGATCGAGTGCTGGACCCGCCCGTCGATCACCCGGGCGGTGGTGACCCCGTTGCGCACGGCGAAGAGACAGCCCTGCATCTTCGGGACCATGCCGCTGGCCAGCTCGGGCAGCAGCTTCTCCAGCTGTGTCGCGGTGAGCCGGCTGATGACGTCGTCGCTGTTCGGCCAGTCCTCGTAGAGACCTTCGACGTCGGTGAGCACCATCAGCGTCTCGGCGTTGAGCGCCGCGGCCAGCGCGGCGGCCGCGGTGTCGGCGTTGACGTTGAAGACGTGGTTGTCGTCGGCGCTGCGGGCGATCGAGGAGATGACCGGGATACGGCCGTCGGCGAGCAGCGCCTCGATCGCACCGGTGTCGATCGCGGTGATCTCGCCGACCCGGCCGATGTCCACGGACTCGCCGTCGATCTGCGGGAAGTGCTGGACCGCGGTGATGGTGTGCGCGTCCTCGCCGGTCAGGCCGACGGCGAGCGGCCCGTGCTGGTTGAGCAGTCCGACGAGTTCCCGCTGGACCTGGCCGGCCAGCACCATCCGTACGACGTCCATCGCCTCGGGCGTCGTCACCCGCAGTCCGGCCTTGAACTCGCTGACCAGGCCGTGCCGGTCGAGTTGGGCGCTGATCTGCGGGCCGCCGCCGTGTACGACGACCGGCTTGAGGCCGGCGTGCCGCAGAAAGACCACGTCCTGGGCGAACGCCGCCTTCAGCTCCTCGTCGACCATGGCGTTTCCGCCGAACTTGATGACCACGGTCCTGCCGTGATGGCGTGTCAGCCAGGGCAGCGCCTCGATGAGGATCTGCGCTTTGGGCAGTGCGGTGTGCTTACGGGTGCTCATGAGCTGTACGCGCTGTTCTCGTGGACGTAGTCCGCGGTGAGGTCGTTGGCCCAGATCACGGCCGACGCGCTGCCTGCGGCGAGGTCGGCGGTGATCTTCACCTCCCGGTAGCGCATGTCGACCAGGTCGCGGTCCTCGCCCACTGAACCGTTCTTGCAGACCCAGACACCGTTGATGGCGACATTGAGCGCATCGGGTTCGAAGGCGGCCCGGGTGGTGCCGATGGCGGACAGCACCCGGCCCCAGTTGGGGTCCTCGCCGTGGATCGCGCACTTGAGGAGGTTGTTGCGCGCGATGGACCGGCCCACCTCGACGGCGTCGTCCTCGGTCGCGGCGTTCACCACCTCGATCCGGATGTCCTTGCTGGCGCCTTCCGCATCGCCGATCAGCTGCCGGGCGAGGTCGTCGCAGACCGTACGGACCGCCTCGGCGAACTCCTCGTATCCGGGGATGACGGCGGAGGCTCCCGATGCGAGCAACAGCACCGTGTCGTTGGTGGACATGCAGCCGTCGGAGTCGACCCGGTCGAATGTCGTCCGGGTGGCCGCGCGCAGCGCCTTGTCGAGGGTTTCGGTGTCCAGGTCGGCGTCGGTGGTGAGGACCACCAGCATGGTGGCGAGGCCGGGTGCGAGCATGCCCGCGCCCTTGGCCATGCCGCCGACGGTCCAGCCCTCGCCGCCCGCGACGGCCGTCTTGTGCACGGTGTCGGTGGTCTTGATGGCGATGGCCGCCTTCTCCCCACCGTGCGCGGACAGTTCGGCGGCTGCCTGCTCGATGCCCGGCAGCAGCTTGTCCATGGGCAGCAGCACGCCGATGAGCCCGGTCGACGCGACGGCCACTTCACCGGCGCTCTGCCCGAGCACCTCGGCCGCCTTCTCGGCTGTCGCGTGCGTGTCCTGGAACCCCTTGGGGCCCGTACAGGCGTTGGCCCCACCGGAGTTGAGGACGACGGCGCCGACTGCGCCACCCCTGACGACCTGCTCGGACCAGAGGACGGGGGCGGCCTTGACGCGGTTGGAGGTGAAGACGCCCGCGGCGGCCAGTCGGGGCCCGTTGTTGACCACGAGGGCCAGGTCGGGACCGCCGCTCTCCTTGATTCCGGCAGCGATGCCCGCCGCCGTGAATCCTTTCGCTGCCGTGACGCTCACGGTGCTACTCCGATCGTCGAAAGACCTGTGTCCTCGGAAAGTCCGAGGGCGATGTTCATGCTCTGCAGGGCGCCGCCCGCGGTGCCCTTGGTGAGGTTGTCGATGGCGCTGATCACGATGATCCGGCCGGCCGCCGCGTCATACGCGACCTGGATCTGCACGGCGTTGCAGCCGTACACCGCCCCGGTGGCCGGCCACTGTCCCTCGGGGAGCAGATCGACGAAGGGTTCGTCGGCGAAAGCCTTCTCGTACGCCCGGCGCAGCGCATCGGCGTCCACCCCCGGCTTCGCCTTCGCGCTGCAGGTGGCGAGAATGCCGCGGGGCATCGGCGCGAGGGTCGGTGTGAACGACACGGTGACCGGCTCGCCCGCCGCCGCGCTGAGGTTCTGGATCATCTCGGGGGTGTGCCGGTGACCGCCGCCGACACCGTACGGGGACATGTTGCCCATCACCTCGGAGCCGAGCAGATGCGGCTTCACCGCCTTGCCCGCGCCGGAGGTCCCCGAGGCCGCGACGATCACGGCTTCGGACTCGGCGAGCCCGGCGGCGTACGCCGGGAAGAGCGCCAGCGAAACGGCCGTCGGATAGCAGCCGGGCACGGCGATGCGCTTGGACCCGGCCAGAGCGACCCGGGCGCCCGGAAGTTCGGGCAGCCCGTAGGGCCAGGTCCCGGCGTGCGGGGAGCCGTAGAACCGCTCCCAGTCGCCCGCGTCCGCCAGCCGGAAGTCGGCGCCCATGTCGACCACCAGCACCTCGTCGCCGAGTTGTTCGGCGACGGCGGCGGACTGTCCGTGCGGCAGGGCGAGAAAGACCACATCGTGCCCGGCGAGCACGTCGGCGGTGGTGGGCTGGAGGACCCGGCCGGCCAGCGGACGCAGCTGCGGCTGCAGCGATCCGAGCTGCTGCCCCGCGTTGGAGTGTCCGGTGAGGGCTCCGATCTCGACGTCGGGGTGTCCGAGCAGCAGACGCAGCAGTTCCCCGCCTGCGTATCCACTCGCCCCTGCCACTGCTGCACGTACCGCCACCGAAACCTCCTCGTCGATGGCATGACTATACGCAGTGATGCAGTGTTATGCAACGAGCGATGGAACGGGCCCCGGGCGGCAGCGAAGGCGACCTGACCCATTCGGTGTTCCCCGCGGGCCACGGATCAGTAACCTCGTGCACACACTCCGCACCCGTTGGCCTGGAGGCATCGAACCGTGACCGAGCGACCGTCCTGGGCTCCTCAGGACATTGACATAACCAAGCCCAGCGTCTCCCGGATCTACGACTACTTCCTCGGCGGCTCGCACAACTTCGCGGTCGACCGGGAGGCGGCGGGTGCCGTGCTCCGTGCCATGCCGGGCGCTCCGGCGATCAGCAAGGCCAACCGGGCCGTCATGCACCGGGCGATCCGCTTCGCGCTGGAGCGCGGCATCACCCAGTTCCTGGACATCGGATCCGGCATTCCCACCTTCGGCAGCTCCCACGAAACCGCGCAGACCGCATCCCCCGGCGCCCGTGTCGTCTACGTCGACAACGACCCGGTGGCCGTCGCCCACAGCCGCGCCGTCCTGGACGGCAACGAGCACGCGGCGATCGCCGACGCCGATCTGCGCGATCCGGAGTCCGTCCTGAAACATCCGGAGACCCGCCGGCTCCTGGACTTCGACCGGCCGATAGCGCTGCTGCTCGTCGCCGTCGTGCACTTCCTGCCGGACGAGGAGCACCCGGTGGACGTCATCGCCACCCTGCGGGACGCGCTGGCCCCCGGCAGCGTCATGGTCATCACACACGCCACCCTGGAGAACGGGCCCACTCCGACCGGCCAGCGTGCCGTGCAGGAGGTGTACCAGCGCACCAGCACTCCGCTGATCATGCGCAGCGCCGAAGACCTCGAACCCTTCTTCGCCGGTTTCGACATCGTCCGGCCGGGCATAGTCCCGCTGCCGCACTGGCGCCCCGATGTGCCCTGCGACGAGGACGACCCTGCCGTGCTCCACGGCCTGGCGGGAGTGGGCGTCAAGCCCTGACCGGGGGCGCCCCGGTAGACTCGCCGGGACCTCCGGAGGTGCCACCGACGATGTACCCCGTGCCCGACGTGCTGGCCTATCTCGCCGGAGCCTGGCGGGTCGAGCGGACCGTGCGGGACCTGGCGAGCGGCTCGGCCGGGCACTTCACCGGGCGGACTGTCTTCGATCCGCCGGCCGGACCGGACGGCGGCGGGCTGCTGCATCACGAGTCCGGCACTTTCACCTGGCAGGGCACCGCACGTCCGGCCGAGCGCACGCTTCGCTTCCTCCCCGCGCAGCCCGACGAGGACGGCGCTCGGGGCACCGCACGGGTCCACTTCGCGGACGGGCGGTTCTTTCACGGCCTGGACCTGCGATCGGGGCACCACATCGCCGACCATCCCTGCAGCGCGGACCTCTACCGGGGAGAATTCACCGCATACGCCCCCGGACGCTGGCGCAGCGTCTGGCGGGTCGAGGGACCGGCCAAGGACTTGCTGCTGACCACGGAGTACACCCGCGAACGAGATGACTGACCGGGGCAGGGCAGGCACGGCGGTCAGTGGAGCACCTCGTCGCAGGCGACGCGCAGCCGCCGTACCCCCTCGATGATCTCACCGGGGCCGGCCACCCCGGCGAAGCTGAGCCGCAGGTGCGGTGCCGGCGGTTCGGCGGAGAAGTAGGGGCGGCCCGGCGCCACGGCGACACCCGCCCGCAGGGCTGCGGAGACCAGTCCCCGCTCGTCCGATCCGTCCGGCGGCCGGAGCCAGAGGTGATAGCCGCCGGTGGGAACGTGCGGCAGCGAGAGTTCCGGGACGTCCCGGCGCAGCGCGCCGGCCAGGGTGTCCCTGCGGTCCCTCAACTCCCCTGCCACGGTCCGCAGATGACGGCTCCAGGCGGGCGATCCGACGAGTTCCAGGGTGGCTTCCTGCAGCGGGCGGGCGACGAAGAAGCTCTCGACCACCTGGATGGCACGCAGCCGTTCGAGGACAGGGCCGCGGGCCGCCAGCGCGCCCACCCGCAGGCTCGGCGAGGTGGCCTTGGTGAGCGAGCAGACGTGCACCACCACACCGTGCCGGTCGTCAGTGGCGAGCGGTGGCGGAAGCGGCCCGGCGTCCTGGTGGACCAGTCGGCGTACGAAGTCGTCCTCCACTACGAACGCCCCGGCCTCCCGGGCGATCCGCAGCACTTCGGGCCGGCGCGCCGGGCTGAGTACCGCACCGGTCGGGTTCTGGAAGAGCGGCTGGCAGACGAAGACTCGGGCGCCGGTCGCCCGGAAGGCGGTGGCGAGCAGTTCGGGACGCACCCCCTCGGAGTCCACCGGGACCGGAACGGGACGCAGCCCCGCGGCCCGGGCGATGGCCAGCATGCCCGGGTAGGTGGGCGATTCGACGAGTACCGGGGCGCCGGGCGGGGCCAGGGCGCGCAGGGTGGTGGTCAGGGCGCTCTGGCCGCCCGCGGTGATCAGCACCTCCGCTGCGGTGATCGCTCCGCCGATGCCGCGTGCGAACCACTCCCGGAGCTCGGGGATCCCGTCCATCGGGGGCCGGCCCCAGGCGCCGGGCCGGCGCCCGGCCCGGGCGAGGGCCGCGGACATCGCCTGCTCGGGCTGCAGCGAGGCATGGAGGTAACCGCTGTTGAACTCGACGATTCCCGGGGCCGGCGCGGCAAGGGTGGCCAGCACGCCCGAGGCGTCGACGGCGCGCGGCACCGCGTCGGTGGCCCCGTCGGCGCTGAGCGCGACCTCCTGCCAGGAGGTGTCGCCCGGCGCCGGGGTGTCCGTGCGGGGCCGGGCACGGAACACTCCGGCACCCGGGCGGGTCACCACCAGTCCTTCGGCGGCCAGCTGGGCGAGCGCCCGGGCAACCGTCACCGGGCTGACCCGGTGGGTCTCCACCATGGCCCGGCTCGACGGCAGCTTTCCGTCCACCGGATAGCGGTCGAGCTCCGCTTTCAGAGATTTCACCAGCTCGTCGACGCTGCTACGCTGATTCATGACAGTACAGAATAGCGCTACCGCCGAGGCGCCGATAGCAGTGGGCGGCACCGCCCTCGCCGCTCTGGGTGTGGTCGCCTTCTCGCTCACCTTTCCCGCGACGGCCTGGGGCCTGGAGGGTTTCGGCCCGTGGTCCCTGGTCGCGGTGCGGTGTGTGCTGGCGGCGCTGATAGCCGGTGCCGCGCTGATCGCACTGCGCGCCCCGGTGCCCGAGCGCCGGCAGTGGGCCGGTCTCGCCGTGGTCGCCGGCGGCGTGGTCGTCGGCTTTCCGTTGCTCACCACGCTGGCTCTGCAGACCTCGACGACCTCGCATGCGGCCGTCGTGGTGGGCCTGCTTCCCCTCACCACGGCCGCCTTCTCCGTCGTCCGGACCGGTTCGCGACCTTCCCGCACCTTCTGGGTCTCCGCGCTGGCCGGCGCCGCTGTGGTGATTATCTTCACCGTCGAGCAATCCGGTGGCGCCCTCTCCACCGGTGACATGTATCTCTTCGGCGCGCTGCTCGTCTGCGCCGCGGGCTACACCGAGGGGGGACGGCTGGCCCGGGAGATGCCGGGCTGGCGGGTCATCGGCTGGGCGCTGATCCTCTGTCTGCCGTTGGCCATCCCGGCTGCGGCCGTCGCGCTCGCGATCGAACCTGTGCATGTCACGGCTCACAGCATCGCCGGGGTCGCCTGGGTGGCGGCCGGTTCACAGTTTCTCGGCCTGGTGGTCTGGTACCGGGGGATGGCGGACATCGGGGTGGCCAAGGCCAGCCAGCTGCAGCTCGGACAGCCGCTGCTGACGCTGGTCTGGTCGGTGGTGCTGCTCGGCGAGCGGCTACCGGTGGCCGCTCCGGTGGCAGCCGTCGCGGTACTGGTGTGCATCGCGGTCACCCAGCGGTCACGGACGCGATAGGCGGCTATGACCGTTATACGCGGTTAGCGACGGTTAACCCGGGGCGTCATCGGGCCGCAGGTCAGGAGTAACGTTCTGGGGCCGGGCGGGCGCCGGGATCTTACGGGGGACTCGTCCGCGACGATCTGCGAAAGGCTGGATGTGACCGACATCGAACGCGTCGGAGTAGTGGGCTGTGGCCAGATGGGCGCGGGAATCGCAGAGGTCTGCGCCCGCAGCGGCCTCCAGGTGACGGTTGCCGAGACCACTGGCGAGGCCCTGGAAATAGGCCGCACCCGGCTCCAGAACTCTCTCTCGAAGGCCGCCGAACGCGGCAAGATCACCGAGGAGGAGCTCGACGCGACGCTCGGTCGGCTCAGCTTCACCACCGACCTCGGGGAGTTCGCCGACCGCGATCTCGTCATCGAGGCCGTGGTGGAGAACGAGCAGGTCAAGACGGAGATCTTCCAGGTACTCGATCAGGTGGTGACCCGGCAGGACGCGATCCTGGCCTCCAACACCTCGTCCATTCCGCTGGTGAAGCTGGCCGTCGCGACATCCCGTCCCGACCAGGTCATCGGGATCCACTTCTTCAACCCGGCCCCGGTGCAGCAGCTGGTCGAGCTGATCCCGGCTCTGACCACGTCCGACGAGACGGTGAAACGCTCCGAGGCGCTGGTTCAGGACATACTCGGCAAGCACGCGATCCGCGCCCAGGACCGCTCGGGCTTCGTGGTCAACGCGCTGCTCATCCCGTATCTGCTCTCCGCGATCAGGATGTTCGAGTCGGGCATCGCGAGCCGCGAGGACATCGACAACGGGATGGAGATGGGCTGTGCCCATCCGATGGGCCCGCTGAAGCTCGCCGATCTGATCGGTCTGGACACCGTCGCCTCGGTCGCGGACTCGATGTACGCCGAGTACAAGGAGCCGCTGTACGCCGCTCCCCCGCTGCTCCAGCGGATGGTCGACGCGGGGCGGCTCGGCCGGAAGACGGGGTCGGGCTTCTACCCGTACGGCTGACCGCCCGTCCGCGGGCCCGGCGCTCACGCCGCCGGGCCCGCCGGGGCACGTTCCCCGAGGTCAGGACCGTGTGCGGCCCCGAAAAGCCTCGTCTGCTACGCAGCGTCATGACGGCGCTTGCGGCCAATCGCCGTGCACCGTGCAGCCCAGCCGGCACGGCAAGAGGGCAGAGGGACACCGGGGCGCCTGTCGCCTCCCCGGCTCTTGCTTTCCTCCTTCTCCTACCGTCAGTGCGGCGCCAGTCGGAGCGTCGGGACAGGAGACTCGGCCGTCCGAGTCCATTCCCTCAGGTTCTCGGGGTTGCCCACGAGCTATACGGCCTCACCGTTTGCTCCCGACCGGCACTGCAGAGGATCCGATCCGCACCCAAAGTCATTGGCCGCCCCCGGGCTTCCTCCCGAAGCTTCAGGCACGCCCTGCCATCTCCGCTGCGTGGTCCTCCCGTTCATCAGACGCCGAGGCCTGTTCCCCGCCTGGCCGCCGCCACAGCGGCTTCAGCCGGTACGTGAGCAGGTACACGACGACCGCGACAGCTGCCGCGACGAGCATGCTGAGGTCACCGGCTCCCGGGTAGGCCGAGGCGAAGGCGCCGGTGTAGATGCTGGACTGCCAGAAGGGGACGGACGCCGCGACGCCGCCCGCCCAGGCCGCCAGGCCCCAGTCGACGATCCTGGAGCGGTCGTAGAGCTCGGCGATCCGGCGGGGGTCGCTGCGCCCGCCCAGGTAGAAGTCGATCAGGAGCACGGCGGCGAACGGGGCGATGAAGTACGCGGTGAGGTTGAGGAAGACCTTGAACTTGTCCTCCGTGCCGGAGGCGCCCCACAGGCTGATCGCGTAGGCAAGGACGCAGATCGCGGCCACCGCCTGGGTACGGGTGACGGGGATCTTGAGGGTCTGTACGGAGATCGCGCCGCCGTAGACGTTGAGGAAGTTCTGGGCCAGGGCGGACAGACCCACGGCGACGAGAGCGGGGACTGCGAACGGCCCCATCAGCTCGTGCAGGGCTGTGATCGTGTCGGTGCTGGAGGCGGAAGCGCCGACCACGACGCCCAGGATGCCGAGCCAGCAGATGGTCAGGAAGTTGCCGAGGCCGGTGTACCAGGTGGTCTGCCGGACGACCTTCGCGGTGTCGGGCAGATAGCGCGAGTAGTCGGAGGCGAAAGGCGCCCAGGCCACGAGGAACGCCAGGAACCAGCCGCCCAGGGTGATCGATCCGCCGGCTGCGCCGACATAGCCGTCCGCCTGCGGGTTGGCCTCGAAGAGGCTGCCGCCTCGGGCCACGGCCACGACCGTGATCAGGACGAACAGCGGGGTGAGGACGTACGTCAGCGCCCGCTGAAGGAAGTTGATCATGTTGTAGCCGAAGATCGCCACGACGAGCTCGACCATGGTGAGCAGGAGGGCGCAGAGCCAGTACGGCAAGTGGCTCAGCTCGGCGAAGGCCTTGCCGCCGAGGATGACCGTGACGGCCGCCCAGCCGACGCCTGAGAACACGTTGATGTAGGCGACGGGCAGGAAGTTGCCGAAGAAGCCCAGTGGCCCTCTGGCCTGGATCTGCTGCGGCACGCCGAGGCGGACGCCCATGCGCGACATGACGGCCATCAGGACGGCGCCGACGGCGGCGCCGACGACGATCGCGCCGACGGCGGTGGCGAAGCTGAGACCGAACCACGTGGCGCTGAAGCCGAGCAGGATGACCGGGAAGTTGAGCCCCGCGGCGAACCACACGAAGAACTGTGAGCTCGGTTTGCCGTGTCGCTCGCTGTCGGGGATGTGGTCGACGCCGAACGGCTCAACCTTGGTGACGGCGCTTCCGTAGACGGGTGTGCCTTGAGAGTCATGCGTCATGGCGTGCTCCGGAGAACGTGGGTGCGGGGGCGGACGCGAGTCACCACGGAAGGGGCGCCGTCTGCGAGATGTCGAAGAAGCCGCCACCGCTGTAGACGAGCGGGGCGCGGTCGTCGTGTCGGGCGGACACCACGCGGCCGGTGAACACGGTGTGACTTCCGGCCTCCAGGCGCTCGCCGATCTCGACCTCGAGCTGGGCGGCGGAGCCGTCGAGCAGGGGGGCGCCGTGTTCGCCGGGTGCCCAGTCGAGGGCGGCGAACTTGTCGGTGCCCTTGCTCGCGAACACCTTCGCCACATCGAGCTGGTCGGCGGCGAGAATGTTGATGCCTATGTGGGTCGCGCGGTGCAGCGCGGGGTGCGTCGATGAGCTCCGCTGGACACACACCAGGACCATCGGCGGGTCGAGCGAGATGCTGGAGAAGGCGTTCACCGCGAGGCCCTTGGGGGTCCCGCCGTCGTCTGTGGTCACCACGGTGACACCGGTGATGAACTTGCGGTGCACCCCCTTGACCAGGTCGGGGTCGACGGCGGCCTCGTGCGCTGTCGTGATGATGCCGAGCGCCTCGAGGAGCTGCCGGGAGTCGAAGGTCACCGACTCCTCGGTGACGGTGTCACCGTCGAAACGGGCGAAGGTGGCGCCGGACACCTCGACGGGCCGCCCGGTCGGCGGCACACCGAGGAAGGTGTCCGTGTGCCTGCCCGTGCTACGCCAGCGGATGGCCAGCCGGTCCCCGTCCTCGACCAGGTCCTCGATCTCGGTGTGCAGATCGGGGAACGCCGCGCGCACGGCGCTGATGCTTTCCTTGAACCCGGCGCGGTTCTGGGCAGTGCCGGCCGGACCGCGGCGACGCACATAGCCGGGGCTCAACACGGCGTCCAGGGCATCGACTTCCCCCCGGTTCCAGGCAGCGTCCCAGGCGGTCCGCAGCCGGGCCGGGCGACCCGTGGCGTCGATGGTGTGTTCGAGCATGGATGACATGACGGCTCCCTCGATGACCCTTGCATGGCAGTTCTGTTGTATGGCAGAGGACCGTAGGAACGCCACATCCGTCGTGTCAATGGTTCGAGCAGAATTCGCTCCTTTTCCGAGCGACTATCTGTGAATGCCTAGGTCAGGAGCTTTCGTTTGCTGCTGACTCTTGACGACTCCGGGGGTGACTCGTAGCCTCGCTGCCATGGCACAGCAACAATCAGCAGGCCAACAGCTGTGGGCCACGCCCACAAGAGGCAGACTGCGCAAGGTCGTTACCGTGGCCGACGAGGTACTCCTGGAACTCGGGCGGCCGGTCGCGACCCCCGTACGACGCGTCGCCGCAGCCGCCGTGATCGAGAACCCCTGGGCAGGGCGCGGCTTCGTCGCCGACCTGCAGCCCGAAGTGGAGAACATCGCGCCGGGGATCGGGCGGCTCCTCACCGACCGGCTGATCGAGATGCTGGGCGGGGTGGACCGCATCGAGGCGTTCGGCAAGGCGGCCCTCGTCGGGCTCGACGGGGAGATCGAGCACGGTGGGGCGCTGATCCACACCCCGTACTTCGGCAATGTGCTGCGGGAGATGACCGAGGGCACTTCGATCATCGTCTTCAGCGACGACCGGCTCTCAGCAGGTGAACCGCTGACCGTCCCTGTGTGGCACAAGACCGCAGCCGCCACCCGCTCCCACTACCAGACCGTGCAGATCCGGGTGCCGGACGCACCGCGCCCCGACGAGATCGTCGTGGTCGCCGCCGCCGCTTCGGGGCCGCGACCCAACGCCCGTATCGGAGACCGCCGCCAGGACCCCGTGGTCCGGCTCGCCGACTTGGAGACCACCTGATGAACCTCCGCAAGATCATTACGTACGTCGAAGACATCCACGCCGAGGGCGGCCGCCCCGTCGACCCGATTGCCCGCACCGCAGTGGTACTCGCCGTGATCGAGAACCCGTGGGCGGGGCAGGGCTTCGTCGAGGACCTGCTGCCCCGCATCGACGAAGTGGCGCCCCAGCTCGGTGAGCTGCTCGCACCTCGCGTCGTGGAAGCGCTCGGCGCGCCCGTCGAGGCGTACGGGAAGGCCGCGGTCGTCGGCCTCGACGGCGAGGTGGAGCACGGCAGCGCCCTGATCCACACGCTCAAGTTCGGCGACCACTTCCGCAAGGCGGCGAACGCCACCACGCTTCTACCGGCGGTGGAGAAGCGCGCGGTCGCAGGCGGCGTCTTCGACATCCCGCTCAAGCACATCACCGACGCCACCATCCGCTCGCACCACCAGAGCATCGAGGTACGCGTTCCGGACGGTCCCCGCGCCGACGAGATCGTCATCGGTCTGGCCGCCGCCGCCCAGGGGCGCCCGCAGGCCCGGCTCGCCCCGCTCTCCACCGAGCAGTAGGCAACCGCCATGGACAAGCCGCCCCTCGTACTTCTGCACGGTGTCGGTCTCGACCGCACCATGTGGGAGCCCGTCACCGCCCTGCTGGCCGACCGATTCACCGTCGTCGCGCTCGACCTGCCCGGTCACGGCGCCCGCCGGCCCGTGCGCGGCGACGTGACCCTCGCGGAGCTCGCCGACGGAGTCGCCGGGCATATTCCGGTCGGCTCGCATCTGGCCGGGTTCTCGCTCGGCGCACTGGTCGCCCAGCACATCGCCCTGCACCGGCCGGAGCTGACGCGGACGCTCACCTCGGTGAGCTCCGTCTGCCGCCGCACCCCCACAGAGCGGGCAGCCGTCCAGGCCCGGCTGCGCAACGCCGAGAGCGACTTCGCAGCCAGCACCGGGGCGTCCATCGAGCGCTGGTACGCGGGCACCACCGTGCCTCACGATGTGATCGACCAGACGCGTGCCACCTTGAGCGCCAACGACGTCGACTCCTTTCTCGGCTGCTACCGGGTGTTCGCGGGCGCCGACGCCGAACTCGGCCCGCGACTCGGTGACATCACCGCGCCCGCGCTCGCCATGACCGGGGAGAACGACCTCGGATCCACCCCGGAGATGACACACCGGCTCGCCGCGGCGCTGCCCTCGTGCCGGGCAGTGATCGTGCCCGGGGCGCGACACATGCTGCCCGTCGAGCGCCCGGAAGCGTTCGCCGAGGCCCTCACCACGTTCATCACAGAGAGCGCACATGGAGACACCGCACATGTCTGAGCTCACGACCTGGAAGCACTTCATCGGCGGCAGGTGGGTCGAGCCGACCGCAGGCGAGTACTTCGAGAGCACCGACCCGGCCACCCGCCGCCCCCTCTACCGCGCGGCCCGTGGCACGGCCGCCGACATCGACAAGGCCGTCACCGCTGCACGCGAGGCCTTCGACGACCCGAGCTGGCGCGACCTGAACCAGACCAGCCGAGGGCACCTCCTGCGCCGCCTCGGCGAGCTCATCGCTGATAACGCCGAGGAACTCGCCCTCATGGAGTCACGTGACAACGGCAAGCTGCTGCGCGAGATGCGCGGCCAACTCGCCACGCTGCCGGAGTACTTCCACTACTACGCGGGGCTCGCCGACAAGATCCACGGTGAGACCATCCCCACCTCCGACCGCGCCGTCCTCAACTACACGGCGCGCGAACCCCTCGGCGTCGTCGGCGCGATCACGCCCTGGAACTCGCCGCTGACCCTCACCACCAGCAAGCTGGCGCCCGCCCTGTGCGCGGGCAACACAGTCGTCGTCAAGCCCTCCGAGTACACCTCGGCCAGCGGGCTGCGCCTCGCCGAACTGGCCCTGGAGGCCGGCTTCCCGCCCGGCGTCGTCAACGTCGTCACGGGGTACGGCGCCGAGGCCGGTCAGGCCCTCGTCAACCACGAGGGCCTGGCCAAGATCTCCTTCACCGGTTCCACCGCCACCGGATCGCGGATCGCCGCTACGGCAGCGGGCCGCTTCATCGGCTCCACTCTCGAACTCGGCGGCAAGTCACCGCAGATCGTCTTCGAGGACGCGAACGTGGCGAACGCCGCCATGGGTGTCATCGCCGGTGTCTTCGCCGCGGCGGGCCAGACCTGCATCGCCGGCAGCCGCGTCTTCGCCCACCGCTCCGTCTACGACGAACTCCTGGACCGCGTCTGCGAGCGCGCCAAGTCCATCCGCATCGGCGACCCCCTGGACGAGGCCACCGAACTCGGACCGCTCGCCTTCGAGGCGCAGCGCGACAAGGTCGCCGCATACGTCGACCTCGGACGCGAGGAAGGCGCCAGGGTGCTGACAGGCGGCGCACCCACCGACGGGGGCACGGGCGGGTTCTTCTACGAGCCGACCGTCCTGGTCGACGTCGACAACTGCATGCGGGTCGTACGCGAGGAGATCTTCGGCCCGGTCGTCGCGATCATGCCGTTCGACACCGAGGACGATGTCGTACGCCTCGCCAATGACACCGACTACGGCCTCGCCGCCGGCATCTGGACCACCAACCTGTCCCGCGCGCACCGGGTCGCCGGGCGGCTCGACGCGGGAACCATCTGGGTCAACACCTACCGGGCCATGTCGCCGATGTCCCCGCGCCAGGGCTTCAAGGCCAGCGGCGTCGGCGTCGAGCACGGCACCGAAACCATCAAGGAGTACACCCGGCTCAAGAGCGTATGGATCAACACGAGCGAAGAGCCCGTGGCCGATCCGTTCACGATGCGGAGCTGACCGACATGCCCCAGGTCACCATCACGCTCGCCGAGGGCCGTACCCCCGAGCAGATCCGGACCCTCCAGCACGAGGTCCACACGGCCGTGCTGCGCTCCGTGGACACCCGGCCCGAATACATCCGAGTCGTCATCCACGAGGTCCCCACCACGCACTGGGCCACCGGCGACACCACCATCGCCGAAATGCGGGCCACCCCCACCGCAGAGAAGGAGCTGTCATGAGGTTTTCGCTGTTCGTACACATGGAGCGCTGGGACGAGAACATCACCCACCGCGAACTCTTCGAGAACCTCACCGAGCTGACGCAGATGGCCGAGGCAGGCGGGTTCAGCACGGTGTGGGTCGGCGAGCACCACGCCATGGAGTACACCATCTCGCCCAGCCCGATACCGATTCTGGCGCACCTGGCGGCGAAGACAGACACGATCCGGCTCGGAGCGGGCACGATCATCGCCCCGTTCTGGCACCCGATCCGGGCCGCAGGAGAGACCGCGCTGCTCGATGTCATCAGCAATGGCCGGGCCGAGGTCGGGCTCGCTCGCGGCGCCTACCAGATCGAGTTCGACCGCCTCGCAGACGGGCTTGCCGCCGGCGACGGCGGCAAGCACCTGCGTGAACTCGTCCCCGCAGTGCGGGCTTTGTGGCAGGGCGACTACGCCCACGACGGCGAGATCTGGCAGTTCCCGACGTCGACCAGCGTGCCCAAGCCGGTACAACAGCCCACCCCGCCGATGTGGATCGCCGCCCGTGACCCCGCCTCGCACGACTTCGCGGTCTCCCAGGGCTGCAACGTCATGGTGACCCCGCTCATGAAGGGTGACGAGGAGGTCGCCGCGCTCAAGGACAAGTTCGACACCGCCGTGGCCAATCGCCCCGAGGTGGAGCGCCCCGACATCATGGTGCTGCGCCACACCCACGTGCACGCTGCGGAAGACCCGGAGGGCTGGCGCCCGGCCGCCGAGGGCATCAACCGGTTCTACCGCACATTCGACGCCTGGTTCGGTAACAGGAAGACCCCCGTCAACGGCTTCCTCGAGCCCAGCCCACAGGAGAAGTTCGCCGAGCGCTCCGAGTTCACGCCCGAGGCCCTGCACAAGACCGCGATGATCGGCACACCGGCCGAGATCACTGAGCGGCTGCGCGGCTACGAGGAGCTGGGCGTCGACGAGTACAGCTTCTGGATCGACAACACGCTGTCCCACGAGGAGAAGCGCGAGTCGCTGCAAATGTTTATCAAGGAGGTCGTCCCGGCCTTCCAGTAGGACGCCTCCTCCAGGGGGCCCTCTCGCGAGGGCCCCTCAGGCATTGCCCGGGCCACCTTGTATGGCAATCCTGCGCATTCCTGTTAATTGACGCTACATAACCCGGCAGACTAGGTTCACGTGCCATGCAAGAGCCCAACCAACCCGCACGCAGGCCGCTGCAGCAGACCAGCATGCAGGCGAAGGTCGCCGAAGAGCTGCGCCGGATGATCATCAGTGGGGAGCTACCGCCGCGCTCCAGCCTCTCCGAGATGACGCTGTCGCAGACCTTCGGCGTCAGCCGCACCCCCATTCGCGAGGCCCTCAAACAGCTCCAGATCGAGGGCTTGGTGGAGGTGCGCCCGCGGGTCGGCACGTTCGTCGCCGTGCCGTCACGCCGCGAGATCACGGAACTCTTCCAGATGAAGGAACTCCTCGAAGGCGCGGCAGCCCGCCTCCTCGCCTTCCGCGGCAACGTGCCCGAGGTGGAACGACTGGCCGCCAACATGAGCGCCGCCGACGAGGCGGTGCGCGCCGGCGACTCCGAGCAGTACGAGAAGCTGGTGCACGACTTCCACGAGCTGATCATGATCGGGGCCGACAACTCCAAGCTTGAGGCCCACTACCGCACCCTGATGAACCAGCTCGCCTACTCTCGCCTCGTCCGCACGTCCCTGTCCCAGCCGGGCCGCCTCAGCGAGTCCGACCACGAGCACCATCGCGTACTCGACCTGATCCTCGCCAAGGACGGGGACGGGGCGGAGCGCGTCATGCGGGAGCACGTCCGGCGCAGCCATCAGGCGCTCATGACCAGGATGGAGGACAGTCGCCACCGCGACTGACTCCTGAACCCGGTGAGCGCCGGCGAGTACGAGGACCACCTGCCGGCTGCGTCGCCCGCGTGGGCTCGTCCGCCCCGCACGCCGCACCGCCACCACCGAGGGGTGCGCGCCTGTGTCAGCCCAGGCGCAGGTGGTGCAGCATCAGCAGCCCGGCCGCCATGTTCGCGGCCGGCACCTCGCCTCGGGCGATCATGTCCGGCACCAGCTTCAGCGGCACCCACGCGCGGCGTGACGACTCGAAGTCGTCGGCGGGATGGCCGGTGTAGACGCCCCGGTCGCTCCAGTAGAGGTGATGGCGGGCATCGGTGAGGCCGTTGGACGGTTCGACGGTCAGCAGATGCTGGAGCGGACCGGGCCGCCAGCCGGTCTCCTCCTCCATTTCGCGGGCGGCGGCGGCTTCGACCGCCTCGCCGTCCTCGACGACACCCGCGGCGAGTTCCCAGCCCCAGCTGTCCGTGATGAACCGGTGCCGCCAGAGCAGCAGCACTTCATTGGCCTCATTGACGACGGTCGCCACCGCCACCGGGCGCAGCCGGATCACGAAGTGGTCCAGATGGGTGCCGTCCGGGAGGGCGACGTCCGCCAGGTTGACCCGAAACCAGCGGTTCTTGTACACATTTCGTTCGCTTAAGTTCGTCCACTGCACAGTTCTGCCACCTTCCGACAAGTCGATGGCAATATGGCAGCAGTGACGCGCTCACAGGGGAACGCGCAGCGCTCCGTCAATAAGAGCAGCCGCTTCCCGGGCCCCGCTGAAGCCGCTGTCCAGCAGGTGGTCGCGGACCGCACGCAGCCGGTCCCGCAGTCGCTGCGATTCCATGCCCCTGGCCTGCACCGCCATTTCGGCGGCGGTGGCCACCGCCCGATCGGCATCGCCCTGCCGCAGTTCGATCTGGGCGAGCATCGCAAGCCGGTGGACCCGGCCCCGGTCGTGTGCGGGAGCCGCGGCCGCCGCCACGGCCTGCGACCTGGCGGCCGGCAGATCGCCGAGCCTGAGCAGCGCCTCCGCCACTTGTACGTTGACCAGGCCGGGCTGGACGTAGCCGGTTTCGTCCGGCTCGGCGCCCGGCCTGATGCGCTCCGCGGCCGACTCCGCCCGCCTGATGCAGGACAGCGCGCTGCCCGCGTCCCCCAGGTACGCATACGCCTTGCCCTGCATGGCGTGCAGATCGGTGCCGAGTGCCGGGGTGAGGTCCTTGCCCGCTGCGCGCAGCGCCGCCTCCGCGAACGCCACCGCCTGCCGGTACTCCCGCATGAACAGCGCCTGATTGACGAGCAGAGCGACGACATACGCGCCGAGACCTCGATCGCCGCTCGCCTTGGCCAGCCGCAGCGCCTGATGGAAATAGCGCTGGGCGAGCCCCTGCGCATTCGAGTCGTAGGCGCAGATTCCGGCCATGGCCACCAAACCGCCGGTGGCGCGGTGCAGTTGCCGCCCGGTGGCGTCGCTGTAGCTGCCACGCAGCAGGGGCGCGGTCTCGAAGTTGAGGAATCCGACGATGCGGGCCCGGGTCGCGATGCCACCCGCCTTCCGGTACATCTGCTCGTAGTGCGCGCGGGCCGCGCGGAGCATCTCGGTGTCGGCGGGGCTGACCCTGGTGGGGCCACTGCGCGAGACGTCGATGTCCTCCGGCGGGTTCTCCCACTCCCAGACCGGCAGCACCGCCGGAGTCCCGGTCACCGCGGAGGCGCCCAGGAGGTGTGGGCGCTGCTGCTCGTCGGAGCGCCACAACGCCGCCGCCCGCTCCACGAATCCGGAGAGCGGGGTGCCGTGCACCGGCGCGGGTCCGCCCGGTACGCCGAGGCCGATGTCGTCGAGCGTCACGGTGCGGTGCAGTCGCGCGGCGAGTACCTCGCAGAGCAGGTCGGGCACCTGGCCACGTGGCCGTTGGCCCTTCAACCACCGGGCGACGGCGGTGTGTTCGTACCTCAGGGCCAGACCGCGGGACGCGCCCGCCCGGTTCACCCGGGCAGCCAGGCCGGCATGGGACATCCCGGCCTCGTCGAGCAGTGCGTCGAGCAGGGTGTTGGGCAGCATGGAGGCCCTCCGGTGGCTCGGTGGGGCACAGCGTAGTGGAGCCGGCTTCACACGGGGTGTGAAGGGAGTGCTCGTACCCGGATGTCCGGGACTCTGCCCCCATGGGGCCGGCACCGATTGACTGAACTGCCTCTCAGGAGGCGGCCGGGCCGTCGGCTCCCCCTCGTACAGTGCGACGGCCCGCTCCCGGCGCCGTCCGTCCTGCCGGAACTGCCCGGCATTCCGTGGCAGGACGGGCGGCGCACATCACTCCGGGCCGACCGGGCGCCCGGGACCGGTCGTTGGAGAGGACGAGCAGCGCCACATCGTCGGTGAGCCGGCCGCCGGTGTGGCGCAGCAGCGCCCGGTGCACCCCACTGATCACCGAGGCGGGAGTGATCTCCGGAGCAGCCGAGGCCGAAGGGGCGGGTGAACCCCGGGCGGCCCGGGACAGAGCTTCGTCCAGCGGGAAGAACCGCCCGGCGGAATCCCGCGCGTCGGTCGCGCCGTCGGTGTGCAGGACCAGCGTCTCGCCGGGCAGCAGCCGCGTGCAGTGGCCGGCGACGAGAACCGCCGGCAGCGGGAAGGTGCCCAGCGGCGGCAGCGGCTCCTCGCCGCGCAACTGCTCGACGACCTTGCCGAACCGGTACGGCGCGAGTCCGTGCGGCTCGGGCTCGTACGGATCGGGCTCGTACGGCTTGAGCTTGTAGGGCCATGGGTGCCCGCAGTTGATCGCGGACACCGCGCCGTCCTCATCGACTTCGAGGAGCAGCACGGTGACGAACTCCTCGGCCGACGGGTGATCGGGCTCGGCGGCGCCCGCCGCGGGGTGTTCGGAGCGGGCCCGCTCCCGCAGATGACGCTGCAGGGCCCGTTCCAACCGGCGTGCCACCCCGGTCAGATCGGGTTCGTCGTGCGCGGCTTCCCGAAAACTGCCGAGCACCGCGGCCACCGCGCCGATGGCGGCCAGACCGTGACCGCGCACATCACCGATCACCAGCCGCACTCCGTGCGCTGTCCCCAGCGCCTCGTACAGATCGCCGCCCACCGTCGCACCCCGGGAGGCCGAGAGCTGGCCGGCGGCGACGGCCAGACCGTCGATCCTGGCCGGCAGCGGCCGCAGCAGTACCCGCTGGGTGGCGTATGCGACCGCCCGGACCTGACGTAATTCCCGTACCGGACCGAGCCGGACACCGGCGAGACCACAACCGACCAGGGCCAGCAGTACGGCACAGAAGATCAGCCTCGGAGCGATCCCCTCGTCACTCACCGGTGGAGAGACCAGCTCCCACCCGACTGTGGTCGCCAGCCAGAATCCGGGGAGTCCGAAGACGACCGTCCTGCGCCACGTCCACGTACGGATCACGGCCTGTGCACGGATCATGCCGTCAGCCCCCTCGAATCCGGATCGGGCGGGTCGGTATCGGGCTGGTCGATTCTGTCGGCCGTCCGCACCTGTCTGCGCACATCACCTGTGCTTCTCACCCGAACGAGTGAGGGGCGCGTCCGGTGACCCGGACACGCCCCGCACTGGTCCCTCCTCGGGTGGCGCGGTGCTATGCGCCGCGCAGCACCGCCCCCGTGCGCTCCGCCGCGAGTGCCACCGCGGCGTCACGTGCCGCCGTCGCCTCGTCGACGGTCAGCGTGCGGTCGGTGGCGCGGAAGCGCAGCGCATAGGCAAGGGACTTGTTCCCCTCGCCGATCTGCTCACCGGTGAACACGTCGAACAGCCGCAGGGACTCGAGCAGTTCACCCGCTCCCTCGCGCAGCGCGGCCTCGACGTCCGCAGCGGGCACGTCCGCAGGGACGACCAGCGCGACATCCTGGGTCGCCACCGGGAAGGACGAGATCCGGGGGGCGACGAGCACGATGCGCCCCTGCTCCAGCACGTCGAGCTCGAGTTCCATCGCGCAGGTGCGTTCCGGCAGGTGCAGTGCCTTGATGACCCGGGGATGCAGCTCACCGGCATGACCGGCAAGCACCTCCGCCCCGTCCACGGTGACGTACAGCGCGGCGCAGCGTCCCGGGTGCCAGGGTTCGTGGCGGTCACCGCGGACGGTCAGCTCGACGCCTGCTTCGGCGGCGACCGTACGAGCCGCTTCGACGGCGTCCGCCCAGTCGGCGGGGCGGCCCTTGCCCCACCAGCCTGCCTGCTCGCGTGCACCGGCCAGGACGACGGCGACCCGACGCGGCTGACGCGGCAGCGTGGCGTTGATCCCGGCGATCTCCTCGTCGGTGGGACGGCGGTCGACCGGCAGCCGGGCGGCGGGGTGTTCATCGCCCGTCGGCCGGAAAACGAGACCGGTCTCGAAGAGCGCGAGGTCGTGCGAACCGCGTCCCGCGTTGCGCCGCAGTGCGGCGAGCAGGCCCGGCAGCAGCGTGGTCCGCAGCGCCGGCTCCTCGTCGGAGAGCGGGTTGGCGAGCTTCACGGTGAGCCGACGGGCGTCGTCGGCGGGCAGACCGAGCTGGTCGAGCACCGCCTGACCGATGAACGGGTAGTTCAGCGCCTCGACGAAGCCCGCACCGGCCAGCGCCCGGCCGACCCTGCGGTGCAGCCGCTGCCGGTCGGTCAGCCCGCGGCCGGCCGGCGGCCTCGGCAGCGTCGACGGCAGGTTCTCGTACCCCTCCAGCCGGATGACCTCTTCGGCCAGGTCGTTGGGGTAGGCGAGGTCCGGACGCCAGGACGGCACGGTGACCACGAGCTCGTCCTGCCCGTAGACGTCGCAGCCGACCTGCTGGAGGCGGCGGACGACGGTCTCCCGGCCGTACTTGACACCCGCCACCCGGTCGGGGTGGTCGGCGGGCATCGAGATGGAGCGTGGCGCGGACGGCGCGATGATCTCGGTGACGCCGGCCTCGGCGGTGCCGCCGGCCAGCAGCACCAGCAGGTCGGCGGTGCGCTGCGCGGCGGCGGAAGCGGCCTCCGGGTCGACTCCCCGCTCGAAGCGCTTGGACGCCTCGGACGGCAGCTTGTGCCGCCGCGCGGTACGGGAGATCGAGAGGGCGTCGAAGTGCGCGGCCTCGATGACGACGTCGGTGGTGCCTTGCACCCGGCCGGTCTCGGGGTCCACGGCGGCGTCGGCGATCTCGGTGTTGGCGCCGCCCATCACCCCGGCGAGGCCGATCGGGCCCCGGTTGTCGGTGATGACCAGGTCCTCGGCGTCGAGGACCCGCGCGACGCCGTCGAGCGTGGTGAACTTCTCGCCCTGCTCCGCCCTGCGCACCCCGATCGGTCCGTCGATCCGGGTGCGGTCGTAGGCGTGCAGTGGCTGGCCGAGCTCCAGCATCACGTAGTTGGTGATGTCGACCGCCAGCGACACCGGACGCATCCCGGCCTTCTGCAGCCGGCGCTGCAGCCACACCGGGGTACGGGCTTCGGGGTCGAGGCCGGTGACCGTGCGGGCGGTGAAGCGGTCGCACCCTTGCGGGTCGGCGATCTTCACCGGGTAGCCGTGCGCGTTGGGCGCGGGCACGTCGAGCAGCGCGGGGTCGCTGAGCGGCAGGCCGTAGGCGGTGGCCGTCTCGCGGGCGACACCGCGGATGGACAGGGCGTAACCGCGGTCGGGGGTGACCGCGATGTCCAGGACCTCGTCGACCAGCTCGAGCAGCTCGATGGCGTCGGTGCCGGTCTCATGGCCGGGCGGCAGCACGATGATGCCGTGCGAACCTCCCCCAGACTCCGTCCGGGGGGACCCCCAGTCTCCCATGCCCAGCTCGTCGCCCGAGCAGATCATGCCGTGCGAGGTCTTGCCGTACGTCTTGCGCGCGGCGATGGCGAAGTCGCCGGGCAGCACGGCGCCCGGCAGGACCACGACGACATGGTCGCCGACCGCGAAGTTCCGCGCGCCGCAGACGATCTCCTGCGGCTTGCCGGTGCCGTTGGCCATGCCGACGTCGACGGTGCAGAACCGGATGGGCTTCTTGAAGCCCTCGAGTTCCTCGATGGTGAGTACCTGTCCGACGACCAGCGGGCCCTTCAGGCCCGCGCCGATCTGTTCGACCGTCTCGACCTCCAGGCCGACGCCGATCAGCTTGGCCTGCACATCACGGCCGGTCTCGGTGGCGGGGAGATCGACGTACTCCCGCAGCCAGGAAAGCGGGACCCGCATCAGATCTCCATCCCGAACGGCCGGGTGAAACGGATGTCTCCCTCGACCATGTCTCGCATGTCTTCGACGTTGTGGCGGAACATCAGCATTCGTTCGATGCCGAATCCGAAGGCGAATCCGCTGTACTTCTGGGGGTCGACACCGCAGGCGGTGAGCACCTTGGGGTTGACCATGCCGCAGCCGCCGAGCTCGATCCAGCCCTCGCTCGAACAGGTACGGCAGGGGCGGTCGGGGTTGCCCACCGAGTCGCCTCGGCAGACGTAGCACTGCATGTCCATCTCGGCGGACGGCTCGGTGAACGGGAAGTAGTTCGGGCGCAGCCGGGTGGTCATGTCCTGGCCGAAGAGCGCCTGCACCATGTGGTCCAGGGTGCCCTTGAGATCGGCCATGGTCAGTCCCTCGTCCACGGCGAGCAGCTCGATCTGGTGGAAGACCGGGGTGTGCGTCGCGTCCAGCTCGTCGGTGCGGTAGACGCGCCCCGGGCAGACGACGTAGACGGGCGGCTCGCGGTCCAGCATGGTGCGGGCCTGTACCGGCGAGGTGTGCGTACGCAGGACGACACCGGACTCGTCGGCGGGGCTGCCGGGCCCGGCTGCCGGGTCCTGGACGAAGAAGGTGTCCTGCATCTGCCGGGCGGGGTGGTCGGGCGTGAAGTTGAGCGCGTCGAAGTTGAACCACTCCGCCTCGACCTCGGGGCCCTCGGCGACCTCGTACCCCATCGCGACGAAGATGTCCGCCACCCGCTCCATGAACGTGGTCAGCGGGTGCCGGGCACCGGCGGGCATCCGGTCGTGGGGCAGCGTGACGTCCACCGCCTCCTCGACCAGCACCCGCTCGTCCCGCTCGGCCTCCAGCTCCGCCTGGCGGGCCGCGAGCGCCTTGTTCACGGCACCGCGCGCCATCCCCACCCGCTTGCCCGCATCGGCCTTGGCCTGCGGGGGCAGCGCGCCGATCTCACGGTTGGCGAGCGCCAGCGGTGAGGTGCCGCCGGTGTGTGCGGTCTTGGCGTGCGTGAGCGCTTCGAGGTCGCCGGCGGCCGCGAAGGCGGCGAGCGCCTCGTTCCGCATGCGCTCGATCTCTTCAGGTTTCAGTGCCTCGACCTCAACAGGGTCGTACGACTTGTTCGGTGCCGACATCTCTTCCCGTACTTCCGATTGCTGGCTGAGGCGACCTGCTCGCCGACAGCGACGTCAAGGACGCAAACGTGCCAAGGGTCGAGTCTAGTGCCCCTCCCAGCAAGCTTTGCCCCGTCGCGTCGTCCAGCACGCACCCTCGCCGCGTTGGCCAAAAGCCCAAGTAGCTCCGCTACAAGGACTTCCGGCCGCCTTGCGATCGCACGCACTGGACGACGCTCCTTTCGGGGCAAACATTGCCGGTCACGGCACTGAACGTCGCCAGGAGGCGGAGAAGCCCGTGGACCCTACTGGGCCAGGTAGGCCGGGGCGCCCACGGGCAGAATAAATCGGAACTCGGCGCCGCCACGGGGTCCGCGGCCGACGGTGATCGTCCCGCCGTGCGCCTCGACTATGCCCTTGACGATGTAGAGGCCGAGCCCGGTGCCCCCGCGTTTGCTGCCGCGCCAGAAACGGGTGAAGACACGGCCCATCGACTCCTCGGGAATGCCGGGTCCTTCGTCGGTCACGGTGACCCCGGTTCCCTTCTCGTCGTTCTTCGCGCAGGCGGCTGCCACGTCGATGGTGACGGTTCCCTCGCCGTGACGCACCGCATTTTCCAGCAGATTGCCGAGCACCTGGTCGACCTTGTCCGGGTCGGCCCAGAGATCCGGCAGCGGCTGCCGGATGCGGACCAGGAAGCGATCCGGGTCCTGTCCGGACGCGGTGTGCGCCTGGACGTGCCGTTCGACGGCCGCGACGACGTCCACGGGCTGGCGGCGCAGCTCCAGGCGGCCCGAGTCGATGCGGGAGATGTCGAGCAGCTCGGCGATCAGCCGGGTGACCCGGTTGGCGTCCGCGTCGACGGTCTCCAGCATCAGCCGCTTCTGGTCGTCGGTGAAGCGCTCCCACTTCGCGAGCAGGGTGGCGGTGAATCCCTTGACCGAAGTCAGCGGCGAACGCAGTTCGTGCGCGACGGTGGCTATCAGCTCGGCGTGGCTGCGCTCGGTGCGCCGACGCGCCTCGGTGCCCCGGATCGAGACCACCAGCCGGCGCACCGGGCCGGTGGGACGTTCGCGTACGTACCGGGCGGAGACCAGCACCTCGCGGCCGCCCGGCAGCAGCAGATTGCGCTCCGGCTGGCCGTGGCGGATGGCCAGACCGCCGTACGGGTCGGTGAGAGTCCACCAGCGGCGGCCCTTGAGGTCCTCCAGGGGCAGCGCCTGCTCCAGCGGGGCGCCGAGCGCGACGGCTTTCGGCACCGCGGTGATGCGGGCGGCGGCGGCGTTGAAGCAGATGATCCGGCCCCGGGCGTCGGCAATGACCAGGCCGTCGGGGAGATCGTCGGGGTCGACCCCGGAGCCTGCGGCCCCGATCGAACCACTCGAACTGCCCGAACCGTGTGACCTGGCCGACATCCCCGTACCCCACCTCTCCGAATACCGCAGTGGGCCCCCGAGTTCGTCACCCTACTAGGTGGAGGTGACGGAGCGGCACCCTCCGGAAGCGCGCTGCGCACGCGCGGACGCATAAAGGCATACGGCGGCGGCGGTCGCGAGGTTCAGACTCTCGGCCCGGCCGTGGATGGGAACGCGGACCACCGCGTCGGCCAGCGCGCGGGTCTCCGCGGGCAGTCCCCAGGCTTCGTTGCCGAAGATCCATGCGGTGGGCCCGCCCATGGTGCCCGCGTCGAGCTCGGCATCGAGGTCGTCGTCGCCTGCGCCGTCGGCGGCCAGGATCCGCACCCCGGCGGCCTTCAGCCCGGCCACGGCTTGCTCGACGGGGACGCCGACCGCCACCGGCAGATGGAAGTGCGATCCGACCGATGCCCGCACGGACTTGGGGTTGTAGAGGTCGACGGAGGCGTCGGTGAGGATCACCGCGTCGGCCCCCGCGGCGTCCGCGCAGCGCAGCACGGTGCCGGCGTTGCCCGGGTCGCGGACGTGTGCGAGGACCGCGACCAGCCGGGGCCGCGCGGCGATGATGTCCTCGATGGGCGAGTCCAGGAAACGGCAGACACCGACCAGGCCCTGCGGGGTGATGGTCTGCGAGAGCTCGGCGAGCACCTCGTCGGCGGCCAGGTGGACCCGCACCCCGGCGGCCCGCGCCGCCCGCACGATGTCGGCATACCGCTCGGCTGCCTCTGCCGTGGCGAACAGCTCGGTCAGGGTCGGCTCGCCGTTGAACCGGTGAGCGACCGCCTCCCGTACGGCCTGTGGCCCCTCCGCGATGAACCGGCGTTCCCTGGTACGGAAGTTGCGCCGGGCCAGCCGCTTGGCGGCGGCGACGCGCGGGGAACGCGGGGAGATCAGCTCGGCGGGGGTGCCCATGGTCGGCGTTTCACCTTTACGTGCGGGGTGGTGTGAAGGGCTGCGGAACTACGGAACACAGCGGACCCGCAGACGGTGTCCGTCTGCGGGTCCTCCGATGGAAGAGCTCGCCTGGATCAGGCAGCGGTCTTCGGCGCGTTGACGTCGCTCGGGAGCGCCTTCTGCGCGACCTCGACCAGCGCGGCGAACGCGTTGGCGTCGTTGACGGCCAGCTCGGCGAGGATCTTGCGGTCCACCTCGATGTTGGCGGCGTTCAGACCCTGGATGAGGCGGTTGTACGTCATGCCGTTCTGGCGGGCAGCGGCGTTGATGCGCTGGATCCACAGCCGGCGGAAGTCGCCCTTGCGCTTCTTGCGGTCGTTGTAGTTGTAGACCAGGGAGTGGGTGACCTGCTCCTTGGCCTTGCGGTACAGGCGCGAACGCTGACCGCGGTAGCCGCTGGCGGCTTCGAGGATTGCCCGGCGCTTCTTGTGGGCGTTGACTGCCCGCTTGACGCGTGCCACTTGTTAACTCCTTGTAGCGGGGCCGTGGGGGGACTCACACGGCCCGGAAACGAATTGGTCCCGGTCCGATGTCGCGCCTCCGGTGGTCACCGGGGGCTGCGGCATCACTTGCCGAGAAGCTTCTTGACCTTCTTGGCGTCGCCCGGGGCCACCGTGACCGTGCCGGTCAGCGAACGGGTCTTCTTCGACGACTTGTGCTCGAGCAGGTGGCGCTTGCCGGCGCGCTCGCGGAGCACCTTGCCCGAGCCGGTGATCTTGAAGCGCTTGCTGGTACCGCTGTGCGTCTTGTTCTTCGGCATCGCGCCGTACTCTCCTCGTCAGTGACGCTCCCCCGGTGCGGGCACCGGACAGCAGGAGCGTCAGATCGTTGGTATGTGTTCCGGACCGGACCGGACCGGGGCCGCCTGGGTGGCGGCCCCCGCGGTCACGCTTCGGAGGATGTCTCGGCCTTTTCGTCGGCCGCTGCCTCGGCCGGAGCTTCGGCAGCCTCGCCCGTGGCCTCGTCGGTCGCGTAACCCTGGCGCTCCGCCTTGCGGGCGGCCTGGGCCTCGCGAGCCTCGGCCATGGCCTCGGTCTTCTTCTTGTGCGGGCCGAGAACCATGATCATGTTTCGGCCGTCCTGCTTCGGGTTCGACTCGATGAACCCGAGCTCCTCGACGTCCGAAGCGAGACGCTGAAGCAGCCGGAAGCCAAGCTCCGGGCGGGACTGCTCACGACCACGGAACATGATCGTGATCTTGACCTTGTCGCCCTGCTTGAGGAACCGGACGACGTGACCCTTTTTGGTGTCGTAGTCGTGCGGGTCGATCTTCGGCCGGAGCTTCATTTCCTTGATGACCGTGTGCGCCTGGTTCTTGCGCGCCTCACGGGCCTTCATGGCCGACTCGTACTTGAACTTCCCGTAATCCATGAGCTTGCACACGGGCGGACGGGCGGTCGCCGCGACCTCGACCAGGTCGAGGTCGTACTCCTGTGCCAGTTCCAGGGCCTTGGCAAGCGGCACAATGCCGACCTGCTCGCCACTGGGTCCGACAAGTCGCACCTCGGGAACGCGAATCCGGTCGTTGATGCGGGGCTCGGCGCTGATGGATCCTCCTCGGTAGCACCACACGACTGTCTGGCAGAAAGCCGCGTAACGTCTGTATGAGACAGACCAACCGCTCGGAGGTATGAAAAATGCCCCGGACGGGACACAGGCGGGAGCTCCTTTACTACCGGAGCACCGCCGCGTCTACCGCGGGGCGCACATCGGGCGGCTTCCATCGTCCGTACGGAACGATGGGCACCACCTGACCGGTGACCCGCCGTCCCGAAGGACAGCCAGGTGGGAGATCGGAGCCTCCACTTGTGGGCCGAACACACAGGTGTCCGACCGGTCGTTACGCAAGGTTAGCACCTCGCCGCGGTTCGGACCAACCGGCGTACACCGGATCCTCCGCGCGGGCGCTCACGGGGCTGCGCATATCGTAGGCGCCATGAGCGACGCGACCCCTCCTCCCGACTCCCCCGATTCCCCCGGCCTCCCCGGCTCCGCAGCGGATGCCCCCGGCTTCGACGCCATGACCCGCGACATCGCGGACGTTCCCGCCGTCGAGGTGATCACAACGGTCGCGGTGCACCTGATGAGCTCGGCGGCCGTCAACCTGGGCCTGGCCGAGGACGGCGAGCAGCACAAGGACCTCGACGAGGCGCGGAAGCTGATCCAGGCGCTGGCCGGTCTGATCACCGCCAGCGCCACGGAGATCAGCACCTTCCACGCGGCGCCGCTGCGCGACGGACTGAAGTCGCTGCAACTGGCCTTCCGCGAGGCCTCCGCGGTCCCCGACGAGCCGGGAGAGGGGCCCGGCGAGAAGTACACGGGGCCCGTCCGCGGCTGAGCGTCAGACCCGGTCGGCCTCCGCGGCCGGCAGTCCGACCGGGTGGGTGAACCGGTGTGCGTACGCTGCGACCGCCCCGCCGACCAGAGGGGCGACCAGGAACAGCCAGAACTGGGCGAGGGCCGAGGTACCGGCGAAGACGGCCGGGCCCAGGCTCCGCGCCGGGTTCATTGACGCACCGGTCAGCGGGATGGCGATCAGATAGACCCCGGCGAGAGCCAGCCCGATCGGCAGACCGGTCGAGCCGGTGATCGTCAGCCGGTCGGTCACGGCAAGGAAGACGAAGACGAACACGAAGGTCAGCACGAACTCCGCGAGGAAGGCGCCACCGGTGGTGATGTGCAGCGTCGACCTGTCGCCGTAGCCGTTGCTGCCGAACGCCCCGTCGGTCTTGAGTCCCGGCACCTGGTGGGCGAGCAGGTAGAGGATCGCCGCGCCGACGATCCCTCCGACGAGTTGTGCCACCCAGTACTCCACTGCGGTGCGCACCTTCATCCGCCCCGCCATCAGCATGCCGAGTGTGACCGCCGGGTTGATGTGGCAGCCCGAGATCGGGCCCAGCGAGTAGACCAGCGCCAGCATGGTGAAACCGAAGCAGAGCGCGATGCCGAAGGCACCGATGTACTCACCGGCGAGAACCGCGGCACCCACCGCGACGAAAACCAGCAGCAGGGTTCCCAGGAACTCGGCGACGATCTTCCGCGTCTCCGTCTCCATAGTTCACACCTCACGAAGATTGTCGGATTTCACCGCAATTATTCGTCGTGGTGGCCAGGTGTGCCTGTCGGGATTCGCTGAGTAACGCTCCGCGGGCCCGGATCAGCGCTCGAAGAGCGCGGCATTGGGGGCCGGCGCCTCCTCCGGCAGCAGCGCCAGATCGAGTCCCCGCACCAGCCGGGCGCGCAGCACCTGGTCGGCCGCGAGCGCACCGGCCACCCGGTGGGTCGCCGCCACCCGGTCGGCGCCCGGCGCCAGCACGAGGGCTAGTGTCCCGTCGGCCCGGCCCGGCCCCAGATGGGCGCGGAGCACGTCCGGCTGGGCGGCGACCACGCCGCGCACCGCCTCGGCCACGGCCGGGTCGTCGAGCGGGTCCGTGCTGGTCCGCCCCTCGGCCAGGGCGAGCAGCGCGGCGCCCGTCAGCTCGTACGGAACCGGGCCCGCCAGATCCAGCAGAAGAGTGTCGGCCCGTTCGTGGGCGGCCGCCTGCAGCGCCTGGTGCAGCGGTACGGCAACCGGGCGGGCCTGCGGGTCCCAGCGGGCCAGCGACTCGGTCGACGTGAAGGCGGGCAGCGCCTTGCGGTCCCCGGCCTGCAAGGTGGGAACGGCCATGTCGCTGTTCTTCTCGGTGCGCAGCCCGTCGCGGATCTCCGTCTCACCGAG
The DNA here is from genome assembly GCF_040689485.1 of Streptomyces sp. NPDC051322. Lineage (NCBI taxonomy): Bacteria > Bacillati > Actinomycetota > Actinomycetes > Kitasatosporales > Streptomycetaceae > Streptomyces > Streptomyces sp. NPDC051322. The sequence goes on along the minus strand of NZ_JBFBAK010000011.1, from coordinate 88,071 downwards.
CACCGCGACGACCGGCACCAGCAGCCGGGCGTCCCGCAGGGCTTCGAGCACCGCGGGCTCCGCCGACCTGTCCTGCGACCAGTCGGCGAGGGCCGAGGCCAGCCGGGGATCCGCGGTGCCGTCGTCGTCGGAGAAACCGGAGTCCGGAATGTTCTTGAGCGCCACATCCCGAGCCTAGCCGCCGCCGGCGGCACGCCGGATCCGGGGCTCGTTCTCACCGCACGTTCAGCTCGTGCACAGTGCGCACCCAGGCGCGCTTCCTACGGTCCCGACCATGAGCGCACCCAGACCCCGGATATGCGCGGCGGCCTCGCTCGCCCTGCTGCTGACCGGCTGCACCTACTCGGCCGTGCCCACCGCGATGAGCTCACCCGTATCGTCGGCGTCGGCGCCCGCCACCGGGTCCCCCGCCGATTCCGCCCCGAGCGAGGAGGCCACCGTGGATCTCGACGCGATGCTGGCCGCGGCGCTGGAGCCGGTGGCCGGGGACGCGTCGCTGTCGGCCGCGGTGCTCGACACGAAGAGCGGGGCGACCGCGGCGTACGGTCAGCGCGCTTACGACACCGCAAGCATCGTGAAGGTCGGCATCCTCGCCACCCTGCTGCTCCAGGCGCAGGACGCGGGTCGGCCGCTCACCGCGCGGGAGAAGACGTACGCCACGGCCATGATCGAGCACAGCGACAACGCTTCGGCCACCGCGCTGTGGAACACGATCGGCGGTGCGAAGGGACTGAACGCGGGCGGACGACGGCTCGGGCTCACCGGGACCACGGGCGGCGAGAACGGCGAGTGGGGGCTGACGCAGACCACCGCCCGGGATCAGCTGACGCTGCTGACGGCGGTGTTCGGTACGGGCTCGCGGGCCGGCGGTGTGTCCCCGCTCAGCGCGGCCTCCCGCGGTTACCTCACGGGTCTGATGAGCCGGGTGGAGGCCGATCAGCGGTGGGGCGTCTCGGCGGCCGGCAGCAGCTGTGCGCTGAAGAACGGCTGGCTCCCGCGAAGCGCCACGTCGCTGTGGGACATCAACAGCATCGGCCGGGTGACCGCGAACGGCCGCGTCTACCTGATCGCTGTGCTCTCCGACGGCCACGCCACCATGGCGGCCGGCATCTCGAAGGTCGAGGACGCGGCACGGGCCGCCGTCACAGCGCTCGCCGGTACCGGCTGAAGCCGGCTCCCCGCCCGCCCGTCGTGCCGGCGCTGCGCCCGCCCCGCCACAGCACCGCGCCACCGACCAGCACCAGCACGCCGGTGGCGCCCGCCAGCGGGACCAGCCAGCCGGCCGGTCCGCCGCTGCCGGACCGCGCATCGGGGCCGGGGCCGAAGTACTTCTGCCCGTATGCCGTGGCCTCCGTACGGACGTTCGCGGGCGTGAGTTTCGCCGCCGCCTTCAGCGCGGCCGCCGTATCGACGATGCCGTAGCCACGGGCGTCGTCACGGCCGCCCTGGGGAGCGTTGCGGGCCGTGTCGGTGAGCAGCTTCCTGATCTGGACCGGGGTCAGGTCCGGGTACGCCGCGCGGACCAGCGCGACGGCGCCGGAGACGAAGGCGGACGCCGCGCTGGTGCCCCAGCCCAGGTAGTACTTGTGGTCGGGATCGGCTATCACCACGTCGTCGCCGGGGGCGCTGACCGTCGCGTACCAGTGGCGGGTCGAGAAGGAAGCATGGGTGCCGTACCGGTCGACTGCGGTCACCGCGATCACACCGGGATAGGCGGCCGGGTAGGAGACGGGGTCGCCGTCCTCCCCCTTGTTGCCGGCCGACACGACGACCACCACGCCCTTGGCCAGCGCGTACTGGATCGCCGAGTCCTGGGTGGGCTCGGGGTGGGCGGAGGCGCTGTCGTCGCCGAGCGACAGGTTGATGACGTCGGCACCATGGTCGGCCGCCCACCGGATGCCGTCGGCGAGGGCGTCGCCCCGGGAGGCGTGGGCCTTCTTGATGGCCGGGTCGCTGCCCTCGAGGATCACCCGGACCGGCAGGATCCTGGCTTCCGGCGCGATCCCCATGATGCCGTCCTCATGGCCCGGCCCGTGGCCGTGACCGGCGATGATGCCGGCCATCGCGGTGCCGTGGCGGGCCCAGGAGCGGTCACCGCGCCGGGCGCCGAAGCCGATGAAGTCCTTGCCCGTGAGCACCTGTCCGGCGAGATCGGGGTTGGTGTTGTCGACTCCGGTGTCCAGCACGGCGACCGTGACACCCTTGCCCTGGGTGGTACGCCAGGCCTGGGGGGCGTGCATGGATTCCAACGCCCATTCCTGCGCGCGGATGGAGTCGGCGTGGGCGGGGACGGCCGGCAGCACGGCGCAGGCTGCCGCGGCCATGGCGGACGCCAGTGCGATCGGTCCTCGGCGTCTCATCCGGGCTGCTCCGTGGCTGTGGCGGCGTTCTTCCGCAGTGCGCGTTCGACTCGCTCCTCGATGCCCTTCGCCTCGTGCCCGAGCCCCGCCTGGGCGGCGGCGGTCGTTCCGGAGGGCTGCATCGCCTGCGCGGCCGGCTGCGGCTCGGTGACCTTGCGTCCGTCGGCGAAGCCGGAGACCGCGTACACCACGACCGGAGCGTCGGTGAGGACGCTGATCGTCCAGCTCGCGCGCTGCTGGTTGCCGAAGCCGGCCGCGACGGTGGACTTCACCGGGTAGGTGCCGGGCAGCAGATCGGTGCGTTCGCCGAGCTTCTCGGTGGTGAACCGGGCGTGCAGCGCGGTCATGGCCGCCGGGTCCGCCTCGGTGAAGACCATCCCGACCGTGGTCACGTTACTGCTGGTCGCATCCGTGTAGGTGGCCCGCAACAGCCGGACGCAGCCGACCGGTTCGAGCGCCTTGAGCAGCAACGGGTCCAGTTTCCCGCGGCAGGTGGAATCGGGTGCCACCCCCAGTCGGGTCCAGGTCCGGTCCGCGCCGCCGGGGCCCGCACCGGTGCCCTGGAGGGTGCGCGGAAAGAGGGTGTCGACCGGAAGGCTGTGCCAGAGGCCGCGTTCGGTGGCGAATCCGGCACGGGGGTCGGCCGCCCCGGCTTCGCCGCTGAGCACGCTTCCGGCGACCGCGCCACCGATGAGCCCGAGTCCCAGCACCACGCACGCCGCGACGGCCGCTGCCCTGCCGGGGTGGCGGGCGGCGACCGGGCGGAGTCGGGTGGTGGTCTCCGAAGGGGTCTCGGGGAAGCCCGGGCGCGGCGGTGCGTAGACGGTGGGAGGGCCCGCGCCGGGGCGCGGTGTGAGATCGACCGCGCCGACGGGCCTGCGGCGGGTGGGCGGCGGCGTCGCCGGGCGGGGCGGTATGCGCGGCGGCGCGAGGTACCCGGCGGTGGGGTCGGCGGCGGATCGCGCTTCGCGGGTGGGCGGTTCACCCGGGGGGCGCGCGGTGGGCGGCTGCCCTGGCTCGTCGTCGGGCGCTTCATCGGCGCGCGACTTGTCGGTGGCCGGATCCTCGGTGCGCGGATCGAGGCGCGGTGGCTCGACTATGGGCCGCAGTCGGGTGGTCGTCTCGACGGAGCTCTCGCCCGCGGCTCCCGTGACCGCCGTGGTGTCCGCGGCGTCGGCGGGTGGTTCAGCGACCGTCCGTGGCGGCGGCTCCGCGGGGCGCGGCGGAAAGGACGGGAACGGGGCACGTCGCGCCTCGGTACTCATCCGCCCCCCTGTGCGTCCGGCTGTGCGTCTGTCTGTGCGTACGCCTTTGCGTCCGCGTACGTCCGGCCGGACGTGGTGCCGGCGGTCCGCTCGCGTGGCGCCGCCTGTTCGCCTTCCGATGCGGGCCCGTCCGTCACTCTACGGGCTGGCGGCGGGCCTGCGGGAACTGCACGGTACGCCCGGGGTATCTGCCCAGAACGTCCCCCTACCCTCCGGTAATCATGTCTGGCAGGCTTCGCTCATGACGCCCCGTGCTGCTGACCGGACCCGGTACGACCGAGCCACCGCCGCCCTCGACGCTCCGTTGGCGATCGTTGATCTCGAAGCCTTCGACGCCAACGCCGACGATCTGGTCCGTCGCGCGGCGGGCAAGCCGATCCGGGTGGCCAGCAAATCCGTACGCTGCCGCGCCCTGTTGGAACGGGTGCTGGAGCGGAACGGCTTCGCCGGGCTGATGTCGTTCACCCTCGCCGAGTCGCTGTGGCTGGCCCGTTCGGGTTTCGAGGACGTCCTGCTCGCCTACCCGTCGGCCGACCGCGCCGGCTACGCGCAACTGGCGTCCGACCCCAAGCTCGCCGCGTCGGTGACCGTGATGGTCGACGACCCGGCCCAGCTGGCGCTGATCGACGGCGCGCGGGAGGGCGGCCGCGAGGAGATCCGGGTCTGTCTGGAGCTGGACACCTCGCTGCGGCTGCTCGGCGGACGGATCCGCATCGGGGCGCTCCGCTCCCCCTTGCGCGATCCCGCTCAACTCGCTGAGCTGGCCAGGTCGGTGGCGCGTCGCCCGGGCTTCCGGCTGGTCGGCCTGATGGCGTACGAAGGCCATGTGGCCGGTGTCGGCGATTCGGTCGCCGGGCGTCCGGTGCGCTCGGCGGCGGTCCGGCTGATGCAGACGGCGGCTCGCCGGGAACTGGCCGCGCGGCGCGCCGCGGTGGTTCGTGCCGTCCGGGCGGTGGTTCCGGAGCTGGAATTCGTCAACGGTGGCGGCACCGGCAGTGTCCAGCACACGGCGGCGGAGGAAGCGGTGACCGAGATCGCCGCGGGCTCCGGGCTGTATGTGCCGCGGTTGTTCGACAACTACACCTCGTTCGCCGGGCGTCCCGCGGCACTCTTCGCGATGCCTGTCGTACGGCGTCCGGGCGTCGGTGTGGTGACGGTGCTGGGCGGCGGTTACCCCGCGTCGGGGGCCGCGGGGGCGGACCGGCTGCCCGTGCCGTATCTGCCCGAGGGCCTGCGCTACGACCCGCAGGAGGGCCCCGGCGAGGTGCAGACGCCGCTGCTCGGGTCACCCGCCGATGATCTGCTGATCGGCGACAAGGTGTGGTTCCGGCATGCGAAGGCCGGGGAGCTGTGTGAGCGCTTCGACGCGCTGCGACTGATCGAGGGCGAACGGGTGAGCGCGACGGTACCGACCTACCGGGGCGAGGGGCACACCTTCCTGTAGGGCGTAGCCCCGCGGGTCGTTCAGGGGCCGATGCTGCTGCCGACGCCGCCGTTGGTGGAGTCACCGATGGGGCGGATCCCCTGGGTGATGGAGTCCATGGTGCTGAGCGGTGGTCCGTCGGGCCCGGCGTCGAAGGCGAAGCGCACGACGACGATCGACTCCGAGCCGACCGACGAGGGCACGGCCAGCGTCTGGACGTAACCGCCCGGGCCAGCGCCGGTTTTCACCCGCCACCTGATCAGGTAGCCGGTGCGGCCGGCGACCGAGACGGACGCGGACTTGATCTCGGTGTGCGAGGTGATGCCGTCGTAGGGCAGATTTCCGACGATGTCCCTGTCGTACGAGCTGTTCGCTGCGTCCTTGATGTCCGCCTTGGCGACGGCCTCGGCCGTGGTGAGGTCGGTCTGCGTGGCGGTGCGCGAGGTGACCGTGCCGTGCCAGCAGAAAGACGCGGTGTCCCCGGGGCACTCGTAGGAGTGCTTGGTCCGCATGGTCGTGACGTCCTCGACCGTGTTGTCGGGCTTCTCCCAGCCGTTCGGGACCGGCAGCGTGATGCCGTCGAGCTGGTCGACGAGCAGCGCGGGATCGTCCGTCGGCGGCGCACTGGCGGTGGGGGTGTCCTTGGCGTCCGCAGGGGTGGGCGGGGACGAACTGCCGGTCGCGATCGTCGGCTTCCGGCCACCGTCATCCCGGCCCGCGACGACGACACCGACGACCACCGCGGCGACCAGGACCACTCCGGTCGCGGCGATCACCGCCGCCCGGACACCGCTGCCGGCCCGCGGCGGTGCGGGTTGCGGCGTCCCTCCGAACTGCGGCGACGCACCCACCTGCGGCGACGCGCCGAACTGCTGCGGTGCGCCGAACTGCTGGGGCGCACCGGTGAGCGGACGGGTGGCCGCCGTCCAGGCCGTGCCGTCCCACCACCGCTCGGTGGCAGGCAGCGAGGCATCCGGGTACCAGCCGGGCGGGGTCGCATGGGTCATGCGGCCACTCTAGAGTTCGGCGCTCCGGGCAGGCCCCCGGGCCCGGCAGATGGACTCGGCCCGGTCACGAGAGCGGCGTCACGTACGCCCCGGAGATACCGCCGTCCACCAGGAAGTCGGTGGCGTTGACGAACGAGGAGTCGTCGCTGGCGAGAAAGGCCACCGCCGCCGCGATCTCGTCCGCCTCGGCGAACCGGCCGACCGGGATGTGCACCAGCCGGCGCGCCGCCCGCTCCGGGTCGCTGGCGAACAGCTCCTGCAGCAGCGGGGTGTTGACAGGCCCCGGGCAGAGCGCGTTGACCCGGATCCCTTCCCGGGCGAACTGCACGCCCAGCTCGCGGGACATCGCAAGGACGCCGCCCTTGGAAGCGGTGTACGAGATCTGGCTGGTGGCGGCGCCCATGACCGCGACGAAGGAGGCGGTGTTGATGATCGAGCCGCGTCCCTGACGCCGCATGTACGGGATGGCCGCCTTGCAGCAGAGGTAGACCGAGGTGAGGTTGACGTCCTGGACGCGTCGCCAGGCATCGATACCGGTGGTGAGGATCGAGTCGTCCTCCGGCGGGGAGATGCCCGCGTTGTTGAAGGCGATGTCGATCGAACCATAGGTGTCGTACGCCGTCCGGAAGAGCGCGTCGACCTGCTCGGCATCGGTGACGTCGACCCGTACGAAAGTGCCGCCCACCTCCTCCGCGGCCGCCCGGCCCGCCCGTTCGTCGATGTCGCCGCAGACGATCCGGGCGCCCTCCGAGGCGAGACGGCGCGCCGCGGCGAGGCCGATGCCGCTGCCGCCGCCCGTGATGACGGCTGTGCGGCCGACCAGGCGCCGGCAGACCGGCCCTTCTGCGGACGTGGTGCCTTCGGTCATGGTGGATCAGGCCTCCGTACTCATGAAGACGTTCTTGGTCTCGGTGAACGCGGCGAGGGCGTCGGGGCCCAGTTCGCGGCCGAGTCCCGACTGCCGGTAGCCGCCGAACGGGGTGCAGTAGCGGACGCTGCTGTGCGAGTTGACCGAGAGGTTCCCGGCCCTGACCGCTTGGGACACCCGCAGGGCCCGGCCCACGTCTCGGGTCCAGATGGAGCCCGAAAGCCCGTAGTCGGTGGCATTGGCCAGCCGGATCGCGTCGGCCTCGTCCTCGAAGGGCAGCACCACGGCGACCGGGCCGAAGACCTCTTCGGTGGCGACCGGGGAGTTCGGGTCCGCCTCGGTGAGAACGGTCGGCGGGAACCAGAAGCCCGGCCCGGCGGGTGCGCTGCCGCGCAGGGCGGGCGCCGCAGCGGGGACATAGGCCCGCACGCGTTCCAGCTGGTTCCGCGAGATCAGCGGCCCCATCTCCGTCTTCTCGTCCGAGGGGTCACCGACCCGGACCGATGCGATCGCGGGAGCGAGCAGCCCGATGAAGCGGTCGTACACGGAACGCTGGACCAGAATGCGGGTCCGGGCGCAGCAGTCCTGGCCCGCGTTGTCCAGGAAGGACATCGGGGTGGCGGCCGCCGCGGCGTCGACGTCCGAGTCGGCGAAGACGATATTGGGGCTCTTGCCGCCGAGTTCCAGGGTCAGCCGCTTCACCCGGTCCGCGCAGCGGGCCATGATCTGCTTGCCGACCCGGGTGGAGCCGGTGAAGACGATCTTCGCGACGCCCGGATGCTCGACCAGGGCGCTCCCGGTGATGTCCCCCGTACCGGGCAGCACCTGGAAGAGATGCTCGGGCAGTCCGGCGTCCAGGGCGAGTTCGGCGATCCGGAGCGCGCTGAGCGGGGTGGTCTCGGCCGGCTTGAGCAGCACGGCGTTTCCGGCGGCGAGGGCCGGCGCGGTGCCCCAGGCCGCGATCGGCAGGGGGAAGTTCCACGGCGCGATCACCCCGACCACACCGAGCGGTTCGAGGAGGGTGAGGTCGATGCCACCGGCTACGGGGATCTGGCGGCCGGTCAGTCGTTCGACTCCACCGGCCGCGTAGTCGAGCAGGTCGCGGACGTTGCCCGCCTCCCAGCGGGCGTTGCCGATGGTGTGGCCGGCCTCGCGGACCTCGAGTGCGGCCAGTTCCTCGCGGTGTTCGTCGACCGCCGCGGCGAAGCGCCGCAGCAGCCGTGCGCGGTCGGCGGGCGCTGCGGCGGCCCATCGGCGTTGCGCGGTGGCCGCGGCCGCCACCGCGGTGTCCACCTGGTCGGCTGTGGTGCCCGGGACAGTGGCGATGACCTCGCCGGTGGCCGGGTTGAGTACGGATTGGTGATGCACTGCCATCCTTACGGTCGCGCGAAGCACTCGTTCGGAGCTCACAGTCGTTCTGATCTCACAGTCGTTCGGAGTTCAGAGTCGTTCGAAGCCTCGGCGCAGTTCCCAGTCGGTGACCGCGGCATCGAAGGCGCGCAGTTCGACGCGCGCCATGTTGCGGTAGTGGGCGACGACCTCCTGACCGAAGGCTTCCCGGGCCACTGAGCTGCTTTCCCAGAGATCGGCGGCTTCACGCAGTGTGCTGGGCACCTGTTCGTAACCGGCGTCGTAGGCGTTGCCTTCGCACGGGTCGGGGAGGTCGAGCCGGTGCTCGATGCCGTACAGCCCGGCGGCGATCAGGCCGGCCACCGCGAGGTACGGATTGACGTCGCCGCCGGGCAGCCGGTTCTCGAAGCGCAGCGAGCTGCCGTGGCCGACGACCCGCAGCGCGCAGGTGCGGTTGTCGCGTCCCCAAGCCACCGCGGTCGGCGCGAACGAGCCCCGCTGAAAGCGCTTGTAAGAGTTGATGTTGGGCGCGTACAGCAGGGAGAACTCCCGGAGCGCTGCCAGTTGCCCGGCCAGGAAGTAGCGCATCAGCTGCGACATCCCGCCGGGTTGCGCGTCTGCCATGACGCTGTGGCCCTGCTCGTCCTGCAGGGAGAGGTGGATGTGGCAGGAATTGCCCTCGCGCTCGTTGTACTTCGCCATGAAGGTGAGCGAGACGCCCTCCTGGGAGGCGATCTCCTTGGCTCCGGTCTTGTAGATGGCGTGCTGATCGCAGGTGACCAGTGCCTCGTCGTAGCGGAAGACGATCTCGTGCTGGCCGGGATTGCATTCGCCCTTCGCCGACTCGACCGTCAGTCCGGCCGCGGCCATCTCGTTGCGGATGCGGCGCAGCAGCGGCTCGATCCGGCCGGTGCCGAGGACCGAGTAGTCGATGTTGTACTGGTTGGCCGGAGTCAGGTCGCGGTAGTCACGGTCCCAGGCCTGCTCGTAGGTGTCCTTGAAGACGATGAATTCGAGCTCGGTGCCGACGTGGGCGGTCAGTCCGTGTTCGGCGAGACGGTCGAGCTGCCGGCGGAGGATTTGCCGGGGCGCCACCGGGACGGGCGAACCGTCTTCGCCTGCGAGGTCGGCGATGAGCAGGGCGGTGCCGTCGTGCCAGCGGATGCGGCGGAGCGTGCTCACGTCGGGGTGCATGGCGAAGTCGCCGTATCCGCGATCCCAGGAGGCCGTCTCATAGCCGTCGACGGTGTTCATCTCGGTGTCGACGGCGAGGAGGTAGTTGCAGCCCTCGGTGCCGTGCTCGAGAACTTCGTCGAGAAAGAAGGAGGCGGCGAACCGTTTGCCCTGCAGCCGGCCCTGCATGTCGGGGAAGGCGAGGACCACGGTGTCGATCTCACCGCTCGCGACGCGTGTACGCAGCTCCTCGACGGCGAGCGCGGGTGTACGGACAGGCACAGGCGGATCCTCTCCTCACGGGCGGAAGATGATCCAAACGTAGGCTCTGCGCGGCGGATTTGGATACGGTGCGGTTGATTTCGCGTGCCGCGTCCCCGAGGAGTGCCCGTGCCGCATCGTCGTCCGCTGATCGGGTTGAGCACCTATCTGGAGACCTCCGCGCGGTGGGGCGTCTGGGATCTGCCCGCCGCGCTGTTGCCGGCCGGCTATCCCCGCCTGGTCCGGGCGGCGGGCGGGGTCGCCGCGATGCTTCCGCCCGACGCGCCGGAGGTGGCGGCGGAGCTGGTGGCCAGACTCGACGGGCTGGTGATCGCCGGCGGACCCGATGTCCAGCCGGCGCGGTACGGCGCGCAGCCCGACCCGCGGTGCGGCCCACCGGCCCGGGAGCGTGATGCCTGGGAACTCGCCCTGATCGAGGCTGCGTTGGCGGCCGGGACACCGCTGCTGGGGATCTGCCGTGGCATGCAGCTGCTCAATGTGGCGCTCGGCGGCACGCTCGTGCAGCATCTGGACGGGCACACCGGGGGGGTCGGCGTGTTCGGTGAGCACCCGGTGGAGCCGGTCCCCGGCACCCGGTACGCGGCGATCGCGCCGGGCCCGACGGGCGTGCCGACGTACCACCACCAGTGCGTGGGACGTCTGGGGCACGGTCTGGTGGCCTCGGCGCACGCGGCCGACGGCACCATCGAGGCGGTCGAGCTTCCCGGCGACGAGTGGGTGCTCGGTGTCCAGTGGCATCCGGAGGCGGGGCAGGACGAGCGGGTCATGGCCGCGCTGGTGCTGGCCGCGTCCTGAGCCGCCCGGGCGCGGGACCGGGCCGGCGCAGGACCGGGCCGGCCTCCGGGCGTCGCTCAGCGGCGGTGCTGGTCCACGGCCGCCTCGACATGGTCGGCGACCGCTACGACGACGAGCCGGGTGTCGGGCGCGGTGGCGCGCCAGCGGTGGCGCACGCCGCCGGACAGAAACAGCGTGTCACCGCGCTCCAGCCGGTATGCCCGGCCCTCGGCCTCCACTTCGGCGGTGCCCTCGGCGACATACATCAGCTCGTCATTGCGGTGCTGGAACTCGCTGCCGGTTTCCTGCTCCCCGGTGAATTCCACGGCCTGCAGCTGATGCCCTCCCTGCAGCAGCCGACGGATCGCCGGTCGCGAGGACGTCAGGCCGTCGCCCGGCGCGTGGCCGGGGCCCGGCCCGCCGTCGGTGGCAGTCGCCGCGCGTACGACCTGCACCGTGCGGGCCGCCTGCGACGCGGCGAGCAGCTCCGCCGCCGTGGTCTCCAGAGCGTCGGCGAGCCGCTGGAGGGAGCGTGCGCTGGGGCGGGCCCGCTCGTTCTCGACCTGGCTGAGGAAGGGCACGGAGAGACCACTGCGGGCCGACACCTTGGCCAGGGTGAGGCCGAGGGCCCGCCGGCGCCTGCGCACGGCCGTGCCCACCCGGAGCGGTTCCTTCTCGTCGGTGTCCACTGACGGTCGCCCTCCCCTCACTGGGTCGTCGATTGGGTCTGCTGCAAGCACCTTACGCAGCTTCGGCGCCCACGGCTGGGCTCTCCCGTCACATCCGACGGCCGCGCAAGAAGCCGCAAGGGGTGGACAGCGCCCGGAAGCGCTGTCCACCCCTTGCGGGAGGGATCCGTGCGGGAGGGACGACGGATCAGCTGCCGACGGGCGCCAGCTGGTCCTCCATCTCCGGGTGGGCGTTCAGCCAGGTGCGGGCCGACTGCTTCTCGTGGCCCGGACCGCCCTTCTGGATTTCCACTTCCAGCGAGTTGAGCTGGTCCTCGCTGAGCTTGAAGTTCTTCAGCCAGCCGTTGAACTCCGGGAAGTCCTTGTCGAAGCCCTTGTGCGCGACGGTGTGGATGGAGTCGCTCTTGCCCCAGGCGCCCTTCGGGTCCTTGAGCTTCGTCAGGTCGTACTTGCCGTACGCCCAGTGCGGCGACCACAGCACGACGATCACCGGCTCGTGCTTCTTGATGGAGCGGTCCAGCTGGGCCAGCATCGAGGAGGTACTGGATGAGACGACCTTGTACTCACCCTGGAGCCCGTAGGCCTTCAGCACCTTCTTGTTGAGCAGGCCCATCTCACCGGCGCTGGACTCAATGCCGATGATCTTGCCGTTGAACTCCTTGCCCTTGCCCTTCAGGTCCGCGAGGGACTTGATGCCCTTCACATACGACGGAACCGACAACTCCAGTGACGTCGGCCCGTACCAGGAGCCGATATCAGTGAGTTTGTCCTTGTATCTGTCCCAATATTGCTTGTGCGTCGTGGGCAACCAGGAATCGAACTGCACATCCATCTGGCCTTGCGCCAGCGCGGTGTACAGCGGCCCCGGGTCGAGCTGCGAGACCTTCGGCTTGTAGCCGCGGTCCTCGAGGATGTTCTGCCACAGGTATGTGCTGGCAATGGCCTCGTCCCAGGGGAAGAATCCCAGGTTGACGGACTTTCCCGCGCCCTTGCCCTGCTGAGGCGCGCCCGCCCCGCCCGGAACGGGGGCGAGCTTGTCGAGAACGCCGGGGTTCTTCTTGAGCCAGGCGCGCACGCCGTCCTGCTCGTGCTTGTCACCGGCCGCCTGGATGGCGTTCTCCAGGCTGTTCAGCTGCTTCTCGGTGAGCTTGAAGTCCTTCAGCCACTTGGCGACCGTCGGGTCCTTCTTGGCGAAGCCCTTGTGCGCCACGGTGTGCAGCAGGTCGCCCTTGCCCCAGGCGCCCTTCGGGTCCTTGAGCTTCGTCAGGTCGTACTTGCCGTACGCCCAGTGCGGCGACCACAGCGTGACCACCACGGGCTCGTGCTTCTTGATGGAGCGGTCCAGCTGGGCCAGCATCGAGGAGGTGCTCGACGCGACGACCTTGTACTCGCCCTGGAGCCCGTACGCCTTCAGGACGCTCTTGTTCAGCGTCCCCATCATCCCGGCGCTCGGCTCAATGCCGATGATCTTGCCGTTGAACTCCTTGCCCTTGCCCTTCAGGTCCGCGAGGGACTTGATGCCCTTCACGTACGAGGGCACGGTCAGCTCGAGCGAGGTCGGCCCGTACCAGGAGCCGAGGTCGTCCAGCTGCGACTTGTACTTGTTCCAGTAGTCCTTGTGGGTCGTCGGCAACCAGGCGTCGGTCTGGAAGTCGATGTCGCCACGGGCGATACCGGAGTAGAGCGGGCCGGCATCGAGCTGCTGGACGTCGGTCCGGTAGCCGCGCTGCTCCAGGAGCTCCTTCCACAGGAACGTCGAGGCGATGCCCTCGTCCCAGGGGATGTAGCCCATGTTGATCTTCTTGCCCTTGCCGATGTCCCCGGCCGCCTGGGAAGCGCCCTTGCCGGAGTCGGAGCTGCTCGATCCGAGGTTCATGCCACCCGCGACGAGCCCGAGAATCACCACGCCGACCACGGCCACCGTGGTGCCGGGCCGGTAGTGCGCCAGGCTCCATCGCTGGGCGACGGCAGCGGCCTTGGCGGCGGCCCTGCGGCCCAGCGGGGAGACCCGCTGGTTGAGTGCCCCCGTCATCCGGTCCAGGTACATCGCGAGGATGACCACGGCCACACCGCTCTCCGCGGCGAGCCCGACCTGCAGCTGGGTGATCGCGCCGTAGACCTCGGCGCCGAGACCGCCCGCACCTGCCATACCGCCGATGACCACCATGGACAGCGCCAGCATGATGACCTGGTTGACACCCGCCATGATCGTCGGGAGCGCCAGCGGCAGCTGCACCCGGGTCAGCGTGTCGCGCGGGCTGGTGCCGAAGGCCTTGGCCGCCTCGACCAGCTCTCCGTCGACCTGACGGATGCCGAGTTCCGTCATCCGTACGCCCGGGGGCATCGCGAAGACGATCGTGGCGATCACGCCGGGGGTCACCCCGACGCCGAAGAACATGACGCCCGGGATGAGGTAGACGAAGGCAGGCATCGTCTGCATGACGTCGAGCACCGGACGGACCGCGGCGCTGACCTTCGCGTTGCGCGCGGCCCAGATACCCGTCGGAACCGCGATGACGATGGTGATGACCGCGGCGACGACCACCAGCGACAGCGTGGCCATCGCCTCGTCCCAGAGCGAGAAGGAGTCGACCAGCGCGAAGCCCACGAAGGTGAGCACGGCCGGCAGCAGACCCCGCAGCCAGAAGGCGAGCACCGCGAAGATGCCCGCCATGAGAAGAGGTTCGGCGCCGCCGAGTACCGCGTTCACGCCGTTGTACATACCCGTGAGGACACTGCTGATGAAGTCGAACAGCCAGGTGACGTGGTTCTGCAGCCAGTGAACGACGCTTTCGACCCAGTCGCCGAAATGGAGCCTAGGCACTGGCGACCGCCTTGTTGTCAGGGGCTGCGTCGCAGGCCAGGGGGGCTTCGGCGTATTCGCCGAGGAAGCCTATGAGACGGGACTGGGGCACCACGCCGACCAGTTTTCCCTTGGTGTCCTTGACCGCCACCGCGTGCGGTACCCGCGCGCTCACGGCGCACAGGTCGGCGAAGCCGGTGTCGGGGGTCACCGTCTCGCAGCCGCAGCTGTCCGCGTCGGGGCGGTCGGGGTCGGTCATCATCGATGCGGCGGTGAGGACCCGGGTGCGGTCCACGTCCTTGGTGAAGGACGCGACATAGTCGTTGGCCGGCGTGATGAGGATGTCCTCCGCAGTGCCCTGCTGGACGATCTCGCCGTCGCGCATGACGGCGATGCTGTCGCCGAGCCGCATGGCCTCGTTGAGGTCGTGGGTGATGAAGACGATGGTCTTCTTCAGCCGCTTCTGCAGTTCGAGCAGCTGGTCCTGCATGTCACGGCGGATCAGCGGGTCGAGCGCGCTGAAGGACTCGTCCATCAGCAGCAGGTCCGCGTCGGTCGCCAGCGCACGGGCGAGACCCACCCGCTGCTGCATACCGCCGGACAGCTCGTCGGGCCAGGACTTCTCCCAGCCGGCCAGACCCGTCAGCTCCAGGGCCTCGGCGGCCCGCTTCTCCCGCTCCGCGCGCGGCACGCCCTGGACCTCCAGACCGTAACCGGCGTTCTCCAGGACACTGCGGTGCGGAAACAGCGCGAAGTGCTGGAAGACCATGCTGATCTTCCGGGAACGAACGGCTCGCAACTCGCGGTCGCTCAGTGCGGTGAGGTCCTCACCGTCGAACAGCACCCGGCCGGACGTCGGCTCCAGCAGCCCGTTGAGCATCCGCAGCAGGGTGGACTTGCCGGACCCGGAGAGGCCCATGACGACGAAGATGTGCCCCGGCTCGACGGTGAACGACGCGTCGATCACCGCGGCAGTCGTCCCCTCACCGCGCAACTCATCACGGCCGGTGCCGCTTTCGAGCTTCCGCACGGCTTCATCGGGTCGTCTGCCGAACACTTTGTACAAGCGGTCGGCTTGTAGCCTGGACACATATACCTCACGCGTTGAAACGAGAACGACCCGTCACCCCCGTGTCGACAGGTCGTGGAGCGGCGGCGGGTCCTGTCCGCTGCACCCTCGCAATAGTTGAATCTGCTACTGGTTCCGCTCCGTGGCGGCGCCTGCCCAGCTTTATGCAGGCCAAACGGAACAGTGACCCAGCTCACTTCCGGCAGCGCTCGGTTACGGTCGGCTGTCAGTGCGGTACGGCATCATCGGATCCGTGACCCGACGCCTGATGCTCCTCGACACTGCTTCCCTCTATTTCCGGGCCTATTACGGGGTTCCCGATTCGGTCCGCGCCCCGGACGGCACCCCCGTCAACGCGGTGCGCGGCCTGCTCGACTTCATCGCCCGGCTGGTCCAGGACCACCACCCGGACGATCTGGTCGCCTGCATGGACGCCGACTGGCGCCCGCAGTGGCGAGTGGACCTGATCCCCTCCTACAAAGCACACCGTGTCGCGCAGGAGACGGCGGCCGGGCCGGACGTCGAGGAGACGCCGGACACCCTGGCCCCCCAGGTGCCGGTGATCGAACAGGTACTGGACGCCGTCGGCATCGCCCGCGTCGGCGTCGCGGGGTACGAGGCGGACGACGTGATCGGTACCCTCGCCGGGCAGTCCACCGGGCCGGTGGACATCGTGACCGGCGACCGCGATCTCTATCAGCTGGTGGACGACGCCCGGGAGGCCCGGGTGCTCTACCCGGTGAAGGGCGTCGGGAACCTCCAGATCACCGACGAGGCGGCACTGCGCGAGAAGTACGGAGTGGACGGGCGCGGCTACGTGGACCTCGCGCTGCTGCGGGGCGACCCCAGCGACGGCCTGCCGGGAGTCCCCGGTATCGGCGAGAAGACGGCGGCCAGGCTGCTGGAGACGTTCGGCGATCTGGCCGGGATCATGGCGGCGGTGCTGAACCCCGCGTCCAAACTGACGCCCTCGCAGCGCAAGAAGCTGTATGAGGCCCGCCCCTACCTGGCGGTGGCCCCGCAGGTCGTACGCGTGGCGTCGGACGTGCCGCTGCCGCCGTTCGACCCCGCGCTGCCCAGCGAACCGCGTCATCCGGCCGCCCTCGACGAGCTCGCCGCCCGGTGGGGGCTGGGTGGTTCGCTGCAACGGCTGCTCTCCGCGCTGCAGACCCCCGGGTGCTAACTTAGGGGAACCTAAGAACTAGAAACCCAGGGAGCCGTTTGTGGCAGAACAATCAGCCCGCAGGACACCGCAGGCCCGTGCGGCGCAGGTGATCCGCACCGAGCGGATCACGCCGCACATGGTGCGTCTGGTGCTGGGGGGTGCAGGGCTGGAGACGTTCGACGCGTCGGAGTTCACCGACCACTACATCAAGGTGCTGTTCGCCCCCGAGGGCGTGAACTATCCCGAGCCGTTCGACATGGCCCGGATCCGCGAGGAACTGCCGCGCGATCAGTGGCCGGTCACCCGGACCTACACGGTACGAGCCTGGGACCCGGTGCAGCGGGAGCTGACCGTGGACTTCGTGGTGCACGGCGACGAAGGCCTCGCGGGCCCCTGGGCCGCCGCGGTCAAGCCCGGCGAGACGGTGCGGTTCCTCGGCCCCGGCGGGGGGTACGCGCCGGAACCCTCGGCCGACTGGCACCTGCTGGCGGGCGACGAGAGCGCACTGCCCGCGATCGCCGCGGCGCTGGAGCGGATGCCGGCGGACGCGGTCGTGCATGCCTTCATCGAGGTGTCCGGACCTGCCGAGGAGCAGAAGATCGCGGCGCCCGCCGGTGCCGCCGTCAACTGGTTGCACCGTGCTGACCGCCCGGCGGGCGAGGCACTGATCGACGCGGTGCGCGAGCTGGACTTTCCCACCGGCGATGTCTGCGCCTTCGTGCACGGCGAGGCCGGCTGCGTGAAGGAACTGCGGCGCCATCTGCGGCTGGACCGCGGGATCGCCCGCGAGCAGCTGTCGATCTCCGGATACTGGCGGCTCGGCCAGACCGACGAGGCCTGGCGGGCCACCAAGCGCGAGTGGAACGCCCAGGTGGAGGCGGAGCAGGAGCAGGCTG
Source organism: Streptomyces sp. NPDC051322 (assembly GCF_040689485.1). Classification (NCBI taxonomy): domain Bacteria; kingdom Bacillati; phylum Actinomycetota; class Actinomycetes; order Kitasatosporales; family Streptomycetaceae; genus Streptomyces; species Streptomyces sp. NPDC051322. The sequence continues at coordinate 70,947 of NZ_JBFBAK010000011.1, read as the reverse complement.
CCTGAGCGGCGGTTCCCATCAGCGGGACGGAAGCCCCCGGACGCGACGCGTTCGGGGGCTTCCTGGCGCCTGCGGCGGCCGCGCCACGGTGGATCGGGCGACGCGCAAGAGACTGGCCGTGCGAAAAGGGACTGGCCATGCGCAAGAAACTGTGGAAGGCGGACGGTCCGAGCAATCCGCGGGGTCCTCGGCTCCGAATGACTCTCGGAGACCTGTACGCAACCGCCCCGCACCGTGGAGGAACGCCGCGTGAAAGAAGCCGTGCACATCAGCGGAGCCGCCTCGCCAGGACCTGATCTGCAGGAACTGATGGCCCTGGTCGCCCGGGGCGACCAGGAAGCGTTCTCGAAGCTGTACGACGCGGTGTCCGGTCCCGTGCTCGGCCTGGTCCGTGCGGTGCTGCGGGATCCCGCGCAGTCGGAGGAGGTCGCCCAGGAGGTTCTCCTGGAGGTCTGGCGCAGTGCGGCCCGTTTCCGGCCCGACCGGGGATCCGCCATGAATTGGGTCCTGATGCTCGCCCACCGCAGGGCGGTGGACCGGGTGCGTTCGGCCCAGGCAGCCGCGGACCGCGAGCAGAAGGCCGCGCTGCTGGACCGGACGCCCGCGTTCGACGAGGTCATCGAGCAGGTGGAGGCCCGCATCGAATGGGAGCAGGTACGGCGCTGTCTGCGCGCCCTGACGGAAGTACAGCGCGAATCGGTGACCCTCGCCTACTACCGGGGGCTCGCCTACCGGGAAGTGGCTGAGCTCCTCTCCGTGCCGCTCGGCACCATCAAGACTCGACTGCGCGACGGTCTCATCCGGATGCGCGACTGCCTGGGGGTCAGCGCATGATGACAGCGGATCTGCACACGCTCACCGGCGCGTACGCGCTGCACGCGCTGGAGCCGGAGGAGCGAGCCGAGTTCGAGCAGCATCTTCGGGACTGCCCGGCCTGCACCCAGGAAGTACGCGAACTGCTCGCCACCGCGGCACGGCTCGGACTGACCATGACGGTGACCCCTCCCCCGGCGCTCAAGGCAGAGGTGCTGCGCAGAATCGCCACCGAACGCCAGGAACCGCCCCTGGTCGCGCACCAGCCGCGCGTCGGAACGGGACGGCGGGGACGCACGCTGTCCCGGTTCGCTCTGGCCGCCTGCCTCGCCGCGGCCGTGGGCTTCGGCGGCATCGCGGTATGGCAGCACCAGGAGGCGAACGACGCGAGGGCCGGCGCCCAGCGTTCCCAGCAGCAGGCAGCGGCGCTCGCCGCGGTACTGGCGGCCCCCGATGCCCGGATCACCTCCGGGAAACTGACGGACGGGGCGACCGGCACGGTGGTGGTCTCGCACAGCAGGAACAAGGCGGCCTTCCTGGCCTCCGGCCTGCCGAAGCCACCGAGCGGCAAGGTCTACCAGCTCTGGTTCAACGATGACGGCACCATGCGGTCGGCCGGTCTGCTGAAATCCTCGGCCCCCTCGGCCGGCGTCCTGCTCGAGGGCGCGGTGAAAAAGGCCCGGGGGGTGGGGATCACGGTGGAACCGGCGGGGGGCTCCGCCTCGCCGACCACCGATCCGCTCGCGCTGATCAACCTTCCGGCCTGACACGCAAGCAGTTCTCACTCATTCGGATGACGGACCAATCCGGATGGGGTGCGGGGCCGAATAGCCATCGTGAGTGCCCGGCCAGCGCTGGGTGGTGCCCCCTCCGAGCAACCCTTCCAAGGAGAACGTCATGAAGATCACCCGCTCCCCCCGACTCGCCGTCGCCGTCGTGGGTGCGGTCGTCCTGCCGCTGGCCCTCGCCGCGTGCTCCAACGACAGCTCCAAGTCCGACTCGGCCAAGTCGACGCCGGCCGCTGCCCCGGGCAAGAGCAAAACGACCAACGCCATGGACACCAGCAAGCCGTTCGGCCCCGGCTGCGCGGCGGTGCCGAAGGACGGCGCGGGCAGCTTCGACGGCATGGCCAAGGACCCGGTGGCGACCGCCGCTTCGCACAACCCGGCGCTGTCCACTCTGGTCAGCGCGGTCAAGAAGGCAGGCCTGGTCGACACGCTCAACAACGCCCAGAACATCACCGTCTTCGCCCCGACGAATGACGCCTTCAACAAGATCCCGAAGGCCACCCTGGACAAGGTCCTCAACGACAAGGCCATGCTGACCAAGATCCTCACCTACCACGTGGTGGGCCAGAAGCTCACCCCGAAGCAGCTCGAGAACGGCTCGTACACCACCTTGGAGAAGGGCAAGATCACCACGTCCGGCTCCGGCACCTCCTACCAGGTCAATGACAACTCGAACGTCGTCTGCGGCAACGTCCCCACGGCCAACGCGACGGTCTACATCGTCGACACGGTGCTGATGCCGAAGTAACGCGCCTGCCCGGGTTCGGACTTCGTCACTGCGGGCCGCCGCGCGCACCGCGCGTGGCGGCCCTGACGTGTTCGGCGCTCGTACCCTTGAGCACGATGAGACGCAAGAGACCCCGCCCTCCTGCTCCCCTGCCGCAGCGCCGCGGCATCGACCCGGTCCGCCTGAGGCTGCCGGTCGAGGGCACGTGGGCCACCCTGCGCGACCACCTGGTGGAGCGGCTGCCGGTCGCTGACGAGGTGGTGGACAGAATGCTGCGCAACGGTGAGTTCGTCGCGGCGGACGGTCCGGTCGCCACTGACGCCCCGTACGCTCCGGGCGCCTCGGTCTGGTTCCACCGGGACTTGCCGGATGAGGTGCCGGTGCCGTTCGCCATGGACGTGCGGTATCGCGACGAGCACATAGTGGTGGTCGACAAGCCCCATTTTCTCGCCACCACGCCTCGCGGCAGTCACGTCACGGAGACCGCCCTGGCGCGGCTCCGGCGGGATCTCGAACTGCCCCGGCTGAGCCCCGCACACCGTCTTGACCGGCTCACGGCGGGTCTGGTGCTGTTCTGCGTACGCGCCGAGGAGCGCGGCGCGTATCAGACGCTGTTCCGCGACCGGCAGGTGCGCAAGGAGTACGAGGCCGTCGCCCCCTACCGTCCCGGGCTGGGACTGCCGCGCACCGTCCGCAGCCGGATCGAGAAAGTCCCGGGAATCGTGGCGGCCTTCGAGACGCCGGGCGAGCCGAACAGCGAGACGCTGGTCGAGTTGGCGGAGCACCGGGACGGTCTCGGCCGCTACCGTCTGACGCCGCTCACCGGCCGCACCCACCAACTGCGGGTACATATGAACACGCTGGGGATCCCGCTGCTCGGCGATCCGTTCCACCCGGTGGTCACCGACCCGGCACCGGACGACTTCCGCCGGCCGTTGCAACTGCTGTCCCGGCTGCTGGAGTTCACCGACCCGGTGACCGGCGTCCGGCACCGCTTCGAGAGCGGCCGGACACTGCAGGCATGGACCGCGTACCAGGAATGGGCTTCGGGGAACGGGTGACGCTGTGGCAGCGGCGCGGGTGACCGCGCCGCCGCCGCGACGATCCGGCGGTCAGCCGACCGAACTGTAGGCCACCACGCCCCGGCGCACCGCGTCGATCGCCTTGCGGGCGTTCTTCGTGACGGTGCTGCCCTCGCCCGGCGCGGCCGCCGCGATCTGGCCGAGCACGTCGATGACCTGCTTGCACCAGCGGACGAAGTCGCCCGCCGGCATCTCGGCATCGCGCAGCACGTCGTCCAGGCCCCGGCCCGACGCCCACTGGTACGCCGCCCAGGCGAAGCCGAGGTCGGGCTCACGCTGGCCGACGCCCTCGGTCTGATTGATCTTGAAATCCTCCTCGAGGGCATCGAGCCTGCCCCAGATGTGGATCATCTCGCCCAGTGCGTCCTTCGCCTTGCCCGACGGCACCTTGGGCGTCACCGCGTCGTCCGCCTGGCGGGCTTCGAAGACCAGTGCGGAGACACATGCGGCGAGTTCCGCGGGGTTGAGGCCTTCCCAGACGCCGGCCCGCAGACACTCCGAGGCCAGCAGGTCCAACTCGCCGTAGAGCCGGGCGAGACGCTTGCCGTGCTCGGTCGCCTTGTCGCCGCGCAGATAGTCCAGTTCCGTCAGCAGGGCGTAGATCCGGTCGAAAGTACGGGCGATGGTGTTCGTCCGGCCCTCGATCCGGCGCTCCAGTTGCCGGGTGTCGCGCTGCAGCCGGTGGTACCGCTCGGCCCAGCGCGCGTGGTCCTCGCGCTCGTCGCAGCCGTGGCAGGGGTGAGCGCGCAGCTCCGTCCGCAGCCGGGCGATCTCCCGGTCGTCGGCAGCGGCGGCCCGCTGCTTGCGGTGCCGCTCGGGCACGATGTGCCCCGCCTTGGTGCGGAGCGCGGAGGCCAGGTCCCGCCTCGACTGCGGGGAGCGGGCGTTGAAGGACTTCGGGATCCGCATCCGGTCCAGCGGCTCGACCGGCACCGGGAAGTCGATCGAGGCCAGCCGTTTGACCTGCCGTTCGGCGGTCAGCACCAGCGGCCGTGGCCCGTCGTGCATCTCGAAGCCGCGGTATCCGTTGGCCCGCCCGGCCGGCAGTCCCGGGTCCAGCACCAGGGCGAGACCGGCGAACTTGCCGGTCGGCACGTGGATCACGTCACCGGGCTTCAGCCTCTCGAGCGAGTCGGCAGCGGCGACCCGGCGCTGGGCGGCGCCCTGCTTGGCCAGTTCCGTCTCGCGGTCCTTGAGGTCGCGGCGCAGCCGCGCGTACTCCTCGAAGTCGCCCAGGTGGCAGGTCATGCCCTCCCGGTAGCCGGCGATCCCTTCCTCGTTCTTCTGCACCTGCTTGGCGATGCCGACGACCGACTTGTCCGCCTGGAACTGTGCGAAGGACGTCTCGAGCAGTTCCCGCGAGCGGTGCCGCCCGAACTGCTGCACGAGGTTGACCGCCATGTTGTACGAGGGCCGGAAGCTGGAGCGCAGTGGATAGGTGCGGGTACCGGCGAGGCCGGCCAGCGCTCCCGGGTCCATGGCGCGCTGCCAGAGCACCACCGCGTGGCCCTCGACGTCGATGCCGCGCCGCCCGGCCCGGCCGGTCAGCTGGGTGTACTCGCCGGGCGTGATGTCGGCGTGCTGTTCGCCGTTCCACTTGACCAGCTTCTCCAGCACCACGGAACGGGCAGGCATGTTGATGCCCAGGGCCAGCGTCTCGGTGGCGAACACGGCCTTGACCAGACCGCGTACGAACAGTTCCTCGACGACCTCCTTGAAGGTCGGCAGCATCCCGGCGTGGTGCGCGGCGATGCCCCGCTCCAGGCCCTCCAGCCACTCGTAGTACCCGAGGACGTGCAGATCCTCGCGGGGGATGGAGGCGGTGCGCTCCTCGACGATGTCGCGGACGGTCTGCCGCGCGTCCTCCGGATTGAGCCGCAGGCCCGCGTAGAGACACTGCTGCACGGCGGCCTCGCAGCCGGCCCGGCTGAAGATGAAGGTGATCGCCGGGAGCAGCCCCTCGGCATCGAGCCTGGCGATGACCTCGGCCCTGCTGGGCGTCCAGACGCGGCTGCGCGACCGGCGCTCCCGCTCCCGGTCCGCCTCGCGCACCATCCTGCCGCGCCTGCGGTCGCGCGGATTGTAGGTGTTCTGGTTCTCCTGCCGGGCCATCCGCAGCAGATCGGGGTTGACCTCGCGCCTGCTGCCGCCCCGGCCGCCGTGGTCGGTCGATTCCTCGAAGAGGTCGTACATCCGGCGTCCGGCCAGCACGTGCTGCCACAGCGGCACCGGCCGGTGCTCGGAGACGATCACCTCGGTGTCACCGCGGACGGTGTCCAGCCAGTCACCGAACTCCTCGGCGTTGGACACCGTCGCGGAGAGCGACACCAGGGTCACCGATTGGGGCAGGTGGATGATCACTTCCTCCCAGACGGCGCCACGGAAGCGGTCCGAGAGGTAGTGCACCTCGTCCATCACCACATAGCCGAGCCCCAGCAGTGCCTGCGAGCCCGCATACAGCATGTTCCGCAGCACCTCGGTGGTCATGACGACCACCGGGGCACCGGCGTTCACACTGTTGTCCCCGGTCAGCAGGCCGACCTTCTCGGCGCCGTAACGCTTCACCAGGTCCGCGTACTTCTGGTTGGAGAGTGCCTTGATGGGGGTGGTGTAAAAGCATTTGCGGCCCTGTTGCAGGGCCAGGTGCACGGCGAATTCGCCGACGATCGTCTTGCCGGAGCCGGTGGGTGCCGCGACGAGCACACCCTTGCCGGCCTCCAGCGCCTGGCACGCCTCGATCTGGAAGGGATCGAGCTCGAAGTCGTACATACCACGGAAGGGGGCCAGCTCGGTGGCCTCCTCAGCAGCACGGACGCGGGCGGCTGCGTATCGCTCAGCGGGCGAAAGGTCCTCGGTCATCTTGTCAACGAGCCTACCTGCCGCCTCCGACACTCAGCTGATCTTTATCCCGTAACGCCGAAGCGGCCGGTTGCGCGGTGTACGCGCCCCGGCCGCGTCCCGCGGTGGGAATGGGTGATCCTGCCGGTGCCCCGGGGACGGGCCGGATCAGGTGACGTCGTCGTATCCGTTCAGCTTGGTCGGCTGGGAACCGTCCGCGTCACCGCCGCCCTGCTCGGGAACCCGGGTGGCCGGAACGGTTTCGATCTCTTCGATGTCCTCGATGTCCTCGGGGGTGAGATCGAGGTCGGACGCCTCGTCGTCGTCCGGGCCCTGATCGGCGCGGATCCGGCGGCGGCGGTCGTTCAGCATCGAGACGACGGTCGCGATGAAGTACAGGACCCAGATCGGTGCGGCCAGCGCGAGCATGCTCAACGGGTCGGTGCTGGGCGTGGCGACGGCGGCGAAGACGGTGATGCCCAGGATCATGGCGCGCCACCAGCCGAGCATCCGCTTGCCGGTGATCACTCCGCCGAAGTTCAGCATCACCAGCAGCAGCGGCATCTCGAAGGCGAGGCCGAAGACGACCACCATGCGAACGATCAGGTCGAGCAGTTCGTCGACCCTCAGCAGGTTCTCGATGCCGCCCGGCGTGAAGCCGATCAGGACCCTGGCCGTGGTCGGCATGACCTCGTACGCGAAGAAGGCGCCGCCGAGGAACAGCGGGAAACCGGCACCGACGAACGACAGCGCGTACTTCTTCTCGTTCTTGTGCAGCCCGGGCGCCATGAAGGCCCACAGCTGATAGAGCCAGACCGGTGACGCCAGGACCACGCCCGCCATCAGCGACACCTTCAGCGCGAGCGTGAAGGGCGTCAGCAGACCGTCTATGTAGATGTGTGCACAGGTGCTGTTCTTGGGGAGCTTGGCCAGTGCGGAGTATGACGAGCCGCATCCGACGGACTGCAGCACCGGCTTGGTGAAGAACTCGATGATCTGGTTGTAGAAGAAGGCAGCGATGATCGTGACCACCACGATCGCCAGCAACCCCTTGGCAAGCCGGTTACGCAGCTCGCGCAGGTGCTCCACGAGGGGCATGCGCCCCTCGGCATCCTTGTCCTGTTTGCGGGCAGACACGAGCAACCCACGTCCTCATCTCGTGCGGCGGGCAGCCGCTGTCCGCGGTGCCCGCTCCGGCCCGGTTGTCAGCGCTTGGTGGAATCCGACGGCTCGCTCACCGGGCGTGCGCTGGTCACGTCCCCCGGGGCAGCCTGGATCGTACGCGGAACTTCGGACGATGCGGTGGTGTCCTGCGGCGGGTCGGAGGGGGTGTGGCCGTCCGACTTCATCGCCTTCGCCTCGCTCTTGAGGATACGGGCGGACTTGCCCAGCGAACGGGCCATGTCCGGAAGCTTCTTAGCGCCGAACAGCAGGACGATAACGACGAGGATCAGGATGATCTCGGGTGCGCCGAGCCTTCCGAACATAAGTTGTACCTTCTCACCGAGGCGGCTGGGGTGGGACTGCCGGTCCGATCGGACAGGCGTCCGGTCGTCATGCTGACAGCGATCGTAACCCGTAGGAGTAAATGCCTGGCAATGCCCGCGCATACTCCCATTGCAGCCCGCGCCTCCACCCGGGCCCGCGACCAGCAGCGTACCGCTGAACGCGACCGCACAGGAGATGTCGGTCCTATCGCAAGGTTTCGCCGCTTCGGGCGAGGCCGGTGGCGGCGCGTTCGAGGCATTCCGCAGCGGTATTGATCTGCTGTGTGGCGCGGGTCACTTGGCTGCCCAGCCGCCGGGCCTCCAGGAAGACCCGCACGGCGAGCACGCCGAGCACCGCGATCCCGAGAAAACCCAGAGCGATGGCGAACATCGGCCAGAACATGCGGCGCCCCTAGACGGTCTCGGCGGTGGAGTGGAGCCGCAACGTCCGGACCCCGCCGCCGGTGAGCAGTTCGATGATCCGCTCGCCGGCCGGCTTACGGACCGACGAGCCGCACTCGGGACAGGTGAAGGAGTAGAAGGTCGTCCGGCGGCTGCCGCCGATGGCCAGCCTGAACGCATCAGCGGCCAGCTCGAAACGGCTTCTGCAGTCCGGGCAGGCCGCCTTGAAGACGGCCGGGTCCAGCTGGGCCGGAGCACCGGGCATGACGGACATCTTCACAGCAACTCCCCTTGCTCCTGCCCGTCGTACGCCGCCAGCGCCTCGCGCGCCGCACGCTGTGCGCTCTGCGCGAGACCCTGCGGTGAGACGATGCGTCCCTCCCCGCCGAGCCGCAGCGCAAGCCGGCGCAGCGACGTCGGATCCGGTGTACGCAGGGTGATCCGCAGGCCGCCGTCGGCGAGTTCCTCGGCACTGTCGTGCGGGTAGTACTCGGCGACCCAGCGTCCGCCCGGCCCGACCTCGACCACCACTTCCGGGTCCTCGGCGGCGGGCTGGACCAGCCCCTCCGAGAGGTCACGCAGTTCGAGCTCGGGCGGCGCCGAGGTCTCGTCGAGCAGCTTGATCTCGGCGACCCGGTCGAGGCGGAAAGTACGCCTGGCCTCGGTGAGATAGCACCAGGCCTCCATGTAGGTGTGGCCCACGGCGAAGAGCCTGATCGGGTCGACTTCACGCTCCGTCAACTCGTCCCGGGCGGGTGAGTAGTACCGGAGCCACAGCCTGCGCCGTTCAGAGATCGCCCGGTCGACGTCCGCGAAGACGCCGCCCTCCGATTCGAAGGTCACCGACAGCCGGGAGCTGGCTCCCGCCGCCTCGCCGGCCGCGGCCTCCAGCTTCGCGGTGGCGCGCAGCAGGGCCTGCCGGTCGCCCTCCCGCAGGCCGGGGAGGGTGGCGACGGCGCGGGCCGCCACCAGCAGAGCGGTCGCCTCGTCGGCGGCAAGCCGCAGCGGCTCGGCGACATCGTCGGGGTTGTGCCACCAGATGGACTCGCCGTCGGTGTCGATGTCGAGCAGGTCGCCACCACGGAAACTCGTCCCGCACATGGGGAGCACGTCCAGATCGGAGATCAGCTCGTCCTCGCTGATCCCGAACGCCCTGGCGACATCGCCGACGCGGGCCCCCGGTCGTTCGCGCAGATAGGTCACCAGGGACAGCATCCTGCGGGTCTGGTCGATCGCGTTCGTAGCCATGTGCCCCTCAGTCCTTGGCCACGGCGCGCAGCCGGTCCACCACATCGGCCCGCAGGTCAGCGGGGGCGAGCACCATCACGTCCGGGCCGAACTCGACGAGCCAGGCGTCCAGGCCGTGCCCGTACGGAATCTCCAACTCGTCCCACCCGTCACCGAGTTCCCGGCAGTGCGTGGCCCGCGAGCGCAGCGGGTAGCCGGCTCCGCTGCGCAGCTTGATCAGCGCAGTGCGGGTGGCGGTCTCCCCCGCCCAGGTCTCGACCGTCTCACGGACGGTCACCACGTCCGGCACCACGGCGGTGAACGCGCCGGAGCGGGAACGGACTTTGCCGGTGATCCGGGACAACCGGAACACCCGCTCCGCACCGCGCTCACGATCCCAGCCGGCCAGGTACCAGTGGCCGCGCCAGCATTCCAGCGTCCAGGGTTCGACCTGCCGGGGTTCCGGTCGGGCCGCGTTGGCCTTGCGGTAGTCGAAAGTCACTGGTCGGCGGTCGCGGCAGGCCAGCATCAGCGGCTCGAAGGCCGCCTCGTGTACGGGGATACGCGGCTCCAGCGCGCCGTGCTGCACGGCGTACGGATCGCCGGCCTCCGGCATACCGGCCGCCCGCAGCTTCTGCAGTGCGCCGCTGGCCGCCCCGGCCAGCCGGGCCTGCTGCCAGACCTTCGCGGCGAGTCCGAGAGCGGCGGCCTCCTCGGCGTCCAGCGCGACGGGCGGCAGCCGGTTGCTGTCGCGGCGGGCGAGATACCCCGCGTCCCCGTCGAGATTCTCGACGGTTTCGATGACCAGACCGAGTTCGCGCAGATCGTCCTTGTCCCGCTCGAACATCCGATTGAAGGACTCGTCGGAGCCCGCCTCCAGATAGGCCTCGATGGAACCCCTCAGCTCCCGCTTGCTGAGCGGGCGGCGGGTTCCGAGCAGGCACAGCGCCAGATTCATCAGTCGCTCGGCCTTGGCAATCGCCATCGACGCCCTCTCCGGTGTCCTGGGCAGGTCTTCCGTGGCGTTCCCCGCGGAAGAATGCAGCACCCTCTACGACCGTCGACCGTACCGCCCTGTGGTGCCGGGGCAAAAGCCGAGGGTCCGTGCCGGCAGGCACGGACCCTCGGAAGTGATCGGTTCCGATCAGACTCCGACCAGGTCGCAGACGAAGATCAGCGTCTCGCCCGGCTTGATACGGCCGCCCGCACCACGGTCGCCGTAGGCGAGGTGCGCGGGAATGGTCAGCTGGCGGCGGCCGCCGACCTTCATGCCCTGCACACCCTGGTCCCAGCCGGCGATGACCTGGCCGGCACCGAGCTGGAACTGCAGCGGGGTGCCCCGGTTCCAGCTCGCGTCGAACTCCTCGCCGGTGGAGAAGGCCACACCGACGTAGTGGACCTTGACGGTGTCGCCGGCCTTGGCGACAGCGCCTTCGCCCTCCCAGATGTCCTTGATCTCCAGGTCGGCCGGCGGTTCGCCACCCGGGAAGTCGATCTCGGGCTTCTCGATGCTCACGTAATTGCTCCTACTTCTCGACACTGGGCAACCGGGACAGTCTTACACTGCCGCCACAATGTCGACGACGAAGACCAGCGTCGAATTGGCCGGCAGCGTGGCCCCCTGGGCCTTGTCGCCGTAAGCCAGCTCCGGCGGGATGACCAGCAGCACCCGGTCGCCGACCTTCTTGCCCACCAGGCCCTGGTCCCAGCCCTTGATGACCTGGCCCTCACCGATGGCGGTCGCGAACGGTGCGCCGCTCTTCCACGAGGTGTCGAAGAGAGTCGCGGACGCCTTGCCCTCATTGGGCTTCCAGGCGGCGCCGCTGTACTGCATGTAGACGGTCTGGCCCTTCTTGACCGTGGCGCCGTCGCCCTGGATCAGCACCTTGTCGGTGAGCTTCTTGGGCGGGTCGTTCTTCGGTACCGAGATGGTGGCGGCCGCGTCCTTGTCCGCCTTGACCTGCGGCAGGTTCGAGGGAATGGCCGCCTGGGTGCCGTGGGCACGCTTCGGGATCACCTTCTGGATGTCCAGGGTGAAGACCAGCGTGTCCTTACCGGTCACGCCGAGCTGCTGCTGGCCCGCGCTGCCGAAGGCGGCGCTCGGCGGCGCTACGACGAGCACCCGGCTGCCGATCTTCTGACCGAGCACGGCGTCGGCGAAGGCCGGGATGATGGTCTTCGAACCGGCGGTGATGAGCTGGGGGGCGCCGCCCTTGTCGTACGAGCTGCCCAGGTCCTTGCCGCTCTTCCACACCTTGCCGGTGTAGCCGGCCATCACCAGGTCGTCCTTCTTGACGACGGCGCCGGTGCCCTGGGAAAGCGTGTGGACGACGAACTTTCCGCTCGGGTTCTCCTTGGGAACGGTGATGGTGGACTTCTTGCCCGCCGCTCCGCTCACCGTGGGCAGCGGGGACGCCGAATCGACAGGCTTGGGGACGGCGGGTGCCGAAGCGGATTTGGAGGGCGACGGAGCCGATTCGTCCTTCTTCTTGGAGTCGCCACCTCCACAAGCGGTCAGTGCCAGGGCCGGCACGATGAGCAAGACGGCAAGACGGCGTCGCACAGTGGTCCTCGGGGTAGCGGGGATGTCAGTGGGCGCCACTCTACGACCCCGAGTCCGCCTGACGGGCTCACGGCAGGCAGAAGAATCCCGCACACGCAGGTGTGCGGGATTCATCCGTCGGACAGGTACGGACGGTCACATTCCGGCGATCAGCTTCTCCACCCGGTCGTCCACCGACCTGAACGGATCCTTGCAGAGCACCGTGCGCTGTGCCTGGTCATTGAGCTTGAGGTGCACCCAGTCGACGGTGAAGTCCCGCCGCTGCTCCTGGGCCCGGCGGATGAAGTCTCCGCGCAGCCGCGCCCTGGTGGTCTGCGGGGGCACCGACTTCCCCTCGAAGATCTTCAGGTCGTTGCAGATCCTGGTGGCCTGGCCCCGCTTCTCCAGCAGGTAGTACAGACCACGCCGCCGGTGGATGTCGTGGTAGGCGAGGTCTATCTGAGCGACCCGCGGATTCGACATGGTCATGTTGTGCTTGTCCCGGTACCGCTCGATGAGCTTGTACTTCATCACCCAGTCGATCTCGGTGTCGATCCGGTCGAGGTCCTCGGCCTCGATCGCGTCGAGGGTGCGGCCCCAGAGCTCCAGGACCTGCTCGACCTGGCCGGTACGGATGCCGCGCCGGTCCACGAAGTCGACGGCCTTCTCGTAGTACTCGCGCTGGACCTCGAGCGCCGAGGCCTCGCGGCCGCTGGCGAGGCGGACCTTGCGCTGGCCGGTGGTGTCGTGACTGACCTCGCGGATGGCCCGGATCGGGTTCTCCAGGGTCAGGTCGCGCATCACCGTGCCCGCTTCGATCATGCGCAGCACCAGGTCGGTGGCGCCGACCTTGAGCATCATGGTCGTCTCGGACATGTTCGAGTCGCCGACGATGACGTGCAGCCTGCGGTAACGCTCGGCGTCCGCATGCGGCTCGTCGCGGGTGTTGATGATCGGACGGGAGCGGGTGGTCGCGGAGCTGACACCCTCCCAGATGTGCTCCGCTCGCTGGCTCACGCAGTAGACCGCTCCGCGGGGCGTCTGCAGTACCTTGCCGGCACCGCAGAGCAATTGGCGGGTGACGAGGAAGGGAATGAGAATGTCCGCGAGCCGGGAGAACTCGCCGTGCCGGGCAACCAGGTAGTTCTCGTGGCAGCCGTACGAGTTTCCGGCCGAGTCGGTGTTGTTCTTGAAGAGATAGACGTCGCCCGCGATTCCCTCCTCGTGCAGGCGGCGTTCGGCGTCGACGAGCAGACCTTCGAGAATGCGCTCGCCGGCCTTGTCGTGAGTGACCAGTTCAGCCACGTTGTCGCACTCGGGAGTTGCGTATTCCGGATGCGATCCCACGTCGAGGTAGAGGCGGGCACCGTTCCGCAGGAAGACATTGCTGCTGCGGCCCCATGACACAACACGGCGGAAGAGGTAGCGCGCCACTTCGTCAGGGGACAGACGGCGCTGTCCCCTGAATGTGCACGTGACGCCGTACTCGTTCTCCAGCCCGAAAATGCGGCGATCCATGACTGAACATTACGCCTGATGGCCTGTCCTGAAACCGGGTTCGGCGGCCCCGTTCCGATCATTTTCGGAAGTGACCACCACGGAGTCCTCATGTTCGGGAGCGCGGCCGGCACCATGGCCGGGAGCTGCGAGGACCCGCCGAGTGGCCAGCAGGACGATCAGCGCGGCGATTCCCCCGCCGCCCGCTGCCGCGAAACCGGCGGCCACACCTCCGACTTCCACCGCAGGCCCGGCAACGGCCGTCCCCAGCGCGGCGCCCACCCCGAACGTGGTCACCAGCCAGGAGAACGCCTCGGTCACCGTGCCGCGCGGCGCGTGCCGGTCGACGACGATGAAGGCGCAGGCGATGGCCGGCGCGAGCGACACGCCGGCCAGCGTCATCAGGACCGTCATGGCGGTCGCTCCGGGCACCAGGAGCAGCGGCAGATAGCCCAGTGCGAGGCATCCGACGACGACCCGCAGCCGCTGCTCCGCCGTCCCCGGCCACTGCCGCGCGCCGTATGCCAGCCCGCCGGCAAGCGCGCCCAGGCCGATGGCGGCCATCAGTACGCCGTAGACCGCGTCGCCACCGTGGTCGTCGGCGTAGGCGACCGCGGCCACCGTGATGGAGCCGAGGGCCAGGCCGACGAAGAAAAACGCTCCGAGTAGGGCGAGCAGGCCGCTGGAGCGCAGCGCACCCAGCCAGTGGGCTTCGCGCGGTGCCGAGCGCCAGCTGCGGGAGGGCTCCGACAGGACGACGGAGAGCGCACCCAGCACGCCGAGTGTGTTGACCGCCACCAGGGCGGTCGCCTCGGACCAGAGCGACACCGCCAGGGTGACGAGCAGCGGACCGATGGTGAACATCACTTCCTGCGCCACCGCGTCCATCGCATAGGCGGCGTGCACCCGGTCCTCCCGCTTGAGCACACTGGGCCACAGGGCGCGCAGGGCGCCCTCGAGCGGCGGGGTGAAGAGCCCGGCCACCAGCATGGCGGCCACCGCGAGCCCGACCGGATCGATACCGACCGCGGCGAACAGCACCATGCCGAGCGCCGAGATCACCGCCGAAGGCAGCATCACCCGCGGCTGTCCGTACAGGTCCACGGCCCGGCCGAGCAGCGGCTGGCCGACCGCGGTGGCCAGGCCGTAGACGGCGGAGAGCAGCCCGGCCAGTGAGTAGCTGCCGTCCTGCGCCCGGACGAAGAGCACCACGGCGATCGCCGCGGTCGCGTTCGGCAGGCGGCCGACCAGGGTGCCGGACAGCAACCGGGTGACGTGCCGGGTGCCGAGGAGTTCCGCGTAGCCCGCGGCCATGTCCGCCCCTCTCTGCCCGGCGCGCCGGATGTCTTCGACGTGGTTCCGACGCGTTCGGGTGTTACGTATAACGTCCGGGGTTATACGTACCATGAGCGCAGACCGGAGGTCCAGACGGCCGCACGTCGGCCGGGGACGGTGGCCGGCCGAGTGGAGGACCGAGTGAACGCCCGAGCAGGTGCCCGCCCCGATCCCCGGGCGACAAGCCCGGAGCAGACCGCACCGACCCGCCCGACCAGTCGCGATGTCGCACGCGCGGCCGGTGTCTCGCAGGCCAGCGTCTCCCTGGTGCTCGGTGACAAGTGGCGCGGCAGGGTCTCCGAGCGCACCGCCGAACTGGTGCGCGAGGCGGCCCGGCAGCTGGGCTATCGCCCCAATCTCGCGGCCCGCAATCTGCGTCTCGGCAGCACGCGTACGGTGCTGCTGGTGGTCCCCGCGCTCACCACCGAGTTCTTCGCCCGCGTCTACACCGGCGCGGCGGCGGCCGCGGCGGAACACGACTTCGGGGTGGTTCTCTATCCGTCCCCCGACGGCGTGGGACCGGCCAGAGACCCGTTCGCCTCCGCACGCACCGCCCTGGACGGCGTCATCGCCTCCTCGATGGCCGTCGGTGCGCTGGCCGCCATCCGGGGCTCCGACCTGCCACTGGTGATGCTGGACAGCGACCCGGCGCAGTCCGGGGCCGCCGCGCACGTGAATCTGGACATCGCCGACGGCATGCGTCAGGTGACGGCCCATCTGCTCGCCCTCGGTCATCGCCGCTTCGTGCATCTCGCCCCGTCGATCGACTCCTGGACCTTCGACGTACGCGCCGACGCACTGCGAACGGCGCTGCACGCAGCGGAGGTCAGGACGGTCACCGCCGCGCTGGAGGTCGACGCCGCACGACGGGCCGCGGAACGGGCGCTGGGCGGACCGGGGCCCCGGCCGACCGCGGTGATCTGCGACGACGACATTTTGGCCGCCGGTGCCTGCAAGGCGGCCAGGCGGCTCGGGCTGCGGGTGCCGGAGGATCTGTCCGTCACCGGTTTCGACGACCTCGCGCTGGCCACCGCCATCGAGCCCGAACTCACCACGGTGGCACTGCCCGCCGAGGAGATCGGGCGGCGCGGTATGACGGCGCTGCTGGCCGTACTCGACGGGCGGCAGCCGGCCGGCGGCGACCTCCCGGTCGGCCTGCTGGTCCGCGGGTCGACGGCGCCACCGCCGGCCGGCTGAGACCCGCCGGTGCGGGAACAACGGCGCCCCGGGCCGCGGGAGCGGGCCGGGGCGCCGGGCGAAGAGCCGGTGGTGGCTACTCCTCCTCTTCCTCGTCGGAGGGCGCGTCCGTCTTGGTGACCGCTGCGTCGTCGGCCGCGAGCAGTCGGGACAGCTGACGGCCCACGATGCGCTTGAACTTGCGCTTCTGCGGCCGTGTACGGTCCAGCACCGCCACCTCCAGCCGCTCGGCCGGGATCTCCCGCTCGCCTCCGTTGGTGTCGCGCGACAGGGCCTGTACGGCCAGTTTCAGCGCCTCCGCCAGCGTCATTCCCTCCCGGTGCTGCTGGTCGAGGAAGGAACTGATCGTCTCGGAGTTGCCACCGACCGCGACCGAACCGTGCTCGTCCACGATGGATCCGTCGTGCGGCAGCCGGTAGATCTGGTCGCCGTCCGGCTCGGCGCCCACCTCGGCGACGACCAGCTCCACCTCGTACGGCTTCTCGGCCGCACTGGAGAAGATCGTGCCCAGCGTCTGCGCGTAGACGTTGGCCAGACCACGGGCCGTCACATCGTCGCGGTCATAGGTGTACCCGCGGAGATCCGCGTAGCGCACTCCGCCGATCCGCAGATTCTCGTATTCGTTGTACTTACCGGCGGCCGCGAAGCCGATCCGGTCGTAGATCTCGCTGAACTTGTGCAGCGCACGGGACGGGTTCTCGCCGACGAACACGATGCCGTCGGCATACTGCAGCACAACCAGGCTGCGACCACGGGCGATGCCCTTCCGGGCGTATTCCGCCCGGTCGGCCATGGCCTGCTGGGGTGAGACATAGAACGGCGTCGACACCGGCTATCCGTCCCTTTCTGTCAGTGACGAGTGCATCGGAAGACCTCAGAGCAGCGGGGCGCGGGGGCCGTCGGGCTGCTCGAGGCGCCGCTCCAGGATCGAACGGGCGAGCTCGGAGCCCTCCGCCTCGGTCAGCCTGCGGAAGCCCTCATCGGTGATGACGGTGACGATCGGATAAATGCGACGGGCCACGTCGGGGCCGCCGGTCGCCGAGTCGTCGTCGGCAGCGTCGTACAGCGCCTGCACGACCAGGGTGACGGCCTGCTGCTCCGTCAGGTCGTCGCGGTAGAGCTTCTTCATCGAGCCCCGGGCGAAGATGGAGCCGGAGCCCGTCGATGCGTAGCCGACCTCCTCGGAGCGCCCGCCCGTGACGTCGTAGGAGAAAATCCGGCCCTTCTCCCGGTCCACGTCATAACCGGCGAACAGCGGCACGACGGCGAGCCCCTGCATGGCCATGGCGAGATTACCGCGGATCATGGTGGAGAGCCGATTGGCCTTGCCCTCCAGGGAGAGGGTGGCGCCCTCCACCTTCTCGAAGTGCTCCAGCTCCAGCTGGAAGAGCTTGACCATCTCCACCGCCAGGCCGGCGGTGCCCGCGATCCCGACGGCCGAGTACTCATCGGCCGGGAAGACCTTCTCGATGTCGCGCTGGGCGATCATGTTGCCCATGGTCGCGCGACGGTCGCCGGCGAGGACCACCCCGCCGGCGAAGGTCGCGGCCACGATGGTCGTCCCGTGCGGCGCCTCGAACGCGCCCTGCACCGGCGGCAGCGCGCGGCTGCCCGGCAGGATCTCCGGCGCGTGGTCGGACAGGAAGTCCATGAAGGAGGACGAGCCCGGCGTCAGGAAGGCGGCCGGCAGACGCCCGGTGCTACGAGGGTTGGCTTCCACGCGTTTCCTTCCGGATAGGCGGCGGCCCGCTTCTGAAAGGCCGGGCCGATCTTGTGATCTGTTCACGGACCTTACCCGCGCCCGCGCCGGTCATCCGCGCCGGTGCCATCGGCTTTCGCCGACAGCACCGGCAGAGGAGAACACGCGTTACTCGCCGCCCTTTTGGACAAAGGACCGCACGAAGTCCTCGGCGTTGGACTCGAGGACGTCGTCGATCTCGTCGAGGACGTCGTCGACGTCGTCGCTCAGCTTCTCCTGGCGCTCCTTCAGGTCCTCCGAGCCCTGCGCCTCGGGCGCCTGCTCCTCGGTCCCCTCGGTGTTGCGCGTCGCCTTCTGCTGTCCGCCGCCGGTGTCCTTGGTCGCCATCTACCTCACCCCGCTCGGTTCGATGTAACTGATCAGACCTTGATCAGAGCCGCTTGATCCGACCCTACAAGCGTGCTCCGACATTGGCCTGGTACTTCCGTCAACGTCCGGAACCCACCTGGATGATTCCCACGTCGCGGGCCTTTCAGCCGCCGCCGAGCACCCGGACCAGGTCCTCGGCCGTGCGGCACCGGTCCAGGAGCTCCTTGACGTGGTTGCGGGTCCCGCGCAGCGGTTCCAGGGTGGGCACCCGCTGAAGGGTGTCCCGCCCCGGCAGATCGAAGATCACCGAGTCCCAGGACGCCGCGGCGACGTCGTCGGCGTACTGCTCGAGGCAGCGGCCGCGGAAATAGGCCCTGGTGTCCTCTGGAGGGTTCGTACGGGCGCCGGTGACCGCGGGCTCGTCCAGGAGGCGCTTCATCTTCCCGCGGGCCACCAGACGGTTGTACAGCCCCTTGTCGGGCCTGACGTCCGCGTACTGCAGATCCACCAGGTGCAGCCTGGCCGCGTCCCAGTTGACGTTGTCCCGACGGCGGTAGCCCTCCAGGATTTCCCGCTTGGTGACCCAGTCGAGCTCGCCCGAGAGACTCATCGGGTCGGTCTCCAGGCGGTTCAGCACGTCTTCCCAGCGGCCCAGCACGTCCTTGGTCTGCTCGTCCGCGTCCACCCCGTAGCGCTCCTCGACGTACTTCCTGGCCAGCTCGAAGTACTCCATCTGGAGTTGCACCGCAGTGAGTGTCCGACCGTTACGCAGCGTGACCAACTGGCGCAGCGTCGGGTCGTGCGAGACCTGGTGCAGAGTGCGCACCGGCTGGTCGACGGCCAGGTCCACGTTGATGAAGCCGTCCTCGATCATCGCCAGCACCAGGGACGTGGTGCCGAGCTTGAGATAGGTCGAGATCTCCGAGAGATTGGCGTCACCGATGATCACATGCAGTCTGCGGTACTTCTCGGCGTCGGAGTGCGGTTCGTCGCGGGTATTGATGATCGGCCGCTTGAGGGTGGTCTCCAGGCCGACCTCGACCTCGAAGTAGTCCGCCCGCTGGCTGATCTGGAAGCCGTGCTCGTGGCCGTCCTGACCGATCCCGACCCGTCCGGCGCCGATGACCACCTGTCGCGAGACGAAGAACGGCGTCAGATGACGCACGATGTCCGAGAACGGGGTCGCCCGCTTCATCAGGTAGTTCTCGTGCGTGCCGTACGAGGCGCCCTTGTTGTCCGTGTTGTTCTTGTACAGATGGATCGGCTGGGCACCGGGAACCCGGGCGGCCAGCTCCGCCGCCTCGGCCATGATGCGTTCGCCGGCCTTGTCCCAGAGGACGGCATCGCGCGGATTGGTGACCTCGGGCGAGCTGTACTCGGGGTGGGCGTGGTCGACGTAGAGACGCGCACCGTTGGTCAGGATGACATTGGCCAGGCCGATGTCCTCGTCGGTCAGCTGGCTGCTGTCCGCGGTTTCGCGGGCGAGGTCGAAGCCCCGCGCGTCCCGCAGCGGATTCTCCTCCTCGAAATCCCAGCGGGCCCGCCGCGCCCGGTGCATCGCCGACGCGTAGGCGTTGACGATCTGGGACGAGGTGAGCATGGCATTGGCGTTCGGGTGACCCGGGACGGAGATGCCGTACTCCGTCTCGATGCCCATTACTCGCCGTACGGTCATGCGGCCCTCCTAGCCCGGCAGCGCCCCTTGCGGAAGCGTCGCTCAAGTACCGCTTCGTTCTCCGGTGCGTGCGCGGTCGCCCGTCTCCGCACTGCGCGACTCGGTGGTTACCGAAGAGCCTAGAACGCCGCTGCGCCGGTGGGGAGATCATTACAGGCATTGCTGTCCCTGCGGCCGAAGCCGGAAAACACGGCGGCTGCGGGTACCCTCCGAGGGCCCCGCAGCCGCCCTGTCTTTTACAGGTACTGACCGGTGTTTGCCACCGTGTCGATGGAGCGTCCGGTGTCCGCGCCCTGCTTTCCGGTGACAAGGGTACGGATGAAGACGATCCGCTCGCCCTTCTTGCCGGAGATCCGAGCCCAGTCGTCCGGGTTGGTGGTGTTCGGCAGGTCCTCGTTCTCCTTGAACTCGTCCACGCACGCCTGGAGCAGGTGGGAGACCCGAAGACCCTTCTGGCCCTGATCGAGGAAGTCCTTGATCGCCATCTTCTTGGCCCGGTCGACGATGTTCTGGATCATCGCGCCGGAGTTGAAGTCCTTGAAGTACAGGACCTCCTTGTCGCCGTTGGCGTACGTGACCTCGAGGAAGCGGTTCTCCTCGGACTCGGTGTACATCCGTTCGACGACCGACTGGATCATTGCGCTGACCGTGGAGTCCGGGCTGTCCCGGTGCTCGGCCAGATCGTCCGTGTGCAGCGGCAGGGAGGCCGTCAGGTACTTCGCGAAGATGTCCTTGGCGGCTTCCGCGTCGGGGCGCTCGATCTTGATCTTCACATCGAGCCGGCCCGGCCGCAGGATCGCGGGGTCGATCATGTCCTCACGGTTGGAGGCGCCGATGACGATGACGTTCTCCAGCCCCTCCACGCCGTCGATCTCGGCGAGCAGCTGCGGGACGATGGTGTTCTCCACGTCCGAGCTGACACCGGAACCACGGGTGCGGAAGAGTGATTCCATCTCGTCGAAGAAGACGATGACGGGGGTACCCTCGCTCGCCTTCTCCCGCGCACGCTGGAAGACCAGGCGGATGTGCCGCTCGGTCTCACCGACGTACTTGTTGAGGAGCTCGGGGCCCTTGATGTTGAGGAAGTAGCTCTTCCCCGCGGGCTGCCCGGTCACCTCGGCGACCTTCTTGGCAAGGGAGTTGGCGACGGCCTTGGCGATGAGCGTCTTGCCGCAGCCCGGCGGACCGTAGAGCAGGATGCCCTTCGGCGGCCGCAGTTCGTGTTCCTTGAAAAGGTCGGGGTGCAGGTACGGAAGCTCGACCGCGTCACGGATCAGCTCGATCTGGTCGCCCAGACCGCCGATCTTGTTGTAGTCGATGTCCGGGACCTCTTCGAGAACGAGCTCCTCGACCTCGCTCTTCGGCACCACCTCATAGACGTACCCGGACCTCGGGTCGAGCAGCAGGGCGTCGCCGGGGCGGATGGTGACGTCCAGCAGCGGCTCGGCGAGCCGCACCACCCGTTCCTCGTCGGTGTGCCCGATCACCAGTGCACGGTCGCCGTCCTCGAGGACTTCCTTGAGGGTGACGATGTCCCCGGCACGCTCGAATTCCATGGCCTCGACCACGTTGAGCGCTTCGTTGAGCATGACTTCCTGGCCACGCCTGAGCTCGTCGAGCTCGACGCTGGGACTCACATTCACCCGGAGCTTGCGGCCCCCGGTGAAGATGTCGCACGTGCCGTCCTCATTGGCCTGCAGGAAGACGCCGAAGCCGGCCGGCGGCTGTGCGAGCCGGTCGACCTCCTCCTTGAGAGCCACGATCTGGTCACGCGCCTCACGGAGCGTGTTGGCGAGCCGCTCGTTCTGTGCGGACACGCCTGCCAGATTCGTCTGCAGCTCGACGATCCGCTCTTCGAGAATCCTCGTGTGTCGCGGAGAGTCGGCGAGCTTGCGGCGCAGGACGGCGATTTCCTGCTCGAGATAGGCAACCTGGCCGGCGGGGTCCTCAGACCCTCGCGCGGGCCGGATGCCGCGGTTGATGTCGTCGTCGTGGGCTGCCACGGTCCTCACCTCCTCCAAGGGGAGCTGGACGCTTCCTGACCCTACCTGGGCGATCGGCGAATCAAACCCCTAGATCACAAAGACGTCGGAGTGTGTCCGATCTTCACTCTTGCGTACTCCCTCTCGTCAGGGAATACCCACCCAGCAGCGTCGGAAAGCCGCCGGTTGTATCGTCGAAGTGTTCAACACCCGTCAGGGCTGGCTCCAATTGGTTCAACCACGCAGGAAACGGCAGGAGAAATGACCGTGCAGGACGAGGCTCCCACCGACGCGGCCCAGGTGCTCGAGGTCTGGATCGACCAGGACCTCTGCACGGGCGACGGCATCTGCGCCCAGTACGCGCCCGAGGTCTTCGAGCTCGACATCGACGGACTGGCGTACGTGAAGAGCGCCGACGACGAACTGCTTCAGGACACCGGAGCCACCACACCCGTGCCGTTGCCACTGCTGCAGGATGTCGTGGACTCGGCCAAGGAATGCCCGGGCGACTGCATTCATGTGCGCCGGGTTTCGGACCGCGTGGAGGTCTACGGCCCCGCGGCCGAGTGACGCTTCACACGGCGCGCGCCTGCGCCCGGGACGGCACCGAGCGTACGAACTTCCCGCCCTGCCAGCGCCACTTGGCCTTCTGCCGCACATCGGGTTTCCAGCGCGGTACTTCGGGCGAGGAGTAGCCGAGCAGCGTCGCGGTGACCGCTCCGTCGTGTACCGCGAGAGCTCCGACCGTCTGCTCGCTTCCCGGTGCGACGAGAGTCGCCACGACCCGCGGCGCGCCGCCCTCGGTGAGCGGCTGGGTGACGACGTAGACCCCGCTCGGCGGGGTTCCCATGCCCGCGTCGCAGCGGACCACCGCCACCGTCTCGGGCCGGCCGTCGCCGTCCAGGTCGCCGGTCGCCTTCTTGGTGACGACGCTGCCCACACCGCCGCATTTCAAGGGGAAGACGGCGGCTGCGGTGTCGGGGGCGGCGACCGTGGCCGGTTTTCTGCCGGGCTGCGATGCGGTGGCCGGGCCGGGCGTGAGAAAGCCCGCCAGAGCGACGACGCCGGCCATCGCGGTGGCCGTCGCCAGCCATTGGACCGGGCTGGTCCGGGTGTGCGCGAGGTCCGGGAGGTCCGGGAGCGCGGAGGGCAGCACGCGGGGGGTCTCCTGTGGGGCAGTTCCGGAGGGGGTGGCCAGAATGGTGCCACACGTCACACACGTTCGGAACGCCGGGGTCCGTATGGTCAACGTAAAGATGCCGTCACCGAGTTCCCGGATGTGCTGGGGAACTCGGTGACGGCAGCAGTGCGTTGTCGGCGTATCAGAGCAGGCCCGCAGGGGGCAGCCGGGCTCGGGTGAGGCCGCTGTCGCGGATCAGCTCTCCTCGGCGGGCTTTTCCTGCGATGTACGTCCTCCGGGGCCCGTGTAGTCCTCGCCGTACGCGCCCTTGGAGGGGCGACGGCGGCGCATCGGGGGTTCCACCCCGTCCGCCAGGCGGCGGGCGGTGACCAGGAAGCCGGTGTGGCCGATCATGCGGTGGTCGGGCCGGACGGCCAGGCCCTCCACGTGCCAGTTGCGGATCATCGATTCCCAGGGCTGTGGCTCGGCGAAGCAGCCGATCTCCCGGAGGGACTCCACGGTGCGCGAGAGCTGGGTGGTGGTGGCCACGTAGCAGCAGAGGATACCGCCGGGTACGAGGGCCTTGGAGACGGCTTCCAGGCATTCCCACGGGGCGAGCATGTCCAGGATCACGCGGTCGACATCAGTGTCCGACAGGTTGTCCTGGAGATCACCCACTGTGAGCTGCCAGGCGGGGTGCGGCCCGCCGAAGTAGCGCTCGACGTTCTGGGTGGCGATCTCGGCGAAGTCGGCGCGGCGCTCGTACGAGTGCAGCATGCCCTGTTCGCCGATGGCACGCAGCAGGAAGCTGCTGAGCGCGCCGGAGCCCACCCCCGCCTCGACGACGCGCGCGCCGGGGAAGATGTCACCGAAGGCCAGGATCTGGCCGGCGTCCTTGGGGTAGACCACGGCTGCGCCGCGGGGCATGGACAGGACGAAGTCGGGGAGCAGGGGGCGCAGGGCGAGGTAGGCGACGTTCCCCGTGGTGCGGACAACGCTGCCCTCGGGAGCACCGATCAGCTCGTCGTGCGGAAAAGAACCCTTATGGGTGTGGAAGTTCTTTCCCGCTTCGAGGGTGAAGGTGTAGTGGCGACCCTTCGGGTCGGTGAGCTGTACCTGGTCCCCGACTTTGAAGGGCCCACGTCGGCGGGCGGCACCGGTCGGTTCGGACATGTGAGCAGCCTACCGGCCTCAGGAACCGGGGCGCGCCATCGCCTGCACGAATGCCCGTTCGACGTCGCTGGTGGAGAGCACGCCGTAGATCTCGCCGGTCTCCTCCACCACCAGGTACTCGGTGGCCGGGCTGGCCCGCAGCGTGTCGAGGAGAGCCTCACCGGCCAGCTCGGCCGGGACCTTCATGCTTTCGGTGAGTTCCTGGGCGAGTCCGCTGACGGCGACCCACGGACGACGGTGCTCCGGCACACCGACGATGGCCGCCTCTCTGACCAGCGCGGTGGGGTCACCGTGGCTGTCGACGACCACCAGGGCGCGCGCCCCCGCCTCGTTGGCGCGGCGCAGCGCCTCGGAGAGCGGCGTGGTGCTCTCCACCGGGACAGCGCGCCGGGTGAGCGTCCGGGCCCGGAGGTCGGGGAGGTGTTCGCGCAGCCGGGCCATCCGCAGGCTGTTGCCCGCACCGGTCCAGATGATCGCGGCGAGGATCGCGGCCAGCAGCGCGTCCATCACCGTCTCCATGCCGCCGACGTCGGCGTTGGAGCCGGTGTGGGTGAGCAGCGGGAGGCCGATCAGGACGGTGACGGCGAGCGCCCGGCCGAACCAGGCCGCGGCGATGGTGCCGCTCATCGGCTTGCCGGTGATCTTCCAGACCACCGCCCGCAGCATCCGGCCGCCGTCCAGCGGCAGCCCGGGGAGCAGGTTGAAGACGGCGACGATGAGGTTGGAGATCATCAGTCCGGCGAGCAGCACACCGGGGACGGTGCCCGGCTCGACGGTCTTCATCGCGAGGTAGAAGACACCGGAGAGCACCAGCGAGAGCAACGGTCCGACGAACGCGAGGACGAACTCCCGACCGGGGGTCTCGGACTCCTTCTCGATCTCCGAGACGCCACCGAAGAACTGCAGCTGGATACGGCGCACCGGGAGCTTGAACCGCAGCGCGGCGACCGTGTGGGCCAGCTCATGGACCAGTACGGACGCGTAGAAGGCGACGGCGAAGAAGAGAGAGACCAGGTAGCGCAGGTTGCCGAGTTCGGGCAGCACCCGGTCCAGCTGGCCGCCGAAGACCCAGGTGATGAGCGCGGCCACCAGGAACCAGCTGGGGGCGACGTAGACCGGCACCCCGAAGGGGCGGCCCATCAGGATGCCGCCGCCCGGTGCGTCCCGGCGCTGCGGCTTGCCGTCCTCGGGCGCGGAGCCGGGATCGGCCTTCTCCGTGCCGGACCGCGGACGCCCGCCGTCGCCGCTCTCGTTCACGATGTCCCTTCGTATCCTCAGGAAGCGTTCCCCGCCCGTGGGGGACTCTGCCGTCGATGGTATGCGGAACGATGTCGGTGGCGGGTCGTAGGGTCTTGTCATGACTACCGCCCAGCAGCCCACTTCACTCTCGCCGTCACGGGCGAGCGACTTCATGCAGTGTCCGCTGCTGTACCGGTTCCGGGTGATCGACAAGCTGCCGGAGAAGCCCAGCGCGGCGGCCACCCGGGGCACCCTGGTCCATGCGGTGCTGGAGCGGATGTTCGACGATCCGGCCGTGGAAAGGACCGCTCCGCGGGCCAGAGCGTTGATTCCGGGCCAATGGGACCGGCTGCTCGCGTCGAAGCCCGAGCTCGCCGGTCTCTTCGCGGAGGATGCGGGAGGCGAGCAGCTCGCCCAGTGGCTCGCGGAGGCCGAGCGGCTGGTCGAGCGGTGGTTCACGCTCGAGGATCCGACCCGGCTCGAGCCCGCGGAGCGGGAGCTGTTCGTCGAGACCGAGCTGGAGTCGGGGCTGCGGCTGCGCGGCATCATCGACCGGGTGGATGTGGCGCCGACCGGCGAGGTGCGGATCGTCGACTACAAGACGGGCAAGGCACCCCGACCGCAGTACGCCGAGGGTGCGCTGTTCCAGATGAAGTTCTACGCCCTGGTGGTGTGGCGGCTGAAGGGGATCGTGCCGCGCCGGCTCCAGCTGGTGTATCTGGGAAACGGCGAGGTGGTGACCTACGACCCGCTGGAAGCCGACCTGCTGCGGGTCGAGCGCAAGTTGCTCGCGCTGTGGGAGGCGATCAAGAAGGCCACCGAAACGGGCGACTGGCAGCCCCGCCCCACCAAGCTGTGCGGCTGGTGCGACCACCAGGCGTTCTGCCCGGAATTCGGCGGCACCCCGCCGGTGTACCCGCTCGGCGTCACCCGCGTGGACGACCCGGCCTGAGCCCGCGGCTTCGCCGCCGGGCGTGCAGGGCAGAATGGGGCGGGTCTATCGAAGGAGTTCCTGTGGCGATCCGCGTCCTACTGGTCGACGACCAGCCGCTGCTGCGCACCGGCTTCCGGATGATCCTGGAGGCCGAGCAGGACCTCGCGGTGGTCGGTGAGGCCGGGGACGGTCTGCAGGCCCTCGACCAGGTCCGCGCCCTGCAGCCCGATGTCGTGCTGATGGACATCCGGATGCCCAGGATGGACGGCGTCGAGGCGACCCGTCGGATCACCGGACCCGGCCGCGACGGGCCGGCGAAGGTGCTGGTGCTGACCACCTTCGACCTGGACGAATACGTGGTGGAGGCGCTGCGCGCCGGGGCGAGCGGTTTCCTGCTGAAGGACGCGCCGGCCAATGAGCTGGTCCAGGCGATCCGGGTGGTCGCGGGCGGCGAGGCGATGCTGGCCCCGAGCATCACCCGCCGGCTCCTCGACAAGTACGCGGACCACCTGCCGTCCGGCGAGGACCCGGTGCCCAACACGCTGCACACGCTGACCGAGCGCGAGGTCGAGGTGCTCAAGCTGGTCGCCCGGGGACTCTCCAACGCGGAGATCGCGGCCGACCTCTTCGTCAGCGAGACCACCGTCAAGACGCATGTCGGCCATGTGCTGACGAAGCTGGGGCTGCGCGACCGTGTGCAGGCCGCGGTGTACGCGTACGAGAGCGGCCTGGTGCGCCCCGGCGCCCAGCCGTAGGGGCGGAGGGGCGAGGGCGCGCCGGGTCGGCTCAGTGTTTGCTGATCTCCCAGAAGCGGAAGACCGTCGAAGCGTCGAGCGTCCACTCGAGCCCCGTGATGTCGTCGTGTGCCACCGCGTACTGCTTGCCCTGCCACAGCGGAATGATCGGCAGGTCGGTCGCCACGATGTCCTGCAGCTCGCTGAAGTCATCGGCCGTGGTGGTCCGGTCGGTCGCTGAGGACTCGGCCGGGATGAGATGGTCGATGATCGTCTTGTTGTCGTAGTTGTTGTCCAGCACGTTGCCCTTGCCGAAGAACGGCGCGGTGAAGTTGTCGGGGTCCGGGTAGTCGGGGACCCAGCCCTTCACATAGACGCCGTACTTCCCGGCCGCGATCCCCTTCTCGTACTGCCCGTAGGGCACGGACTTCACCGTGGCGTCGAAGAGCCCGCTGGCATTGAGCTGCCCGGCGATGGCCTTGAACTCCTCGTCGGTGGCGGGCCCGTAACGACTGGGCGTGGACCAGAGGGTCAGCTTCACCTTGCCGGTGATGCCGGCGGCGCGCAGCACCTGAGCGGCCTTGGCGGGCTTGGGGCTGTCGCCGTACATGTCGAAGAACGCGGTGCGGTGGGCCGCGATCCCGGCGGGCACGATGGAGTACAGCGGCTCGGCCGTGGACCGGTAGACGTTGGTGACCAGCGCGTTGCGGTTGACGAGGTAGGCGATCGCCTTGCGCACCGGGAGCTTGCCGACGACCGGGTCCTTCATGTTGAAGACCAGGTGCTGCACTTCGGCGCTGGAGCCCTCGATGACGTCGATCCCGTTGTCGCCGCTGACCGAGTCCTGGATGGTCTCGATGTCCTTGGCCGTCAGACCGCGGTAGGCGAGGTCGATGTCGCCCCTCTTGAGCGCCGCTCCCAGCGCCTTCTGGTCGTTGTGGAAGAGCTTCATGGTCATGCCGGAGTTCTGGACCTTCGCGGTGCCCCGGTAGCGGGTGTTGACCGAGAAGACCGCCTGCTTCTTGTCGTACGAGTCCAGCTTGTAGACGCCGGAGCCGACCGCCTTGCCGTCCGTGCGCAGTTTGTCCATCTTGTACTGCCGGTGATCCACGATGGAGCCGGCGCCCGAGGCGATCTTGCTGGGAAAGGTGGCGTCGGGGAACTTCAGATGGAAGACGACCGTCCTGGCGTCCGGCGCGTCCACCGTCTTGATCGAGGAGAGCAGCGGCCCAGGCCCCAGCTCGTCATTGATCTTCAGCACCCGGTCGAAGGAGAACTTGACATCCCGTGAGGTGAGACTGTCGCCGTTGCTGAACGTGAGCCCGCTGCGCAGCGTGCAGCGGTACGTCGTCGATCCCCCGGCCTCGAAGCCGCACTCCTTGGCCGCCTCGGGCTGCGGGGTCGAACTGCCCTTGGGGAAGCTCATCAGGGACTGGAAGACGTTGTTGAACAGCAGCCATGATCCGGGGTCGTATCCGGATGCCGGGTCGGTGGCCTGGATCTCGTCGGACATCCCCATGACCACCGGCTTTCCGGTGCCTCCGGCGTCGCCCTGCGTGCCGCAGCCACTGAGCAGCCCGGCGGTCAGTCCTCCGACGAGCAGGACCGGCAGCGACTGGTTACGACGTATCTTCACGCAGGTGCCTCACATAATCCGTGGCCAATATCAGCTGACGCCCCGGCCCAGCTCCCAGATCTGCAGGGCGGACGAGCTGCTGAGAGCCCATTCCGCACCGGTCAGGTCATCACGCGCGGCGACATACTGCTTACCCTGCCAGAGCGGCAGTACAGGGACATCATCGGCCACGATGTCCTGGATCTTCTGGAAGGGTGCGGTTGCCGCCGTACGGTCCGCGGCACGCCGGGAATCGGGGATGTACTTGGTGCGGATGGCGTTGTTCGCGTAGGGGGTGTTGAGGAAGTTGCCCTTGCCGAGGAACGGCGCGATGAAGTTGTCCGAGTCGGGGAAGTCCGGGAACCAGCCAAGACCGTAGACCGCGTAGTCACCGTGCAGCTCGGCGGGACGGAACGTCGCCCACGGGGTGCCCTGGATCTTGACGTCGAACAACCCGGAGGCGTTCAGCTGCTGCTTGAGCAGTGCGAATTCCTTTGCCGTCTCGGGTCCGTAGTGGTCGTTCGTGTAGTGCAGGGTCAACCGCACCTTGTCGTTGATCCCGGCGTTGTGCAGGATCTTGGCCGCCTCGGTCTTGCTGGGGTTGCCGTACTTGTCGAAGAACGAGTTGGTGTGTCCGGCCATACCGGAGGGGATCAGCGAGTAGAGCGGCTCGGCCGTGGCGCCGTACACCTCGCTCGCGATCTGACCGCGGTCGACGAGCGCGGACATCGCCTGGCGGACCGCCTTGTTCTTCACCGAGGGGTCATCGGTGTTGAAGCCGAGGTAGCGGATTCCCAGGCCGGGGCTCTCGATGAAATTGATGTTCTGCGTCGAACCGGCGGAGAGTTCCTTGATCTGCGACGGCGACAGGGTGCGGGTCATCATGTCGATCTCGCCGGACTTCAGCGCCTTGCCCATCGCGGCGGCATCGGTGAACGAACGGATCTCGACCTTGTCGTTCTGCAGCTGCAACACCCCCTTGTAGCGGGGGTTCTTGGTGAATACCGCCTTCTCGAGGCGGTCGTTCTTGACGACCGTCTTCAGGGTGTACGGGCCGGAGCCGTCCACCGCGAAGCCCTTGCGCAGCCGGTTCGGTGCGTAGGTTCCCTTCTCCACGATGCCCGCGGCCGGGGTTGCCAGCTTGTACGGGAAGGTGGCATCCGGCGTCTTGAGATGGAAGACCAGTTCGGTGCCGCTCACCGTCTCGATGGTGTCGATGTTGTCGAACAGACCGGCCGGGCCGTTGCTGTCGTGGATGCGGGAGACGCGGTCCAGGGAGTACTTCACATCGGAGGCCGTCAGCTTGTCGCCGTTGGAGAACTCGAGCCCGCTGCGCAGCTTGCAGCGGTAGCTCTCGTTCTCGGTGTCGGTGAACCGGCAGTCGGTGGCGGCGTCCGGCACCGGCTGGCCGCCGCCGCGGGGAATCTGCAGCAGCGACTGCAGGGCGGGGCGCAGGATGTTCCAGGCACCGGAGTCATAGGTGTACGCAGGGTCGAAGGGGGCCGGAGCATCCTTGCCGGACACGAAGGTGTCCGTCACACCCACGACGATGGCCTTGCCGCCGCTGTTGCCGCTGTCCGTAGCGCCACAAGCGGCGAGTACCGGAGCCAGCAGGCCCACCACGGCCGGCAGTACCAAGGTCTTGCGGTTCATTCTGGACGTTCTCCTCATCCGGCACTGGGTTACAGCGGTGTACGGAAACTCCGCCGCTGCCGCCCCTCCGCAAGCACTGACGAGCAGGGGATCTCCCCCACCGGGGCGGCGCGATCGGCCGGGTACGGAGCGATCGGTCCGCAGTCCACGGCGGCATGGTTGGCGCCGGGGAACCGGAAGTGTGCGGCGAAGTTCTCGGATGAGATTAGTGCGGAACGTCAGGAAAGCTGGACCGGCGGCGACTTCAGGCCCATACACAGCATCTTCACGGATAGCAGAGCGTTGATATCCGAGCACGGCGGAGATTCGCACACTGCCTCACCAAACGGGACACATGGTGCGTCTCCCGCCATCGGAACGCCCCGCCCAGCACGCAGATCCGCCCATGTCGACGCCCCGTCAGGTGATAAAGGTCACGCTGCGTCGACTTTCGTGGAGCATAATTCGCACTCGCCGCGCTCACGAAACGGACACAATTGACGGAGGGTAGTTCACTCCACCGTCAAAGAAACACGCTCGGTATACGCATCAGCGCATTCCGTTGACCAGCTTCCGGAGAAAGCCGAGATCGACTTGTTCGAGTGATGCGACGACCACCCGGCCGTCCACCGGCGCGATCGGTGCCACGGACGGCACCGCCACCACATGGCAGCCGGCGGCCTCTGCGGCCGCCACACCGGTCGCGGTGTCCTCGACGACCGCACAGCGCGTCGGGTCCGCTCCCAGCCCCGCCGCGGCGACCAGATACGGCTCGGGGTGCGGTTTGGTACGCGCGACTTCGTCGCCGGCCACCGTCAACGCGAAGTTCTCCGGGCCGAGCGATGCCAGTACGCGGTCGATGATGCGCCGGTGCGAGGCGGAGACCAGGGCGGTGGGCACCTGATGGGCGGCCAGTTCGGTGAGCAGCCGGAGGGCCCCGGGCATCAGCGGCACTCCGCGCGCGATCCGGGCCTCGAACCGGTCGTTGAGCAGCACGGTCAGCTCCGGCAGCGTGATGTCCGCGCCGGTCGCCTCGATGAGGTAGCCCGCACTGCGGGTCATCGGGCCGCCCACCACGACGTCGCGCCAGCGTTCGTCGAGCCGATGGCCCAGGCTCGCGAAGGCTTCCACCTCGGCGTCCCACCAGAATCCCTCGGTGTCCACCAGCGTGCCGTCCATGTCGAGAAGGACGGCCTGCAGGGCGGAGCCTTCGGCCATACGAGTACTGAGCGCAGGGACCGTACTGGTCATCCGGGCACACCTCCTGGAGGGACGAGAAGGCCGGCCGCCCACCCAGCTGGGGGGAGCGACCGGCCTGCACTGGACCGACCAGTGTACGACGTTCGGGCGGATTACCGCGCGTTGAAGTACTTCGCCTCCGGGTGATGGATGACGATCGCGTCGGTGGACTGCTCGGGGTGGAGCTGGAACTCCTCGGAGAGGTGCACCCCGATCCGCTCCGGTTCGAGCAGCTCGGCGATCTTCGCCCGGTCCTCCAGATCGGGGCAGGCGCCGTAGCCGAGCGAGAAGCGCGCGCCGCGGTACTTCAGCGCGAACATGTCCGCCACGTCCGAGGGGTCCTCGCCCGCGTAGCCCAGTTCGGCGCGCACCCGGGCGTGCCAGTACTCGGCCAGAGCCTCCGCCAGCTGCACGGACAGGCCGTGCAGTTCGAGGTAGTCGCGGTAGGCGTTGGCCGCGAACAGTTCGGCCGTGGTCTCGCCGATCTTCGAGCCCACGGTGACGATCTGGAAGCCGACCACGTCCGTCTCGCCGGAGTCCTCGGGGCGGAAGAAGTCGGCCAGGCAGAGCCTGCGGCCGCGGCGCTGGCGGGGGAAGGTGAAGCGGGTCCGCTCGCTGCCGTCATCGTTGAGGATGATCAGGTCGTCACCCTTGGACACGCAGGGGTAGTAGCCGTGCACGACGGCCGCTTCCAGCATGTTCTTCGTGTGCAGCTGGTCCAGCCAGCCGCGCAGCCGCGGTCGGCCCTCGGACTCCACCAGCTCCTCGTAGCTGGGCCCGTCACCCCTGCGTGCTTCCTTGAGGCCCCACTGGCCCTTGAAGAGTGCGCCCTCGTCCAGCCAGGACGCGTACTCCTTCAGCGGGATGCCCTTGATGACCCGGCTCCCCCAGAACGGCGGCTCGGGGACCGGGTTGTCGGTGGCGACGTCCGAGCGCACGGAACCCTCGGGCTCGTCGGCCTCGAGCACCGCGGCGGTGGCCCGGGTGGGTACCCGCCGCTGCTTGAGCTCGGGCAGCACGGCCCCCGGCACACCGCGCTTGACCGCGATCAGCGCGTCCATCAGCCGCAGGCCCTCGAACGCGTCGCGGGCGTAGCGGACTTCGCCCTCGTAGATCTCGTGCAGGTCCTGCTCGACGTACGCCCGGGTCAGTGCGGCGCCGCCGAGGATCACCGGGAAGTCGGCGGCCAGCTTGCGCTGGTTGAGCTCCTCCAGGTTCTCCTTCATGATGACGGTCGACTTCACCAGCAGGCCGGACATCCCGATGACGTCGGCCCGGTGTTCCTCGGCCGCTTCCAGGATCGCCGAGACGGGCTGCTTGATGCCCAGATTGACCACGTTGTAGCCGTTGTTGGACAGGATGATGTCGACC
Organism: Streptomyces sp. NPDC051322; assembly: GCF_040689485.1. Taxonomy (NCBI): domain Bacteria; kingdom Bacillati; phylum Actinomycetota; class Actinomycetes; order Kitasatosporales; family Streptomycetaceae; genus Streptomyces; species Streptomyces sp. NPDC051322. Next base: position 38,230 of record NZ_JBFBAK010000011.1, on the reverse strand, counting down.
AGGTTCTTGCCGATGTCGTGGACGTCGCCGCGGACGGTGGCCAGCACGATGGTGCCCTTGCCGTCGTCGTCGGTCTTCTCCATGTGCGGTTCCAGATAGGCCACCGCGGTCTTCATCACCTCGGCGGACTGGAGCACGAACGGCAGCTGCATCTGGCCGGAGCCGAACAGCTCGCCGACGACCTTCATCCCGGCCAGCAAGGTCTCGTTGACGATGTCGAGTGCGGGCGTGGTCTGCAACGCCTCGTCGAGATCGGCCTCGAGGCCGTTCCGCTCGCCGTCGATGATCCGGCGCTGGAGGCGCTCGTCGAGCGGAAGAGCGAGCAGCTCCTCGGCCCTGCCCTCCTTCATCGACTTCATGTTCACGCCCTCGAAGAGCTCCATGAGCCGCTGCAGCGGGTCGTAGCCCTCGGCACGGCGGTCGTAGATCAGGTCGAGGGCGACCTTGACCTGCTCCTCCTCCAGGCGGGCGATCGGCAGGATCTTGCTGGCGTGCACGATCGCCGAGTCGAGACCGGCCTTGACGCACTCGTCGAGGAAGACGGAGTTGAGCACGACGCGGGCGGCCGGGTTGAGCCCGAAGGAGATGTTGGAGAGGCCCAGCGTGGTCTGCACGTCGGGGTGGCGCTTCTTGAGCTCCCGGATGGCGCCGATGGTGGCGGCTCCGTCACCCCGCGACTCCTCCTGCCCGGTGCAGATGGTGAAGGTCAGGGTGTCGATCAGGATGTCCGACTCGTGGATGCCCCAGTTGCCGGTGAGGTCCTCGATGAGACGCTCGGCGATGGCGACCTTGTGCTCGACGGTACGGGCCTGGCCCTGCTCGTCGATGGTCAGCGCGATCAGCGCGGCGCCGTGCTCGACCGCCAGCCGGGTCACCTTGACGAAGCGCGACTCGGGTCCGTCGCCGTCCTCGTAGTTGACCGAGTTGAGGACGGCCCGGCCGCCGAGCTTCTCCAGACCGGCCCGCAGTACGGGCAGTTCGGTGGAGTCCAGCACGATCGGCAGGGTGGAGGCGGTCGCGAAGCGGCCGGCCAGTTCCGCCATGTCGGCCACCCCGTCCCGGCCGACGTAGTCGACGCAGAGGTCGAGCAGGTGTGCGCCCTCGCGGATCTGGTCGCGGGCCATCTCCACGCAGTCGTCCCACCGGCCTTCCAGCATGGCCTCGCGGAACTTCTTGGATCCGTTGGCGTTGGTCCGCTCGCCGATCGCCAGATACGAGGTGTCCTGGCGGAACGGCACCGTCTGGTAGAGCGACGCGGCGCCCGGCTCGGGGCGCGGCTCGCGCACGGTGGGGGCGGCGCCCCGGACCCGCTCGACCACCTGGCGCAGGTGCTCGGGCGTCGTACCGCAGCAGCCGCCCACCAGAGACAGGCCGTACTCGCGGACGAAGGTCTCCTGGGCGTCCGCCAGCTGCTCCGGCGAGAGCGGGTAGTGAGCGCCGTCCTTGCCCAGCACCGGAAGGCCCGCATTGGGCATGCAGGAGATCGGGATCCGGGAGTGCCGGGCGAGATAGCGCAGATGCTCACTCATCTCGGCGGGACCGGTCGCGCAGTTCAGACCGATCATGTCGATGCCCAGCGGCTCGAGGGCGGTGAGCGCGGCGCCGATCTCCGAGCCGAGCAGCATGGTGCCGGTGGTCTCCACGGTGACCGAGCAGATCACCGGAAGGTTCACGCCGGTGGCCTCCAGGGCACGGCGGGCGCCGATGACGGACGCCTTGGTCTGCAGCAGGTCCTGGGTGGTCTCGACGAGCAGCGCGTCGGCACCGCCCGCGATCATTCCTTCGGCGTTCTGCTGGTAGGCGTCCCGTAGCTTGTCGAACGGGGCGTGCCCCAGCGTCGGCAGCTTGGTGCCCGGGCCCATCGAGCCCAGCACCCAGCGCTGCTGTCCGGTCGACGCGGTGAACTCGTCGGCCACCTCCCGGGCGATCCGCGCGCCGGACTCGGAGAGCTCGAAGACCCGCTCGGGAATGTCGTACTCCCCCAGGGCCGCGAGATTCGCGCCGAAGGTGTTCGTCTCCACGCAGTCGACGCCGACCGCGAAGTACTCCTGATGGACCGAGCGGACGATGTCCGGCCTGGTCACATTGAGGATCTCGTTGCAGCCCTCGAGGTTCTGGAAGTCATCGAGGGTGGGATCCTGCGCCTGGAGCATGGTGCCCATGGCGCCGTCGGCCACCACCACACGGCTGGCGAGCGCCTCACGGAGGGCGTCCGCCCTGGTCCGGCTGTCAGGGGAAGGGGTCGGCGACGAGGCCATGGAATGTACTCCCTGGGATGCGACGGCTGTCGGCTTTGCACCGTCCGGCAGGATGGCGCACCCGGCCAGGGTAACGGGGACAGCGTCCTGGCGGCGCGGCGTCCCACGGGGCGGACGGGGCCGGAGACCCGGGCAGAGAAGTCCCTCCGGGTGTCCGCGGTCGACACTCCGGGTGACACTGGTCGGCATCGGCCGATAGTGTTCAGCATTGTCGAACAGCGTGGAGGGTGGCCGGCGATGGCTAAGAACATTCAGTCCCTGGAACGGGCGGCCGCGATGCTGCGGCTGCTCGCGGGCGGCGAGCGCCGGCTCGGTCTTTCCGACATCGCCTCCTCGCTCGACCTGGCCAAGGGCACCGCCCACGGCATCCTCCGCACCCTGCAGCACGAGGGTTTCGTCGAACAGGATCCGGCTTCCGGCCGCTATCAGCTGGGGGCCGAGCTGCTGCGGCTGGGCAACAGCTACCTCGACGTGCACGAGCTGCGGGCCCGCGCGCTCGTCTGGACCGACGACCTGGCCCGCTCCAGTGGTGAGAGCGTCTATCTGGGCGTCCTGCACCAGCACGGCGTACTGATCGTCCACCACGTCTTCCGGCCGGACGACAGCCGCCAGGTGCTGGAGGTCGGCGCCATGCAGCCGCTGCATTCCAGCGCCCTGGGCAAAGTGCTCTCGGCGTTCGATCCGGTGGCGCACAGCGAGGTGCTGGAGACCGAGCGCAAGACCTTCACCGCGCGCACCGTCTGTGAACCCGAGGCGTTCGAGTCGGTGCTCGACCTGACCAGGGCGCGCGGCTGGGCCGCGGATGTCGAGGAGACCTGGGAGGGCGTGGCCTCGGTGGCCGCCCCCATCCACGACCGGCGCAGGATGCCGGTCGGTGCCGTCGCCGTCACCGGGGCGGTCGAGCGGGTCTGCCGGGACGGCGAGCTGCGCACCGAGTTGGTCGCCGCGGTACGGGACTGTGCCCGTTCCGTCTCGCGCGACCTGGGCGCAAGCCGCTTCTGACCCGCTCGCCGCCGGCCGACCTCTGGCCCCGGCTGTTGCGAACCGTAACCGAGATTCCCGCCACAGACCCTTGACGTTCCTTGACCGTGAGACAAAACTGCCGTTCATCGGTCGGCATTGTCGAACACCTACCGGAATTTAGCGTTAGGGTGTGACAGCGCCCAAGGGCCGGTTACGCCCTCACCTGAGGGCGCGGACAACCGGAGGAAACCGGTGTCCGGCTTCCCCTGGACGAAGGACAAAGGAGTCGCGGGTGTCCAGCTCCGACATCTTCATCGGCGAGACCATCGGCACCGCCATGCTCGTACTGCTCGGCGGCGGTGTGTGCGCCGCCATCACACTCAAGTACTCCAAGGCCAAGGACGCGGGATGGCTCGCCATCACGTTCGGCTGGGGGTTCGCCGTGCTGACCGCCGCCTACATCGCGGGCGGCGTCTCCGGCGCGCAGCTCAATCCGGCCGTCACCATCGGTCTCGCCATCGAGGGCGGGACCAAGTGGAGCGACGTGCCGCTGTACCTCGTCTCCGAGCTGTTCGGCGCGATGATCGGCGCGGTGCTGGTCTGGGCCGCGTACTACGGCCACTTCCAGGCTCACCTGACCGACCCGGAAATAGTCGAGCAGCATTCGGCCAATCCGGGTCTCGTCAAGCAGAAGCGGACCTCGAACCCGGGTCCGGTCGGTGGGGTGTTCTTCACCGCGCCGGAGATCCGTAACGTCGTACAGAACCTGACCACCGAGATCATCGGCACTTTCGTGCTGGTCCTGGCGATCCTCACGCAGGGCCTGAACAACGAGGGCGACGGCCTGGGCGCCGTCGGCGCGCTGATCACCGCACTGGTCGTCGTCTCGATCGGCCTGTCCCTCGGTGGGCCGACCGGTTACGCCATCAACCCGGTGCGCGACCTCGGCCCGCGCATCGTCCACGCCCTGCTGCCGCTGCCCAACAAGGGCGGCTCGGACTGGAGCTACGCGTGGATACCGATCGCCGGCCCGCTGGTCGGGGGCGCGCTGGCAGGTGGGCTCTACAATCTCGCCTTCGCATGAGCCCCCGCCGAGTACCCGGTACCGACGACCACTCCCCCTCGGAATTCGGAGCACACCGTGACCACTGACGCTCACATCACCGGGCCGTTCATCGCGGCCATCGACCAGGGCACCACGTCCAGCCGCTGCATCGTCTTCGACAAGGACGGCCGGATCGTCGCGGTCGACCAGAAGGAACACGAGCAGATCTTCCCGAAGCCGGGGTGGGTCGAGCACGACGCGGCCGAGATCTGGACCAACGTCCAGGAGGTCGTGGACGGCGCCGTCGAGAAGGCCGGTATCACCGCCGACGACGTCAAGGCGATCGGCATCACCAACCAGCGCGAGACCACTCTGCTCTGGGACAAGAACACCGGTGAGCCCGTCCACAACGCCCTCGTCTGGCAGGACACCCGCACCGACGCCCTCTGCCGCGAGCTGGGCCGCAACGTCGGGCAGGACCGCTTCCGCCGGGAGACCGGCCTGCCGCTGGCCTCGTATTTCGCCGGCCCGAAGATTCGCTGGCTGCTGGACAACGTCGACGGCCTGCGCGAGCGCGCCGAGGCCGGTGACATCCTCTTCGGCACCATGGACTCCTGGGTCATCTGGAACCTCACCGGCGGCGTGAACGGCGGTGTCCATGTCACCGACGTCACCAACGCCTCCCGCACGCTGCTGATGAACCTGCACCGGATGGAGTGGGACGAGAAGATCCTCGCCTCCATCGGTATTCCGGCCGCCGTGCTGCCGGAGATCCGCTCCTCCGCCGAGGTGTACGGCACGGCCGCGGGCGGCCGCCTGGCCGGTGTGCCGGTCGCCTCCGCGCTCGGTGACCAGCAGGCGGCGCTGTTCGGCCAGACCTGTTTCTCCGAGGGTGAGGCCAAGTCCACCTACGGCACCGGCACCTTCATGCTGATGAACACCGGCGACACCCCCGTCAATTCGTACAACGGCCTGCTCACCACGGTCGGTTACCGGATCGGCGACCAGAAGCCGGTGTACGCCCTGGAAGGGTCGATCGCCGTCACCGGCTCGCTCGTCCAGTGGCTGCGCGACCAGATGGGGATCATCAACAGCGCGGCCGAGGTGGAGACCCTGGCGTCCTCCGTCGAGGACAACGGCGGCGCGTACTTCGTGCCGGCCTTCTCCGGTCTGTTCGCCCCCTACTGGCGGCCGGACGCGCGCGGCGTGATCGCCGGCCTGACGCGCTACGTCACCAAGGCGCACATCGCCCGGGCCGTGCTCGAGGCGACGGCCTGGCAGACCCGCGAGATCAGTGACGCGATGACCAAGGACTCCGGTGTCGAACTGACCGCGCTCAAGGTCGACGGCGGAATGACCTCCAACAACCTGCTGATGCAGACCCTCTCCGACTTCCTGGACGCACCGGTGGTGCGGCCCATGGTGGCCGAGACGACCTGCCTCGGCGCCGCCTACGCCGCCGGACTCGCCGTCGGCTTCTGGCCGGACACCGACGCGTTGCGCGCCAACTGGCGCCGGGCCGCCGAGTGGACACCGCACATGGACGCGGACATCCGCGACCGCGAGTACAAGAACTGGCTCAAGGCCGTCCAGCGGACCATGAGCTGGCTCGACGACGAGGAGTAACACACATGACCACCCTGCAGAGCGTCCCGGCCATCGGGACGCACCCGGCCTCCGGCTCCACCGCCTCGCCTTCCGAGGTGTCGTCCTTCAAGGCAGTGAGCCGCGCCGAGACTCGGGAGCAGCTCTCCACGGCGACGTACGACCTCCTGGTGATCGGCGGCGGCATCCTGGGCATCTCCACCGCCTGGCATGCCGCGCAGTCCGGGCTGCGGGTGGCCCTGGTGGACGCCGGCGACTTCGCCGGCGCCACTTCGTCCGCTTCCTCCAAGCTGCTCCACGGCGGCCTGCGTTACCTCCAGACGGGCGCGGTGAAGCTGGTCGCCGAGAACCACTTCGAGCGCCGTGCGGTCTCCCGGGACGTCGCGCCGCACCTGGCCAATCCCTTGACCTTCTACCTGCCGGTGTACAAGGGCGGCCCGCACGGCGCCGCCAAGCTCGGCGCCGGCGTCTTCGCCTACTCGGCGCTCTCCGCCTTCGGAGACGGCGTCGGCCATGTCATATCGCCGTCCCGGGCCCGCCAGGACGTACCCGAGCTGCGTACCGACAACCTGAAGGCCGTCGCCGTCTACGGCGACGACCAGATGAACGACGCGCGGATGGCTCTGATGACGGTGCGCGCGGCCGTCGAGTCCGGCGCCACGGTGCTCAACCACGCGAAGGTGACCGGGCTGCGCTTCACGCACGGCAGGGTGACCGGTGCGGAGCTGGCGGACGGCCTGGACGGAGCTGAGTTCGGGGTCAGCGCCCGGCTGGTGCTCAATGCGACCGGGCCGTGGGTGGATCACCTGCGCAAGCTGGAGGACCCGGAAGCGGCGCCGTCCATCCGTCTGTCCAAGGGCGCGCACCTGGTGCTCAAGCGCACTTCGCCCTGGCGGGCCGCGCTGGCCACGCCGATCGACAAGTACCGGATCACCTTCGCCCTCCCCTGGGAGGACCAGCTGCTGCTCGGTACGACCGACGAGGAGTACGAGGGTGACCCGGCGGACGTACGGGTCACCGAGAAGGACATCGCCCAGATCCTGGACGAGGCCGCCTTCTCGGTCCGCGACCAGCAGTTGTCGCGTGACCTGATCACCTACTCGTTCGCGGGTCTGCGGGTGCTGCCCGGCGGCCCGGGTGACACCTCGAAGGCCAAGCGGGAGACGGTCGTCACCGAGGGACGCGGCGGGATGCTGTCGGTGGCCGGCGGCAAGTGGACGACCTTCCGGCACATCGGCCGGACCGTGATGAGCAAGCTCGCCGAGTTGCCCGGCCACCCGCTCGGCGAGGACATGGAGCCGCTCTCGCACCTGCCGAAGAAGCAGCCGCTGCCCGGTATCGCCAACCCGAACGCGGTCGCGCACCGGCTCCTGGTCGACGGTGGCACGCCGGGTCCGCGGATGGCCGCGGACACCGCACGCCATCTGGCCACGCACTACGGCTCGCTCTCCTTCGACATCGCCCGGCTCGCCGCGGCGGACCCGGCGCTGGCGGCCCGGATCCACCCGGACGCCCCGGAGATCTGGGCGCAGGTCGTCTACGCCCGGGACCACGAGTGGGCCGAGACGGCGGACGACGTGCTGCGCCGCCGTACCACGCTGACCATCCGCGGACTGGCGACGGACGAGGTAAGGGCCGGAGTCGAGGACGTGCTCGGCAGCCGCTGAGACCGTACGAGCGCGACGCAGGTGCGGGGCGGCTTCCCCAGGGGAGCCGCCCCGCACCTGCGTCCGGCACCGGTTCCGGTCAGGGCGAGACCTCTTCGAGCCGTCGGCCGGCCGTCTCGTCCGCGCCGATCGCCGCGACGACCGCGCCGACCACGGCCACCGCGCCGAGCACCACGAACACCGGCGAGACACGGCCGCCCGCGTACACCATGCCGACCACGATCGGGCCGAGGATGACCCCGAGGCGGTTCAGCGCGCCGCCGACGCTGCTGCCCAGGGCCCGCATCCGGGTCGGGAAGAGTTCCGGCGTGTAGAGGTAGAGGCAGATGTTGGAGCCGAAGAGGAAGACCGCGGCGAGGGACGTCCACACCAGCACCTGTACCGGTGTGTGCGCCCCGAGGCAGGCGAGCACCAGCAGCATCACCGCGGACCCGGCGAGAGAGAGGGTGATGACGCGCCTGCGTCCGGCGCGGTCCACGGTCAGCGCCACCGCCAGACAGCCGATGAGCCCGGCGCAGGACGTCACGGTCGAGTAGAGCAGTGCGTCGGAGAGCGACAGGTCGTAGCGGTTGCGGTAGATGGTCGGCAGCCACGAGGTGATGCCGTAGTTGACGAAGTAGCCGGTGAACCAGAGGGCGCCGACCACCAGGGTGCGGCGGCGGTAGCGGCCGCTGAACAGGCCCCGCAGACCGCTGGTGGCCTGCCCGGGCGCGGTCCCCGGCAGGGGGCCGGGGTCAGCGGCCAGGGCGGCGGGGACCGGTGGCAGCGGTTTGCCGGTGACCCGCTCGACCGCGGCCTCGATCTCCGACATCACGCGGGCCGCCTCCTCGGTCCTGCCGTGTTCGGCCAGCCAGCGCGGCGATTCGGGTACCGCGCGCTGTACCAGGACGCAGAGCACGCCGGGCACGGCGGCGATGACGTACATCCAGCGCCAGCCGAGCAGCGGCACCACCCAGGCGGCGACGAGTGCGCCCACGGTGAGTCCGGCGGGAAAGACCAGTTCGTACAGCAGGACGAAGCGGCCACGCTGGTGACTGCGGGTGATCTCCGCGATGAAGGTGGCGGCCACCGGGACCTCGCCGCCGATGGCGAGCCCCTGGACGAAGCGCACCGCCATGAAGGAGTCGGGCGATGAGGTGACGGCCAGCACCAGATTGGCCAGGCTCGACAGCGCGACGCACAGTGCGATGACCTTCACCCGGCCGATCCGGTCGGCCAGCCGGCCCGAGAGCAGCGCGCCGACCAGCATGCCGACCGAGCCGACGGTGAGCAGCAGCGTGCTGGCCGACGTGGTCAGGTGCCACTCGTGGCGCAGATCGGGCAGGGCGTAGGCGATCAGAAGCTGGTCGAAGGCTTCGAAGAAGGTGACGGCGCCCACGATGAGGCGGACGGTGACATGCCAGCGGCACAGCGGAAGCCGTTCGAAGCGGGCGGCCACAGCCGCCCGGACGGCAGGGTCCGGGGAAACGTCGATCGTCATGCAGGGTCCTCCGACTCCGCAACTGTGTGGCGAGGCGATGGCGTGGGGGTACGCGATGTCCCGCAGGGGTCTGACGACACCCGGACAATGAAGCGCGTTAGGACAAAGTTTCTTAGCGCTTAAGTTGTATCCCTTACTCACCCGAGCCCGTCAAGGGTCTCCGCAGGGAAATCATCAAACCTTGGGGGCTTGCGCCCAAATAGTTAAGCCCTTAGATTTCAAGCACCTACTCAGGTATCCATTCGTCCCGGCTCAGTCAGGAGGTCTCGCATGCTCTCGTTCCCTGCCGCGGATGTGCCCGACGAAGCACTTGTCGCGGGCAGTTGGCGGCGTGGCGCCGGTGCCCCGGTCGAGACCGTCGACCCGGCGACCGGTCTGGCCATCGCCACCGTGCACGCGGTCACCGTCGAGGAGGTCGCCGAAGCGGCCGAAGGCGCGGCCCGCGCGGCTGCCGACCCCGGCTGGCGCTCCCTGCTCCCGCACCGGCGCGCCCGGCTGCTGCACCGGATCGCCGATCTGATCGAGGAGACGGCAGAACAGCTGGCCGCGCTCCAGACCGCCGACACCGGCAAGGCGCTCACCGAGACCCGTGCCCTGGTGGCCAGTGCGGCGGGCACCTTCCGCTACACGGCGGCCGCGCTGGAGACCGCCGAGGAGTCGATCACCCCCTCGCGCGGCGACTACCTCACCATGAGCGTCTTCGAGCCGGTGGGCGTGGTCGGTGCGATCAACCCGTGGAACTCGCCGGTGGCCAGCGACGCTCAGAAGCTGGCCCCCGCGCTCGCCGCCGGCAACGCGGTACTGCTCAAACCGGCCGAGTGGACCCCGCTGGTGTCGCTGGCGCTGGGCCGGCTGGTCACCCGCGCGCTGGCGGAACTGGGCCTGCCCCCCGGACTGCTCTCGGTGCTGCCCGGACGCGGCAGCGTGGTGGGCGACGCCATCGTGCGCCACCCGTGCGTCGGCAAGGTGACCTTCACCGGCGGCACCGCCACCGGGCGCACCATCGCGCACGCCGCCGCGGACAAGACGATGCCGGTGTCGCTGGAACTCGGCGGCAAATCGCCCACGATCGTGCTCGCCGACGCGGACATCGAACAGGCCCTGGCCGGAGTGATGTTCGGCGTCTTCTCGTCCAGCGGCCAGTCCTGCATCGCGGGTTCACGGCTCTTCGTGGCCCGTGAGCGTTACGACGCCTTCGTCGGCGAACTCGTCGCTCGGGTACGGAAGCTGCGGGTCGGCCCCGGTACGTCACCCGACACCCAGGTGGCACCGCTGGTGCACCACCGGCACCGGGACACCGTCGCCGGATACGTCGACCTGGCGCGTAGCGAGGGGGCACGGGTGCTGTGCGGAGGATCGGCTCCCGAGGGCGAGGCCTACCGCGACGGTGCCTACTACCTGCCGACCGTCCTGGACGGCCTCGACAACGCGTCCCGCACCTGCCAGGAGGAGATATTCGGCCCGGTCCTCGTCGCCCTGCCCTTCGACGACGAGGAGGACCTCGTCCGGATGGCCAACGACTCGGTCTACGGGCTGGCCTGCGGCATCTGGACGCGTGACCACCGGGCCGCCTGGCGGATCGCGCGCCGCGTCGACGCGGGCACCGTCTGGATCAACACCTACAAGCAGTTCAGCATCGCCACGCCGTTCGGCGGCCTCAAGGACAGTGGACTCGGCCGGGAGAAGGGCCGCGACGGCATGCGCGCCTACCAGCGCCAGAAGTCCCTGTACTGGGGCACATCGGACGCCCCGCTGCCCTGGGCCAACTGACCCGTCTGGAGAAGTACCCGTGAACCGACCACCCATCGCCCGGCTGCGTTCCCTTCGCTGCGTCGAGCTGTTCACCCCCGCCTTCGCCGAGGCCACCGACTTCTACCAGGAGGTCTGGGGCCTGGAGAGTGTGGAGTCCGAGCCCGGTGCACGCTGGCTGCGCGGCACCGGCACCGAGCACCACGTCCTGCAGCTGACCCGCGCGGAGCGCACCGGTCTCGGCAGGATCTCCTTCGCCGTCGCGACGCCGGCCGAGGTCGACGAGGCCGCCCGGCGGCTGCTGGCCCGGGGCATCACGCCGGTCGCGGGACCGGGGCCGCTGCACCAGGTGGGTGGCGGTTACGGGCTGCGTTTCGCCGACCCCGAGCACCGGCTGATCGAGATCAGTGCGCAGACCGAAGCGGTCGCGCCCCGTGGGCGGGACGGTTCGGTGCCGGTCGGTGTCACGCACGCCGTGCTGAACACCACGGACATCGACTCCGCCGTCGCCTTCTACTGCGATGTGCTGGGCCTGCGGGTCTCCGACTGGTCGGAGCACCAGATGGCGTTCCTGCGCTGCAACTCCGATCACCACTGCATCGCCTTCAACCAGGCCGAGTGGACCTCTCTGAACCACGTGGCCTACGAGATGACTTCGGTCGACCACTTCATGCGGGGCCTCGGCCGGCTGCGTCATCACGGCATCACCCCGCAGTGGGGCCCCGGCCGGCACGGCCCCGGTGACAACACCTTCTCGTACTTCACCGACCCCTCGGGGCTGGTGTGCGAGTACACGTCCGAGGTCGCCCAGATCGTCGAGGACGCCTGGATAGCGCGGGTGTGGCGGCGGGTGCCGGAGCTTTCCGACCTGTGGGGTACGGCCGGGCCGCCGTCCGCGGAGATCCGCAGTCACATGGCGGGCGCTCCCGATCCGGGGCCGCTCGGCGGTGGCTCGGGCAGCCCGGCGGCCGTCCCCGGACCGGCTCCCGTCGACACCCCCGTTTCGCACGCATCACAGGAGGTTGTGGCATGACCCGCAAGGTGGGACTCGTCGGCTGGGGAGCGATCGGCCGGGTGGTGGGCGGCGCGCTGGCCGAAGGCGCCGTCGACGGCGCCGAGTTGGTCTGCATCGTGGACAACCGGTCGATCGGCGAGGCCCCGGCCCCGCAGCTGACCTTCGAGGAGGCGCTGGAGCGCTGCGACCTGATCGTCGAAGCGGCCGGCCAGGGGGTGGTCCGGGAGTGGGCCGAGCGCATTCTGACCTCCGGCACCGACCTGCTGATCGCCTCGACCGGAGCCCTCACCGACGAGGACCTGGCCAAGCGGCTGCTCGGCGCGGGGCCCGGCCGGGTGTACTTCACCTCGGGCGCCGTCGGCGGGCTGGACCTGCTGCAGGCCGTCCGCGGTCTCGGGACGCTGACCGACGTACGGCTCACCACCACCAAGCTGCCCGCCACCCTGGAGCAGCCCTGGATGGACGAGGCGCTGCTGGCCAGGCTGCGGTCGGCGACCGGGCCGGTCGAGGTCATGTCGGGCACCGCGCGCGACGTCCCGGTGAAGTTCCCCAAGTCGACCAATGTGGCCGCCTCGGTGGCCCTGGCGATCGGGGACCTGGACGCGGTACGGGTCAGGGTGGTCGCCGACCCGGATGCGCACCGCACCCGCCATCTGATCGAAGCGGCCGGACCGCACGGCAGCTACCGCTTCGAGGTCGCCCATCGGCCCGACCCGTCGAATCCGGCCACCAGCCAGGTCGTGCCGCACGCGGTGCTGCGCAGCCTCGGGGCCATCGCCGGCCGGCCGGGGCAGATTCTGTGACCGCCGCAGTGCATGTGGAGCAGGCGGGCACGGACGGACCCCTGCTGCTCTGCCTGCACGGCATCGGCTCGTCGTCCGCCGCGTTCGCCCCGCAGTTCGCCGAACTGTCGGCCTACGTCCGGGTTCTCGCCTGGGACGCACCGGGTTACGCCCGGTCCGCCGACCCGGCGGGTCCGTTGACCCTGGACGACTACGCGGACGCCGCCGCGGCGCTCATCGAGGAGCGCGGGGGCCGGGCGCATGTGCTGGGCGTGTCCTGGGGTGGCGTGATCGCCCTGCGCCTCGCCGCCCGCCACCCGGAGCTCGTCGACTCACTGATCATCGCCGACTCCAGCCCGGGTTCCGGAACGGATCCGGCGAAGGCCGCGGCCATGCGGCAACGGGCTGCGGAACTGGCCGAGTCCGGCCCCCGTGCTTTCGCCGAACGGCGCGGTCACCGGCTGGTCTCCCCCGGGGCACCGGCCGAACTGGTCCAGCGCGTCGTCGACACCATGGCCGGCGCCGTCAGACTGCCCGGTTACGGCTGGGCGGCCGAGGCGATGGCATCGGCCGATCTCCGGGCGGAGCTCGCCGATGTCACCGCCCCCGCGCTCGTGCTCTGCGGCGACCAGGACACGGTCACCGGCATCGAGGCGAGCCAGACCATCGCGGGATCCCTCCACAAGTCCGCCTACGTGGTCGTCAGGAACGCCGGTCACCTGGCCAACCAGGAGCAGCCCGGGGCCTTCAACGCCTGGGTGCTCTCCCACCTCCGTATCACCGCTCAGATCCCTGAGTAACTTCCGCAACAGAAGGAGCACGTCATGCCTGTCAGCACCACCGAGTACGACAACGGCGGGGACCTCGCCCGGTACACCGACGCACTGATCGCGACGAAGGACTCCCGGGAGCCCGACTGGGACACCCTCGCCTTCCAGACGAAGGCCGGTGACCAGTACCGCCGCGCCCAGATCCGCTACGTCGGCTCCGGCGCCACCGGCAACCACGACGGCGACAACCGGATCCTGCCGTCCGGTGGCTTCACCTTCTCCAACATGCTGCTGCCGCCCGGGGCCGAGGGCCCCGAGCACACCCACCACGATGTCGAGGAGGCGTTCTTCGTCCTGGAGGGGAAGGTCCGCGTCGGCATCCACCGCGGTGACAACGAGTCGGAGTACCGCACCCTCGGCTACCGCGACATGATCGTGGTGCCGGCCGGGGTGGCCCGTTCGCTGAAGAACGAGGGCGACACCGACGCGCTGTTCTGCGTGGTGATCGGCACCCGGAAGCCGCAGGTCCCGACCTACCCCGAGCACTCGCCGATGCACGGCGTGACCCGCGACTGATGCGCACTGTCGTCATCACCGGCGCCGGCCGTGGCCTGGGACTGGCCATGGCCCGCCGGGCGGGCGCCGACGGATTCCGGGTGGTGGTCGCCGAAGTGGACCGGACGCGCGGCGAGTCGGCCGTCGGCGAGCTGCGCCAGGAGGGCATCGACGCCCACTTCGTGGGCTGTGACGTGGCCGACCCCGGCTCGGTCGACACCCTGGCGGCGCGGGTCGCGGAGCTCGGTCCGCTGCACGGACTCGTGAACAACGCGGCACTCGCCAACGGCGTGGGCGGCAAGGAGTTCCAGGACATCACGGTGGCCGAGTGGGACCGCCTCATGGTGGTGAACGCCCGCTCGCCCTGGCTCGTCTCCCGGGCGCTGCTGCCCCAGCTGCTGGCCCACGGCGGCGGCGGACGCATCGTCCATGTCGCCTCGGACGCCGCCCTCTACGGCTCGGTGCGGCTCGCCCACTACGTGACGTCGAAGGGCGCCGTGATCGCCCTCACCCGGGCCATGGCCCGTGAACTCGGCGACCGGGGCATCACCGTGAACGCGGTGGCACCCGGGATCACCGAAGGAGAGGCGACCGAGTCCGTACCCGCCGAGCGGCATGAGCTGTACCGCAGCAACCGGGCCATCTCGCGCCCCCAGCAGCCCGACGACCTTCTGGGTCTCGTCGCGTTCCTGCTGAGCGATGAGTCCCGTTATCTCACCGGACAGGTGATCGCCGTCAACGGCGGCTTCACCATGAACTGAACCACGGAGCAACCGATATGGATCTCGGCCTCGCCGACCGCACCGTACTGGTCACCGGCGGCAGCTCGGGCGTCGGCCTGGCCACGGTCCGCGCCCTCATCGAAGAAGGCGCCCGGGTCGCCACCTGCGGCCGGGACGCGGACCGGCTCGCCCGGGCGGCCGCCGGCCTGGGCGCCGGCCCCGACCGGCTGCTGACCGGCGTCTGCGACGTCCGGGACGCCGACGCGGTGCGTCGCTTCACGGCCAGGACCGCCGAGCACTTCGGCGCTCTGGACGGACTCGTCAACAACGCCGGGCAGTCGCGGATGAAGAACTTCGCCGAGTCGAACGCCGAGGACTGGCGGGACGAACTGGAGCTGAAGTTCGCCGGCGTACTCAACCCGCTGCACGCGGGACTCGATCACCTCCGCGCGTCTCCGGTCGCGTCCGTCGTCAACGTCAACGCCGTTCTCGCCAAGCAGCCGGAACCCCGGCTGATCACCACCAGCGCGGCACGCGCCGGGATTCTGAACCTCTCCAAGTCGCTGTCCCAGGAACTGGCCGGGGACGGGATCCGCGTCAACTCGGTCTGCCTGGGGCTCGTCGACACCGGGCAGTGGACCCGCCGCCATGCCGCGTCCGGCAGTGCGTTGTCCTACGAGCAGTGGCAGGCGGCACTCGCGGCCGACCGTGGGGTCGCGCTCGGCAGGCTCGGCCGCGCCGAGGAGGTCGCCTACGCGGTGGTCGCCCTGCTCTCACCCCGCGCCTCGTACATCACCGGCACCAGCATCGACGTCTGCGGCGGCGTCGGCCGCTCCATTCTCTGAGGAGACCCACCATGCGATACACCACCGGAGGCGATCTCCTCGTCGCCGTCCTGCGCGAACTCGGCATCGACACCGTGTTCGGCATCGTCAGCGTGCACAATCTGCCGCTGGTCGAGGCCGTCGACCGGGAGTTGCGGTTCGTACCCGTACGCCACGAGGCCACCGCGGTCAACGCCGCGGACGCCTACGGACGGGCTCGCGGCTCCCTCGGCTGTGCGCTCACTTCGACGGGTACCGGCGCGGGCAACGCGGCAGGCTCGCTGGTCGAGTCCCTCAGCTCGGGCACCGCCGTGCTGCATGTCACGGGGCAGATCGAGAGCGCGTTCCTCGGCAGCGGGCGCGGTTTCATCCATGAGACCAAGGACCAGCTCGCCATGCTGCGTGCGGTGTCGAAGTACGCCGCGACGGTGACCTCCACCGAGGACGCCGGGCGAATCCTGCGCGAGGCCGCACAGGCGGCACTCGCCGCGCCGGGCGGCCCCGGCAGCGTGGAGTGGCCCGTCGACCTGCAGTACGCGGCGCAGACCGACACCGGCGCCCGGGCGACACGGCCCGTGCACCCGGTGCCCGACGCCGGTGAGCTGGCCGGCGCGGCCGCGCTGCTGGCCTCAGCCCGGCGCCCGCTGATCTGGGCGGGCGGTGGAGCGACCGGCTCCGGTCAGCAGCTGAGCGCTCTGCTCGCGGCAACCGGCGGTGGCCTGCTGACGTCGAATTCCGGGCGCGGCGCGGTACCCGAGGACCACCCGCAGGTCATCGGGAACTTCGCCACCACCGAGGCGGGGCGCGCCCTGCTGGCCGAAGCGGACGTCCTGCTGACGATCGGCACGCACTTCCGCTCCAACGAGACGGCCGACTACGCTCTGGCCCTCCCCGAGGCCCACATCCAGATCGACATCGACGCCGCCGCGCCGGGCCGGGTCTATCCGGCGCGGCACGCCCTGCACGGCCACGCACCCGACGTGCTGGACGCCCTGCTGCCGCACGCCGTGGCGGCCGAGCCGGGCTGGACCGGGCGGGTCACCTCGGTACGCGAGGCGGTGCGGGCCGATCAGCGCGAGGCCATCGGACCGCAGGCGGCGATCTGCGAGGCGATCCGGGCGGCGCTGCCCCGCGCGGCGGTGGTGGCCCGCGATGTGACCATCGCGTCGAGCAGTTGGGGCAACCGGCTGCTGGAGATGTACGACGCGAAGGACAACGTCTTCCCGCGTGGTGGCGGCATCGGGCAGGGCCTCGGCATGGGCATCGGAGCCGCCATCGCCCGCCCCGGTGCGCCGACCGTGGTGATCGCCGGCGACGGCGGCCTCGCGGTGCACCTCGGCGAACTCCTCACACTCGCCCAGGAGCGGCCCGCGCTGACCCTCATCGTCTTCAACGACGGGGGCTACGGCGTGCTCCGCAACATGCAGGACCGCCACAGCGATCGCCGCTCCGGGGTGGACCTCGCCACTCCCGACTTCGAGCAGCTGGCGGGTGCCTGCGGTCTGCCGTACGCGCGGATCGCGGCGCCGGAGCACGCACAGCCCGTCCTGGACCACGCCATCGCCTCCGGCGGGCCCGTGCTGGTCGAGGTCGACCTCGCGGAGCTCGGCCCGATGAAGAGCCCGTTCACCCCACCCGTCAAGATCCCCACCGCGTAGGGAGGCCGCCATGGACGCGCCCCGAGAGCTCAGGCTCGAACTTCTTGTACGCACCATGACCTGGGAGGCCGAAGGGGTCCTCTCGGTCGAGCTGGTCCACCCGGACGGCAAGCCGCTGCCCGGCTGGGAGCCGGGTGCCCATCTCGATGTGGAGGTGGGCGGACGGACCCGGCAGTACTCCCTGTGCGGAGATCCGCAGGACGTGAGCCGGTACCGGATCGCGGTACTCAACGAGCCGTCGTCCCGGGGCGGCTCACGCTACGTGCACACCGAGCTGCGGCCGGGCCGGACGGTCACCGTCGTGGGACCCCGGAACCACTTCGCCCTGGTGGACGCCGCGCGCTACGTCTTCATTGCCGGCGGAATCGGGATCACCCCGATCCTGGCGATGGCCCGGGAGGCCGACCGGCGCGGCACGCCCTACACCCTGGTGCACGGCGGCCGGACCCGCGCCTCGATGGCCTTCGGGTCCGAGCTGGCCGCGCTCACCGGCGGTGAGGTGACGTTCCACCCGCAGGACGAGCTGGGTCACATCGACCTCGCGCAGGCGCTGGCCGATGCGGCGCCCGGCACCCTGGTGTACTGCTGCGGGCCCGAGCCGCTGCTCGCCGCCGTGGAGGCGGCCTGCCCGGCCGAGCTGCTGCGGGTGGAGCGGTTCGCGGCCCCGGTCACCGAGCACACCGGCGACGACGCGGCCTTCGAAGTCGAGTGCCGCGCCTCCGGAGTGACCGTCACCGTCGACGGCGGCACTTCTGTCCTGGCTGCCGTCGAGGCCGCGGGCATCGGTGTCGGCAGCTCCTGCCGGGACGGCATCTGCGGCACCTGCGAGACCCGGGTGCTCGACGGCGTACCCGACCACCGCGACTACGTCCTCAGCGAGGCCGAACACAGCTCCAACGCGACCATGATGATCTGCGTCTCGCGCTGTGCGTCCGGCCGTCTCGTCCTCGATCTGTGAACCAGCTGTCCGTGAACCAACTGGAGGCACCGTGACCACCGACTGGCCCTACCTGGACGTGCATCAGTCACGTACGCATGAGCCGACCCCCTACGAGTACCAGCTCGCATCGACGCTCGAAGAGGTCTTCACCAAGGACGGCCACGGACTGGCCGACGTCGTCAGGGGACTGAACGCACGACAGGTGCGCTCCCCCGACGGCACCCCGTGGACCGAGGAGTCCTTCCGTACCGAGATCCACCGCCTGGGAGCGTGACATGACCACTCTGACCGCTGACCACATCTACGCGACCGGGCTGCGCAACCAGTGGCACCCCGTCGTGCCCTCGCACTTCGTGGCACCGGGCGCCATGCGCAAGGTCACCGTGCTCGGTGAGCAGTGGCTGCTCTTCCGCCGCTCGGACTCCACCCTCAGCATGCTCGCCGACCGCTGCCCGCACCGCGGCGCGCCCCTCTCGCTGGGCAAGCACCTCGGCGACCGGGTCGCCTGCTGGTATCACGGCGTCGAGGTCGAACCGGACGGCACCGTCTCCGCCGTCCCCGGCCTGCCCGGCTGCAACCTGGAGGGCAAGAAGCTGGTGCGCAGCCTGCCCGTACGGGAGGTGGGCGGGGCGATCCTCGCGTACTTCGGCGACGAGCAGCACCCCGACCCGGCCGAGCTGACACTGCCCGAGCCGCTCACCGATCCGGACACGGACGCGATCCTCTGCTACGCCGAGTGGAACGGTCCCTGGCGCTACGCGGTGGAGAATCTGCTCGACCCCATGCACGGCGCGTTCCTGCACCACGACTCGCACACCATGTACGACGGGGACACCACCGCCAAGTTCCGTATCCGGGAGACCGGCCGCGGCTACTTCTTCGAGAAGACCGACCAGCGGGGTGTCAACTTCGACTGGGTGGAGCTGTGCCGCACCGGTGTCGACTGGGTGGACCTCTCCATCCCGTACCCGCCGTCGGCCGGCCCCGGCGGCCCGTTCGGCATCGTCGGCATGGTCTGCCCGGTGGACGAGAACCGTACGGGGGTCTTCTTCTGGCGTTACCGCAAAGTCCAGGGCTGGCAGCGGGACAGCTGGCGCTTCCTCTACCGGACGCTGATCGAGAAGCGCCACTGGGAGGTGCTGGAGCAGGACCGGGTCATGCTGGAGGCGATGCCCGCGGACGCCGATCAGCGGGAGAATCTGTACCAGCACGACCTGGGCGTGGTCCGGCTGCGCCGGATGTACCGCGCGGAGGCCGAAGCTCAGGCCGCCGCACCGGCCGCCGGGCCGGCGGCCTGAGCGTTCTGCTGGCCGCATCCGGTCAGTCGGAGTCCGTGATGGACCGTTCGAGCTTGGAGAGCAGGCGCGCGATCTGGCGCGATTCGGCGGGGGTGAGGCCGCCGAGCATCCGGCGCTCGTTGTCGAGATGCTCGGCGAACACCTCGTCCACCTTGGCGAGTCCGGCGTCGGTGAGCCGCGAGTACACCACCCGCCGGTCGCCGGCGTCCCGTTCGCGGACGATCAGGCCGTCCTTCTCCAGCCGGTCCATCCGCAGCGTCACTCCGGCCGACGAGACCAGGCCGGAGTCGGCGAGCTGCCCCGCGGTGAGCCGGTACGGCGCACCGGCCCGGCGCAGCGCGGTCAGCACGTCGAAGCCGGCGACCGAGAGTCCGTGCCGGTCGATCGCCCCGGTGAGCCGGGTGCTGTAGTGCAGAAAGGTGCGGTGCAGCCGGGCCAGCACCTCCAGCGGCGAGGTATCGAGATCGGGACGCTCTCTCGCCCAGTCCTCGATGATCGACGCGACGGCATCCTGCTGAGCTCCCGCCGCCTTCTTCCCCGTCATCCGCCACACCCTCGCTGTCGCCGCTCCCACGGTCCGTACGAGGAAACCTTAGCCCTCAAATAACCGGCGGATCCACGGACCCCTGTGCACGAGCCCCCTCCCAGGCCCCATAATCGGAGCAGATACATCGGATGTCTGTTGAGGCGAGGTTCCCATGGCTGTGACCGATGAGGCCATCGAGAAGATCAAGGAAATGATCGTCTCCGGTGCGCTCGGACCGGGGGACCGGCTGCCCAAGGAGAGTGAGCTGGCAGCCGATCTCGGGCTGTCCCGCAATTCGCTGCGGGAGGCGGTGCGGGCGCTGTCGCTGATCCGGATCCTCGACGTACGGCAGGGCGACGGCACCTATGTGACCAGCCTCGACCCGCAACTGCTGCTGGAGGCGATGAGCTTCGTGGTGGACTTCCACCGCGACGACACGGTGCTGGAATTCCTGGCGGTCCGGCGCATTCTGGAACCGGCGGCGACCGCGATGGCCGCGCACCGGATCGGCAAGGAGGAGCTGGACACGCTGACGGCCCAGCTGGACGCCCTGGGCGAGCAGCCGTCGGTGGAGGAACTGGTCGCCTGCGACCTGGAGTTCCACCGGGGCATTGTGCAGAGTTCGGGCAATTCGGTGCTCTGCTCGCTGCTCGACAGCCTCTCGGGACCGACCACCCGGGCGCGGGTGTGGCGCGGGCTGACCCAGGAGGACGCGGTCAGCCGCACGCTGCACGAGCACCGCGCCATCCTGACCGCGCTCGGGGACCGGGACGCCGAGGCGGCCCGGTCCTGGGCGACGGTGCACATCGCGAGCGTCGAGCAGTGGCTGCGGACGACGCTGTGACGGGCTGCCGCATCAGCGTGCTGCTCAGTCCTGCTTCTCGCCGCTGGCGAAGCGCGAGATGACCAGCGCGACGATGATGATCGCGCCGTTGAGGAACTGGTTCCACAGCGCCGGAACACCGCCGAGGGTCATCACATTGACGACCAGCTGAAGGGTGAGTACGCCGGTGAGTGCGCCGAAGAGGGTGCCGCGGCCGCCCTTCAGGCTGATACCGCCGATCACGGCGGCGGCGAAGACCTGGAAGATCCAGCCGTTGCCCTGGTTGGCGGCCACTGAACCGTAGTGCCCGGTGTAGAGCACCCCGGCGAACGCGGCCAGCAGCCCGCCGACGGCCAGCACGATCCAGGTGATCCGGTCCACCCTGATACCGGCCGCCCGCGCCGCCTCCGGGTTGCCGCCGATCGCGTACAGCGCGCGTCCGTGACGCAGCCAGGCCAGCGCCGCGCCGCCGATGGCGAAGAGTGCCAGGCAGATCCAGACGGCGGCCGGGGCGCCCAGCCAGGAGGCCCTGCCCAGGTAGCTGAAGGAGGACGGCACCTCGATGATCGACTTGCCCTCGGTGATGCCGATCTGGAGTCCCCGCAGCATCGTCAGCATGCCCAGCGTGGCGATGAAGCCGTTGACCCGCAGCTTGAGCATCAGAAAGCCGTTGACGGCGCCGATGAGGATGCCGACCAGCAGGCAGGCCGGGATCGCCATCCAGGCCGGCAACAGCCCCAGGCCGTCGAAGCGGCCGCCGTGCGAGGGCAGCACCAGCCACATCGCGATGACCGGTGCGATGCCGATCGTCGACTCGAGGGACAGGTCCATCCGCCCGCAGATCAGGATCAGCGCCTGACCCAGCACGAGCAGACTCAGCTCGGAGGACTGCTGGATGACGCTGATCAGGTTGTCCGAGGTGAGAAACACCGGCGAGACGATGAACCCGATCACCATCAGCACCAGGATCACCGGCACGAGCGAGAAGTCGCTCCAGCGGATCAACGCCAGCCTGCCCCGCAGCGGACCGGCCTGTGCCGTCGTCCCGTCGGCCGTCAGCGGCCCGATCGTGTCGGTCATGCCCGTTCCCCCACACCTTCCATGGCGGCGACCAGTTCCCCGTCCGCCCACCCGCTGTCGTATGCGGCGACCACCCGCCCGTGGAAGAGCACGACCACCCGGTCGCACACCCGCAGGTCGTCGAGTTCATCGGAGATGATCACCGCGGCATTGCCCTCGTCGGCGACCCGGCGCACCACGCCCAGGAGGGAGTCCTTGGATTTGACGTCCACCCCGGCCGTCGGCCGTACCGCCACCAGCGTGCTGGGCTTTCGGGCGAGCGCCCGGGCGACCACGACCTTCTGCTGGTTGCCGCCGGAAAGACCGGTGACCCGCTGGTCGGGGCCGGTGGTCTTGATGTCCAGCGACGCGATCATGGACCGGGCGAACTCCCTGGTCCGGGAGGGCAGTACGGTCCCCCAGGGCCCGAGCTGGTCGGCGACGGTCAACGTGGCGTTCTCGGCGATGCTGCGCTCCGGAACGAGTCCCTGGCGGTGGCGGTCCTCGGGGATGTAGCCGATACCGGCGCCGAGCGCGTGCGGAACGCTGCCCGCGCGAACGCCGCGGCCCCGCACCTCCACCCGTCCGCCGGTCGCCTTCCGCATGCCGACGAGGGTCTCGCCCAGTGCGGTGTTCCCGCTGGCCGCCGCCCCGGCGACGCCGAGCACCTCGCCGGACCGGACCTCGAGGTCCAGCGGCTCGAACTCCCCCTCCAGCGCGAGCCCCCGGGTACGCAGCAGGGGCTCGGCCGCACCGGGTACGCCGCCGGTGCCGCGGGCCCGGTCGGCGACCGCGTGCCAGGACGAGGCGCCGGTGCTCGAGTCACCGGTCATGGCCGACACCAGGTCGGCCTTGCCCAGCTCGGCGACCGGAGCGGTGAGCACATGGTGGGCGTCCCGGTAGACGGTGACCGCGGAGCAGAGTTCGTACACCTCCTGGAGATGGTGCGAGATGAAGAGGAAGGCCACGCCCTGGCTCTGCAGTGCACGGAGCTTGGTGAACAGGCTCTGGATGCCACGCGCGTCGAGCTGGGCGGTCGGCTCGTCCAGGATGATCAGCCGGGCGCCGAAGGAGAGCGCGCGGGCAATCTCCACGAACTGCACCTGCTCCACGGTGAGGTCCTTCGCCCGCATACGGGGATCGACGTCCACCCCGTACTCGGCGAGCAGTGCCTCGGCCCGTTTGCGCAGCCGGCTCCAGCCGATCCAGCGGCCGCCCGAGCCGACCGGGTCGAAGTTGTTGAGGAAGAGGTTCTCGGCGACCGTGAGGTCGGGAACGACCATGGATTTCTGGTAGACGCAGGCGACCCTCGACTGCCAGGCCGTGGTGTCTCCGAAAGCGGGCGCCGGCCGGCCGCTGAAAGCGACCCGGCCCGCGTCGGGTCTGTGCAGTCCGGTGATGACACCGACCAGCGTCGACTTGCCCGCGCCGTTGCGCCCGACGAGGGCGTGCGACTCGCCGGGCTCGACCGTGAGGCGGACATCGTCGAGCGCGACGGTCGGACCGAAGCGCTTGACGATGCCCTCCGCGTGAACGGCCGGTGCGCCGGGTTCGGCGGATGCGTCAGGAACAGCAGGTGCGTCCGGCATGGCTAGTTCTTCTTCTCCAGCTGGTTGGCCCACAGCTTCGGATCGTTGACGTTCGCCTTGGTGACGAGCGGCGCGGGGAGCTGGTCCTCGAAGCCGTTCGGGATCTTGATGATGGTGGAATCGTGATCGGTGGCGCCGGGCTGGAACGTCTTGCCGTCGAGCGCCGCCTTCGCGTAGTACAGCGCGTACTTGGCGTACAGATCGGCGGGCTGGGAAATCGTCGCGTCGATCTTCCCGGCCTTGATGGCGTCGAACTCCTCGGGGATTCCGTCGTTGGAGATGATGGTGATGTGGCCCTTGGTACCGGCCGGCTTCAGCAGCTTCTTCTGCTCGAGCAGCGCCAGGGTGGGCTGCAGGAAGACGCCGCCCGCCTGCATGTAGATGCCGTTGATGTCCGGGTGGGCGGCCAGCGTGGACTGCAGCTTGGCCGATGCGACGTCACCCTTCCAGTCGGTGGCCAGCTCGAAGACCTTGATCTTCGGGAAGCTCTTGGTCATGCAGGCCTTGAACGCCTCCGAGCGGTCACGCCCGTTGATCGAGGACAGATCGCCCTGGAACTCGACGACCTTGCCCTGGCCCTTCAGCTGCTCGCCGAGGTACTGGCAGGCCTTCTCGCCGTACGCCCGATTGTCCGCCCGCACCACCATGTACACCTGGCCCTTGTCGGGCCGGGTGTCGACGCTGATGACCGGTATCTTCTTCTTGTTCAGGTTCTGCAGCGTCGAGGCGATGGCGCCGGTGTCCTGCGGGGCCATGACGACGGCCTTCGCGCCCTGGTCGCTGAACGTCTGGACGTCGGCGACGAGCTTGCCGATGTCGTTCTGCGAGTTGGTCAGCGGCAGTGCCTTGACCTCCCCGGCGTCCACGCCCTTCTTGATGTACTGCTGGTAGGAGTTCCAGAAGTCGCTGTCGCTGCGCGGCAGGTCGATGCCGACCTTCTGGTCCCCCGATCCGCTGCCCGTGTCGCGGTTGCAGCCCGCGAGGGCGGCCACCGCCAGCAGTACGGCACAGGCCGCCGCACTCGTCGTACGCACTCTCATTGGTTTCCCGTCCTTGTTCGAGTGGCGCTTCATGCTGTTGCCGGCCGGGTACGGCCGTACGGATTTCAGTCGGCGGCCGGGCGCAGCCGCAGGCCCTGCATGCCGCCGTCGACCGCGAGCGCCGTCCCGGTGACGGCGGCCGCTGCGGGACTCGCGAGGTAGACGACGGCCGCCGCCACCTCTTCCGCGGTGACCAGTCGTCCGGTGGGCTGGCGGGCGTTGAGGGCCGCACGCTCGGCCGCCGGGTCGTCGGCCTGTCCCAGCAGGCGTCCGACCCAGGGGGTGTCGGCGGTGCCCGGGTTGACGCAGTTGACCCGGATCCCTTCGCGGACGTGGTCGGCGGCCATCGCCAGGGTCAGCGACAGGACCGCGCCCTTGCTCGCGCTGTAGAGGGCGCGCTGCGGGAGTCCCGCGGTCGCGGCGATGGAGCAGGTGTGGGTGACCGACACGCAGCCGGGCCGCTCGCTCGCGGCCCGTCGCAGATGCGGCAGCGCGTGCCGGGCGGTGCGGACCATGCCGAGGACGTTGATGTCCAGGACGCGCCGCCACTCCTCGTCCGGGTTGTCGGCCACCGTGCCGATCGCGCCGATCCCGGCGTTGGACACCACGGTGTGCAGCGCACCGAACTCGGCGGCGGCCGCGGCCACCGCGTCCCGTATCGCGGCGTCGTCGGTGACGTCGGCCTTCAGAGCGAGGATGCCCGCGGGCGCTCCTGCGGTCTCGCGGTCGATGACGGCCACCCGCGCGCCGCGTGCGGACAGTTCGGTGGCGATGGCCGCTCCGATGCCGGAGGCACCTCCGGTGACAAGCGCGGCGAGACCTTCGAAGTCGCGTACAGCGGTCACGCGTTGACCTCCTCGGTGGTACGGCGGGCCTGCCAGACGGGCCCGTCGGGGTAGCGGTGTGCGGCGATCGAGCCGGGGTGCATACGGGCGGAGAACCCGGGAGCGCTCGGCGCGGTATAGCGTCCCCCGGCGATCACCGCGGGGTCCACGAAGTGTTCGTGGAGATGGTCGACATATTCGATCACCCGGTCGTCCCAACTGCCCGAAACCGCCACGAAGTCGAACATCGCGAGGTGTTGGACCAGTTCGCACAGGCCGACCCCGCCGGCATGCGGGCAGACCGGGACGCCGTACTTGGCAGCGAGCAGCAGGATCGCCAGATTCTCGTTGACGCCGGCCACCCGGGCCGCGTCGATCTGCACGAAGTCGACGGCGCCGGCCTGCAACAGCTGCTTGAAGACGACACGGTTGGCGACGTGCTCCCCGGTGGCCACCGGCACCGGCTGCCCGGCACGCACGGCCGCGTGGCCGAGGATGTCGTCCGGGCTGGTCGGCTCCTCGATCCAGTGCGGTTCGTAGGGGGCAAGGGCAGCCATCCAGCGCAGCGCGTCGGGTATGTCCCAGCGCTGGTTGGCGTCGACCGCGATACGGATGCCGGGCCCGACGGCCGCCCGGGCGAGCTTCATGCGCCGGACGTCGTCGTCGAGGTCGGCGCCGACCTTGAGTTTGATCTGGCCGAACCCCGCGGCGACGGCCTCCTGGGACAGCCGGACCAGCTTCTCGTCCGAGTAGCCGAGCCAGCCGGGAGACGTGGTGTACGCCGGGTAGCCGTCGGCACGGAGCAGCGCGGCCCGTTCGGCGCGGCCGGGTTCGGCGGCCCGCAGGATGGCGAGGGCCTCGTCCGGGGTGAGCGCGTCCGTGAGATAGCGGAAGTCGACGAGCGAGACCAGCTCCTCGGGTGACATGCCGGCCAGGAACTCCCATACCGGCAGGCCTGCGGCGGTCGCGGCGAGGTCCCAGGCGGCGTTGACGACCGCGCCCGCCGCCATGTGCATCACCCCCTTCTCGGGGCCGAGCCAGCGCAGCTGCGAGTCGTGGGTGAGATCGCGGTGCAACTCGGCGAGTTCCGCTGCGGCGAGCGGGGCGGGCCGGCCCACCACATAGGGTCGCAGCGCCTCGATGGCGGCGGCGGTGACGTCGTTGCCCCGGCCGATGGTGAAGCAGAAGCCGTGGCCCGCGACGCTCGGCGCGTCGGTGTCGATCACCACGTAGGCCGCGGAGTAGTCGGGGTCCGGGTTCATGGCGTCCGAGCCGTCCAGTTGTTCCGAGGTGGGGAACCGGATGTCGTGGACCTCGAACCCCGTGACGGTCGGGCGCATGCACACTCCTCGAAGAACATCGGACCTTTACGCGGTCATCCGATGTATAGACCGTCGGCCGGCCGAACGTCCAGAGCCGGGACGGAAAATCATCTGTACAGCTCGGATGATTCGGCGCCGTTGGGGCAGGCTGACTGCACTGCCGCGCGGGTCGAGGGAGCCGATCGGTGCTGCACGGGGGCTGCGGCCGGGCCCCGCGGAAGCCGTAAGGTTGGTACGTACGTGAAGAACTTCGGAAGGAGGCACTGGGTGATCGAGCTCGAGGGGGTTCCCGAGCTGATCGACCCGGTCATGGTGGCGGCGTTCGAGGGCTGGAACGACGCCGGCGACGCTGCCTCCACCGCGGTCGCCCATTTGGACCGGGAATGGAAGGGCGAGGTGTTCGCGGCGCTCGACGCCGAGGACTACTACGACTTCCAGGTCAACCGGCCGACGGTGTTCCTGGAGGCCGGGGTACGCAAGGTCACTTGGCCCACCACCCGGCTGTCGGTGGTCCGGGTCGGCGGCGACAAGCCCCGTGATCTCGTGCTGGTCCGCGGCATCGAGCCGTCCATGCGCTGGCGGTCGTTCTGCAACGAGATCCTCGGCTTCGCCCATGAGCTCGGCGTCGAGATGGTGGTGGTGCTGGGCGCGCTGCTCGGCGACACGCCGCACACCCGGCCCGTCCCGGTGAGCGGAGTCACCTCGGACGCCGACCTGGCGCGGACCATGGATCTCGAGGAGACCAGGTACGAGGGGCCGACCGGCATCGTCGGCATCCTTCAGGAGGCGTGCACCCATGCGGGCGTCCCCGCGGTGAGCCTGTGGGCCGCGGTGCCGCACTACGTGTCGCAGCCACCCAATCCGAAAGCGACGCTGGCGCTGCTGAACCGTCTGGAGGATCTGCTCGACCTGCGTATCCCGCTGGGCGAACTGCCCGAGGACGCACGGGCCTGGCAGGTGGGCGTGGACCAACTGGCCTCCGAGGACAGCGAAGTGGCCGAGTACGTCCAGACGCTCGAGGAGGCACGCGACACCGCGGAGCTCCCCGAGGCGTCCGGCGAGGCCATCGCCCGGGAGTTCGAGCGGTACCTGCGGCGGCGTGACGGGAGCCCGGGCCCGGGTGGGCAGCAGACCGGCGGGCACGCCACGGAGAGCGGCGACAGCGGGAGTTACCGGCGGGACACCGCCGGCGGGCTCGGCGGGCCCGGTGGCAGGGCCAGACCGCCGAAACCCCAGCGACCCGACGCCGATTCCGGCGGCGGTGGCGATGCCGGGGGGTCACCGGACGACGAGGACGGCCCGGAGAGACCCTCCGAGGAGTGAGCCGGAAGTCGATACGGGACGGGGAGAAAGGTGGTGCCTCTCTCCCCGTCCCGTATCGACGGCGCGCTACCGCGCCGTCAGAGCGCCACCCCGAGCAGAGCGTCGGCGGCCCGCGACACGAGGCCGGGCGCGCCTTCCTCGGTACCGCCTTCGGACTGCTGGAGAGCGGCCCACCGGTCGACGGCGCGGAGCGCGGCCGGTGCGTCGAGGTCGTCGGCGAGCGCGGCCCTGATCTCCTGGACGAGCGCGTCCGCGGACGGCCCGTCGGGACGCGAGACGGCCGCACGCCAGCGCCCGAGCCGCTCGACGGCGTCCTGGAGCACCTGATCCGTCCACTCCCAGTCGGCACGGTAGTGGTGCGCGAGCAGCGCCAGCCGGATGGCGGCCGGGTCGACACCGTCCTGACGCAGCTTCGAGACGAAGACCAGATTGCCCTTGGACTTGGACATCTTCTCGCCGTCCAGGGCGACCATTCCGGCGTGCACATAGACCTGGGCGAAGGGAAACTCGCCGGTCAGTGCCTGGGCGTGCGAGGCGCCCATCTCGTGGTGCGGGAAGGCGAGGTCGGATCCGCCGCCCTGCACGTCGAAGCCCATCCCGAGATGATCGAGCGCGATGGCCACACACTCGATGTGCCAGCCGGGCCTGCCGCGGCCCAGCGTGCCGCCGTCCCAGCTCGGCTCGCCCTCCCGGGCGGCCATCCAGAGCATCGGGTCGAGCGGGTTCTTCTTGCCGGGGCGCTCGGGGTCGCCGCCCCGCTCGGCGGAGAGCAGCCGCATCGTCTCGGCATCGAGACGGGAGACCTCACCGAAGTGCGCGTCGCTCTCCACGGAGAAGTACACATCGCCCTCGAGCTCGTACGCCGCGCCGCAGTCCCGGAGCCGCTCGACGAGCGGCACGATGCCGGGTATCGCTTCGACGGCGCCGATGTAGTGCTTCGGCGGGAGCATCCGCAGGGCGGTCATGTCCTCCCGGAAGAGGGCCGTCTCGCGCTCCGCGAGCTCGGTCCAGTCCTCACCGTCGCGGACCGCCCGCTCCAGGAGTGGATCGTCCACATCGGTGACGTTCTGGACGTAGTGAACCTGCCGCTTGGTGTCGAGCCACACGCGCTGCACGAGGTCGAACGCGTTGTAGGTCGCCGCGTGACCGATGTGGGTCGCGTCGTACGGCGTGATGCCGCAGACATAGATGCGGGCGACGGGACCGGGGTGCAGGGTGATCCGACCGCCGGTCGCGGTGTCGTGGATCTGGAGGTCGGCGCCCTCACCGGGCAGGGCGGGAACCTCAGAAGCGGGCCAGGCATGCATGTCATGAGCGTAACCGGACGTCAGTTCCGGAGACCAACCGGACGGGGCATTGGCTGATTCAGGCGGTCTTGCGCGGCTGGGACCCCTGTGCGGGGGGCCGGTTCCCGGAAGCCGATCAGACCGGCGGCCAGGGGATGGCCGGCCACTCCCCGCTCGGCTCCGGGTGGCGTCCGCTCGTCCGCAGCGCCGCGACCCGCGCCCGCAGCGCCTCCAGCTCGGCCGACGTGATGAGCTCGGCAAGACGAGCGGCGAGTACGGTGCCCGGCGCCAGGTCGCCCGCGAGCCGGGCCAGCACTTCGCCGGCCTCGGCCGTCAGCGGCTCCCCGGCCCAGCCCCACAGCAGGGTGCGGAGCTTGCCGTCGGTGTTGAAGGTGACCCCGTGGTCGATGCCGTACAGCCGTCCCTCGCCGGTCGGCAGCAGATGTCCGCCCTTGCGGTCGGCGTTGTTGATCACCGCGTCCAGCACCGCCAGCCGGCGCAACCGGGCGTCGTCCGCGTGCACCAGCAGCGCGGTGCGCCCCTCCCCCACCTCGGCGAAGGTGATGGCCTTCCATCCCTCGCCGGGCTCCTCCTCCTCGACGAGAGCCAGCAGCGACGGCTCCGCATCGGACTCGATCCACAGTTGGCACATGCCCTCGCCGTACGGCCCGTCACGCAGCACGGTCGGCGGGATCAGACTCCAGCCCATCGCCTCGGAGATCTCGTACGCGGCCACCTCGCGCTGGGCCAGCGTGCCGTCGGGGAAATCCCAGAGCGGCCGCTCCCCGGCGACCGGTTTGTACACGCAGGCCGCCTCCTCGCCCTCGTAGGAGACCGAGCAGTACAGCACGGCGTTCGACGCCTCGCGCACCCGGCCGCGCACCGTCAACTCGCCCCTGGTCAGGAGCTCGGTGGCGGTCACGCTCCGCGGCGGTATCCGTTCTGGCGCGGACATACGTGTCCCTCCGGGTCGAGCGGCAGGCTGCAGAGCGGGCACGGCGGGCGCCCCGCGTTGACGACGTCGAGCGCTCGCTTGGCGAACGCCCGGGCCTGGGCCCCGGTCAGCCGCACGCGGAGCATCGGCGGGCCGTTCTCGTCGTCCTGGAGGAGCCGTTCCTCGGCCTCCGCCAGGTCCTCGTCGTTCTCGGCCTCCAACTCGACCAGGGCCTGTGCCTCGATGATCATGCGCTGTTCGTCGCCGTCCCAGGCCAGCGCCATGGTGCCGACGCGGAACTCCTCGTCGACGGGGGCCTCCAGCGGTGCGGTGTCGCCCGCCTCGGGCGGGGCGACCGCCGGGACCGGGGAGTTGCCCCCGGTCCTGCGCACGACCTCGTCGAGCAGTTCGTCGATGCGCTCGGCCAGCGCGGCCACCTGGGTCTTCTCCAGAGCCACGCTGGTGACCCGTGGCCCGGACGAGGCCTGCAGGAAGAACGTACGACGCCCAGGCAGCCCGACCGTACCGGCAACGAAGCGGTCCGGCGGGTCGTAGAAGTACACCTGACGGGACACGTCCTGATCTCCATAAGGGTTCGACTGCGGGATGGACCGGTGTGGAACGGACCGGTAGAGGGTGAACCGGATCGCGGGTGGTCCTGGTTACAGCCAGCCCACCCTACTGCGCCGATCGATCACGGTGCGCCCGCGCCACCGCCGACTGCCGCGTCCGTTCCCGAAGCGCTCTCGCGCGGCGCGGGCGAAGTCAGTTCGCCGGTGTCGCCGAGGCGTACGAGGAAGGGGCGGAGCCGGGTGTAGCGGATCACCGTCAGGGAACACGGGTCCACGTGAATCCGCTGGAAGAGGTCGAGGTGCATACCGAGGGCGTCCGCGACGATCGACTTGATGATGTCGCCGTGCGAGCACATCGCGTAGACCGC
This sequence comes from Streptomyces sp. NPDC051322, assembly GCF_040689485.1. NCBI lineage: Bacteria > Bacillati > Actinomycetota > Actinomycetes > Kitasatosporales > Streptomycetaceae > Streptomyces > Streptomyces sp. NPDC051322. The sequence goes on along the minus strand of NZ_JBFBAK010000011.1, from coordinate 7,233 downwards.
GTCCTCACCGTGCTCGGCCTCGATCCGGGCGTTCCAGTCGCGTACCGCGTCCACCGCCCGGGCCTGCATCCCCCGCATCGACTCGCCACCGGGAAAGGCGGCCGAGGAGGGATGCTGCTGCACCACCGTCATCAGCGGCTCGTCCGCGAGTTCGGCGAGCTTGCGGCCCGACCAGTCACCGTAGTCGCACTCACTGATCCGGTCGTCGGTGTGCAGCGGTACGTCGGGGCGGGCCGCCAGCAACGGCGCCAGCGTCTCCTGGCAGCGCTGCAGGGGACTCGAGACCGCCGCCGCGAGTTCCATCCGGGCCAGCCGGTCCGGCAGCGCGGCGGCCTGGGCTGCGCCCCGCTCGTCGAGCGAGACACCCGGGGTCCGGCCCGCGAGCACCCCGGAGGTGTTGGCGGTGGAGCGTCCGTGTCGTACGAGGATCAACGTGGCCATGGCAGCCAGCGTAGGACACCGCGGTCGAAGGCCCCCTGGATGTGCGCCCGGGACGTCATCAGGGAAGAATGCGCGCCGTGATTGTCGACTGCGCCATTTACCGCGACGGACGCCGCGTCGAAGGACCCTCGGACTTCTCCGATGCGCTCGACGAGGCGCGGGGCCACGGGGACGCCTTTCTGTGGATCGGACTGCACGAACCGTCGGCGAAGGAATTCGAGCTGGTCAGCAGTGAGTTCGGGTTGCACGCCCTGGCGGTGGAGGATTCGCTCCGGGCCCACCAGCGGCCGAAGCTCGAGGTGTACGACGATTCGCTCTTCATCGTGCTGAAACCGGTGATGTACGAACCGCGGAGCGACACCGTGACCACCGACGAGTTGATGGTCTTCATCGGGGACTCGTTCGTGGTGACCGTGCGGCACGGTGCGGGCGCGCCGCTGGCCGCCGTGCGCGAGCGGCTCGAGGAGGAGCAGGACGTGCTCAAGCACGGTCCGACAGCCATTCTGTACGCGGTGAGCGATGCTGTCGTGGACCACTACATGGACGTGGCCGCCGAACTGCAGACGGACCTGGAAGAGCTGGAGACCGAGGTCTTCGCGCCCAGTGGCGGTGACACGAAGAACACCGCTTCGCGGATCTACACGTTCAAACGGCAGGTCCTCGAGTTCCGTCGCGCGACCGGGCCGCTGGCGGCCCCCATGGAGCGGCTGGCGGGGTCCGGGCTGCCTTTCGTGCAGGAACGCTCCCGGCCGTTCTTCCGGGACGTCAGCGACCACCTCACGCGCGCCAACGAGCAGGTCGAGGGTCTGGACAGGCTGTTGTCCGACATCCTCTCCGCGCACCTCGCGCAGATGGGCGTCCGGCAGAACGACGATATGCGCAAGATCTCCGCCTGGGCGGCCATGGCCGCCGTGCCGACCATGGTGGCGGGCATCTACGGGATGAACTTCCAGCACATGCCGGAGTTGACCTGGACCTGGTCCTATCCGGTGGTCATCGCGGTGATGGCCGGGATCGTCTTTGGCCTCTACCGGCAGTTCAAACGGCGCGGCTGGCTCTGACGGCCCGGTGAGCCGCGGACCGGTCGGCCGCCGCGCGTAACCGACGTGCCGGTGAGGCGTTGTTCAGGGCGACGGCCGTGGCGGGGATGACCCCCCGAGCCCCCACCACGGCCGCAGACCACGATCAGGCGGGTCCGGGCGTGTGCCCGGGCCCGCCTGATCCTCTTCTAGGCCAGACCGGCCCGCTCCAGGGCGTCCGTTCCAGCCCGCAGCGCGGCTAGCCGCTCGTCGAGGGTGAAGCCCGCGGGAGCCAGCGTCAGCGTCGTGACCCCGACGGCCGCATAGGCCTGCATCCGGTCGGCGATGCGGTCCACCGAGCCGAGCAGCGTGGTCCTGTCGATGAGCTGATGCGGCACGGCGGCGGCCGCGCCCTGCTTGTCGCCGGCCAGATACCTGTCCTGGATCTCGGCGGCTTCCTTTTCGTAACCCATGCGCTGCGCAAGGCGGTTGTAGAAGTTCTGCTTGCGGCTGCCCATGCCGCCGACGTAGAGCGCGGTGTAGGGACGGAAGGTGTCGGCGAGGGCGCTCACGTCCTTGTCGTCGCCGAGCGCCAGCGGCACCGTCGGGCACACGTCGAAGCCCTCCAGCGTCCTGCCCGCCTTCTCCCGTCCCGCCCGGATGTGGCGCAGAGCGGTGTCCTCGAGGTGTTCTGCGGACGGGAAGATCAACAGGGCCCCGTCGGCGATCTCGCCGGTCTGCTCCAGGTTCTTGGGGCCGATGGCGGCGACGTAGAGCGGAATGTGCTCGCGCTGCGGGTGCACGGTGAGCTTGATCGGCTTGCCCGGCCCGTCGGGCAGCGGAAGCGTCCAGTGCTCGCCCTCGTACGAGAGACGCTCGCGTGACATCGCCTTGCGGACGATCTCGACGTACTCCCGGGTGCGGGACAGCGGCTTGTCGAACTTGACCCCGTACCAGCCCTCCGAGACCTGCGGTCCGGACACGCCGAGTCCCAGGCGGAAACGGCCGCCGGAGAGCGAGTCGAGGGTGGCGGCCGTCATCGCGGTCATCGCGGGCGCGCGGGCCGGAATCTGGAAGATCGCGGAACCCACGTCGATGTTCTCGGTCTTGGCGGCCACCCAGGACAGCACGGTGGGACCGTCGGAGCCGTAGGCCTCGGCCGCCCAGCAGACGTCGTAGCCGAGCCGGTCCGCCTCCTGGGCGACGGCGAGGTTGTCGCCGTCCATCCCGGCGCCCCAGTAGCCGAGGTTGATTCCGAGCCGCATGACCGCTCCCTTACTGATCAGTAACGTCCTGTTCCGGGGACTCTAGCGCGCGGGAGCGGGATCCGTCAGTGGCGCGTTGCCCCCGGACGCCCCCTGTGTGCGCCTGCGACCAGTAATCTCAGCGGCCATGGAGCAGAGGCATCTCGGCCGTACGGGCCTGCGCGTATCCCGGATCGGGCTCGGCACCCTCACCTGGGGCAGGGGGACCGATGAGCAGGACGCCGCCGACCTGCTGAAGACCTTCTGGGAGGCGGGCGGCACCCTCGTCGACACAGCGGACGTGTACAGCGACGGGGACGCCGAATATCTCATCGGGCAGCTCTGCGAACGGCTGGTGCCGCGCCGCGAGCTGGTCATCGCGACCAAGGCGGGCAGCGTGCCGGACCCGTACCGCCGCTTCGACGGTTCACGGGGCCACCTGCTGGCCGCGCTGGACGCCTCGCTGGAGCGGCTCGGGACCGACTACGTCGATCTGTGGCAGGTGCACGCCTTCGATCCGCGGACACCGCTGGACGAGACGCTCCAGACGCTCGACATCGCGGTCACCAGTGGCCGGGCGCGTTACGCGGGTCTGTCCAACTTCTCCGGCTGGCAGCTGGCCAAGGCGGCGACCTGGCAGCTGGCGGCGCCCGGGGTACGGACCCGGCTGGCCAGCACCCAGATGGAGTACTCGCTGCTGCAGCGCGGCGTCGAACGGGAGGTGCTGCCGGCCGCCGTGGACCTGGGGGTCGGGCTGCTGCCCTCGTCCCCGCTGGGGCGCGGGGTACTCACCGGCAAGTACCGGCACGCGACCCCCGCCGATTCGCGTGGCGCCTCGGAGCAACTGGCGCCCTTCGTCGCGCCCTATCTCGACGAGGCGGCGAGCCGCATCGTCGACGCGGTCGCCATAGCGGCCGACGGGCTGGCCACCACGCCCCTGGAAGTGGCGCTCGCCTGGGTCCGGGACCGGCCGGGGGTGGTCGCGCCGATCGTCGGCGCGCGCACGGCGCAGCAGCTCGCGGCGGCGTTGTCAGTGGAGACGCTTAGTCTTCCTGACGAGATCTGCCGGGCGCTCGACGACGTGTCGGAGCCCGTACACCGTTATCCCGACCAGGACTGGACCGAGCTGTGAGTACGGACCGCGTCGCCGCCGAGCCCCGCAACGAGGCCGGCACCGAGACAGGCACCGAGGCCGAGACCGCGGTGACCGGCGCCACGACCGGGGCCGGCGCCACGACCGGGATTGAAGCCCCGCCAGGGACCGGTTCCGAGACGCCGGAGGGTGATGACGTCATGGAGAGCTCCGAGGACGGCGGCGAGGAGAGCCCCGCCGAAGAGAGCCAGGACAAGGCCGACGGCTCAGGGGCGGCCGCCGTGTCCGAGGCGGAGGCCGAGCTGGCGGCGCAGCGTGAGCTGGCGGCCCGGATCGAGCAGCGCAAGGCCGAGAAGGACGGGCCGATCGACGCAGGCGCCAAGCTGAGCGGCCGGGCCGCCGATCTCCTTGCCGCGGTCCGCGCGGTGGAGAGCGGTGACCGGCCTCCCACCGCGCACTTCCCGCCTCCCGCGCCCGAGCCGCGCCGCCCCGCACCCACCGCCCCGGTGCGACCGACCGGCGCGGTGGCACCGGGGGCCGCCGTCACGGCAGCCGGCCCGGAGGCCGTGGCGGCCGTGCGGGCCGTACTCGCCCGGGGCGGCGCGCCGGAGGCGCTGGCCGCGCGGGCCGCCGAAGCACTCGGTGAGCAGGCCGCCGATGCGCTGCGCGAGGACCCGTGGCAGCTGCTTGCCGTGCCGGGCGTCGCGCCCGAGCAGGCCGACAGCTTTGCGCGTGCGCTGCTCGGCCCGGAGTGCGGCCCCGGCGACGAACGGCGCGCGGCTGCCCTGGTCGGCTGGCTGCTGGAGCGGGCCGCCCTCCGAGGCCACACCGCGCTGGACGCGGCCATGGTGCGTGCGGCGCTCGCCGAACACGCCGTACCGGACCCCGACGAAGCGCTGCAGAGCGCGATCGCCGAGGGCGTGGTGCTGGTCTTCCAGGACACGCTGGAGGACACCCCGGATCAGCCTGCGGCACGCGGCACCACGGCCGACGATGCAGAGGACGGAGCGGAGCCGGCACAGCCGGTACGGGTACTGCTGGGCCTCGACCGATATGCCCTCGCCGAGGAGAGCCTGGCCGACGGACTCGGTCGGCTGGCCAACGCCGGTTCGCTCACCGGCGAGGAGCTCGACTGGGAGTCCGCAGCCGCGGGGGCCGGATCCCCTTCCTCCGCCGAGCTCATCCGCTCGGTGGCCGGCCACGGTCTGGTCGCCCACACCGGCGGTGAAGCGGCACGCGCCGAGCCGGTGGCGCTGGTGGTTGCGGCCCGTGCCCTCGGCCTGCGCGCCTACGCGGCGGCCCACACCCCCGACGGCCGGCGCAGGCTGGCCGCCGCGCTGGACGACGCCTCGGCCGCCGTCACGGTCGCCGGGCTGCTCGCCGGTTCGGAGGGCCCCGGGAGGGACGGTGAGGGGGCGCTCGCCCTCGATCTGCTCGCCGTCCTCGACGCCCCGCAGCTGGACGTCGAGAGCGCCGCGAACCTCGTCGAATCGCTGGCCGACGGCAGCCGTCTCGTCCTGGCCGGAGATCCCGGCGTACTCGGTTCGGCGGGCGCCGGGCAGGTGTTCGCCGACGTACTGGCTGCTCGCATGTGTCCCCAGGTCGCCTCCCGCACCCCCGACCCGGGGCCGATCGGTGAGCTGGTCTCCGGTATCGGCATCGGCGAGCTGAGCCAGGTCGAAGCACCCGGCCGGGAGGTGGTGATCGTCCCGGTGCGGGACCCCGGGGAGGCGGTGCACCGTACCGTCCAGCTGGTCGCCGACTCCGTGCCCAGGGCCATCGGCGTGCCGACGGACGACACCCAGGTCATCACCCCGGGCCATGGCGGTGCGGCGGGCACCCGCGCACTCAACGCGGCGCTCAAGGAACGGCTCAACCCGGGCCCGGGACGCTTCGGCGGCTTCGACCCCGGCGACCGGGTCGGCTACGCCCCCGCACCGGGCCGAACGCTGCCCGGCACGGTCGTATCGGCGGACGCCGAAGGGTTGCGGCTGGACTGTTCGGGCACGCCCGTCCTGGTACCGAAGGACCGGGTGGCGTCGGCGGTGCGGCACGCCTGGGCGCTCACCGCGCACCAGGCGGCCGGGCTGCGCTGGCCGGCGGTCGTGGTGGTGCTGCCGGGCGATGCGGCGCGGGGTCTGAGCCGTCCCTGGGTGTACACCGCGTTCAGCCGCGCCGAGCGGCATCTGTCGGTGGTGCACGGCGTCGACCATGCGTTGCCCCGCGCGGTGGCGGAAGTTCCCGCACAGGAGCGCACCAGCCGGCTGCGGACGCTGCTACGGCCGACGGCCGCATAGCAGGACATCAACCGGCGCCGGTGGCTTCGGAGACCGCGGCGGCCGGGGCGCAGGCCCCGGCCGCCGTTCACCGCACCGGGTCAGTGCCGCTCGTCCGTCGGTTCGCCGCCTGCTTCGTCGCCGTCATCGGTCTCGTCGCTCTCGTCGTCGAACAACTCTTCGTCGTCGAAGACGGCACTGACATCGAAGCGGCACACGATCTGCTGCGGATCCGCCTGGTCGAAGGGCGCGTCCAGCCACTCCCCCGGCTCGGGCAACTCGTCCACCGCCGAGACCCAGAGCGTGGAGTCGCCTTCCTCCAAGCCGAACTCCTTGTGCCGGGAGGCCACCTCATCGGGTTCGTACTCCCCGAACAGCACGCCGAGAGCGGCGTGCACGCTGCTGCCGACGACCGCGGCGACGCCGCTGCCGCTGTCCGCGTCCGGGTCGAGATCGACGATCCGCTGCGCCTGGGTCAGCAGCCGCTGCGGCTCCACCACCGCGTAGTCCCGGCGGATCAGCACACTCAGCGCATGGGGCTCATCGGGGCCCGCGTAGGGCGGCAGCGAGTCGTCCGCCGCCGGGATCTCGAAGGGGGTGACCTCGTCGTACCGGTCGTAGAGCCTCTCGTCGTACACCTCGGCGGCCGCTGCCAGCGCGTTGAAGGCGCTGTAAACGGCCGGATCATCCTCTCCCGTGCGGGCTTCGACCGCCTCGAGGTGACGGTCCAGCGCGGCTTTGACCGCCTCGGCGGCGGCACGTACCTCGGCAACCGTGGGCTGCGCAGCATCAGACATAGAGCAGACGCTATCCGTACCGGGCCGTTGCCCGCACAATAGATGCGATGCCGGAATACGAATTTGTCGACGTGTACGTGCCGCGCGGGGTCTCCCGCTCGGAGACGACGCGTCTGCTCACCGACCATGCCGAGTACGGACACTGGGAGCTGGACCGACTGACCCTGCACCGGGACGGCAGCCGCAGAGTGCGGCTGCGCCGGCGGATCATCCGCCAGGTGCGCGCCACCTGGTGACCGCGTCGAGGACCGCGCCGCCTGAGTCACCTGAGTCACCTGAGAAAGGAGGAGCGGGCGGCCGATCAGCAGAATGCCCGCCGAATAGAGCCATGCCATGGCCCAGATCCCGCCGAGCCCGTGGTCG